>JAUIJU010000032.1 GCA_030431095.1 Gammaproteobacteria bacterium | reverse complement strand
ACGCCTGTCGAGCCGGGCCGCCGCCTCGTTCGTGTCCGGGGTGGCCAAGGACGCCTTCAGCCTGTGGCTGAACGAAAACGTGAACGACGGCCAGGAAATCGCCCGCCTGGCCATCGAGAATGCGCAAAAGCGCATGAAGAAATCCCGCAAGGTGGCGCGCAAGAAGGTCACGCAGGGTCCGGCCCTGCCCGGCAAGCTGGCGGACTGCACCAGTGAGGACCTGTCCGTCACCGAGCTGTTCCTGGTGGAAGGCGACTCCGCCGGCGGTTCGGCCAAACAGGCGCGCAATCGAGAATACCAGGCCATCCTGCCCCTGCGCGGCAAGATACTGAACACCTGGGAGGTCGAATCCGACGCGGTGCTGTCCAACCAGGAAGTGCACGACATTTCGGTGGCGATCGGCGTGGATCCGGGCTCCGACCAGGTCTCGGGCCTGCGTTATGGCAAGGTCATCATCCTGGCCGACGCGGATTCCGATGGGCTGCACATCGCCACGTTGCTCACGGCCCTGTTCCTGAAGCATTTTCGCCCGCTGGTGGAAACCGGCCACATCTTCGTCGCCATGCCGCCCCTGTACCGCATCGATGTCGGCAAGGAGACCCACTACGCCCTGGACGCCGAGGAGCGCGCCGGCATCATGGAGATGATCGCGGCGGAGAAGAAAAAAGGAAAAATCACCGAAACCCGCTTCAAGGGCCTGGGCGAAATGAACCCCCTGCAGCTGCGAGAATCCACCATCGACCCGGACACCCGCCGCCTGGTCCAGCTGACGGTGGAGGACGACCGCGCGACCCGCCGGGTCATGGACATGTTGCTGTCCAAGAAGCGCGCCTCGGACCGCAAGGCCTGGCTGGAGACCAAGGGCGACCTGGCCACGATCTGACCCACGGCCGCGCCGACGCCGCGACCAACGAAGAACGAGCACCATGACCGAAATCACCCGCAGTTTCTCCGATCACGAGCAGATCGCGCTGAAGGACTACGCCGAGCGCGCCTATCTCGACTATTCCATGTACGTGGTGCTCGACCGTGCCCTGCCCCACGTGGGCGACGGCCTCAAGCCCGTGCAACGGCGCATCGTCTATGCCATGAGCGAGCTGGGCCTGTCGGCGGCCTCCAAGCACAAGAAATCGGCGCGTACCGTGGGTGACGTGCTGGGCAAGTTTCACCCGCACGGCGACTCGGCCTGCTACGAGGCCATGGTGCTGATGGCGCAGCCGTTTTCCTACCGCTATCCGCTGATTGACGGGCAGGGAAACTTCGGCTCGCCAGACGACCCGAAAAGCTTTGCCGCCATGCGCTACACCGAATCACGCCTGGCGCCCTACGCCAGGCTGTTGCTCAGCGAACTGGCCATGGGCACGGTGGACTACCAGCCGAACTTCGACGGCACGCTGAAAGAGCCCACCCTATTGCCCGCGCGCGTACCCAACGTGCTGCTCAACGGCGGCACCGGCATCGCGGTGGGCATGGCCACGGACATCCCGCCGCACAACCTGCGCGAAGTGGTCAGTGCCTGTATCCGTTTGCTGGATGCCCCGAAATCCACGGTGGCCGAACTGTGCGAACACGTGAAAGGGCCCGATTTTCCTACCGAGGCCGAGATCATCACGCCGCGCAGCGACCTGCTGTCCCTTTATGAAACCGGCCACGGATCCGTCAAGGCGCGCGCGGTGTGGGAAAAGCAGGACGGCGACATCGTGGTCACTGCCCTGCCGCACCAGGTCTCCCCGGCCAAGGTCCTGGAGCAGATCGCCGCGCAGATGCGCAGCAAAAAGCTGCCCATGGTGGAAGACCTGCGCGATGAATCCGACCACGAGAACCCGACCCGCCTGGTCATCGTGCCACGCTCCAACCGCGTGGACACCGAGCAGGTCATGAACCACCTGTTCGCCACCACCGACCTGGAGCGCAACTACCGCGTCAACCTGAACATCATCGGCATCGACGGCAAGCCACGGGTCATGGACCTGCGCGTCCTGCTGAAGGAATGGCTGACCTTCCGCACGCAGACCGTCACGCGGCGGCTGGAATTCCGCCTGGACCAGGTGGTCGATCGGCTGCACATCCTCGATGGCCTGCTGATCGCCTACCTCAATATCGACGAGGTGATCCACATCATCCGCACCGAGGACGAGCCCAAGCCGGTGCTGATGAAACGCTTCGAGATCACCGCCACGCAGGCCGAGGCCATTCTCGAACTCAAGCTGCGCCACCTGGCCAGGCTCGAGGAAATGAAGATCCGTGGCGAGCAGGAGCAGCTTGAGGAAGAGCGCGACGAACTGGAAACCATCCTCGGCTCGAAAGCGCGCATGAAAACGCTGATCAAGAAGGAACTGACCGCCGACGCCGAGCAGTACGGCGACGAGCGCCGTTCCCGCCTGGTGGAACGCGAAGCCGCGCAGGCCCTGAAGGAGGAAGACCTGGTCGCCTCCGAGCCGTGCACCATCGTGCTGTCACAGGCCGGCTGGGTGCGTGCGGCCAAGGGCCATGACATCGACCCCGAAGCGCTCAACTTCAAGGCCGGCGACGAATTCCGCCACGCCGCGCGCGGTCGCAGCAACCAGCAGGCGGTGTTCCTGGACTCGGCCGGGCGCGCCTACGCCTTGCCGGCCCACACCCTGCCCTCGGCGCGTAGCCTGGGGGAACCGCTGACCAGCCGTTTCAATCTGGCCGAAGGCAAGCGTTTTCTATACGCCCTGGCCGGCAACGCCGATCAGCGCATCGTGCTGGCCTCGAGTTTTGGTTACGGCTTCATCACGCAGATGGAGAACCTGCACAGCCGCATGAAGGCCGGTAAGGCCATGCTCACCGTTCCGGATGGCAGCGCCCCGGTCACGCCGGCGGTCATCGATTCCGATGAGGCCGACACCCTGGTCTGCGCCACCAGCGATGGCTACCTGCTGGCCTTTCCCCTGGAAGAGCTCCCCGAACTGTCCAAGGGCAAGGGCAACAAGCTGATCCAGGTCCCCCCCAAAAGACTGAAGGCGGGCGAGGAGTCCATGGTGGGCATGGCGGTCAAGGCGCCCGGCCAGGAAATCCTGGTTTGGGCCGGCAAACACTACCTCCGCATGGGCGACAAGGACCTGGAGCACTACCGCTTCGAACGCGCCAAGCGCGGCCGCAAGCTTCCCAAGGGCTACCAGAACGTCACCCGGATCGAACCTGCCCCGGTCAGCTGATCCCCGGAAAACCGCGCCGCGTAGTCCGGGGATCGGTCAGGGGCTCTCCCCGAAATCACTGCCCAGGATACTGGCCAGTTGCACCAGCAGGCGCTCGTGCACCGAGAGCGACTTCCACTGCGCCAGCGCTTCCGCGGCCAACCCCGGCCGGTCGGTGATGATGCCATCCACGCCCTTGCTCGACATCGCCGACATGCCTGCCGGGTCGTTCACTGTCCATACCAGCACCTGCTTGTCCCGGCGGTGCGCCCGGTCGATGAACTCGCGGCTGGCGAAACGCGCATTCACGGCGAAAAAGTCCGCGTCCAGGCGTGTGACGTCACCCAGGGCCACGCTGGACAGCAGACCCACCGACCAGGCCGGTCGCAGGGCTTTCATGGCCCGCACCCCCGGCAGGCTAAGCGACATCAGAACCACGTCGTCGACCATGCCGTGCGCCTCGACCAGTTCCGCGACGCCGGCTTCCAGCCGCCGTTCCCGGCCGTAGTACTTCAGCTCGATGTTGACCCGGATCCGGCCGCGCGCCAGTTCCAGCACCTCGGACAACAACGGTACCCGCTGGTCAGCAAAGTGCGGATCGCGGTAACTGCCGATGTCGACTCCGCGAAGTTCGTCCAGCGGCGTGTCGAAAACGGCCAGCGGCACGCCAGCGACTTTCATCAGGTCCCGGTCGTGGATCACCACGATGTTGCCTTCGCGGGTCTCCTGGACATCGATCTCCACCCAGTCCGCGCCCTGGTCGATCGCGCCCTGGATGGATGCCAGCGTGTTTTCGGGCGCATCGTACGAGGCGCCGCGGTGCGCCATGATCTGTGGATTGCCGGCATTGGCGCCATCGCGCAATTGGGTGAACACGGCAACACCCGCCAGCACCACGACAGCCCCCAGCGCCAGCAGCGTCAACCGCCCCCCGGTGCGCCAGTCTCGCCCGGAATCGAGCAGGGCGATGGCCTGGCCGGCTTCGGGTGGGGGCTCGTCCACCAGGCGCGCATAAAGCAACATGACGCACACGGCCAGGCTGACCCCGGCGAACAGGCCGATCAGCACGTTCAGCGCCGACCAGGCCAGGACCAGCCCGCCGGCCATCCAGGCCAGCGCCCGCAGCGATTCACCGGCCAGCGCGACCGCGGCCATGCCGCCCAGTTTCAGCACCCCGGTGGACAGCGCATAGCCGGCGCCGAACACGAGGCACCAGGTCACCAGGAACCTGAGGATCTGCCTGCGGTGCGGCGCCACCAGGTCCCGGCTTCGCGCCAGGACCGTGGCCGCGCGGCCGTGACCCATCAGCAACAACGGCAGGGACAGGACCCAGCCCGACAACTGGCGTAACAGCAACCCCAACATCACCAGCAACACCACGAGAATGGCGCCGCCGGCCTGGTAAAACACCGGGGGGCGTCGGCTCAGGTAGTAGTTGATGTCGAACTCGGTCAGAAAACGCAGGTAGATCCAGCCGGCCACCGCAAGGAACGGCCCCGCCAGCAACAGCACCCGCAGGGCGATCAACAAGCCCAGCTGCACGATGCCGGCAAACCGCCAGACCAGGAATCTTCCCAGGCGCCAGAGGCTGACGCGCTCACCACGCCGCAACCGCCAGGCAGCCAAGAGCATGGCGGCGGTCTCGAACACCGCGACGCTGATGACCAGGGCGACGCCGACCAGGAAGGCCACGAAACCCAGCGGCGAGAGCGCGGCGCGCAGAATGTCCTGGTCTGTCAGCGCCGAGTCGCCGGAAACCAGCACCAGCCAGCCCAGTACGGCCGAGAGCGCCGGTCCCAGGACCGCCGCGACGAACAGGCCGGCCGCCAGGTGAATGGCGAGAAACAGCTTCCAGTGACGTTGGAACTCGACCCAGGCGTCGGCGAGGTCGCGGGTACCGATCACGAATACTCGCCCCGCGTGTCAACGGGTGGATGCAACTCGCTCAACGGCACCGACAGGCCATTCTGGGTCACCACCCGTGCGTGGTAACGCTTCAGGCGACGCGGTTCCGGCACCCCGCAGGAGTGGGCGATGGTCGCCACCTCTTTCTTCATGTTCCTGGCGTAATTGGCCACGCGCACCGCCTTGTCTTCCGGGTCCAGGCCGCGCTGCAGCCGCTTGTCGTGGGTCGTCACACCGGTGGGACAGGTGTTGCGGTTGCATTTCATGGCCTGGATGCAACCCAGCGAAAACATGAAACCGCGTGCGGCATTGACCGCGTCGGCCCCGGCGCACAGGGCCCAGGCCACCTCCGAGGGCGTAACCCGCTTGCCCGAGCAGATCACGCGTATGCGGCCGCGCAGACCAAACTCATCCAGCTTGTCCACCAGCATGGGCAACGACTCGCGCAGCGGCAGGCCCATTTCGTCCATCAGCGGCTGGGGCGCCGCCCCGGTGCCGCCGTCGCCGGCATCCACGGTGATGAAATCCGGGGCGGATTCCACGCCGCGCTCGTGCACCAGGCGAAAGAACTCGTCCATCCAGCCGCTGGCGCCGATCACCGCCTTGAAACCGGTGGGCAGACCGCTGACCTCGCGCAGGTGGCCGATCATGTCCAGCAGGTCACCCAGCGAACTGATTTCCGGGTGCCGGTTGGGGCTGATTGAATCCTTGCCGACCGGGATCCCACGAATTTTCGCGATCTCCTCGGTGACCTTGATGGCCGGCAGAATGCCGCCCTTGCCCGGTTTCGCGCCCTGTGAAAGTTTCAGTTCGATCATCCTGACCTGGGGCGTGGCGGCGACCTCGCGCAGACGCTCGTCCGACAGCTTGCCGTGCTCGTCGCGCACGCCGTACTTGGCGGTGCCGATCTGGAACACGATGTCGCAACCGCCCTCCAGGTGCCAGGGCGCCAGGCCACCTTCTCCGGTGTTGAGCCAGATGCCCGCCATGCGCGCACCACGCGACAGGGCGCGTACGGCCGGGCGGGACAGCGAGCCGTAGCTCATCGCGGAAATGTTGAACCAGGAGTCGGTCTCGTACGGCTCGCGCGCGTACGGGCCGAACAGGATGGGCGTGCATTCGCGCACTTCGTGGTCGAGTTGCGGAAACATGCAGTTGGCGAACATCACCGTGCCTTCCGGCCACAGGTTCTTGGTGGACCCGAAAGCGCCCGTGTTGTCCACGTCCCGGGCCGCCCCTTCCGCCCAGTTGCGCTGCGCCCGGTTGAAGGGCAACTCCTCGCGGTCCATGGCGAAAAAATACTGGCGGAAAAATTCACCCAGGTGACTGAAGAAACTGCGGAAACGCCCCACCACCGGGTAATTGCGGCGAATGGAATTGGTGGTCTGGTACTTGTCGTAGAGGTACATGCCGGCCAGCAACAGCAGGCCCACGCCGATGGCGAACACAAACAGCGTGGCCATCCATTCCAGCGCGTGCAGTACGAATGGAGGAACATGAAACATCGGGGTGCTCCCTCAAGTCTGAACCGGGGATACCGGTGGTCTACCGGGTGTCGCCGTCGAGCCAGATGGTCGTGGCCATCCGTCCACCGCGCGGGTTCCGGCGGTGCGAGTAAAACCGTGCAGACTCAGTATAGGTGCAGAAATTCCCGCCGTGGACGGATCGGATCCCGGTACGCCGCAGTATGGCGCCGGCGATGGCGGGCAGGTCGGCGTGAACCTGGCCACCCACCCGCTCGAATCCGACATCCAGCCACGGCAAGCGACGCCGGAATGATTCCCGGAAGCCCTCGCCGACCTCGTAGGCGCCCAGGCCGATGCCCGGACCGATCCAGGCCAGCAGACGATGCGGCGAGGCTGGCAGTGCTTCCACCGTGGCCTCGAGCACACCACCAGCCAGGCCGCGCCAACCGGCATGCGCGGCGGCCACCACCGTGGCCTCCCGGTCGCAGAACAGCACGGGAAGACAGTCGGCGGTGAGCACCGTGCAGGGAAGGTTCGGGGCTGCACACCAGGCGGCGTCGGCCCCCGTTGGCGCGGCCGGGTCCGGCGCATCCAGGGCTTCACGGTTCAGCACCCGCCCACCGTGCACCTGGTTCAGCCAGCCCGGCGGCCCGGGAAGCAGGTCGGTGAAACGTCGCCGATTTTCGGCCACGTGCTGGGGCGCATCCCCGGTGGTGCCACCCAGGTTGAGGCTGGCATGACCGTCCTGGCTGACCCCGCCTTCGCGGGTGGTGGTAAAAGCGTGTACCGCCCCCGGCGCGGGCCAGTCCGGCGTGACGAGATCCATCACGGCAGATCGTGCGCCCGCAGGACACCGAGGAGCGATTCCAGGTCTGCCGCCAGTGGCGCCTCGAACTGCCGTGTTTCGCCACCCGCGGGATGGCGTAGACGCAGGGTCCGGGCATGCAGGGCCTGGCGACCCAGCGCATCCAGCGCGGTGATCACTGCCGGCGACAGCGCCTTGTCGCGGCCCGCGCCGCGTCCACCGTACAGGGGGTCGGCCGCGAGCGGGTGCCCCAGGTGTTGCAGGTGCACGCGAATCTGGTGTGTACGCCCGGACTCCAGGGCCACTTCCAGGTGCGTGAAATGCGCGAAGGCCTCGCGCACGTCGTAGTGGCTGACCGCGGGCTTGCCGCCGGCCACCACCGCCATGCGGATGCGGTGCGCCGGGTGCCGGCCGATGGGCGCGTCCACGGTGCCGGAGCCCGCCACCCGGCCGGTCGCCACACACTCGTAGACCCGGCTCATGCTGCGGTCCTGCAGCTGCGCGACCAGCGAGGTATGGGCGCGCAGGCTGGCGGCCACCACCATCACCCCGGTGGTGTCCTTGTCCAGGCGGTGCACGATGCCGGCCCGCGGCAGGGTTTCCAGTTCCGGGCGGTGATGCAGCAGGGCGTTGAGCAGGGTGCCCCGCGCGTGGCCCGCCGCCGGGTGCACCACCAGCTCGGCCGGCTTGTCCAGCACCAGCAGGTCCTCGTCCTCGTACAGGATGTCCAGGGGCAGATCCTCGGCAATCATTTCCCCCTCCGCTTCCAGTTCCGCGTGCAGGCGCAGGGATTCACCGCCGGCCAGGCGCTGGCTGGGCTTGACCTGGCGACCGTCGAGGGTCAACGCACCCTCGCGAATCCATTTTTGCAGACGGGCTCTCGAATAGTCCGGCAACAGGCTGCCGGCCGCCTGGTCCAGCCGTTCACCGGCCTGCCCGGCGGGCACCTGGAGTTCATGATCGATGCGCTGCGGCACGGGTGATTCGGGGCGGAACGCGCTTCGCTGAAGGGAAGACGGCATTGTAGGGGCCGGCCCCGGCCAGGGCCAGAACCTGGCGCCAGGGCCTACCGGACGGCGCGGCCATGGGCTATCATGCCGCGCCAGGGTTTCCTTCCGCGGACACCCCTTACGAATCGTTCCACCGGATTTGCCATGACCCCATCGTTTTCCCTGCGCCTTCCCGCCCTGTTCTTCCTCGTGGCCTGCCTCGGCCTGGCCGGCTGCAACTCGGACGAGAAGCTGGACACACGCTCCGCCGAAGAGCTCTATCGTGACGCCAAGGCCAGCCTCGACAAGGGGAACTGGCCGCGCGCGGTGCAGACCTACAGGGCCCTGCAGACACGCTACCCCTTCGGCCGCTACGCCGAACAGGCCCAGCTGGAAATGGCCTACGCCTTCTACCGGGCCGGCCAGCCGGAGCAGGCGCTGAGCACCGCGGACCGCTTCATCCGCATGTACCCCACGCACCCGAACATCGACTACGCCTACTACATCCGCGGCCTGACCAATTACGAGCAGCGGGTGGGCTTCCTGGAACGGCTGATGCCCAGCCGCGTGCGCGACCGCGACCAGAGCGCTGCGCTGGAGGCCTTCCAGGACTTCGACGAACTGTGCCGGCGCTTTCCCGACAGCCGCTACTGCCCGGACGCGCGCCAGCGCATGGTGTTCCTGCGCAACAACCTCTCGTTCTACGAGATCGACGTGGCCAATTACTACATGCGCCGCAAGGCCTATGTGGCGGCCGCCAACCGCGCGCGCTACCTGATCGAGACCTACCCCGGCACGCCCGAAGCCGGTAACGCCCTGACCGTGCTGCACCGCGCCTACTCCGAGATGGACATGCCGGAACTGGCCGATGACGCCCTGCGCGTGCTGGAACACAACTATCCCACCCACCCCTACCTGACCGGCGACGACGGCTCGGAAGGTTTCTGGGGCAAGCTGTGGCCCTGGGGCGACGATGACTGAGGCGCCGGCCGCCTCGCCACGAGGCGCCTGTCCCGCATGAACCTCGGCGCCCTGTTCGACTGGGACGGCGTGGTCATCGACTCCTCCGCGCAACACGAAAAGAGCTGGGAACTGCTGGCCGCCGAGACCGGCAAGGCGTTGCCGGCGGACCACTTCAAGCGCGGCTTCGGGATGAAGAACGAGAAGATCATCCCGGGCATCCTGGGCTGGACCGACGACGCCGGGGAAATTCACCGCCTGTCCCTGCGCAAGGAAGCCCTGTACCGCGAGATCATTCGCGAAGAGGGCATCACGCCCCTGCCGGGTGTTTCCGAACTGCTGGCCCTGCTGGCAGACCACGGCGTGCCCTGCTCGGTGGCCTCCTCGACGCACCGCGAAAACATCGAAGCCGTGTTCGACGCCATCGGCCTGCGCGAGCGCTTCAGCGCCGTGGTCACCAGTGAAGACGTCAGCCACGGCAAGCCCGATCCCGAGGTGTTCCTGGAAAGCGCCCGTCGTATCGATCGCGACCCGGCGCATTGCGTGGTGTTCGAAGATGCGCACGTGGGCATCGAGGCCGGCCTTGCCGCGGGGGCCCGCGTGATCGCCGTGGCCACCACCCACCCTGCGGACACCCTGGGCCAGGCGCACCGTGTCGTCGACTCCCTGGAGGCCGTGAACTGGGACGGCTTTTCCGGGCTGTTCGACCAGCGCCCGTAAGCACGATCGAGATTATCCGCAGGGCAGCCTGACGCCCGCATCCTGTTGTAGGATAGGCGACCCGGACCCGGGGCGGTGACGCTCGCCGCCCACGGTGTCTGGCCGGAGAACGCACGGGACCTGCATGACGAACACCACCGATACTGACCCGACCGACGCCCAGATCATCGCCCGGGGCGAAGCCGCCATGGGCTGCGAACTGGGGTCCACCCGCATCAAGACCACGCTGGTCACGCCGGACGGCCGTGCCCTGGCGGCCGGTGCCTTCGGCTGGGAAAACCGGCTGGAGGACGGCATCTGGACCTATCCCATGGAGGAAGTGGTCGCCGGAGTCGCCACCAGTTTCCAGGCGCTGCAGGACGACGTCCTCCAGCGTCACGGCGTGGGGCTGGAACGGCTGGGTGCGGGCGGCTTCAGCGCCATGATGCACGGCTACATCGCCACCGACGCGGCCGGCGAACTGCTGGTGCCGTTCAGAACGTGGCGCAACAACATCACCGGTGAAGCCGCCGCGGCGCTGACCGAACTGCTGGACTGGCCCATTCCGCAGCGCTGGAGCATCGCCCACCTGCACCAGGCGATTCTCAACGGCGAGGAGCATGTCGGCGACATCGTGCACCTGACCACCCTGGCCGGCTGGATGCACTGGAAGCTGACCGGAGAATGGGCCATCGGGGTGGGGGACGCGTCCGGGATGTTTCCCGTGGACCCCGCTTCCGGCGACTGGGATGCCGAGGCGTTGCGGCGTTACGATGCCCACATCGCCGATCGGGGCTTCGACTGGCGCCTGGGCGACATCCTTCCGCGCATCGTCGGCGCCGGCGAACCGGCCGGCACGATCAGTCCCGCGGGCGCCGCCCTGCTCGACTCCGGCGGCACCTTGCAGCCCGGTACGCCGCTGTGCCCGCCCGAGGGCGACGCAGGCACGGGGATGGTGGTGACCAACAGCGTGCGGCCGCGCACCGGCAACGTGTCCGCGGGCACCTCGGTGTTCGCCATGGTGGTGCTGGAGGAGCGGCTGTCGGCCGTGCACGAGGAGATCGACCTCGTGCTGACCCCAGACGGCAACCTGGTGGGCATGGCCCACGCCAACAACTGCACGTCCGACTTCAACGCCTGGGCCGGCCTGCTGGGTGAGGCGGCCCGCCTGCTGGGTGCGGACTTCAGTGAAAACGAACTGTACGAGCGCCTGCTGCCGTTGGCGCTGAATGGCGACGCCGATGCCGGGGGCCTGCTGTCCTACGGCTACATCTCCGGTGAACACATCACCGGGTTCAGCGAGGGGCGCCCGCTGTTCCTGCGACGTCCCGATGGCGCCTTCACCCTGGCCAACTTCGTCCGCGCCCACCTGTTCTCCGCCCTGTGCGCCCTGCGCACCGGGCTGAATGTGCTGGTTCACGAGGAAAACGTCCAGGTGGAGGAACTGCGGGGTCACGGGGGGTTTTTCCTGACCCGCGACGTGGGCCAGCGCATCATGGCGGCGGCCACCGACACGCCCGTCAGCGTTCCCGACACGGCCGGCGAAGGCGGCGCCTGGGGCATGGCCCTGCTCGCGGCCTACACCGTGCGCGCGGATCGCGAGCAGTCCCTGGCCGACTTCCTCGACGCGGTGATCGGCGACAGCATCAGCGCCGCGGTGCCGCCGGACCCCAACGCCGTGGCCGGTTTCGCGGCCTATTTCGAACGCTACACGGCCTGCCTGCCGGTCGAAGCCGCGGCAGTCGAACGACTGGACGCCTGACCGGTCCAACAAGGCAGGACGGAGATTCGTCCGGAGATGACATGAGCTACAAGGAACTGAAACAGGCCGCCTGGGAAGCGAACATCGAGCTGAACGATCGCGGCCTGGTCCTGTACACCTGGGGCAACGTGTCCCAGATTGACCGCGACGCGGGCGTGTTCGCCATCAAGCCCAGCGGCGTGTCCTACGCCGACCTGCGCCCGGAAGACCTGGTCGTGGTGGACCTGGACAACCAGGTGGTGGAAGGCACACTCAAGCCTTCCTCCGACACCCGGACCCACACCCACCTGTACCGGCACTTCGAAGCGATCGGTGGCGTGACCCACACGCACTCCACCTACGCTACGGCATGGGCCCAGGCCCAGCGCGACATTCCCTGTTTCGGCACCACCCACGCCGATTACGCCTACGGCCCCATTCCCTGCACCGCGGTGATGAGCGACGCGCAGATCGAGCGCGACTACGAGGAAGAAACCGGCGTGCAGATCACCGACGCCTTCGTCAGCCGCGACCCGATGGAGACGCCCATGTGCATCGTGGCCGGACATGCCCCCTTCACCTGGGGCAGGGACGCGGCCGCTTCCGTGTACAACGCCGTGGTGCTCGAAGAGGTGGCCCGCATGGCCTGGTTGACCCTGTCCATCGACCCTGGCCGTGGGCCGCTGAAACAGGCCATCGTTGACAAACACTACTTGCGCAAGCACGGCAAGGACGCCTACTACGGGCAGGGCGACGACTGACCCCGCCACAGAACAGACGAGGAACGTTATGAAGCACTACACCGACAAACAGCTGTGGTTCGTCACCGGCTCCCAGACGCTGTATGGACCCGCGGTGCTCGAGCAGGTGGCGCGGGACAGCAAGGAAGTGGCCGCCGGCCTGGACGACTCCCCGCACCTGTCCGCCAACGTGGTTTACAAGGACGTGGTCAAAACGCCGGACGAGGTCCTGAAAATCTGCCGCGAAGCCAACAACGATCCGGGCTGCGCCGGCCTGATCCTGTGGATGCACACCTTTTCGCCGGCCAAGATGTGGATCGGCGGCATCCAGGCCCTGCAGAAGCCCTGGCTGCACCTGCACACCCAGTTCAACGCCGGGTTGCCCTGGGACAGCATCGACATGAACTATATGAACCTTCACCAGAGCGCCCACGGCGACCGTGAGTTCGGGCACCTGCCGGCGCGGCTGGGCATCGACAACAAGGTGGTGGTGGGTCACTGGAAAACCGAGCGCGTGCAGCGCCAGATCGACGGCTGGACGCGCGCCGCCATGGGCTGGCACGAGGCGCACGAACTGGTGGTGGCGCGTTTCGGCGACAACATGCGCCAGGTGGCGGTCACCGAGGGCGACAAGGTCTCGGCGCAGACCCAGTTCGGCTACAACGTGCAGGCCTACGGCCTGGGCGACCTGGCCGAGTCCTGCGACGCGGTCAGCGACGCGGACCTGGACGCCCGGGTGGAGGAATACCTGTCCGAGTACACCGTGGCGGACGGCCTGATGCAGGACGCCCATACGCGCGAGTGCGTGGTCAACGAGGCCCGGCTGGAAATCGGCATGGAGCGCTTCATGCAGGAAATGGGTTGCATGGCGTTCACCAACAACTTCGAAAACCTGACCGGCATCACCGGCCTGCCGGGCGTGGCCACCCAGCGGCTGATGAGCCGTGGCTACGGCTATGGCGGCGAGGGCGACTGGAAGACCGCCGCCATGACCCGGATCATGAAGGTCATGGCCCGGGGCAAGGAAGGCGGCACCTCCTTCATGGAGGACTACACCTACCACCTGGGCGAAACGGGACAGGTCCTGGGTTCACACATGCTCGAGGTCTGCCCGTCCATCGCGGCGCAGAAACCGACCCTGGAGGTGGCCCTGCACACCATCGGCATCCGCAAGGACATCGCCCGGCTGCGCTTCGTCGGCGTACCGGGACCGTCGCGGATGCTCACCGTCATCGACCTGGGCCACCGCTTCCGCCTGCTGCTGAGCGAGCTGGACACGGTGGAGCCGCCGCAGGACATGCCCAGCCTGCCCACGGCGCGCGCGTTGTGGGAACCGCGCCCCGACATGGAAACCTCGGCCACCTGCTGGATCCACGCCGGCGGCGGCCACCACAGCGTCTACACCCAGGCCGTGGACCTGGACACGGTACGCGACTACGCCGACCTGGCGGGCGTGGAACTGATGGTCATCGACGAGGCCACCACGGTGCCGGCGTTCCGGCAGGAGCTGCGCCAGAACGCCGCGTACTGGAGCCTGAAGCGCGGCGTGCTGTAAGCGAGCGCCGAACACGTCCGCCCGCGCCCAACGGGCGGACCCCACACACGCATGACACCCCATACGCGATGAGACTGCCCCCGTTCCTGTTCCCAGGCCTGTTGCTGGTCTTCGCTGCCGCGGGGGTCGACGCCCGCGAGCTGCTACCGGGGCGGGACGACCTGCTGCGTCAGCCCGAACCCGCCGGCCCCGAAGCGCTTTCGGATCAGCCGCTTTCACCGTTCAGCATTCCCGAACAGAAGATCGCCGCACCGCGCTTTGGCGACGTTTCGGTGCACGACCCCGCCGTGATTCGCGTGGACGGTGAAACCTGGGTGTTCGGATCGCACCTGGCCGCCGCCTGGAGCCGCGACCTGGTGGAATGGACGCTGTTCGCCGACGGGGTGAACGAGGACAACCCGCTGTTCGACAACGTGGTGACCGAACTCGAGGAAACCTTCACGTGGTCCGGCGAGGTGGGCCTCTGGGCCAACGAAGTGTTTCGCCTGCCCGACGGACGCTTCGCCATGTACTACAACCTCAGCCGCATCGACCAGCCACGCGCCTCGCTGGGCCTGGCCTTTGCCGACCAGGTGGACGGCCCCTACGAGGACGACGGCATCCTGCTGCAGTCGGGCATGCCGGGCGCGAGCGAGGACGGAACGCAGTACGACCCGCGCGTGCACCCCAACGCGGTGGACCCCGACCTGTTCACCGACACCTCGGGCACGCTGTGGATGGTGTACGGGTCCTATTCGGGCGGCATCTTCCTGCTGGAGATGGACCCGGTGACCGGGCGCCCCCTGCCCGGCCAGGGCTACGGGCAACGCCTGATGGGCGGCAACCACTCGCGCATCGAGGGCGCGCACATCCTCTACAGCCCGGAGAGCCGCTGGTATTACCTGTTCATCTCCTTCGGCGGCCTGGCCGCGGACGGAGGCTACAACGTGCGCGTGGCACGCTCACGCGACCCGCGGGGTCCCTACCTGGACGCCCAGGGCAACGACATGACCGACGTCATGGCCGACCCCAGCCTGCCGCTGTTCGACGACGCCAGTATCGAACCTTTCGCCGTGAAACTGGTGGGCGGCCACCGTTTCGAACGACGCGTGGGCGAATCCGGCACCGGCACGGGGCACGGCTACGTCTCACCCGGCCACAGCACGGCGTTTTACGACAAGGCGCTGGGACGTCACTTCCTGATCTTTCACACGCGCTTCCCGGGACGCGGCGAGGCCCACCAGGTGCGCGTGCACGAACTGTTGATCAACAGCGAGGGATGGCCGGTGGTCGCGCCACACCGTTACGCCCCCCTGGCCGCGATGCAGACGGCGCCGCCGTCCTCGCCGCAGCCGAAGCCCGGCGCCGACTGCGGCCCCTGTTCCGGGCCGCGGCTGGGTTCGCCGGCCGGCGACTGGCGCCTGGTGAACCACGGCAAGGACATTTCCGGCGAGGTGAAGGCGTCCAGCCACCTGGAACTGCATGGCGACGGCAGCGTGGGCGGCGCGGTGAGCGGTAGCTGGCACCAGTGGCGCGACGGTCACCTGACCCTGGAGCTCAATGGTCTCGGTCTGTTCCAGGGCGTGCTTTCCCGCGGCTGGGACGAGGCCGGCCAGCGCTGGACGCTGTTCTTCTCCGCCCTGTCGCAGGACGGCGTGGCCCTGTGGGGCGCGCGCCTGGCGCAACGCAGCCGGGCGCAGGTGCTGGACGACATCGCCGCCGACCTGGTGACGACCCTGCCGGGCTCGGTGACGGCAAACCTGGACCTGCCCGGGGAGGCGACCCGCGATGCGACCATCACCTGGCAGTCCAGCGCGCCGGCCGTGATCGGCACCGACGGCACGGTCAACCGGCCGCAGTCCGGCCAGCCCGACCGCGCCGTGACCCTGACCGCGACGATCCGCCATGACGGCGCCCAGCGCCAGCAGCAGATCGACGTGACGGTCCCGGCCCGTTCGGGCGACGGACTGCTGGCCCACTATGCCTTCGACAGCAACCTGTCCGAAACGGCCGGCCGCGTGGCCGACGGCGTGGTCAGCGGCGCCTTTATCGACACCGGCGGCGGCCAGGTGAACTTCGGCGCCGGGGTCAGCGGCCAAGCCGCGATGTTCGACGGCAGCTCGGGCATTCGTCTGCCCGATGGACTGGTTCCGGATGACAGCTATACCGTGTCGGTGTGGCTGCGCCCCGCGGCGCTGACCCCCTTCACCACCGCGTTCTTCGGCGCCCGGGACAACGCCAACTGGCTCAGCCTGGTGCCCATGGGTGGCGACTTCGTCAGTGGCCAGACCATGGTGTGGTCGGGCGAAAACTGGTTTGACGCCCCGGTGGGATCGACCATTCCCGCCAATGCCTGGACGCACCTGGCGTTTACCGTGGAAAACCGGACCATCCGCGTCTACGTGGATGGCGTCACCGCCTTCACCGGCGGCAATTTCCCCGTCCTGTTCGCCAACACCCAGGGCATTTTCAGCCTGGGGGTGAACTGGTGGGATACGCCCTTCCAAGGCATGATGGACGAGCTGCGCGTGTACGAGACGGCGCTGGACGCTAACGCCATTGGCGAGCTCGCCGCGGAAGGCGACTGACACCGAAAGCCGGGTGACATCGACGGGGCGCCCCGGCAGCCCCTCAGAACCCCAGGCGACGCCCCGGCTCGGGCGCGCCCGGCAAGGAGCACAACAACAAGATGCATACCCCCAAGCTCACGGTCCTGGAGAAAATCGGCTTCGGCGCCGGCGACATGGCGGTGAACGTGGTGATCTCCTCCATGTTCCTGATCGTCGCCTTTTTCTACACCGACATCTTCGGCCTGGAGCCGGCCCACATGGGCATCCTGTTCCTGGCCACGCGGCTGATCGACGCGGTCACCGATCCCTTGATGGGCATGCTGACCGATCGCTGGAAGTCCGAGCGATTTGGCCGCTTCCGGCCGTACTTCCTGTACCTGGCGGTGCCGTTCGGGCTGTCGGTGTTTTTAATGTTCACCACGCCGGACTGGGACTACGCGGCCAAGCTGGTGTGGGCCTACAGCACCTACATTCTGGTGACGTTGATGTTCACCTCGGTGACCATTCCGTACATCTCGCTGATCGGCGTGCTGACCGCGGATCCGCAGGAGCGCCTCTCGGCCAACGGATATCGATTGTTCTTCGCCAAGATCGCCGCCTTCCTGGTGACCAGCATCGTGCCCATCCTGGCGGTGGCCTGGGGCGGTGACGACCTGGCCCGCGGCTACCAGCTGGCCATGGGCCTGATGGCGGGCGTCGCCACGCTGATGTTCCTGTTTTGCTTCGCCACCACCACCGAGCGCGTGGAGCACGAAATCGAAACCAAGCCCTTCGGTGAGCAGGTGCGGCTGCTGTTGAAAAATGACCAGTGGCTGATCCTGTGCGGCGTGTGCTTCACCGGCACGCTGGGCTATGTGATCCGCGCCTCGGTGGCGGCCTACTACGCCAAGTATTACCTGGGCGGCGACGAGAAGATCATCTCGGCCTTCCTGACCACCGGCGTGGTGGCGGCCATCCTGGCCATGGTGGCCTCCACCTGGATCACCAAGCGCTACTGCAAGGTGAAGCTGTTCCGCTGGAGCCAGCTGGCGGTGGGCCTGATCAGCGTGGTGCTGTATTTCACTGTCGCGCCGGGCGACTACGTCGTGGCCTTTGTCCTCTACTTTTTGCTGTCGTTCGTGGTGGACCTGCACGCCCCGGTGTTCTGGTCGGCCATCGCCGAGGCGGTGGACTATGGCCAGGCCAGGCTGGGCAAGCGCGTGTCCGGGCTGGCCTTCGGTGGCATCTCGTTTTTCCAGAAAGCCGGCATGGGCGTGGCCGGATTCGTGGTGGGCGTGCTGCTGACCTGGTTCGGCTACGAGGCCAACGTGGAACAGACGCCGCGCGCCCTGGCCGGGATCGCGCTGATGCTGTCCATTATTCCGGGCGTGTTCCACGTGATCATGGGCCTGCTGATGTTCCGCTACCGGATCACCGACCGCTACTACAACGACATGAAAAAGAAGGGACTGATCGAGGACGAAGCGCCCGAATACCTCACCGAGACGCCACAGACCTGAGACGATGCGCGGCACTGGCGCGGCGCAAACACACCGGAGTTCAACGTGACCAAGCTCGAACCCCTGATTCCCCAGCGCGCGGACCCCTACATCCACAAGCATGCCGATGGCTGGTACTACTTCACCGCCTCGGTGCCGGCCTACGACGGCATCGAGTTGCGCCGTGCGCGCAGCATTGCCGGCCTGGCGGAGGCGGCAACGAAGATGGTCTGGCGCAAGCCGGACACGGGGCCGTTCAGCGATCTGATCTGGGCGCCGGAAATCCACTTCAACCAGGGCGCCTGGTACGTGTACTTCGCCGCGGCCCCCTCGCGGGAGATCAAGGACGATCTGTTCCAGCACCGCATGTACGCCATCTCCACGCCGGCGGAGAATCCACTGGAAGGGGAATGGACCTTCGAGGGTCGGATCGACACCGGCATGGACACCTTCTGCCTGGACGCCACCACCTTCACCCACCGGGGCGTGCTCTACTACCTGTGGGCGCAGAAGGAGGACGGCATTCGCGGCAACTCCAACCTGTACATCGCGCCCATGAGCGACCCGGTGACCCTGGCCGGCGCACCCGTGCGGCTGTCCATCCCGGAATACGACTGGGAGATCCAGGGATTCTGGGTGAACGAGGGCCCGGCCATCGTCAAGCACGGCGGGCGCATTTTCATGACCTACTCCGCCTCGGCCACCGATGAACGGTACGCCATGGGCCTGCTGTGGGCCGACGAGGACGCCGACCTGCTGGACCCGGCCAGCTGGACCAAGTCCGGGGACCCGGTGCTGACCAGCAGCCCGGACAATGACATCTACGGGCCGGGCCACAACTCCTTCACGAAATCCGAGGACGGCGCCACCGACCTGCTGGTCTATCACGCCCGCACCTACACCGAAATCGAGGGCGACCCGCTGTGGAACCCGGACCGGCACACCTTCGTCAAGCCGCTGCGCTGGGATGAGTCCGGCATGCCCGTCTTCGGCGACGCGGCCTTCGCATGAGTTGCGGGGTGAGTTGGGGGGTCAGAGTAAAGGGACAGAGTAAACCCCGACGGATATCGCGGATGCGCGGCATGGTGCTGGGTTTACTCTGTCCCTTTACTCTGACCCCGGCACTCGTCCTGGCCCAGGTCGACTACTTCCCCCTCGACCAGGTCCGGCTGCTGGATGGGCCATTCAGGGACGCCCAGGACCGCAACGTGGACTACCTGCTGGCGCTGGACCCCGACCGGCTGCTGGCGCCCTACCTGCGAGAAGCCGGCCTGGAGCCGAAAGCGCCCAGCTATGGCAACTGGGAGAACACTGGTCTCGATGGCCACATCGGCGGGCACTACGTCAGCGCGCTGGCGCTCGGTGTGGCAGCCACGGGGCGGGAGGACCTGCGCCAACGCCTCGATTACATGCTGGCCGAACTCAAACGCGCCCAGGATGCCCACGGCGACGGCTACCTGGGCGGCGTGCCGGAGAGCGACCGGCTTTGGGCCGAGATCCGCCGCGGCGAGATCGACGCCGACCTGTTCAGCCTGAACGGCGGATGGGTGCCCTGGTACAACCTGCACAAACCCTTTGCCGGCTTGCGCGATGCGTACGTTCACACCGGCTCTGAACTCGCCCGCGACATGCTAATCGCCTGGGCCGACTGGGCCGATGGCCTGGTCTCGGGGCTCAGCGACGAACAGCTGCAGGACATGCTCCGCGCCGAACACGGCGGCATGAACGAGGTTTTCGCCGATGTCCATGCCATCACCGGCGAGCAACGCTACCTGGAACTGGCGAAGCGCTTTTCCCACCGCGCCATCCTCGATCCGCTGCTCGTCGACGAAGATCGCCTCAACGGCCTGCACGCCAACACCCAGATTCCCAAGGTGATCGGCTACGAACGGGTGGCGGCGGTCTCGGGTGACGAGGACAGGCACAAGGACTGGCACGCCGCCGCCGAATTCTTCTGGGACACGGTGGTCAATGGCCGCAGCGTGGCCATCGGTGGCAACAGCGTGCGGGAGCATTTCCACCCGCGCGACGATTTCGGGCCCATGGTCAGCGACATCGAGGGTCCCGAGACCTGCAACACCTACAACATGCTGCGCTTGACCCGGCAGTTGTACGCCGCCGAACCCGCGTCGCGGTACGTGGACTACACCGAGCGGGCGCTGTGGAACCACATCCTGGGCTCCCAGGACCCGCAGACCGGCGGCCTGGTGTACTTCACGCCCATGCGGCCGGCGCACTACCGGGTGTACTCGCAGCCCGACAAGGCCATGTGGTGCTGCGTGGGCTCAGGGATAGAGAACCACGTGAAGTACGGCGAGTTCATCTACGCCTTTGAGGATGACACGCTGCAGGTGAACCTGTTCATCGCCTCCCGGCTGGAATGGCCGGAGCGGGACACGGTGCTGCGGCAGGAAACCGCCTTCCCGGACGAATCGTCCACCCGTATCGTGTTCGAGACCGACAGCGACATCACCCTGGCGCTGCGTTATCCATCGTGGGCCGTGGGAGACGCCCGGGTTACGATCAACGGCAAGCCGACCGCCGCGACCGCCGCACCCGGTCAGACCCTCGTGCTGGATCACGACTGGCGCGCCGGCGACACGGTGCGCCTGTCCCTGCCCATGCAGGCGCGGCTGGAGGGCCTGCCCGACGGCTCGGCCTGGAGCGCCGTGCTGTACGGGCCGATCGTATTGTCCGCCCCGGTGGACCCCTTCGAAGACGAAATGCTGAATTTCCTGGCCGATGACAGCCGCATGGGCCACATCGCCGGCGGGCCGCTGTGTCCCATCGAGGAGGCCCCCATGCTGGTCACGGGCGCCGAGGGGCTACCCGCCGCCCTGCAGCGCGTACCCGGCGAGGAATTGCGCTTTCGCGCCCCGGGCGCCATTCAGCCGGAACGCTACGCCGGCCTGGAACTGATCCCGTTCTTCCGCGTGCACCGCACGCGCTACATGCTGTACTGGCCTTCGGGCACCGAGTCTGAACTGCTGGCCCTGCGCGATTCGCAGGCCGAGGCCGAGTCGGCCGCGCTGGCCCTGGCCGCGGCCACCATCGACAGCGTGAATCCGGGCGAGCAACAGCCGGAGGCCGAGCACGACCTGGCCGGGAAAGGCATGCAGGCCGGGGTGAACTTCAACCGGCACTGGCGCCACGCCGCAGACTGGTTCGGCTATCGTCTGTCCGACCCGGACCGCGAGGCCCGGTGGCTGCGCATCACGTACTGGGGCGCGGACGCGGGGCGGCGCTTCTCCATCGTCCTGGACGGCGAAACGCTGGCCGAGGTGACCCTCACCGGCGAGCACGGCGCCGTGTTCCACGAGGTGGACTACCCGGTACCCGAGACGGTGCGCGAGGCGGGTGACGGCGACTACGACCTTCGGTTCGAGGCCGCGGAGGGTTCCATCGCCGGTGGCATTTACGGGGTCCGGTTGCTGCGGTCGGTGCCTGGAGGATGAAGCGCGGACCCATCCTGCGTCGGGCCGGTCCGTCCGCAACGACGCCTTGTCCGCCCCGCCCTTCGGGCTAGCTTCGAGGTGGACCTTTCACCGGAATCCTCATGCGCCGACTTCTGACGAGCCTGTTTATTCTGTTCGCTTCCCAGGCCGCCCAGCCCGCGTCCCTTGACTACGACCTGTGCACCGAGACGCCTTTGACGGCGGAGGACGCCGGCGCGGACCTGGTCTTCCTGGCCGAGCGCGTGGCGGCGGCGTTCATGGCGGAAGACTGGCCACCGGCGGAATCCGCCCCGGGACGCATCCGCGATCTCGCCGCTGCGCTGCCTTCGGTGAGCTGGTGCCGGTCCAATATCGGCCTGTTGGCCTTGCACGCCCTTGCCACGCTGAAGGACGGGCACTCAGGCATCGCCAACAGTGAAACCACGGACCTGTTCGGCCCCCTGGCGTTCGGCGTCGAGTGGGCGGGCGGCGCGCTGCTGCTCTCGGGCGTGGCGGAACCGCACGAGGCCGTCCTGGGCCACCGGTTGCTGGCGATCAACGGTGTCTCCGTGGACGAACTTGCGCGCCGCTTCGAGCAGATCGTTCCCGGGTTCACGACATCGGAATTCCGCCGTTTTCTGCCGCGCTACCTGCCACGGCCGGTCCTGCTGCGCGCCATCGGCGTCGATCCGGCAAATGATCGCTTCGAACTCACGCTCGGCAGCGAGTCGGGGCGGCGCGTGTACGCCATTGGGGCCGTTCGCGACGAAAACCTGCCCGTTCGATTCATCAACGATCTGCGTGCGCCGGCCCCCGCCTTCGAGGAACGGGAACCGATCTGGTGGCAGGCGCGGGACGACCTGTTTCACCTGCGTGTGCGGGCCGTATCGAACGCCGAAGACCGGCCCTTCGTCGGTGAGGTCCGCAAGGCCTTCGAGGCCATTGACGCGTCGGGCCTGCCACGCGTCGTGGTCGATTTCCGCAGCAATGGCGGCGGCAACCTGGTGCTGGGCCTGTCCATCGCCTCGGAAATCCTCGCCCGGCCGGCCCTGAACCGGCGCGGCAACGTGTTCGTCGTCGTGAACCAGGAATCCTATTCCGCTGCCGTTGCGGTCTTCAACTGGATTCGCGCGGCGACCCATGCGGTGACCGTGGGCGAGGCGCCGGGCAATACCACGCGGCATCCCGGTGACGCGGACCGTTTCGTGCTGCCGCGGTCCGGGATCGAGGTCAGGATTTCGCAAAACGTGTCCACCGTGCCCTGGCTCGAACAACGGGGTGATCCGGTCTTCGACATTCCGTATTCACGCTCCGCGGCCGAGTACCGCGCGGGTGATGACGGCCTGTTCGAGGCCATTCGCGCTTTTCGGGCCGGGCCCCTGCCGGCGCCGCTGCCGCCGGATCGGACCGGTCGATTCGCCGACGGCGACCTGGCGCACGCGATCGTCACCAACACGGACGCAGGCCCGGCACTGCGCGTTCCGCCAGCCTTCCTGGTGCAACTGGCCCCGGTGAGCGACTCGCGGTGGACCGGCCCCGGCGGCCAGGTGATCGTGGACTTCGAAAGCGATGATCGCATTCATGTCCGATTCGGGCCGGAGCAGGAACGGTGGTTTCAGCGCGTACCGGACAGCGGCCGCTCGCTCTGGGAGGACGTCGGGGCAGATGACTTCGAGGGCCTGGCGGACGCCTTCGAGGCGGCCCGGCAGGGCGGGCCCGACGACCGCCTCCTGAGGGACGATCTGCTCGGAACGATCGGCTCCCTGGCCTATTTCAATGCCACGGCCGAGGGCGTGGACCGGGACACGGCCGCCGCCCGCACGCGCTTTCTGCTGGAACTGTCCCAGCGCCTGAACGAACCCTCGCCCTTTGCCGATTTCGCCCTGCAGTTCTACCAGCCCCGGGACGACTGACGCTGCCGATTGCGCCCGGGGCGTGGGCTTACGCGTCCGGTGAGGTGCAACCCGTTACCGGGCGACAATCACTGCGGGGCGCCTCACTTCACCCGCTTGAGCGTGCTGCGCCCGAACACGCGCCACTGGCCATCGGCTTGCAGCACTTCGTCCACGACCTCCAGGGTGTCGCCTTCGACGCGGTAGGTGCTTCGGCCGCGCTCGGTGGCTTCCGAGCCCCATTGAATGTCCAGGCCGGCCTCGCCCGCTGTGCCGGCCAGGGGCAGGGTCATGCCACGCGAGTCCAGCCAGGTGCCGGTGATGGCGCCGTCCGCGTCTGCGCGGTAGTAGGCGTGTGCCTGGAAGCGGTACTCGGTGCCGTCCGGGGCGCGCAGCGTGTTGTCGAATTCCAGCCGGGTGAAGCCGCCGTCCAGTGCCGGCCCCCACTCCATCCGCTGTTCCGATTGCAGGCCGCGCACCTCGCCGCCGCCGTGCCAGTGCCCGGCAAGCTGATCGAGCACATCCGCGCCGACCGGCGTGGTGGCCAGTGCAGCCAGCGCGGCCGCCAGCGATGCCAGCCGCCTCACTGCTGCGTTCCCCCGGCCTGGTACACGCTCAGTACGTGTCCGTCCGGATCGAGAAAGTCCGCCGACAGCCCGCCGTCCGGCGTGTGACTGACCGGCATCACGATCTCGACGCCCTGGCCGGCAAGGGCTTCGACCACCTCGTAGATGCCCGATTCCAGGCCAAAAACCACCACCGGGCTGCGCCCGGCCGGCTCGTCACGGGGGATCAGCACGATCTGGATGGAGCCGGCGGCGCCCATGGCGAACGGGCCGTCATGTCCGTCCAGGGTGGCCATGTCCAGGCCGAGCGTGTCGCGGTACCAGGTGGCCGAGCGCTGCAGGTCGCGGACGAAAAAAACGATGGCGCCGATGGAAGCGTGTTCAAACATGGGAGGGTTCCTTTTTGGTTGATCGCACGACAGGGTTGCCGTGACCCGCCTATTTGTGAGCCTGGCGCGTTTGAATGGCGATCAGGTGGCCGTCCGGGTCGTGGGTGCCCAACTCTGTTCCGGGTCCGGCAGGGCCGCGCACACGGTGCAGCAGCGCGCGCCGGATCAGGCCGAAATCGAGCTGCGTCTCGCCCGTGCGCCGCGGCTGCGCGTAAGCCAGGGCCAGGGCCTCCGCGCGCAGTGGCTCGGGCAGGCGGCCCAGGGCCCGGCGCAGCGCCGTGAGGCGCTGGCGGAATGCCGCCGGCTTGAGCTGAAGCACGTAGCAGATCTCGTCGGGATTCATGCCGTACAGCGCCAGCACCGCAACGCGGCGGGTGCCTTCGCTCAGCGCCGCCAGCACGGCCTGCCGGTCCGCGTCGGGCAATGATTCGTCTTTGACTTCGGTGGGGCGCAGCAACTCCGCATCCGTCGCCCAGCGAGACTCCCGCTGTCTCCTGCGTCCGCCGGCGCGCGCCCGCGCCAGCGCCAGGTTGCGGATCACGCCCGCCAGCCAGGCCCGTTCCGCCGCCGGCCGGAAATCGGTACGATTCGCGCGCACACCCACCTCCAGGGCTTCGTGCAGGAGGTCCGCGGCCTCGGCCTCGAGTCGTGCGTGGCGCCTGGCGATGGCCAGGCAGGCGGTGTAATCAGCCAGGTTCATGGATTCTCGCTGAGGGCGCGTCCGTCACTGGCAGTCTATCGTAAGGGGCGGAAGTGACGGGCGCGCCCGGAACGAGGAATGCAGCCGGTCATTCCTGGTGATCGCCGGAGCGCCTCATGGCCGGCCGAAGGTACTCGCAGCCCTCAATCACCGATCTCCTGACCAAACACCGGAAACCCCTCCGCGTCCCAGTAAAGCGCCCGCGCCCGCGCATGCCGGTTGGGATCGGTCAGCGGGTTGCCGCGCAGATCCCGGTAGTCCCGCGCGTGGTAGATCATCAGGTCCGTGATGCCATCTTCGGCGATGGTGAAGGAGTTGTGCCCCGGCCCGTAGCGACCCAGTCGCTCGTTGGTGGTGAACACCGGATCCTGCAGCTTGTTCCAGCTGGCCGGGTCCAGCAGGTCGGCGTCCTCCTCGGCCCACAGCAGGCCCACGGCGTATCGGTGGTCCGTGGCGCTGGCGGAGTAGGTCATGAAGATGCGGCCAAAGCGCTTCAGCACGGCGGCGCCCTCGTTGACCCTGTAGCCCTGGATTTCCCAGTCCAGCGTGGGTTCGGTGATGATCACGGGCTCGCCGGTGATGGAAGTCGGCGAGTCCATTTCCGCGATCCACAACGCCGAGTTGTAGCTGTCGGCCGCGTCCTGCTGGGCCCAGACGTAGTAGCGCCTGCCGCGGTGCTCGAACTGGGTGGCGTCCAGCGAAAAGGTGTCCAGGCCGGTCTCGAAGCGCCCTTCCTCGGTCCAATTGTCGCTAAAGGGGTCCTCGTCCGGATTGGACAGGGTGTACATGCGGATGCTGAAGGCGCGTTCCGCCTCGCCGGCGGCGAAGTAGACATACCAGGCGCCGTCGATGCGATGCAGCTCCGGCGCCCAGATGTTGCGGCTCATGGGGCCCGATTCTTTCTTGCGCCAGATCACCTTCGGCTCGGCGATCTTCAGGTCGTTCAGGCGACAGGCCTTGCGCAGCTCGATGCGGTCGAACTCCGGGGCCGAACCGATGAACACGTAGCAGCCGGTTTCGGCGTCGCGGTGAATCCACGGATCGGCCCGCTGCGGCACGATGGGGTTGTCGATGTTCAGGGGATCGGCCAACGCCGGGGCGATGGACAGGACCAGCAGCCAGGTGGCGACCATAAAACCGTGGTGAGCTCGGTGCATGAAGTTCTCCTTGGGCCGCGCATCGGTTGCTCCGCGAGCGGACGTTTTCGATAGGGTAGACTTTTTCTTCCCGCGTTGTCGGCTCGCGACGCGGCGCCACCGATTGGAGGACCGCATGAAGAACACCCCACCCTTTGCGCCACTCGCACGACTCTCCGCCCTGCTCCTGGCCCTGGCCCTGCCCCTGGTCGCATGCGCAACCCAGGTGGAGGTCCACGACCCCGTCATGGCGAAGGAAGGCGAGCACTATTACGTGTTCAGCACCGGCCCCGGCATCACCATTTACCAGTCAGAGGACCTCGAGCACTGGCGCTGGGTGGGCCGCGCCTTCGACGGCGAGCCGGACTGGGCGCGCACGGTGGTGCCGGACTTCAGCGGCCATCTGTGGGCGCCCGACATCTTCGAGCACGACGGCAAGTGGTACCTCTACTACTCCGTTTCCGCCTTCGGCAAGAACACCTCCGCCATGGGCGTGACGGTGACGGAAACCCTGGACCCCGAATCACCGGACTACGGCTGGACCGACCTGGGGATGGTGATCCAGTCCGTGCCCCATCGCGACGACTGGAACGCCATCGACCCGGCCATCGTGGAGGACGACAACGGCGACGTCTGGATGAGTTTCGGCTCCTTCTGGAGCGGTCTGAAGATGTTCAGGCTGGACGAGACCCTGGCCGCCCCCGCCGAGCCGCAGCAATGGGCCAGCATCGCCCGCCGCCCGCGCGAGGCCGCCACCCCCGGTGAGGAAGCGGGCGTCGGCGCCATCGAGGCGCCCTATATCTTTCGGAAAGATGACTGGTACTACCAGTTCGTGTCCTTCGACCTGTGCTGCCGTGGCATGAACAGCACCTACAACGTGCGCGTCGGGCGCTCGAAGGACGTCACCGGCCCCTACCTCGACCGCAACGGCGTCTCCCTACTGGAGGGAGGCGGCACACTGGTCATCGAGGGTAACGAACGCTGGGTGGCCGTGGGCCACAACGCCGCCTACACCTTCGACGGCCAGGATTGGCTGGTGCTGCACGCTTACGAAACCGCCGACAACGGCAAGCAGAAATTGCGCATCCTGCCGATCAGCTGGGACGACGGCTGGCCGCAGGTCGACCCGACAGACCTGGACACCCGCACCACCGAACTGGTCGGCGACGGCCCGCCGGAAAACCGCAGGGGGTCAGAGTAAAGGGTCAGAGTAAAAACACCCGCAATTGCTCTGGCGGAGTGGTTGTCGGTGCAGGTGTTTTTACTCTGACCCTTTACTCTGACCCTTTACTCTGACCCTTTACTCTGACCCCTTACTCTGACCCCACCCGACTACCACCCGACTACGAGACCAGCACACCATGCGAATCACGCTCATTCTCTGTTTGTTCCTGGCCGCGGCACCGGCCCTGGCCGACAACCCGATCATCACCGATGTGTTCACCGCCGACCCCGCCGCCCTGGTGGACGGTGACACGGTGTGGCTCTATACGGGTCACGACGAGGCGCCCAACAACGACGTGTTCTTCGAGATGCACGACTGGCTGGCGTTCTCGTCGAAGGACATGAAAAGCTGGGAGGCGCACGGCCCCATCATGCGCGCGGATGACTTCGAGTGGGCCGTCAGCCATGCCTGGGCTTCGCACATGGTGAAAAAGGACGGCAAATACTGGTTCTACACCACCGTGCGCCATGACGAGACCAAACCCGGCTTCGCGGTCGGT
>JAUIJU010000084.1 GCA_030431095.1 Gammaproteobacteria bacterium | reverse complement strand
CATGCTTTATCTCTCCGGCAAGATCGGCAATATCCCGGGCACCATGGAACTGGCAGAGGGTGGCATCCAGGGCGAGACGCGACAAACCATGGAAAACATCAAGGCCTCACTGGAACGGCACGGCTCCTCGCTCGACCAGGTCGTCAAGTGCACCGTGTTTCTCGCAGACATCGCGGAATGGCAAGCCATGAACGAGGTCTATATCACCTACTTCCCGAGCAATCGGCCGGCGCGAAGCGCCCTGGGCGTCAGTGGCCTGGCCCTGAACAGCCGGGTGGAAATCGAATGCCTGGCCACGGTGGGCGCCGGCAACGGATCCTCGTGAGCAAACCCCGCTGCTTGCGTTAACCTATGGGGACAGGAGGCGTCGTTTGGAGAACCATTCATGAGTGATTATCAGAAAGTACTGGTGGCAGTGGACCTGAGTGAAGAGTCCGGCTCAATCATTTCGCGGGCGCGACAGGTCGCACCGGACAGCGCGGCTATTCACCTGGTCTACGTGCAGGAACCCATGGAGGCGGTCTACATGGGGGTGGTCCCCTACGGGCCGGTGTTCGTAGGCATGGACCAGGTCGAAGACCGGCTTCAGAAGGAACTGAAGGGCAAGCTGCAGGACTGGGCGACCAGCAACGGCATTCCCGAAGACAATGCGCATTTCATCGCGGGTTCGCCGGCGCGTGAGATCCACCGATTCGCCGAGGAGAACGGCGTGGACCTGATCGTGCTTGGCACCCATGGCCAGAAAGGCGTGCAGCTGCTGCTGGGCTCCACCGCCAACTCGGTGCTGCACGGAGCGAGCTGCGACGTGCTGGCGGTGCGCATGCAACGTTCCGACTGACGCGGCGCCCGATCCTGGACCTGCCCCCCGGTTTCGCCTATCAGGCCGGGTGGTTATGCCGTGCCGACGCCTGGTACGAGCGTCTGTGGCGTGAACTCGACTGGCGACAGGGACGAATCACCCTGTTCGGCCGACAAGTGGACGAGCCGCGCCTGACGGCCTGGTACGCCGACCCAGGGGTTCGCTACGGCTACAGTGGCCAGGCGCTCGAACCGGCGGCCTGGCCGGCTTCGCTGGACACATTGCGCCGCGAGTTACGTGCCCGCCTGGGGTGCGACTTCAATGCCGTGTTGTGCAACGCCTATCGTGAC
Source organism: Gammaproteobacteria bacterium (assembly GCA_030431095.1). Lineage (GTDB taxonomy): Bacteria > Pseudomonadota > Gammaproteobacteria > Xanthomonadales > SZUA-36 > Marinihelvus. The sequence goes on along the minus strand of JAUIJU010000084.1, from coordinate 3,874 downwards.
GGGCAGGATGCGATGGGCTGGCATGCCGACGATGAGCCCGAGCTGGGCCCGGAGCCGGTCATCGCATCACTCAGCCTGGGCGCCACCCGGCGATTCAGAATTCGGCCACGACGTGGCGGCGAATCGGTGGGCCTGGAATTGGAATCGGGCAGCCTGCTGTTGATGGACGGGCGCAGCCAGGCCGACTATTGTCACGCGCTGGTGCGCACCCGGCGCCCGGTGCGGCCCAGGATCAACCTGACTTTTCGACAGGTGATGGTTCGCTCGGCCACTCAGGCCGAGGCGCTGCGCAGGCCGCTCGCCAGGCCCATGGCCTGAAGCCGGCGAAGCACCTGGCGCTCGATACCGACTTCGTCCAGGCCGGCCTCGGCCAGGCACTCTTCACGGCTGGCGTGTTCGATGTAGCCGTCCGACAGACCGATATTGAGCAGGCTCACGGCTTTGCCGGTGGCCGCCAGGTGCTCATTGACGCCACTGCCGGCGCCACCAGCCACTGCGTTTTCCTCCACCGTGACCAACAGATCGTGGCTGTCGGCCAGTGCTTCCAACCGCTCAGTGTCCAGCGGCTTGACGAAGCGCATGTTCACCAACGTGGCGTCGAGGCGCTCGGCGATTGCCCGACACGGTGCGACCATGCTGCCGAATGCAAGCAGCGCCACGCGCTGACCTTCGCGCAGGGTTTCCGCCCGGCCCAGAGGCAGGGCGGTCATGGTGGCTTCCGGCGTCACACCAGGGCCCTTGCCGCGTGGATAGCGAACCGCCGCCGGCCCCTGGTGGCAGTAGCCGGTGTAAAGCATCTGGCGGCATTCGTTCTCGTTGGATGGCGCCATGATGACCATGTTGGGAATGCAGCGCATGAAACTCAGGTCGAATGAACCGGCGTGCGTGGGACCATCAGGTCCCACCAGGCCGGCGCGGTCGATGGCGAACAGCACCGGCAGGTTCTGCAGCGCCACGTCGTGCAACATCTGGTCGTAAGCGCGCTGTAGAAAGGTGCTGTAGATGGCCACCACCGGGTGGGCGTCCTCGCAGGCCATGCCGGCCGCCAGGGTCACCGCGTGCTGTTCGGCGATGCCGACATCAAAGTAGCGCTCCGGAAAGCGCTTTTCGAATTCCACGAGCCCCGAGCCCTCCCGCATGGCGGGTGTGATGGCCAGCAGCCGACGGTCACGTTGACCCATGTCGCACAACCACTGGCTGAACACGTCGGTGTAGGTGGGCGAATGCGGGGTCGGGGAGGGGGGTTTGGGCTGCACCCCCTTATCGCGATCGAAAGGGCCAACGGCGTGGTACTTCACCGGGTCCTTCTCGGCTGGAGCGTAGCCCTTGCCCTTTTTGGTGATGATGTGCAGCAGATTGGGGCCTTCCACCGATTGCGCGGTGCGTATGGTGGTCAGCAGGGCACGCATGTCGTGCCCATCGATGGGGCCGACGTAGTTGAACCCCAGTTCCTCGAACAGCGTGCTGGGCATGACCATGCCCTTGACGTGTTCCTCCCAGCGGCTCATGAAGCGCCAGGTGCGCGAGTCGCGTTTCATTAGTCGCTTGCTGCGCTCACGGATGCCGGTGACCGTGGGCCCGCTCATCAGACGGCCCAGCATTTTGGTCATGCCGCCCACGTTCGGGCTGATCGACATCTGGTTCTCGTTCAGCACGACGAGGATGTTGGGGTCGATATGGCCGCCGTGGTTAAGGGCCTCGAAGGCCATGCCGGCGGTCATACCGCCGTCGCCGATCACCGCGGCGACGCGTCGCGGATCACCCGCCCGGTCCGCAGCCAGGGCCATGCCCAGGCCCGCACTCACGGAGGTGGACGAATGGCCCACGCCAAACGTGTCGTACTCGCTCTCGCCGCGCTTGGGAAACGGCGCCAGTCCGCCCTTGCGCTTGATCGACGTGATCTGGTCTCGCCGTCCGGTCAGAATCTTGTGTGGGTAGGCCTGGTGGCCGACGTCCCAGACGATGCGATCGAATGGCGTGTCGTACAGATAATGCAACGCCACGGTCAACTCGACGCAGCCCAGGCCGGCGCCAAAGTGCCCGCCGGCGCTGGCCACCGAGTCGATCAGGAAGTCGCGAAGCTGGTCGGCGACGTCGGTGAGCTGTTCTTCGTCCAGGGTGCGCAGGTCGGCCGGAGTGTGGATGGCGTCCAGCAGGGGCGTCTTCGAGGTCATGGGGGTATCCGTTCAGCTCTGCCGGTGGATGGCGTATTCGGCCAGCCAGCGCAGCATGCCGGTGTCGCCGCTGAAGCCGGACAGCGTGTCGATGGCTTCACGGCACAGTTCCGCCGCGCGGTCGCGCGACGCTTCCAGGCCCATCACCGAGGGAAAGGCCGGCTTGTTGCGCGCGGCGTCCGCCCGGGCGGGTTTTCCGGTCTGGTGGCTGCTAGCGGTCACGTCGAGCACGTCGTCGTGTATCTGGAACGCCAGGCCGACGCACTCGCCGTAGTGCCCGAGGCGTTCGATCAGTTCGGCGCCGGCCAGCGCCAGGTGTCCCGGTGCGGTGGCGGACACCCGGATCAGGGCGCCCGTCTTCATGCGGTGCATGGTTTCGAGGTCGTCGAGGCTGATCTTCTGGTCGATCGCCGCCAGGTCCAGTACCTGGCCGCCCGCCATGCCTTCGGCACCGCAGGCCCAGGCGATGTCGCGGATGATCTGAACCTGGGATGCCGGGTTACGCGACAGCTCTGTATCCGCGGCGAGGACCTCGAAAGCCAGCGCCTGCAGGGCGTCGCCGGCCAGTATGGCCGTGGCCTCATCGAAACGGCGGTGGTTGGTCGCACGGCCGCGTCGCAGGTCGTCGTCGTCCATGGCCGGCAGATCGTCATGGATCAGGGAATATGTGTGGATCAGCTCGATGGCCGCCGAGATCGCGTGTAGTCGCTCCCGTTCTACGCCCAGCGCCAGGCCCGAAGCGTAGACCAGCATGGGGCGCATGCGCTTGCCGCCGGCCAGGGCCGAGTAGCGCATGGATTCCAGCAGCTTACCGGGCGCCCCGGTGCTGTCCGTCAGCTGGTCCGCAAGGAAGGCATCAAAAGACTGTTGCCAGTCTTCGATGGTTTCCGCGGGGTCACGCCTCGGGTTCGAAGGGTTCGCCTGAGGTGTCATCGTCCACGTTCATCAGTTGTTCGACGCTCAATTGCGCCTTGTCCAGCACGTCCTGGCAGTGGCGCGTCAGTTCCACGCCACGTTTGAACTCGTCCAGGGATTCGTCCAGTGGCAGGTCGCCGGATTCGAGCTTCCTGACCAGGGTTTCGAGTTCGTTCAGGGCAGCTTCGAAATCAGGTTTGGTGTCGTCGTCTTGGGCCATCGATGCCTTCCGGGATGGGGCGGGGGCAGCCGCTCATTTTACAGGCTGACGCTGGCGCCTGCACTCGTCCCAGGCCCAGGCGAGCGCGCTGTCGCCCGGTGTCCAGCGCAGCATGCAGCCTGTGCGGGCCAGGTGCTCGTCAAACAGCCAGTCGCCGGCAGCCACCAGTCGCTGATCGACAAACAGCAGCGGCACGGTTCGGCGCAACCAGGGCGGAAGTCCGAGCGTATTGAACCATTGCTTCAGCGCTCGCGAAGGTGAGCCGGGTGAAGCGCGATAGCGCTCGCCACCCTGGCGGGAAGTGATGCGAAAGGGTCGGGCTTTGCCGGCAAGCCATTCGAGGCGGCCGCAGACCGGCCCCAGGTCCGCCGGTCGGGCCCCGTTCCAGATGTCGATGTCGGGACACCTGACGTTCGCCGGGCTGTCGAGCCACAGGCGGCCATCATGATGCCGCAAGGTGTGGCTGGCCCAGTCCACCTGGACGCGACTGTCGGCGTCCGTCATGGCCAGTTGCTTGACCAGGGTTTCCAGGCGGGTGCGCGGCAGTCCGGCCGTGCCCTGTTGT
>JAUIJU010000083.1 GCA_030431095.1 Gammaproteobacteria bacterium | reverse complement strand
CTCAACGACCGGCTGGGCCTGAACGTGGATTCGCAGACCGTGCAGAGTGCCTTGAGCAGTTTGCTGGGCGATGGGAAAGGCAATGTCGACCTCGCCGGCCTGGCGGCAAAAATGGCCGGCAACGGTGAACTGGGTACCCTGCTGGGAAGCTGGCTGGGTGATGGCGCCAACCAGGACATGTCGGCCGACACGGTGACCGACCTGTTCGGGCAGGAACAGGTCGCCGGCTTCGCCTCCAAGCTGGGTGTCAGCAACCAGGAGGCGGCCACGGGCCTGTCGGACGTGATTCCACAGCTGATGGACAAGGGCAGCGCCGGCGGCAGCCTGCTGGACCAGTTTGGAGGCGGCAGCGGGCTGGCCGGCGCGGCCAGGTCCCTGTTCAGCTGACATCAGCCAGGTTCCACGGATGTCAGCGTCCCGGCGGGGCGCTCAGGCGGCTTTCGCGACGGATGCGCGCAGCATCCAGGCGTTTTCATCGTAGACCCCGATGCGCTCGGTCAGAAGGTCGGCCGTTTTCACATCACCGTGTTCTTCGGCCACTTCCACCGCCTGGGTAAGGCGTTCGGTTGCGCGCTCGTAATCGGAAATGAGGCGGCGAACACGGTCTTCGAGGTTCGCGTCCCGCGGCAGGTCGTCGAGGATGGATCGCTCCTGGTAAGCCGCCAGTGATTCCGGCGGAATCAGTCCCAGTGCACGGACCCGCTCGGCGATCTCGTCGATCGATTCCGACAGTTCCTGGTACTGCTCCTCGGTCAGTTTGTGCAGTGAGTAGAACAGTGGGCCTTCCACGTTCCAGTGCAAACCCTGCACGTTGATGTACAGGCGAAAGGCGTCGGCCTGCACGTCGCTGAGCCGGTCCGCCGTCTTGCGGCGGGTCTCCTCGTTCAGGCCGCGTGAAGGCTTCAGATCGGAAACTTCGTTGTCTCTTGCAGTCTGTGTCATGGCGTGCTCCATGTATGAAATTGTGAAACAAACCCTAACAATATAGTTGCGATAACGCAAATGTTGCGATAATGTGAATTCCGGGTGAAGATCAGGGCAAAGACATGTCGGATTCGACGGAGAACCTGCGGCGCCTGGACCGGGCGCTGAGACTGCTCAGGGCGCGCGTGGCGCCGGATATCACGGTGCAACGGGTGCTGATTCTGATGGCGGTGGGCGCCAACGAAGGTCTCAGTCAGAAAGCCTTGCTGGAGACGTTGGACGCGACCTCCATCACCGCGCTATCGCGCAACCTGGCGGACCTGTCGGCGTTCACCAGCCGCAAGTGCGCAGGTCCGGGGCTGATCGAACTGAAGACCGACCCCATGAACCTGCGCGAGCGGCGGGTTCACCTGACCCGCAAGGGGCGCCGACTGGTTCGTGATCTGCAGGCAGCCCTGGACTGAACCGGGCCGGGTGCGGGAAAGGGAGGTGCGGCGACCGGCCACCGCCGGCCGCCGCGGGTGGGTTTACCGACGGCAGTCGAATTCGCTGGTGTACACCAGGCTCTGGTAGGTGCCGTGGGTCACGTGCGCCATGACGCAGGCGCCCGACTCCTGGTTCTGCCAGGAAATATACTGATTGGCCGCGTCGCCGTCGCGTTTCATGATCTTGTAGCCGCGATAGGTCATCTCGTCCATGACTTCGCTCGTGTTCTGGCCGACCAGTTCACGAAATTCCGAGGGGGTTCCGCTGCTGTTTCCACCGCCGCCATGGCTGCCGCCGCCGCTGAGCGCGGACTCGTTGAGGTTGATCGACAGTTGCTGGTGCGGCCACTTGAACACCAGACGGCCTTCGCCGCTGATGGAACGCATGACCGAATTCTGCTGGCCGTCGAAATACTCGCCGTCCATTTCTCCCATGCGCAGGCGGTAGGTCTTGCCGTCGCGGGTGGTCACTTCGACGTTGCCCTGGGATTGGTAGAACTCGCATTTCCCGGTGGCGTTGGCTTTCTGCTGGCCATTTTGATACAGCGTGCAATGTGCGTCCTGGGTGTCGGCCAGGGTGACGCCGATTGGCAGCAGCGTAGCGGCCAGGGCGCAGGTGCCTGCAAGCAGGGTGAAGCGATTGCGATACATGGTTTCCTCCGGTGATGTCATGACGCATTCAGGTGCGCATGTCTGATCATAGCTCCAGTTGACTGTCATTTCCTGCCAATGGCCAGGTCACGCCGAGCCGCGCGCCAGGTCCCTGACCAGAAAGCGGGCGGGATGAAGCGCCCGGCGCAGCGCCCGGTCCAGGGGCGGCGGCTCACCCAGCATGGCGGCCATCAGCAGTTCGGTGCACAGGGGAATATAGGCCAGGCCCCGGGAACCGTAGCCGGCCGAGACATACAGCCCCGGAAGGACCGCCCCGGGGGCGGCGATGGCGGCCCGGGCGTTTTTGCCCAGCAGCTGATAACGGGCCGCCATGACGGGTGCGTCCGGCACGGGTCCCACCAGGGGCAGGCGATCTCGCGTGGCGCAACGTACGGCGGCGCGGCCACTGCAGGCGGAGGCCTCCAGGTCCGCGGGCAGCAACCCCGGGACCTGTTGGCGTAAGCGGGCCAGGTTCTCGACGTGTTCGGCGGTGCGCAAGCTCGTGTCCGCATCGTCGGGAAGAAAACTGGCGCCGAAGCAAAGTGCGCCGTCTGCCGGCGGCGCCAGGTATCCATCGCCACAGAGCGCGGTGCGCAGGGCGCGCGCGGCCGGGGCCTGGTCGAGAAGCACACGGCTGACCTGTCCGCGCACGGGCTGGATTGGCAGGCCGACGGTCGCCGCAAAGCCGTCCAGCTGGTGGGCGCAGGCCAGTACCACCAGCGGGGCCCGTGCCAGAACCTCGTCGTGCTCGTCGTGCAGCAGCCAGTTGTTTTGCTGCTTGTCCAGTCGCCTCACGTGGCCCTGCCGGACCCGGATGTTCGGATGCTGGACCAGGGACCGACAGATTCCAGGGGGCGCCAGCCAGCCCGATTGCTGAAACCAGAGGCCGCCGCCGGGCAGGTCCATGCCGGCCAGCTCACTGGCCGCTTCCCGGTCCAGCAATTGGCACAAGCCCTGTCGCCCGTGGCGTTCGGCAATGACGGCCTGGTGCCGCCTCTCGCGTTCGCCACCAGCCAGGTGCAGCACCCCGCAGGCGGCGCCGAATCGCTGCTCCGGATCGCCCCAGAACGGCGCGTAGTGACGAAGGGCGAACAACAGCGCCGCCAGGTTGAAACGGGCGCTGTGGCCGTGGTGCGCCGACAGGCGGGCGTACAGCACGCCCTGCTCGTTGCCCGATCCGCCCTGGGCCAGGTCCTCGCGGGCCTCGATCAGCGTGACGTCCAGTCCACGGTCCGCCAGGGCGCGGGCGGCATGGCAACCGGCCAGGCCACCGCCGACCACCACCGCCCGGTGGGGCGGGCGCGGTGCGGTCCGGTCGACATGCCAGGGCTGCTCCAGTCCGTTCGGGTAGGGGGAGGTTTTGAAATCCGACACGGCGGGCAGGGCTGGCGCCTGTTCGAGGCAACCGTACAGCATGTCGCGTTTGTGACCGAAACCAGGGGCCGTGTGCACTGTGAATCCTGCCGCCGCCAGGCCGCGGCGAACGGCGCCCGCGGCGGTGAACGTGGCGAAAGTGGCGCCGGGCGCACTCATGGCGCCGAGGGTCTCCAGCAATTCCGGGCGCCACATGTCCGGGTTGCGCGACGGCGCGAAGCCGTCCAGGAACCAGGCATCGACGCCGCGACGCAGGCGGCGGTGGGCCGGGTGGGCGCTGTCGAGCAGCGACTCCAGGCCGCTCAGCGCCTCGTCGAGCACCAGGGTGAGACGCAGGCGCCCACCGGCCAGCGGCAGGCGATGACACCCGCGGCAAAGGTCAGCGGGCCACGCGGCCAGCAACGCGCTGGCCTGGTCCCCGAGCTCCGGAAAACGGGCCAGGGCGCGTTCCAGGTCGGGCCGGGTAAGGGGGTGCCGCTCAACGCTGATGAAGTGCAGCATGCCGTCCCTGGGCGCCGTATTTCGCCACAGTTGCCAGGCGGCGAGGAAGTTCAGGCCGGTGCCGAATCCGGTTTCACCGATCACGAAGTCACCGCCCGGTGGCAATGCGCGCCAGCGTTCGGCCAGGTGGTTGTGATCGAGGAACACGTGTCGGGATTCGGCCAGGCCGCCCTGTCCGGAAAAATACACGTCATCGAAATCCCGGGCCCGAGGTTGTCCGCCCCGGGTCCAGTCGATGCGCGCCGTGCGGATTGGGCGTGTGCTTTCCGGGTCGTTCACGAAACCCGGTCAGTCCTCCACGTCGTCGACGTTCAGCTGCCCGGTCAGGCTGCGTTTGAAGAACGACCAGGCCATGCCGACCGCGAGGATCAGCGAGATGACGATCAATGTCAGCCAGGTCAGAACGCCGGTGGATTCCATGCTGATCCAGCCGAGGTCGACCAGTAACCAGATGACCGCCGCAAACAGCGCCGCACCCAGGGTCACGCCCAGCCAGCCCAGCGCGTCGAACGCGGTTCGGACCAGGAAGATCCAGCCGATCAACAGCAACAGGCCGACGATGACGATGACGGGTCCAAATTCGGTGGTTTCACCCAGCGCCCAGCCCAGCCATGAAAATCCGGTGGGGTTGTACGTACCCAGCACGAGCACCAGCGCGAAGAGCCAGCGACCCAGGAATCCGCTTGGTCCGACCTTGTTGGCCATGGTGTCTCCCTGCTCCCCCCAAAAGGAGCCTCGTTCAGGGGTTGGAACCGAATCGAAAGCTTAGCAGAATCACCACTGCGCGCGACCCGGCCGGTGCAGGGGCCGTCATGTTTCTGTCCGAATCCGTCAAACGGAGCGGTCTCCGCTGGGATAAAATGCGCGCTGCCACCCGGAGAACACCCATGGGCAGAGACAGAACGGAAGTGATCGGTGCGCGCAGCGGCGTGCTCGGGCTCTTCGACAAGATTCGTTACAAGGAGATCTACCGCCAGGCCATCGGACTGTTGCTGATCGCCGTGTGCGCAGCCTTCACCGAGCCGGGTCACGACCGCGTGATCTGGGGTCTGTTGCTGGCCGGCGCCGGTCAGCTGTGGCGCACCTTCGCCGCGGGCACGATCTTCAAGAACAAGCGCCTGGCCAGCACCGGCGCCTATTCGCTGGTGCGGCACCCGCTGTACTTCGGCAACCTGCTGATCCTGGTCGGTTTCTGCATCGCCTGCGCCAATCCCTGGGTGATCGGCG
>JAUIJU010000031.1 GCA_030431095.1 Gammaproteobacteria bacterium | reverse complement strand
CGGCAAGGCCAGCAGGCCGACACCGGCGGCGCTCAGCCCGGCCGGCGGGGCCAGGTCTTCACGACCCGCGATCAGCACCTCGCCGGGCAGGCCCAGCGTACGGGCGTTCTGAGGCGTCCTCCAGCGGCTATCGGCAATCACGCGCAACGGCTGGCGCGCCGCGCCCTCCAGGCGCAGGTTCAGCGACGGGTCATCCGCTATCACGGTGCCGACGCCGCTCAGGATCGCACAGGCGCGCGCGCGCCAGCCCTGCACGTCGGCGCGCGCCGCTTCGCCGGTGATCCACTGGCTGTCGCCGTCGGCCAGTGCCGTTCGCCCGTCCAGGCTCTGGGCGATTTTCAAGCGAACCCAGGGGCGGCCCCGCTCCATGCGCGACAGGAATCCGGGGTTCAACGCACGTGCCTGGGCTTCCATCAGCCCCGCGCGGCATGCAACGCCGGCGGCCTCCAGCCGGGCCAGCCCTCCGCCGTCGACGCGGGGATTCGGGTCCTGGCCGGCGACCACCACCCGCGCCACCCCGGCGTCGATCAACGCCTCGGCGCAGGGCCCCGTTCGCCCATCGTGGGCGCAGGGCTCCAGGGTCACGTACGCGGTGGCGCCGACCGCGTTCTCACCCGCGTCCCGAAGGGCTTCGATCTCGGCGTGCGGACCGCCGGCGCGCCGGTGCCAGCCGCGGCCAATGACCTGACCCTCGCGCGCCAGCACACAACCAACGCGCGGATTCGGCATGGTGGTGAACAAGCCGCGCCGGGCCAGGGCGATGGCCTCGGCCATGCACTGGTGGTCGAAAGCGCTGAAACTCACGATCCGCGTCGCTTTTTCCGTCGGGTCGGTTCCAGCAGGGAAATCTGGCGCCGGTCCGGACCGGCGGCGTCATCGCGTTCCAGGCCTTCGATCAGGTCGCGAAAGGCCTGGATGTCCTCGAAACGACGGTAGACGGACGCGAATCGTACGTAGGCCACCTGGTCCAGATCCCGCAATTCGCGCATCACCCATTCACCGATCAGGCTGCTGGGGATCTCGGCGTCTTCCACGCTGCTGATCTCGCGCAGCAGCCGGCGAATGGCGCGCTCCACCTCGCGGGTCTCCACCGGACGCTTCTCCAGCGCGCGAAGCATGCCATCGCGCAACTTGGCCTCGGAAAAGGCCTCGCGCGTCCCATCTGACTTGATGATGCGCGGCGCCTTGAGCTCAGGCGCCTCGAAGGTGTTGAAACGGTTATTGCAACGGGCGCACTCCCGCCGGCGACGAATCTGCATGCCGTCCCGGGTGAGCCGCGAGTCCACCACCCGCGTGTCCTCGTGATTACAGAGCGGACACCACATGGGGCTCGGCCTCCGCATCGTCGCCGGCGTAGACCGGGAAGCGGTGGCACAGGTCGGTGGCGGCGGCACGGACCTGCGCTTCGACGTTTTCATCACCCATGGCGTCCAGCAGGTCCGCGATCAGGCCCGCCAACGCCCGGCACTCCTGCATGCCGAATCCCCGCGTCGTCACTGCCGGAGTGCCCAGGCGCAGACCGCTGGTCACGAACGGCGACCGCGGTTCACCGGGCACGGTGTTCTTGTTCACCGTGATGTGGGCGCGACCGAGGGCCTCTTCGGCGTCCTTGCCGGTGAACTCGCGGCCGATCAGGTCGACCAGGAACAGGTGGTTGTCGGTGCCGCCGGAAACCACCTTGTAGCCGCGCCCGGACAGTTCGTCCGCCATTGCGCGGGCGTTGTCCACCACGGCGCGCTGGTATTCGCTGAACGACGGCGCCAGGGCCTCGCGGAACGCTACCGCCTTGGCGGCGATCACGTGCATCAGGGGGCCGCCCTGGGTACCCGGAAACACCAGTGAGTTGAGTTTCTTGTGTACCGACTCGTCCGCGGCGGACAGGATGATGCCGCCACGCGGCCCGCGCAACGTTTTGTGCGTGGTGGAGGTCACCACGTGGGCGTGCGGCACCGGGTTCGGGTAAATGCCGGCGGCCACCAGCCCGGCGACATGCGCCATGTCGACCACGAACCAGGCGTCCACGGAATCGGCGATCTGCCGCATGCGCGCCCAGTCCACCTCGCGCGAGTAGGCGGAAAAACCGCCGATGATCATGCGCGGCCGGTGCGTGTCCGCCAGCGACTGGATTTCGTCATAGTCGATCAGCGCGGTGTCGGGGTCGACGCCGTACTGCACCGCGTTGAATACCTTGCCGGAAAAATTCACGCGTGCGCCGTGGGTCAGGTGCCCGCCGTGCTCCAGGCTCATCCCGAGAATCGTGTCCCCGGGTTCCAGCAGGGCCAGGTAGACGGCTGCATTGGCCTGCGAGCCGGAATGTGGTTGCACGTTCGCATAGCTCGCGCCGAACAGTTCCTTGACCCGGTCGCGCGCCAGGTCCTCGGCCACGTCGACATACTCGCAACCGCCGTAGTAGCGCCGTCCGGGATAACCCTCGGCGTACTTGTTGGTCAGCACCGAACCCTGCGCTTCCAGCACACGCGGGCTGGCGTAGTTTTCCGATGCAATCAGTTCGATGTGATCTTCCTGGCGCTGTCGCTCATCGGCGATGGCGCGGGCCAGTTCCGGGTCGAAACCTTCGATGGTGAAGCTGCTGTCGAACATGCGGGACGGGTCCTCCGGGCGGGCCATGGGCGGTAGGTGAAGCCCCGCATTCTAACATCAATGCCCCTGGCTGAGCCGCTCCAGGAGCTGGGGAGAAGGGAGATGAAAATCCGCCTCGGTGGGATGAAACCGGCGCGGCGTGACACCCAGGATGTCACGGGCTTCGTGGTCGTCGAACACCAGGTTGACCGCCTGGCGTCGCACCATTTGGGCATTTCCGGCGCCTGAAACACGCAGGCGCTCTGCCACGCTCACGGCGCCGGCCAGCAGGGCGGGCGGCAGCGCCACAAGGCGCGGCTTGCGGTCCACCGCCGCAAACACCCGTCGCACCATGCCGCGGTAATCCAGGGTATCGCCTCCGCACAGGGGGCTGAGCAACTCCCGCCGCCCGCGGGGCAGCAGACCGGCGGCCAGCGCCCCCGCCACGTCGTCGGCATGAATGGGCTGGCGCATGCCCCCGGCCCGCGTCGACAGCGGCAGGAAGCCGAAGCGCCGGATGAACCCGGCCAACAGGCTCAGGTTTCGATCACGGCCACACCCGTACACCAGGGTGGGGCGCAGGATCAGCAAGGGCAGGTGGCGTTCACGCGCCAGCACGCGAAGGCCTTCTTCGGCCTCGCGAATGGACTCCACCGTGTCCTGTTCGCGGGTATCCGGCGAGCGGGCCTTGCTCACCACGCTGCTGGTCGAGGTGGCGCTGATGGCCTGCAGGGCCGGCATGGCCCGGGCATAATCCAGCGCCACGGCGAGCGGGCCCGCCGATGCGAGGTGCGAATAACCGGCCACGCTTTCGCGGGCGCGTGCCGGGTCGATCCATTCCAGGCCATCAAGCTCCGGGTAGCCCGGCGGCGCCCCGTCACGGCTCAGCGCGTAGACATCGCAGCCGCCGGCCAGCAGGCGCGGCAACAGGAACCAGCCCACCTGGCTCGAGGCGCCGATGACCAGCACCTTGCCGCCGGCCAACGAGTCCGCGGCCAGGCCTCTCACCGGCGCACCCACTGCAGGGGCCACAACAGCGCCCAGTGCAGCCAGATCCCCAGGCGCACCAGCAGGCGAACCGGTAGTGCGTGCGCATCGGCAACATGGGTGCGGAAAAACCGCGCCATTCCCCGGTGCTTCTGACGATGCACCCACAGGGGACGGCTGGCGCTGGAAACCCCCTTGATGTGCACCGCGCGCGCCGCCGGCACGTAAAGAATCCGTCCGCCGGCCTCGCGCAGGCGCACCATCAGGTCCAGGTCTTCGCAATGCAGGGAATAGGCCTCATCGAAACCACCGATCGCCTGCAGGGCGTCACTACGGGCGAGCATGCAGGCGCCGGACGTCGCCTCCGCGGTGGTGGGAGAATCCAGACCGTCCGCACCCGGTTCCGTCACCCCTGCCAGTGACGGAAACCGGCCCGCGAGGCGCGACAGCCCGGTCAATGTCATCAGCGACCGCCACGGTGTGGGTATCCGGCGGCAGGCGGCAGCCTCCAGGCGGCCATCGGGACCCTCGACGCGCGGGCCCACCAGGACGGTCTTCGGTTGCGTCTGCAGCACGTCGACCAGGATCGCCAGGGCACCCTGCTCCAGCCGGCAATCGGGATTCATGATCAGCACGAGATCGCCCCCAAGTGACGGGAGCACCGCGTTGATGGCCGGGCCGAAACCGAGGTTGGTCGGGTTGGCCAGGGTGTGGACTGCCGGGTGTGCCCCGTAGCGACCCCGCAATCGGTCCAGGCTGCCGTCGTCGGACGCGTTGTCCACCACGCGAATATCGCGCACCTGGTTGTCCAGCAGCGACTGGACGCATTCGCCCAGCAGGTCGCCCGCGTTGTAGTTGACGATGACCGCGCTGACGGACACCGGCTCATCCGCCCGACTTGCCGCCGAACAGGCGCTGCAGCCAGCCGCCCTGACCGGCGCGCGCCGCTTCGAGCTCGGCGCGCAGGTTTTCGATCTCGCGATCGCGGTCCTGGATGATGCCGCCGGCCGCCATGTTGCGGCGAATCTCGCCGTGGTAGTGCGTGTACACGGATTCGTCGGCATCGTCGAACAGCCACAGGTCATGAGGAAGGACGGGCAGCATCGATTCATCCCCCGCGCACAGGGCGATGAAATACATGGCCTCGCGCGGCATTGATTCGAAGCTGTCCACCCCCTCGTCCCTGGCCTGCTGCAGATCCACGGTGCGCACGCCATCCAGCGACCAGATGGCCGAGTGGAAGACCAGCTTCTGGCCAAGCAGCCGCAATGCGGGAAAGTGACGTCCCAGCAGCGATTCGAGTTCATCGCGATACAGTTCCCGCAGGTGGAACTCGTTGTCGTTGCCGTGCTGGTCGGTGTACACCGCCTTGTCCGGCGACGAGATCAAAAGCACACCGTCCGGCCTGAGTACCCGGCGAAACTCCGCCAGCATGGCGTCCTGCGCCTCGAGGTGTTCCAGGGTTTCGAATGAAACGACGCGGTCGAAGGACGCATCGTCGAAGGGCAACTGCGTGACATCCGCCTCGTGGAACGCCAGGTTGGCCCGTTCGCCATAGCGCGATCGCGCATGGCCCACGGCCTCGTCGGACAGGTCGACCCCGTCCACGCGCGCCGCCCCGGCGGCGAGCAAGGCCGACCCGTAGCCTTCACCGCAAGCGGCGTCGAGCACCCGAAGGCCGTCACACAGGGGGCGAGCCATCGCGTAGCGGTGCATGTGTTCATACCAGATCTCGCGCACGCACTCGGGCGTGAAGCGCTCACCGGTGAATGTCAGTTTCTCCGCCATGGCTCAATCCCTGGCCATCGACGTTTCGATTCTACCCGATTCGTCCGTCTCCACGGCATCCAGGATGGCTTGTCGCCGGGACGCCAGCGGATCATCGCGAATCCAGCGTGACACCTCGTCCAGGTAGTCCGGGTGCTTTTCCAGCAGACGGTCCATGGCCTCGCCCCCCGGCGCCAGTCCCAGCGGGCCGAACGATTGGCCACCGCGGTGCACCACGAAAGCATCCTCGCACAGCACATTGCGCCAGCCGGCCTCCACGGCACGGCGACAGAAGTCATTCTCCTCGCCGTAGCCTCGCCCGAACGCGGCCTCGTCGAACAGACCGAGGGCGTCGACTGCCGCCCGTGAAATCGCCATGCAGAACCCCACGGCCGTGGGCAATTCCGGGTGATTCCCCAGCGCACTGCACCGTACCGCCCGCGCCCAGGCCTCGGGGTCGGCCGGTACGGGATTGGCCACGCAGAATTCGGGCAATGAAACGATCTCGGCGTTGTTGCTCCACGGGGTGGCGGTGGCGATGTGCGCATCGCTGTTCACGCAACGACTCAAGGCGTCCAGCCAGCCATGGGTGACCACGGTGTCCGAGTTGAGCAACACCACGTCGCCGGTGGCCTCGGCCACGCCACGATTGGCCGCGTGCACGAAGCCCCGGTTGCCTGGCAGGCGGAGCAGGGCCCGCTCAGGATGCGCCTCGGTCCAGGCCACCAGCGCCGGCGCCACGCGCGGATCGTCCGAGCCGTCGTCCACCACCAGGACCGTCGCATCGGGAGAATGGGCATCCAGGGACGCCAGGCAATCGCGAAGGCACTCGAAGGCGTTGAACACCGGGATGACCACCGTCACCGGTCGCGTCCGCTGTCGATCAACGGCCATGGTCAGCGCCACCGGTGGGCCAGCCGGACCATGCCGAACTCGCGGGTCTCCCCGCGAACGCGGAATGTCCGCTCCATGGTGTCACAGACACGCATGCCCTCGGGGTCCAGGGCATGGCCTCGCAGCGTGTACTGCCCCGGCAGCAGCGCCAGGTCTGGCAATTCCAGGCAAACATGAAACTGGTCCTCCTGCCCCGTGACGGGGCGAACGCAACCGGCTGCGTCCTCCGTGCACACGCCGTACACCGGCGTGCCGTCCACGCGCACGATACCGATCATGCCCACGGGGACCCGCCCATCCGGTGAGCGCATCACCATGTCCACCGACAGGGCGTCGCCGGTGGCCAGCACGGGCGTTTCTCCGCCACTGGGCGTGGTCAGTTCCAGGCTGTGTACCGCGTAGTGCCCGTGCACCCCGCGTTCCTCGGCGCGATGAAGCTCCTCGGCCCGGTTGCGGGCCTCGTGCCAGGCCAGGTAGTCCTGGGTGACCCGGTGGGCGTCGCCGTACTCTTCTACGCGGCCTCCGCGTAACCACAGGGCGTGCCGACACAATTTCTGTACCAGGTACATGCTGTGCGAGACCAGCAACAGGGTCCCGTCGTTTTCGATGAAATCATCGATCCACCGGATGCACTTTTTCTGGAACGACTCGTCTCCCACCGCCAGCACTTCGTCGGTGATCAGCAACTCCGGGCGGGAGGCCACCACCACGGCGAAGCCCAGGCGCACCACCATCCCCGAAGAATAGTGCTTGACCGGCTCGTGGATGTACTGCCCGATATCGGCAAAGGCCAGAATGTCGTCCAGGCGCTGATCCAGGTCTCGCTCGCTCATGCCCAGGATCGCGGATTTCATGCGCACGTTGTCCATGCCGGAGAAATCCGGCTGGAATCCAGCGCCCAGTTCCAGCAACGCGGCGGTCCGTGCGCGGCACTCGACCGTGCCCCGCGTGGGCTCGATCACGCCTGTCAGCACCTTGAGCAAGGTTGACTTGCCGGCGCCGTTTTCACCGATGATTCCCAGCGACTGCCCGCGCCGGACTTCGAGGCTGACATCATTGAGCACCAACGCGCCCCTGGCAGGCTCGCGGCCGAGCAACAGGGAGCCGAAGGCCCGTAGACGCTCCCGAGGGTGGTGAACGCGGGGATAGACCTTGCTGACGCCTGCCAGGCGGACCAGGGGCGTCATCAGAGGAAGTCCTCGAAATGGCCGCTGAACTTGCGGAACCAGGCCAGCGACAGGACAAAGAGAAGCGGTACGGCCACGATCATGGCCAGACCGGCCAGCCCCGGCTCGAACCGGCCAAACAGCAACAGGTCACGAAACTGGACGACAAACCAGGTCATCGGATTCCAGGCCATGATGCCCGCCAGGAAGTCTGGCAGCATCGAGACGCTGTACAGGATCGGGGTGGTGAAAAACCAGAAGGTCATGAGTGGCGGCAATATCTGCGCCACGTCACGCACGAACACCTGGAGGCTGGAGGCGAACAGGGCTATGGCGCAGGCCAGAAGCCAGAGCAGCACCAACAGAATCAGCGCCACGGGAAGCCACAGCCAATGCACGTCGGTGCCAAGCAATTGCAACACCAGCAGCACGGCCAGGTACCCGATGCCGTGCATCAGGAAGGTGGCCGTGACGGTGGCCAGGGGCAACTGTTCGTTCGCGAACGCGACCTTGGAAACCAGGGCCGCGTGATTGGCAATAGCTCCACTGGATTTCAGAATGGCCTCTGAGAACGCGGTCCAGGGCCAGAAGGCGACTGCCAGGAAGGGCACGAAACCGATTTCGCCCGCATCGCTGATGCGGGCCTTGAAAATTTGCGTGAAGACAAACGCGTACACGCTCAACAGCAGCAGTGGCTGAATCACCAGCCAGGCAAAACCCGTGAGGTTCTCCAGGTAGTCCTGGCGCACCTGTCGAACGACGAGGTGCCGGAAAAATGCGGCGTCGAAGCCCCGGGTCAGGCTTTTGGCCATGCCTTGTGTTCCTTGTCGGCGACGAGCCCGGCGACCAGTTTACTGTGATTCGGTCTCCGCGGCGCTGTCGGCGAGCACTTCGGGTCCGAACAAACGCTCGACGGTGTTCGCGACAGACTCCCGGGTGATCTCCATGGTCGGTTCGTAGATTTCGCGCAGATACTCCTGGCGAACCCGATCATTGTGACGCTTGCGCATCTGCTGCTCCAGCGGCAACCGCACTTCCTGGAACTTGCGCTGTCGCGGCGGCTTTTCGCCGTCCTTGCGGATCAGGTGGTATCCATAAGGCGTCTTGACCGGTGCGGACAACTGGCCGACGTCGAGGGCGAATGCGGCTGTTTCGAATGCGGGAACCATGTCCCCCTTCTTGACGCCGGTAAAACGACCCTTGTTGCCCGCTTTGCTGGGGTCGTCCGAGTATTCCATCACCAGGGCCTCGAACTGACCCGGATCCACTTCCAGTCGCGAGTGCAGCTCCTGCGCCAGCGCCAGCGCTTCTTCATCGGACCGTGACTCCGTGCCCACCAGAATGTGGGAAACGTCCACCTGGTGCTGGGTGACGTACTTGTCGCGATTGAGCTGAAATTCTTCACGTGCCATGGCCGAGTAGTCGGCCGGCTTGGCCAGGTTGACGTAGTGGTCCAGCCACGCCTTGGCCAACTCTTCCTTGGCGGCGAGTTTCATTCGGTCGATGACCACGGGGTCGAGGTCGAAACCTTCCGCCCTGGCGTCTGCCGCCAACTGGTCAAACATCAACATCTGGTTCAGCATGTCTTCCATGCGTGAACGGTCCCGAATGACCTGGAATCGTCGTTCTTCAGGAATGCGGGTAGCCCGCGCGTAAAACTCTTCATGGGTGATCTTGCCCTGGCCGCGAACGGCCAGCAGGCTGTCATCGCCATTGATTTGCGCAAACGACGGAACCGTCGTGGCCAGGCCCAGGAACAGGATGGGAAAGTACAGTCGAAGATTTTTCATGACCGATAGGACCATTGAAAGAGGAAAAAGATCGCCGTTTCGCGGACAAAAAAAGATCGGGCACCCCGAAAGATGCCCGATCTCCTGTGATCAACGATCCAGGGTCAGTCCGTTACCGTACTTCTGACCTTGGTCGAACAGCTGCCATTGGTGCAGTAGCTGTCCGTGGGAGAGACCGTTTCGTCTTTCACCATCGTGACATTGAGGTAGTACTTCTTGTTGGCGTCCAACTGGCAGGTGCCATTGGTGCCATCGGTCGACCAGTACAGGATCTGGTTTGCACCGGCGCCGTCCCACTGCACACGTGAGCAGTTGGCCGGCAACTCGCTGAAGATCCCCGGGCACTCCGAGATGGCCACCCGACGAATGGCGTCTTCGGTCGGCACCGTCGTGACGTTGCCGTTGCCGATGTAATCACCCGTGTTGAAGCTGTAGGCCTGGTACTTGGTGCGGTCTACGTAGGTGAACACCTCGCTGTCGGCTGAAAGCGGCCAGTCGTCACCAAAGAAGTTCTTCCAGGTCGAGTGCAACTGCTTGGCGATGATGGGATCGGGGCAGTTCTCGTTGACCTGGGGTGAATCCGTGACATGCACCATGGCCGGCCACACCTTCTTGCTGCCGTCACTCTTCTGGCAGTTCAGGCGGAATTCGATGGAACCCAGTTCATCCATGACGATCTGTGCCGAGCCGGTGGGCACACTGAGGGTGTCTTCCAGGGCTTCCCATGCCGCGTTACCGCGTTTGGCCTTGCAGAAATCGGCATTCTCGACCGACCAGGAGAAGGTCACCGTGTCGCCCAGTTCAGCATTGCTGGGATTGGCCGTGAAACTGACGATGTTCAGCTCGCCGTCAGGGTCCGGATCGGGGTCGGGATCGGGGTCCGGGTCCGGATCGGGGTCCGGATCGGGGTCCGGATCGGGGTCCGGATCGGGGTCACCCGTTTCGAACACCCAACCGCCCACCGTGGTCACGGTGACATCCCCATTCTCCGGATCAACGGCAATGGAGGTGATGTCTTCAGATGGAATTGCCTGGCCATCGATGATGAGGTCGGCCAGGGCAACCGACGATACGCCTGCGCTGAGCAGGCAAATTCCTAGTTTGGATAATCCACGCATGTCCTTGCTCTCTCCAAATTCCGCCCAAGAAAATCCGGCCTATCCCATAATAATTGTGGTCGGGATATGACCCATCAAAATATCGTTAAAACGCATTTTTTATAAAGCAGAGAGGGCCGTCGCCGGCCCTCTCTGTTTCTTACTTACCAGACGATACCTCGTCTCAGCAATCTAGCCTGACCAGGTCAGGAAGACGCTGCGCGGGTGCCTTTGTGCTGGTAGATACCACCGTAGAAGGCTGCAACCCCGTCTGCCGCGTTCAGGTTGCCAAACTTCTGGGCAGCAAAGCCAGTCACGGGCAGGCCTTCGAGGCCACCCAGCGGGTCACGGCTCAGAGCAGCTTCGGCGGTGTCAACCACACCGTCGCCGTTCACGTCGTTCGGGTAGTCATCCATCTGGATGCGCACCCAGCCCGTTTCGTAACCCAGCTCGTCGGTATCGAAGTTGGTGAAGTTGGTTGAACCGAAGATCTCGGTCGGACCACCACCACCTTCGGCGTCGCCTTCATCCTCGGCTTCGGCACCGAAACGAATGATGTTCGTTTCGAAGCAAAGCTCGAACGGGATGATGGGATCGCCCGGGGGCGTCGGCGGAGCCGGAGACACGATCGGCGGCTGACCGGGAGGCGGTGCTTCGGTCGGCGTGTTCTCTTCACGGTCGTAGATGCCGTCCAGCAGAACCACTTCGCAGGCCGTCATTTCGGTTTCTGCGGGCGTTCCGAGGTCGACCCACTCCTGGGTGAAGGGAGCGATCGGCACCAGGGGACCAGCATCAGGCTGGTACACGTAGAAGTGCTTGGTCGGGAAAGTGACCACCCACTCGGTGAAACCATTGATGCTGTCTTCGGTGCTGTACTCGTTCATCACCTGGTCGTGCATGAACACGAAGGACACGGCGTCAACACCGCGCGTCAGGCCGGAAGACACCAGCGTGGTGCCGTCATCCAGGAACACGGTGGCGTCGAGGACGTCGCCGGAGTTCAGGTTCGGCAGCGTGGTGCCCGGCTCTGCGTGCAGTGCCAGACCGTTCGGATCTTCAACCGTGGCGAAACCGTTGATGGCCTTGGCGTCGTAAGACACCATGAAGCCTTCGGCGGCGTTCACGACAGCTGCGCCACCGAACAGACCGCCAGACGGCGGGTCGATGTCGTCGAGCGGATCGACAACCCAGTAGCCGTTGTCGGCCGGGGTGCCGCCCACGGTCCAGGCGTCAACCAGGGCCTGGCAGTCGGCCGGGGTGCCGTTCACGTGCGTGGCGTCGGAAGCGGAAGTCCACTCACGGTCGACCAGCGTGCCCATTTCGATCATTTCGAAGTGGCCTTCGGCGGTACGGTCCATGATGGTCTCGCCACCGTCGGTCAGACGGTACGGCAGGAACGCCTGCAGGCCAGGAGCCGTGCTCGCGGCAGCGAACAGGTACGGCACGGTGCAGGTGGTGTCGGTGGTCAGCATGTGCGGGATACCGCACTGGCCGGTGTCGTCATCCCACGGCACGTCCGGAGTCTGCTCCAGGGCGCAGTCGGCGTCCACGACGCCGCCATCGATCAGGGCAGCGGTCCAGACATCGTAGGGAGACATGTACAGGTTAAAGTCGAGCACCTCACGGGTGTTCCGACCTTCCATGAAACGAACCTTGACCGCTTTCGCGTTCTCGGTCGTGTTCACCACGGACAGCAGCGTCATGTTGCCGGCGCGCGTGGTGTAGTAGGGGTAAATCAGCACCTGACCAAGACCGTCAGGGTTGATGTTGACCGCCTGTGCGGAAGCGGCGATACCCGCTGCACCCGCCAGACCAGCCAACACAGCTGAAGTCAGATTTTTTCTGTTCATTACAACACTCCTATTGTGTACACAGGGCTTGCTTACAAATCGTGAAACACGCGTCACACGGCCATTTCAGGCCGTTCGGGCGCAACACGGTTGCACAATTGCTTCGCAATGTTACTGGAAAACCCCCGGAGGGGCAACGCTTTTGTGGGTCAATTCTTCGGTACCAGGTACCAGTCTCCGTCGATTTTCACCCAGTCCTCGAGGTGACCGGCCTTGCTGTCGATGCGCGTCACGCCCGGCACGGCGCCGAAAATTGTAAAGTCTACGGATATCCGAACCTTGCAAACATCACCTGAGCATTCACTTTGACCTACGACGGCATCGGTCCACTGGGTTTTGCGGGTCAGCATCTTGCGTTGGTAGTTGGCCAGGGTCACCCCGGAGCGGTAGCCCGGACTGAGGTATTCGTAGGCGCCTGCGAAGTCGTCCGCCAGGACCAGGTCCAGGCGTTCACGGGCGCGTTCCTTGACCGCGTCCTCGGGGGTCTTGCTCATACCGGCACAGCCGGCCAGAAGCAATCCGGCCACCAGGGCCAGTCCAGCGACATCAATTTTCGGGTTCATTGTCTCGGTCACCATCTGAGCTGTGCAGGGTTGAAATCTTGATTGGGGTAACGCGAATGAACTCGTCTTCGAGATCCTCGGTGACGGCCTTCAGTTCGGCGTTGTTCTCGAGCACCGTGGGCGTGATCATGACGATGGTCTCCGTCCGGTTGGTGGCCTTGGACCGCGAACCGAACAGCGCGCCCACGCCGGGAATGCGGTTGAGATAGGGCACGCCCCCCCGGCCTCGGCGGTCCTGCTCCTGGATCAGGCCGCCCAGGAAGACCGTCTGGCCCGACTGCACGGCGACCCGGCTTTGCACCCGGCGATCGCTGATCGGCGGGTTGTCACCCGCCTGCGCGGGTTCGCCCGGCACGCTGACTTCCTGCGAAATGTCCAGGTACACCAGTCCGCCAGGATTGATCCGGGGTGTGACGTCCAGGGTCACACCGGTGGACACATACTGCGCGCTGGAGATCACGTTGTCGGTATTGCCGCCGGTATTGATGCTGGTGGAGTTGACCGGCACCTGGACACCCACGGTGATGGTCGCGCTCTCGTTGTTCCTGACCACCAGCGAGGGCGCCGCCAGCGAGCGAACGTCGGTGACCGCGTCCAGCGCCGAAATGGTGGCCTGCACGAAGGTCCGGCCGCCGAAGAGGATATCCGTCAACAGCGCGTTGGCCCCCGTCGCGTCCGAAGAGGCCGTTTCGATGATGCGCCCCGAATTGGCGCCGTTCAGCAGGTCATCGGCCTGGTTGCTGAAGAACCAGTTAACCCCGAACTCCAGCTGTTCGTTCAGCTCCACCGCCATGACCTGCGATTCGATCAGCACCTGCAGGGGCTCTTCGTCGATGCGCTCGATGGCCGCGAGGATGCTGCTGTAGTGGCTCTGGGACGCCTGGATCAACAGGGAGTTGGTCTCGGTCACCGACGTAATACGAATGTCCGCGTCTTCGCCCAGCAACCCTCCTTCCTGGCCGCCATTGCGGTTGCTGCCGCTGTCGTCCATCCCGGCGCGGTTGGCCTGCTGACGGTTGCTGTTGAAATCCGTGATGCTGCTCATCGTCGCCGGCTGCAACCCGGGCGCGAGGTTGTTGCCGCGCTCGCGTTGCCGGCCACCGGTACTGCCGCCGAACAACTGGGTCAGGTATTCGGCCAGCACCTGGGCCTCCAGGTTCTTGACCTTGTAGACATACAGTTGCAGCCCGGCGCCGGCGGCGCCGCGGTCCAGGCGCCTGATCCATTCCTCGGCCTTGGCCAGGTACTCCTCGCGCGGGGTGATGACCAGCACCGAACCCAGGCGTTCCATGGGCACGAAGCGAAACAGTCCGGCCAGCGGGCTGCCCTCTTCCATCGCGAACACCGCGGTCAGCTCGGCGGTAATGGATTCGACGTCCACGGTTTCCAGCGGGTAAATGCCCACCGACATGCCGGCCAGCCAGTCGACGTCGAAGATCGCCACCGTGCGCAGGTAGTTGCGCAACTCCTCGCGGGTGCCCGCCAGGAAAATCATGCTGCGCATCGGGTCGACGTTGACGATGGCGTTGGGCCGCACATAGGGCTCCAGGATCTTGGCCATCTCGGTGGGCGAGATGTATTCCAGCGGCACCGCGCGCACGGCGAAGCCGCGCACCTGGTCGACGCCGCCCAGTTCCGGCACCAGGTGACCGGGAATCGCCTGGTCGATGGGCAACACGTGGTAACGCCCTTCATGGAACACCAGCGTGGCGCCATTCCAGCGCAGCAGCAGCTCCAGGATCGGCATCAGCTGTTCACGGGTCACCGGCTTGGAGGTGGCGAACGTCACCTGGCCACTGACGCCGGGCCCGATCACGAAGGTCTCCTGCAGCACTTCGCCCAGGATGGTGTGCACCACCGACTGGATGCTTTCACCCTCGAAGTTGAGCACGATCTCGCCGTCTTCCGACAGCGCCGGGCGACGCGCGCGCGCAGCCTCCTCGTTGATCAGTGGCCCCGTGCCGGTGTAGAACTCGTTTGCCTCGATGCCGCCGTCTTCTTCGACCTGGTCTTCCGGGGTCGACAAAACCTGGTCGTCGTAGGCACCGCCCGCAGCGTCCCCGAGTCGGGGATGCGGATCTTCTTCCGGCCGCTGCACGGAGCTGCAACTGTTCAGCAGGAGCAGGCCTGCCAGGGCCAGCACGAATGGTTTCATCACACCTCTCCCGGACCGTTGAATCGCGGCGGCCGGGCTTGCCGCCTGGGTCCTGTTATTCATCCCCGGAATCCTCGTCATCGTCATCCTGGCTGCCGCTGCGGCTCATCATCGAGCGTATGGCATCCTGGTACGCGTTCTGTTTGAAGGCCCGCGCGTCTTCTTCCTCGGCGGCCTCTTCCTCGGCTTCCTGGCGCAGTTGTTCGCGCCGCTGCCGGATGCGTTCTCGAATCTCGTCGGCGCGCGAGCGGGTTTCCCCGTCCGCGTTCTCGCCATCACCGCCACCGTCGCCCACTTCGGCCTGCGCCACGCGGGGCGGTTCCGGCTCGGGCGGTTCCTCGATCATGGCGTCGTGCACCGTCAGCTCGAAATCGATCGACTCGCCGTCGGCGGACAGCAGGCTGACGCGGCGTGGCCGCACGCGGTCGACACTCCAGCCGACATACTCACCATCCAGCGGCATGCCCTCGCGGATCACCACCGCCTCGCCGCCCTCCTCGGGCGTGAGGGTCACCACGCGCTGGTCGGGCGTGATCACCACGCCGGTCAGACGCACCCTGGGCGGCGCGGCGACTTCCTGCTCCACCACCACCTCGGGCTCGGCATCGACCTGCTCCACTTCGAGAACCTGCGGACGCCGGCTTTCGTTGAACAGCGGGCGGTTGTTCACCACCTCGTAGTTGCGCAACGGCCCCAGGTCTTCCAGCTCGGTCAGCACCTCGGGCAGGGGCTCGCTGCCCGAGGCGATCGACGCGCCGTCCGGAGACACCGGCCGGCCCCACCACAGGGTCAGCCCCAGCCCGACAAGGACCAGCAGGGCGCACACGCCCAGCAAGCCGGCGCCGAAGGGATTCTTGCCGATCCAGTTCATGACTTCAGGTAGCCCGACATATTGAAGCGCACGTCCAGGGGCTGGAGCACTTCCGGACCGCTGTCGTTACGCCCACGCCGTCGCGCCCGGGGACGCAACACGTTCAGCTCGTCCACCAGGACCATCGGCGCCTCGGACTCCAGGCGATAGAGAATCTGCAACAGGTCCTCGCCGTGGCAGCGCATGCGCACATTGACCGTGACCCGCTGGAAGCGTTCCTGGACGCGCGGACGAACCGGTTGGCGGCTGACGATCTGGCAGCTCTCGTCCGCCTGCGTCTCCACCATCTGGCCCAGGCGATCCGCCAGCGCGGCGGCCGCCTCGTTGAAATTGCCTTCGGCCAGGAACAGGCCTTCATCGTTGCGCGATTCGCGGATGGCCGCCAGTTGGGCCTGCAACGGCTCGCGTTGCGCCGCGACGGCCTCGAAGCGGCCCAGTTGCTCACGCAGGCCATCCAGTTCGGCGGCATAGGCCGCGTGACGCTGGAAAAACCAGTGGAAACCGATCATGTACACCGCGATCAACACCACGACCAGGATCAGGATGGCGGTGAGGCGGCCGTTCTGGCGATCGGGCAGCAACTCCATCAGCCTTCCTCCGCGGTCACGTCGGCGCTGAGATCGAACACTTCTTTCTGGGTGCGCCCGTCCAGCCGCGTGGAGCCGCGAAATCCCGCACCCTCGAACAGGGGCGACAGGTTGACCAGCTCGATCAGCTGCTGGGCGTTGTCCGACTTGCCCTGCATCTGTACGTTGCCGTCCCAGACCCGCAAACGGTCAAGGTAGGTGTCATCGGGGAGGATGCGCGTGACTTCGGCCAGCACGGCGACCGTGGAAGGTGTTTCGGCACGGCGCAGAAACATGAAGCCGGCGGCCTCCGAAGCGTCCTCGATCTGGGTGCGGATGTTGCTCACCCGCAGGGCCTCGACCCGCACGTCTTCGATGGCCGCGTTCACGTCCTCGATCTGCGCTTCGCGCAGCCACAGTGACTGCGCCATGACCAGCGCCAGCAACAACAGCGTGACGGCGCCCAGCAGCAGGTTCATGCGCGTGCGTCGATTGCTGACGCGATGCCGGCGCTCCAGCGGCAACAGGTTCAGTCCGGCCGGCTTGCCGTCGAGCGCGACGTCGGCGCCGCTGGGCGGCAGGCCCCGCGCGGCCAGCGCCGCGACCTGCTCATCCACCGGGCCGGTGGGGGCGGCCACCAGCTCCAGGCGCAGTTGCGAGCGTTCCTTGTCACGCTGGATTACGCGGTAGTCGAAATGCACGTCCTGCGCACGGAAGGGCGTGTGGCGATCCATCTCGAAGGCCAGCGCCTGGCGCAGGTTGGCCTCGGCGGCCAGGGGCAAGGTCACTTCCTTGCGCAACACCAGGTCTTCGGGCAGCACCAGTTCGCAGGGAGATTCATCCAGCTCGCGCCCGGCCAACAGATCGCGGATCTGGTGCCGCTGGACACGCAGGTCCTGGTCCAGGGCGAACACCTCCAGCTGCTGCAGGGCCTCGCCTTCCTGCCAGTACAGTTCCAGCTCGCCTTCTTCCAGGCGCGCGACCACCCGCCGCTGGGCGTGCTGCATGCGTTCGCGCAGCGACTCCGGCAGCATGGCCTTGAGCTCCGCGACCCACCAGTGAAAAAACTGGCCGGCCGGGCTCGCCTGGGCACGCAGACGCCAGGATTCGAGTTGGTTGTGGAATGCGCTCGCCATGAATATTGTCAGTTATTGAAGCCTTCCCGCCAGCGCAGGACCCGGTAGGGCAATTCCCCTGCCGAACCCCCGAGGCGGATGGTGGCCTGGAGCTGGTCCCACACCCCGTTGGGCATGGTCGCCTTGACGCGAATACTATACGTGAGGCCCCTGCCCCGCGCCACGACGCTCTGGCCGTTCGGCAGGGTGATTTCCAACCCTTCACCAGACTCCTGTGATTGCCGTTCAGCCACGAAGTTCAACGCCTCTTCCTCGGTGATATCCGGGATGGCGAGCAGCGCCTCGGCCGGGGCGTAGGCGATGTCCGGCAGCCCCGCGCGCGAGTGCACGGTCAGCCCCGGCTCGATGCGGCGGTACAGTTCGTAGGACATGCCCATCACCTGGAGAATCTCGTCCACCAGGATGAAATCGTGGTTGCCGGGACCGACCGTCAGGCCCTCGGCCAGGTACGCGTCCTCCTCGGCGCCGTTGACCCGTTCCACCTCGTCGGTGTCGCGCCAGTCCATGACCCGCGCGGCCAGCACCTCGGCGTCGCCCGGGTCCATGCCGTGGTTGCTGAACAGGATGGCCAGCGTGGCTTCGTCAGCCGCGTTGATGTCGAGCTTGCCGCGCTCGTCCGTGGCGCTGACCTCGATCAGCACACCGTCGATCTCGGTGGCGTAGGGGCGCCCGTCGGCGACCATGCGCAACGCCTCGTCGGGTTCACGCAGGGCCACGGCGGCCAGGTTCAGTCCCGCCTCGGCCCAGAAGCGGGCCTGGGTGCCGGACAACAGCTGGTTGGCCTCGAGCTGGTCCATGCGCGCCATCAGCGCGAAGGCGCCGGTGGTGATGGTCAGCAGGATCAGGATCCACAGCACCAGCACCAACGCGATACCCCGCTGGCGCCGCGGCGACGGCCCACCGTAGCTCGGCGTCACGGCGTTCAATCCTCCTTGCCCCTGCTGCTCTGGGACTGGATCATCTCCTGGATGCGCTGGGCATAGGTCTGGTCGCCGCCGGCGCCGGGAATCACGGCGCTGGCGTCGAGGCGGGCCGAGGCCACCAGCTGGGGCCACTGCACCGTGGATTCCTCGCCCAGTTCCATGTGCACGCGCACCGCGGGAGGGAGGACCACCCGGTCGATCCACTCGTCGACCCAGCCTGTCGGCAGGCCTTCCTCGTCCACTTCCAGGAACTCGAACGCGCCTTCCTGCAACCCCTCGATCAGGATCACCGGATCACGGTCCAGGAAATGCTCACGCTGGAATCCCTGCAGGGAGGCGTGACTGAAGTGCAGTTCCAGGCCGCTTTCGCCTTCCACGAAGGCCATCTGCTGCACCTGTGGGCCGCCCCGCGCCAGGTAACCCGGCATGGGACCGACGAAAACGATGCTGTCGGGATGACCCTCGAAGGTGTGGCGCAGTTGCTGTTCTTCCTCGCTCGTCTCGAAGGCCAGCGGCAGCATGAGGTTCAGTTGCTTGCGCACGAACTGGTGGGTGATGCGCAGGCGCCCGGACTCGGCCAGGACCTCCTGACCGCTCTCGGATGCGCGCGAGGCGGCGCGCAGGCCGCCGTAGGCCAGCGCCAGCAACAGGCCCATCAGGGTCACGGCGAGCAGCAGCTCGACCAGGGTGAAACCGGCCTGGCGACGGCTCACGGACCACCCTCCAGGCGGCTGCGAAGGGTAGTGAAGGTCACCTCGCGCTCGCGCGCCCCCTGGCCCCAGAACAGGGTCAGGTCCACCCAGTACAGACGGGTGCCGTTGGCCTCGGCCAGCTCCAGGGTACGGCCGTCCTCCTCGACGCCTTCGAAATCGGTGATTACCAGGGCCCAGGTGAATCCGTCCTCGCCGTCCCCGGTCCAGGACCCCACTTCCAGCGGCATCTCGCTGCCGACGCTTTCCATCAGGGACTGCGCCAGCAGTGCCGCTTCGGAGTAGTCACGCGCGCGCACCGTGCTGCGCGCGGACGCCGCCACGATCTCCAGCACGGTGGCGAAGCTCAGGGCGAAGATCACGAAGGCCAGCAGCACTTCGAGCAGCGTGAAGCCGCCGGCGCGGCGTGGGCCCGGCAAGCGACCGCGGCGCCTAGGCCCCGTCATCGGGAATCTCCAGGCTCGCCTCGCCGGTCAGCCAGGCCACGTTGACCACGTAGTCACGACCGTTGACCTTCAGATCCACGCGCCCGCCCGTGGAGCCGCCGTCCGGAAAAAAGCGAATGGCGCCGACGTTCTCCTCCATGACTTCCGAGGCGGCGGTGGTCAGCTGCAGTTCCACGCCTTCGGGCAACACCACGCGTTGTTTTCCGGGCGCCTCGTAGGCGCGGGCCTCGAGGTCCACCGTGAACACCTGCTCGGTCTTGTCGAGGATGGCCCGGGTGCGGGTGTAGCGCAGCGCGGACACCATGTTGCGGGCCGATTCACGGGCCTCGGCGCCGGAGATGCTGCGTGACAGCGACGTGGCCACCAGACCGAGCACCAAGGCGATGATGATCATCACCACCAGCACTTCCACGAGCGTAAACCCGCCCTCGCGGGCGCGGGGCGGGCAGGCCGGAATGGGGGGGGTCATGGGCGGTGCGCCGCGGGCGCCCTACTCCCAGGAAGTGACGTCGGCGTCGGTGCCCTCGCCACCCGCCTGGCCGTCGGCGCCGAAGGAATAGATGTCGAACTCGCCGTGCTGCCCGGGACTCTCGTACTGGTAGTCGCGGCCCCAGGGGTCTTTCAGCAGGGTCTGCTTGACGTAGGGGCCGTTCCAGCCCGCAGCGTCACCCGAGTTGCTGACCAGGTCATCCAGCCGCTCCGGCGTGTTGCCGGTGTCGAGGTAGTAGGTCTCCACCGCCATCGACAGGCGACTGATCTGCGAGGACGCCGACTTGGCCTTGGCGCCTTCGGCCTGGCCGATGATGCTGGGCAGCACCAGGCCGGCGATCAGGGCCAGGATCACGAGCACCAGCAGCAGTTCCACCAGGGTGAAGCCGCGTTGACGTCGGGCCAACGTGCGGTCGAGGGGTTTGTGGACAATGTTCATGGTTTCTACTCCTGGCGGCCGCCGTTCCCACCACGGCGCCGCGTCGTTTTATCCAACCAGGTCGTTGACGCTGATGATCGCCAGCAACACCGACATGACGATGGTTCCGATCAACACCGCCATGAGCAGCGTGACCACGGGTGTAAATACGGACAACAGGCGGTCGATGGTGTTCCGCACCTCGCGATCGTAGCTGTCGGCCACTTTCAACAACATGGCATCGAGCTGGCCCGTTTCCTCGCCGACGCTGACCATCTGCAGGGCGAGGCGCGGAAAATGCCCTTCCTTCGCCAGGTTGCGGGCGAGGCCGCCGCCGGTCTTCACTTCGCGCGCGGCGTTCTCGACCTCCTGGCGCAACAGGCTGTTGCCCACCACCTTGCCACCGATACCCAGCGCCGCCAGCAACGGCACGCCGTTGACCAGCAGTGTGCCGAGGGTGCGCGACAGGCGAGCGGTTTCCAGCTTGGCCACCAGGTCGCCCACCCAGCGCATGTTCAGCACACGTCCGTCCCAGCGCAGCTTCTTCCCTGGATCGGCGAGCATGCGCCGGAATGCCCAGACCGCCAGCACCGCCAGGGCGATCAGCGCCCACCAGTAATTTTGCAGGATGCCGCCAAAGAACAACACGATGCGGGTGATCAACGGCATGTCGCCGCCCAGCTCCTCGAAAATCGGCGTGAACTGCGGAATCACGTACACCAGCAGCAGGATCAACGATCCGCCGGCCAGCAGGATCAGCAGCACCGGGTAAACCAACGCCGAGACGACTGCGTCCTTGAGCTCCTTGGAGCGGTCCAGGTAGTCGGACAGGCGATCCAGGGTGACATCCAGGCTGCCGCCGATTTCACCGGCGCGCACCATGTTCACGAACAGGCGGTTGAAGGAGCCGTGCTGCGCTTCGAGAGCCTCGGACAGGCTGCCACCCTCGCGCACCCGGTCGCGGATATCGCCCACGCTGCGCTTCACGCGATCGTTGGCCGCCAGCTCGGTAAGGACCTGGAGGGAACGGTCCAGCGGCAGACCGGCGCCGAGCAGCGTGGACAGCTGTTGCGTGAACTCGCCTACCTCGCGCGCGTTGAGACCCTGCCGTCCCATGCGCAGGCGGGACAGGCTGAACATGCCTTCCCCCGAAGGGCGCGCCTGCAGCGGAATGTTGCCGGCTTCCTGAAGCCGGGCGATCACCATGTCCACGCTGACCGCTTCCATGGTGCCCTGCAGGGTCTCCCCGGCGGGAGACACGGCCTTGTACTCGAACAGCGCCATCAGGAGTCCTGCGTGACCCGCAACACTTCTTCCACGGTGGTCACGCCAGCCAGGCATTTGAGCAGACCGTCCTGGTACATGGTGCGCATGCCTTCGGTCACGGCCAGTTCCTGGATGTCACCCGAGGTCGCGTGCTGCATCACCAGCCGGCGCAGACCGTCCGACATGCGCACCAGCTCCACGATGGCCTGGCGGCCATGGTAGCCAGTGGGAAGTTCCTCGCTCGGCACCGGCTTGTACATCTCGTAGTGGTCCTGGTAGTGGAACTGGGGCAGGCCCAATTCCTCGACCATGTACAGGGGCAGCTCGTATTGCTCACGGTGGTCCGGGTGCAGCGTGCGCACCAGGCGCTGGGCCAGGATGGCATTGACGGTGGACGTCAGCAGGTAGTCCTCCACGCCCATGTCGAGCATGCGCGTGATCCCGGAGGCGGCATCGTTGGTGTGCAGCGTGGACAACACCATGTGGCCCGTGAGCGCCGACTGGATGGCGATGCGAGCCGTCTCCAGGTCACGCATTTCACCGATCATGATCACGTCCGGGTCCTGGCGCACGATGGCGCGCAGGGCGCTGGCGAAATCCAGCCCGATGGACGGCTTGGCCTGGATCTGGTTGATGCCTTCGAGCTGGTATTCCACCGGGTCTTCCACGGTGATGATCTTGCGCTCCGGCGTGTTCAGCTGGCTCAGTGCGGTGTACAGCGTGGTGGTCTTGCCCGAGCCGGTGGGACCGGTGACCAGGATGATGCCGTGAGGCATCTCCAGCACCTCGGTGAACTGTTTGCGCAGGGTGTCGTCGAAACCCAGCGAATCGAAGTTCAGCACGATGTTCTCGCGATCGAGGATGCGCATGACCACGCTCTCGCCGTGCGAGGTGGGCACGGTGGACACGCGCAGATCCAGCTCCTTGCCCTGCACGCGGTGCATGATGCGCCCGTCCTGCGGCAGGCGACGCTCCGCGATGTTCAGGTTGGCCATGATCTTCACACGCGAAATCACCGCGGCGGTGGAACTGGCCGGCGGCGACTCTACCTCCTGCAGCACCCCGTCGATGCGGTAGCGCACCTTCAGGCGATTCTCGAAGGGCTCGATGTGTATGTCCGAGGCACGCGCCTCCACGGCCCGCTGCAGCACCAGGTTGACCAGGCGAATGACCGGGGCTTCGGAGGCCAGGTCGCGCAGGTGCTCGACGTCTTCGAGGTCTTCCTCCCCGGCGCCGAGGCGATCGGCGATCTGCCCCATCTGGCTGCGCCCGCCGCCAAACAGCTTCTCGATGCCGTTCTCGATTTCCGAGGCCACGCCCACACGCGGTGAAATCGGCTTGCCGCAGGCCATGGACAGGGCCTTGAGGGCATAGTCGTCGCGCGGATTGGCCATGACCACCACCAGGCAGCCCTCTTCCTCGTCGATGGGCAACAACAGGTTCTGCTGCAGGTAGCGTACCGACAGGTGCTCGGGCTGCGGCGCTTCTTCCGGGTAGTCGTCCTGCAACACCAGGGGCAGGTTCAGCAGGCGCGACTCGGCGTCGGCCACGTCGCGTTCCGATACCAGCCCCAGGCGGACAAGAAGTGTGACCAGGTCACCGCCATGCTGTTCCCGGTAGGCCACGGCGCGCTTGAGATCGGCCGGCTTGAGCCGCCCGGCCTCGATCAGGTGTTCGCAGACCTCGTCCACGGCCGTACCGGGATCGCCGACCGCCGTTTCCGTCGTCTCGTTGTCCGTGTCCGTCACCTGCACCCTGTCAGTCCCGATTGCCTGTCGTTGGAATTTGCATTGCCACGCATTATAAGCCGCGCGCCGTCGGCGGACCCAGGCCGACCGGCCCGGGCGCACCCGCTTACAGACCCCGCGCCCCGGCCGGGGTTCCCGGAGCCGGCTTCAGCGTTGCTCGATGAAACGCTCGACCTCGCGCCAGTTCCCCAGCACCCAGACCACTACGGGCGCCAGCGCCGGCAGTATCAGGACGCCCAGCTGGTAGCACAGGGCAATCGCGTTTTCCGGCACGCCCGCGTCGGCCACGGCTGCCGCGGCCTCGCCACCGAAATTGAATGACAGCGTCTTGAAGCACTGCCAGACCACGCCCCAGGTCTGCACGCCCAACACGACGACGTAGCCGATGAGCAGTACGCCCAGCTTGCGCAACAGGGGCTGGCTGGTGGCCATCATCAGACCGAACAGCAGCGGCAGGCCATAGCCGTAGACCAGCGGGTTGACGATGAACCCAAGGGCCTCGCGAGTGCCATCGGGAAAGGTAAAGGGAATCCGGGTCTGCACCTGGAACAGGTAGGCCCGGTCGGGATTGGGAATGATGTTGTAGAAGGCCTCGCCCAGCACCCATTCGAGCACCTGGCCCGACAGCAGGCGCACCGGTGCGCCGTGCCAGGCCGAGGTGTAGTACCAGATCATGAAGCCGAACAGCATCCACAACGAGGCGAGGATCAACAGCTCGCCCAGGCGCATGATCTCGGGACGGTCCTGGCGCGGTTCGTCTTCGCTCATCAGTCCACCCAGGCACGGGCGTTACGGAACATCCTCAGCCAGGGCGAATCGTGACCCCATTCCGACGGCGCCCAGGAGAAATTCACCGTGCGCAGGGTGCGCTCGGGGTGCGGCATCATGATGGTCACCCGTCCGTCGTCGTTGCACAGCCCGGTGATACCCGCTGGCGAACCGTTGGGATTTTGCGGGTAGGACGTCGCCGGCGAACCGTCGGGTTCCACGTAGCGCAAGACCACCGGGGCCGCTGTCGTGTCACCCGGGGTAAACACCGCGCGACCTTCACCGTGCGCGGTGGCTACCGGCAACAGGCTGCCGGCCATGCCGGCCAGGAACAGCGAGGGAGATTCCTCCACCCGAACCAGGCTCAGGCGCGCTTCGAACTGCTCGGACTCGTTGCGCAGGAAATCGGGCCAGTGGCCGGCGCCGGGAATGATTTCACGCAGGGCGGACATGGCCTGGCAGCCATTGCACACGCCCAGGGCGAAGGTCGCCGGATCGGAGAAAAAGGCGGCGAAATGCTCACGCAACCGTGTATTGAACAGAATGGACTTGGCCCAGCCCCGCCCGGCGCCGAGCACGTCACCGTAGGAAAAGCCGCCGCAGGCCACCAGGCCGGCGAATCCGTCCAGCGCCTGGCGACCCGAAGCAAGATCCGACATGTGCACGTCGACCGACTCGAAGCCGGCGAGGTCGAAACCGGCAGCCATTTCCACGTGGCCGTTGACACCCTGCTCGCGCAGGATCGCGACGCGGGGGCGGGCGTCCAGCACCAGGTAAGGCGCGGCAATGTCTTCCTGGGCGTCGAAGCTCAGGCGTGGCACGAGATCTGGCGCTTCCCGGCGAAGCTGGCGGTCACGCTCGGCGTCGGCGCAGGCCGGTTTGTCGCGTAACCGTGCCACGGCGTGACTGACCTCACCCCAGGCACGCTGCAGCGCGACCAGGTCGAGAACGGCGGCTTCGCCGGCACGGTCCGAGACGGTTAGCATATCGCCTTCGACCGGTGCGCCGACCGGCTGCAGCAGGGCGTCCAGGCCGGCCTCCCGGGCGCGGGCCGTGACCGCATCCAGGTCCGCGGCACGTACCTGCAACACGGCCCCGGCCTCTTCGGAGAACAGGCGCGCGAGCAGATCGCCTCGCGCCACATCGAGCTCCAGGGTGACGCCGCAGTGCGCGGCGAACGCCATTTCGCACACCGCGGTCAACAGGCCGCCGTCAGAGCGATCGTGGTACGCCAGCACCAGTCCGTCACGGTTCATTTCCTGCACCCAGGCGAAAAATGCCCTGAGCGCGCCCGGATCATCCAGGTCGGGCGCCTGATGGCCGAATCCACCGTGCACCTGGGCCAGGATGGAACCGCCGAGACGGTCCTGTCCGGCACCGAGGTCCAGCAACAGCAGGCGCGTGTCCGGCTCGCTCGACAGCTGGGGCGTCAGGGCGCGCGTGGCGTCCTCGACCGGCGCAAAGGCCGTGACCACCAGCGACACGGGCGAGACCACGCGGCGCTCCTGGGCGCCGTCGTTCCAGACTGTTTTCAGCGACAGGGAATCCTTGCCCACGGGTATGGCGATGCCCAGTTCCGGGCATAACTCCATGCCAACGGAGCGGACCGTATCAAACAGGTCGGCGTCCTGGCCGGGTTCACCCGCCGCCGCCATCCAGTTGGCCGACAAACGAATGTCACCGATCGAGCGCACCGCGGCGCTGGCCATGTTGGTCACCGCCTCGGCGATGGCCATGCGACCCGACGCGGGGGCGTCGATCACTGCCAGTGGCGTGCGCTCACCGATGGTGAACGCCTCGCCGGTGGTCGCCCGAAACCCGGACAGCGTGACCGCGGCGTCGCCGACCGGCACCTGCCACGGCCCGACCATGGGGTCGCGCGCCACCAGGCCGCCCACGGTACGGTCGCCGATGGTGACCAGGAACCGTTTGCTGGCCACCGCCGGATGCTGCAACACGCGCGTGGCCGCGTCGCCCACGTCCAGCCCACCGGTGTCGAAGGGTGACAGGTCGAGCGACTCGCGTTCAGCGTCGCGGTGCATGCGCGGGGGCTTGCCCAGCAACACCTGCAGCGGCAGATCCACCGGGGACTCACCCAGCTCGGCATCCGACACGTCCAGATGCCGCGCCGCGGTGGCTTCGCCCAGGACGGCAAAGGGACAACGCTCGCGACGGCACAGCGCCTCGAAGGCCGACAGGTCATCGGGGTCGACCGCCAGCACGTACCGTTCCTGTGCCTCGTTGCACCAGATTTCCATGGGCGACATGCCCGGGTCGGCGTTGGGAATGGCGCGCAGCTCCAGGCGCCCGCCACGCTCGCTGTCGTCCAGTAACTCCGGCAGGGCATTGGACAGGCCACCCGCGCCGACATCGTGAATGGACACGATGGGGTTGCGCTCGCCCAGGGCCCAGCACGCGTCAATCACTTCCTGGCAGCGGCGCTGCATCTCGGGATTCTCGCGCTGCACCGACGCGTAATCGAGCTCCTGGTCGCTCTGGCCGCTGCCCATGCTGGAGGCGGCGCCGCCACCGAGGCCGATCAGCATCGCCGGACCGCCCAGCACGATGACCGCGGCGCCCACTCCCAGGCGGCGTTTCTCCACGTGCTGTTCACGAATATTGCCCATGCCACCGGCCAGCATGATGGGCTTGTGATACCCCCACTGACGGCCGCCGATCTCCTGCTCGAAGGTGCGAAAATAACCGCCCAGCGCCGGCCGGCCGAACTCGTTGTTGAACGCCGCGGCGCCGATCGGACCTTCGATCATGATGTCCAGGGCGTTGACGATGCGCTCCGGTTTGCCGAAGTCGACTTCCCAGTCACGCACCCGGCCCGGGAGGCGCAGGTTGGACACGGTGAACCCCGCCAGGCCTGATTTGGGCCTTGCTCCGCGTCCGGTGGCGGCCTCGTCGCGGATCTCGCCGCCAGAGCCGGTCGCCGCACCCGGGAAAGGCGAGATGGCGGTCGGGTGGTTGTGTGTTTCGACCTTGATCTGGATAGCCACCGGCTCGTCAGTGAAACGGTATCGGTGGTCGTCCGGGTGTGCGAAATAGCGTTCCGCCTGCCAGCCTTCGAGGACCGCCGAGTTGTCGTGATAGGCCGACAGTACGCCGTCCGGCGAACACGCGTGGGTGTTGCGGATCATGCCGAACAGGGTCTGGTCCTGGTCCTCGCCGTCCAGGGTCCAGCTGGCATTGAAAATCTTGTGGCGGCAGTGTTCGGAGTTGGCCTGCGCGAACATCATCAGCTCGGCGTCGCTGGGATCGCGCCCGAGCTCATCGTAAGCCCTTGCCAGGTAGTCGATCTCGTCCTCCGACAGGGCGAGGCCCAGGGACTGGTTCGCCCCCGCGATCGCCGCGGTGTCGCGGGAAACACGCCTCAGGGGGCGCGGCCTCGCGTGCAGAAACAGGGATCCCCCATCGATCGGCGACTCCAGCACCGACTGGGTCATGCGGTCGTGGAACAGCTGCCGAACGTTTTCGGGAATGACCTCGCCGGGCAAGCCGGCGAGCTGGTACAGCACGCCGCGCTCGATGCGCGTGACCGAGTCCAGGCCGCAGCCCAGCGCAATGTCGGTGGCCTTGCTGGACCAGGGTGACACCGTGCCCAGGCGTGGCACCACGACCAGGCGAGGACCGGGGGGCACATGATCAGCAGGCGCCGCGTGCAGCAGGTCACCCAGGCGATCCACCAGCGGGCGGCCGGCCGCCTCATCGGTTTCCACGAAGTAGACGTAGTGCGCTTCCAGGCCCAGGCCGCCTGGCGGGTCGCCGGACGGGTCCTCACCGATGGCTTCGGCAGTGGCTCGCAACAGCTTGCGCGCGCGGAACGGGGAAAGAGCGGGTTCGCCCAGCAGCCAGGTGAACGCGGACAATGGGATTCTCCCTGTGACGATGGGGCGTTTCCGGAGGAAAACGACGGGTGGGAATTATACCCGCTGGAGCGCGCCCCGGTCAGCCGGAGCGATGGTCATCAGGGCGCGACGGCGGCGTTCTCGGCAGCAAGAATGTCGAGGCGCGCACGCAACATCTCCGGCTGCATGTAGCCCGGAATCAGGTCACCACTGCGCGTCACGATGGCCGGGGTGCCGGTTACACCCAGTTGCTGGCCCAGCTCGTACTGTTCCAGCACCGGGTTGTCACATTGCAACGGTTCGGGCTCTTCGCCGGACTTGGCCAGGGTGAGCGCCGCCTGTGGGTCCTTGGCGCACCACACGGACACGAACTTGTCGTAGGAATGTGAACCGACGCCCGCACGGGGAAAGGCCATATAATTGATTTCTATGCCTTTTTCCATGTACTCGTCGATCTGGTCGTGCAGCTTGCGGCAGTAGCCGCAGTCGATATCGGTAAACACGTAGAGACTGTGCACCGGCTCTTCCTGGGGCGTGAAGGCGATCTCGCGGGCATCGTCGATGTTTTCGATCAGGCCGCGGCGAACGTCCGCCATGGCCTGGTCCGTGAGATTGACGCGTGCGTCGATGTCGAACAGGGTGCCCTGGACCATGTAGCGCCCGTCGCCCGAAATGTAAACGATGTCCGAGTTGATCTGCGCCTGCAGCAGGCCATCGACCGGCGTTTCGGATATCGCGATGGTGGTGGCGGTTGGCGCCAGGCTGCGGATTTTCTGTTCCACCGCGTCGAAACCGGTAGCGGTCGTGTCCTCTTTGGCCATCGCCGGAAGGGACGCCAGGCATGCGAGCAGTGCGGCCAGGATGCCGCCGTTACGTGTGATTGTCGTGTTCATGATCAGGCTTGTCGGTTTTGGGGCCCGGGTGGGATTTGACCCGGTGCGGTGGAAAAGTTCCTGCCAACGCGACATCGTTCAGCCACGCGGATGATGCTGCTCATGCAGTCTTTTAAGTCCCTCTCGTGCGATGTGAGTATAAATCTGCGTGGTCGACAGGTCACTATGTCCCAGCAACAACTGCACCACGCGCAGATCCGCACCATGGTTCAGCAGGTGGGTGGCGAAGGCGTGCCGCAGCACGTGCGGCGAGATGGACTGCTCGATACCGGCCTGCACGGCGTAGTGTTTCACCCGGTGCCAGAAGGCCTGCCGGGTCATACCCGCGCGTCTCGCGGTGACGAACACTTCCGGCGGAGTGGCGCCTTTCACCAGCGCCGGCCGTGCCTCGTCCAGGTACTGCTGCAGCCAGCGAGACGCTTCCTCACCCAGGGGCACCAGGCGTTCCTTGTTGCCCTTGCCCAGCACGCGCACCACACCCTGGGAAACACCCAGGTTGGGCAGCCGCAGACCGACCAACTCACTGACGCGCAGGCCGGTGGCGTACATCAACTCCAGCATTGCGCGGTCCCTCAGTCCCAGGGCATCGTCGACATCCGGCGCCGCCAGCAGCCGCTCGACCTGCTCCTCCCCGAGCGACTTGGGCAGTGACCGGCCCAGTTTCGGGCTTTCGATCAGCGCCGTGGGGTCCTTGTCCATGCGCCGTTCACGAACCTGCCAGCGGTAGAACTGTCGAAAGCCGGACAGGTAACGCGCCACCGAACGCGGACTTCGCCCCTGGCGCATTTCGCCCCCCAGGAAAGCCAACAGGTCCTCGCGCCCCGCCCGCAGCAATCCCCGGTCACGGTCACGGAGAAACGCGGCCAGCTTCTGCAGATCCCGGCGATAACTTTCCAGGGTGTTCCGGCTCAGACCCCGCTCGGCCCACGCGGCATCCAGAAAGGCGTCGATTTCGTTTCGGGAACTCACCCGGGGATTATGGTGGGCGGGTGCGGTGGTTACAAAAAATCAGGTTTCGGCCGTAATTGACCTGGTCGGGTTTGGTGCTCTTATTGGTCGGGAACGGGTGGCGCCCCCTTGGGGCGGGCCTGTCGGGGCGAACGGTGATTGACCTGGTCGGGTTTGGTGCTTTTGTTGGCCGGGAACGGGTGGCGCCCCCTTGGGGCGGGCCTGTCGTTCGGCCTTCGGCTTCCCTCGCTGCCC
>JAUIJU010000082.1 GCA_030431095.1 Gammaproteobacteria bacterium | reverse complement strand
CGCTTCCGGCACCCTGTTGCTGCCGCGATACGTGTTGCCCATCCGGCCGGCGCGCCGCCTGCTGTGCGACCATGCCGTGCGCCTGGAGAGTGGACGTATCAGTGCGGTGCTGCCGACCGGTGAGGCCCTGCGCCGGTTCCCGGACGACGTACGGGTGGAACTGGGCCGCCACGTTCTCCTGCCGGGGTTCATCAACGCGCACACCCACTCTCCCATGACATTGCTGCGTGGCCTGGCGGATGACCTGCCGCTGGATGCCTGGCTGCGCGATCATATCTGGCCGGCGGAACAGCGCTGGGTCAGCCCGGATTTCGTGCGTCAGGGCACCGAACTGGCGCTGGTGGAAATGATCCGTGGCGGTGTCACCTGCTTCAATGAAATGTACTTCTTTCCCGGCGTGATGGCCGAGACTGTCGACCGGGCGGGCCTGAGAGCCACGATCGGCGCGCCGGTGATCGACGTGCCCACGCCCTGGGCCGACGGCATTGAAGACTGCCTGGGCAAGGCCGCCGAGCTGATCGAACAACTGGCCGGGCATGAGCGTCTGGACGTCGCGCTGGCACCCCACGCCCTGTACACGGTCGACAATGCCGGCCTCGACGCAGTTCAGAGGCTGTCTTCCGACACCGGCGTGCGGGTCAATATGCACGTGATGGAGGCCGCCTGGGAAATCGGCCACTCGCACGAACACCATGGCATGGCGCCCCTGGAACGCTTGCAGCGACACGGCCTCTTGGGAACGGATTTCATGGCCGTGCACATGGTGCACCTGGGCCAGGATGACATCGATCGCCTGGCGGGCACCGGCACCCACGTGATTCACTGTCCGGAATCCAATCTGAAACTGGCCAATGGGGTCTGTCCGCTGCCGCGCCTGCTGGCGGCCGGCGTGAACGTGGCCATCGGTACGGACGGGGCGGCGTCGAACAACAACCTGGATCTGCTCGGCGAGGCGCGAACCGCCTCGCTGCTCGCCAAGGGGATCAGCGGTGACCCTGAAGCCATCGACGCGTGGCAGACGCTGGACTTGCTGACCATCAACGGTGCCCGCGCGCTCGGACGGGAGGCCGACCTGGGCACCATCGAGGCCGGCAAGCTGGCCGACCTGTGCGCCATCGATCTCGACTGGCCGGAAACGCAGCCCGTGCACCACGTGCACGCCCAGGTGGCCTACAGCGCCGCGACACGACAGGTAAGCGACGTCTGGGTGGGCGGACGACAGGTGTTGCGCCGGGGTGAAACCACCACGCTGGACCTGCCGTCGGTACTCGCCGCCGCCGAGGCCTGGAACCAGCGCATGGAGGCCGCAGCGTGAGCCGGGAAGAAGTCATTGCGTCGTCCAACGTCGACCCGGCCGAGCGAGAGCGCTTCGACCGCCTGGCGGCGAGTTGGTGGGACCCGGAAGGCGAATCGCGTCCGCTGCACGATCTGAACCCGGCCCGGCTACGCTTCGTGCGCGAGCGATGTGACCTGGACGGTGCCGCCGTGATCGACATCGGCTGTGGCGGCGGCATTCTGTCGGAAGCACTGGCGTCGTGCGGCGCACAGGTGACCGGCATCGACGTGGCCCCGCGCGCGCTGGCGGTGGCCCGCCTTCACCTGCACGAGTCGGGGCTGGAAGTGCGGTACCGGGAGTCGACAGCCGAGCAACATGCCGAACTCGAGCCGGCGTCCGCTGACGTGGTGACCTGCATGGAGATGCTGGAGCACGTGCCCGACCCCCAGTCGGTCATCGATGCCTGTGCCGCCCTGCTCAAACCCGGTGGACAGGCGTTTTTCAGCACCATCAACCGCACGCCGGCGGCTTTCGCCCTGGCCATCGTGGGCGCCGAGCACCTGGCGCGCCTGCTGCCGGTGGGGACCCATCGCTATGACCGATTCATTCGTCCCTCGGAACTTACGGCGGCATTGCGACAGGCCGGGCTCGAGCCCCGTGCCGTCACCGGACTGCACTACAATCCCCTGACCCGCACCGCGCGCGTCGGCGGCGGCGTGAAGGTCAACTACCTGGTACACGCCGCGAAACCGGGTTCTTTACGGCCAACCCACCGCACGCCCTGAGATGAGCCTCCAGGCAGAAGACCGTGCGGCCTGTGAAGCGCTGGCCGCCGCTCCGGGCACGGCGTTCGAAGCCCTGTACGGATTTCTTCCCGCAAGCGACCGTGATTATCTGCTGGCCGCCGAGGCCTTGTTTCGCAGCCTGCGGGAGATTCCCCTGTCGGTCAGCGAGCCCTCGATCGGCGCGGCCAAGCTGGCCTGGTGGCAAAAGGAACTGGCACAGGCCCCGACCCAGGGATCCCAGCATCCGGTGGCGCGCGCCTGCCTGGCAGCGGGGGTGATCGAGCGGCTGCATGACGAAGCATTTCGGGACTACCTGCACGCCCTGGTCGTGGCGTTGCAGGAGGACTCGGTGACGGATCTGGCAGCCCTGCGTCTGCACTTGCGTGAAACCGCAGGTCGTGAGGCCTGCATGCTGGCCGGGGACGTTGCGGCGCCCACCGAGTCGATCGTGGCGACCGCAGGTGCGGCTCGTTTGCTGGAGCTGTCCCGCTCGCTTTCCAGGCCCGACGTGGCCCATTCCTGGTTGCCGATGGACCTCGTGGCGCGCCATCGATATGGCCGCAATGCGGGGGGCGAAGCCCGGGAAGGCCTGGTGGGCGACCTTGCGCTGACGGCGCTGAATTGGCGCAGGGAATTTCCGCTGGCACTGGACGCCTGCAACACCGCCGGTGGGCGCTACCTGGGGTTACTGGACCGCCTGATCGCACGGCGCCTGGCGCGGGCCAGCAGGCGCCCGGCGGCCTGGCTGGCTGCAAGGGCGGCACCGGGATTCGGCGACGTATTCCGTGCCTGGCGCACCGCTCGCCGTTTACCCCGCGGGGATCGCTAGAATGAATCCCGGGCGCAATGGGAGTACGAATTGATGCGACTCGAATGCGAAGGCGGGTGTCACTGCGGCGCGGTACGTTTCCGGATCTCAGTCCCGCAAACGGTACACGTGCGTGCCTGCAACTGCTCGATCTGTCGCATGACCGGGTATCTGCACCTGACCGTCGCGCGAGAAGACTTCCAGTTGCTGGCGGGTGAGGACCAGCTTCGCGAGTACCGTTTCAACACCGGCGTGGCACGCCATGTATTTTGTACTCGGTGCGGTATCAAGTCGTTTTACGTGCCACGGTCACACCCGGACGCCTACAGCGTGCACCTTGCCTGCGTCACGCTGCCGGAGGGCGTGGTGGTGGAGCATGGGGAGTTTGACGGCGCGAACTGGGAAGCGCATATCGGTGAGATTCGCGACACCGT
The DNA here is from genome assembly GCA_030431095.1 of Gammaproteobacteria bacterium. Lineage (GTDB taxonomy): Bacteria > Pseudomonadota > Gammaproteobacteria > Xanthomonadales > SZUA-36 > Marinihelvus. The sequence continues at coordinate 1,941 of JAUIJU010000082.1, read as the reverse complement.
GAACTGAACAGTCAGTCCTTGTCCGTGATCACCTTGGGGCCCTTTCCGACGGTTTTCTCATACACTCCTTTTTCCACCTTGCGGTACTGAGTGAATCCCTTGTCTCCGATGTTCTTTTCATCGATGGCCGGCGCCGGGCGCGCCAGGCCGGGCGCTGTGATGACCCGTCGAACCGGTGAGCCGCATTCGGGGCAGGTCTCGAGGCGCGGGGCGCTGACCCGCTGGCGTCGCTCGAAGGTGTTCAGGCAGTAACGGCAACATTCGTCGCTGCTGGGTTCGTATACGTAGGTGGGCATGAAGCGATTATCCCAGATCGTCGGGTATGCGTATCGGAATCAGCCGGGTGCAGATAGAATTCCCCGTCACGAGGAGGTTCCATGTCGAGAGAATCACGAGAACGCACCATCCTGATCACCGGAGCCACCGGCGGCCTGGGCAAGGCACTTGCGCTGGCATGCGCGCGTGGTGGAACACGCGTGGTGTTGCTGGATCGACGACGCAAGCCCCTCGAAGCGCTATGTGACCAGGTGGAGGCTTTGGGGGCGCCGGCCCCCGGCTACGGCGAAGTGGACTTCGAACGGGTCGGGCCCGACGAATTGTCGGAACTGGTCGCCGGGCTGACGGATGCCTACGGCGGCATCGACGGCATTGCGCATTGCGCGGTGCGATTTGAAGGACTGCGTCCCCTCGACCAGGTTCCGCCACAGGATTGGCTCAAGGACTTGCAGGTCAACCTCAATGCCGCCTGGTTGCTGACCATCAATTGCCTGGCGAGTCTGCGGGAGCGACAGGGCAGGGTGGCCTTCATGGTGGACGGAAATGCCAGCGGCAAGGCGTACTGGGGGGCGTATGGCGTCAGCAAGGCTGCGTTGTCGAGCCTGGCCGAGACGTTGGCCGAAGAACTCGAAGACAGTGGCTGCGCGGTAAAGACTTTCGACCCCGGACCCATGCGGACCGCACTGCGCGCAGCGGCCTACCTGGCGGAGGACCCAGCGACAGTACCGGCGCCGGACGAGGCGGCGGAACGGGTGGCGGACTGGCTGCTGAGTTCGAGTGGCGCCGGTTCCTGAGCGCTCTCGCGCGAGGCCTCCACGCCAATCATCGCCTGCTTGGTCGCCAGCCCCCACCGGTAGCCGCCAAGCGTACCTGACCGGGTAATCACGCGATGACATGGAATCAGCCACGATATCGGGTTGCGCCCTATCGCGGTGCCCACCGCGCGGCTGGCGCTTTCTCGTCCCAGGCGTGCCGCGAGCTGCCCATAGCTTGCGTGATAGCCCGGTGGAATGGACAGAAGAGCTTCCCAAACTTTCAGCTGAAACGGGCTGCCGCGTAGCCAGATTTTCAGGGGTTGGTCGCTTGAGTCGGAGAACACCTGGTCCAGGCGCCGATCCGCCTCCTGGTCGTCGTCGATGAAGCGGGCATCAGGCCACTGGGCCTCGAGCTCCCGGAATGAGCCGGGTGTGCCGCGGTTGCGGGTGAAACCCAGGAACGTGATGCCGCGGGTTGTCCAGGCCAGCAGTGCAGGGCCGAAAGGCGTCGTGCCGACGCCGCGCTGCATGTCCACGCCCGCGCCCCGCCGGCGTGCTTCGCCGGGTGTCAGGGCATCGGTGCTGATCAGCAGGTCGTGCAGTCGTCCTGGTCCGGAAAGGCCGCTATCGAGCGAGGCATCGAGCACCGTAGCGCCGGCCTTGAGGCGCGCCAGTGCTCGCTCGCGCGTGAGCATGCCGAGAAACTGCTTGGGCGAGAGACCAACGTGGGCCTGGAAAATTTTTTGCACGTGAGCTTCGCTGCGCTCGAGGTGCAGCGCCAGCTCGGCGAGTCCGGGCTGGTCGGCCTGACGCTCGATGAGGAAGTGCAGGGCGTTGGCGATCATTTCAGGGTGTGTGTTCATGTCGGCATTCTAGCGGGCTCTTGCCGGCAAACCACCCGAATCCTGTG
>JAUIJU010000081.1 GCA_030431095.1 Gammaproteobacteria bacterium | reverse complement strand
GCAGGGCGGTCATGATCCTCGCCTGCGGCCAGGGCTCGCCGTTGGAAATGAAATACGTCTTGCCGTGGCAGTCCGGGTTGGCGTCCAGGGCATCCAGCGCCAGCAGGTGGGCGCGCGCTGCGTTGTCGATGTACACCGTGTCGATCAGCTTGTCCGCCCCCGGCAGGCGCAGCGGGCCATTGCGGGCCCGCTCGATCAGCCGGGGCAGCAGGTGATTGTCGCCCGGGCCCCAGACCAGGTGGGGACGTAGCGAGACGGTGCGCAGCCCCGGCCCGTCGGCGGCCATCACGGCCTGCTCGGCCAGCGCCTTGGTCTCGGGGTAGGGCGCGGCATAGTGCGCCGGGTAGGGCAGGGATTCGTCGGCGCCCTCGATGTCGCCGCCGCCGTGGGCCACGCTGGGCGAGGAGGTGAACACCAGGCGTCCGACGGCCTGCTCACGACAGGCGTTGATCACGTGGTGCGTGCCCTCCACGTTGATGGCCCGGTACAGCGCCGGGTCACCCCATGCGCCGGCCTTGCCGGCGGTGTGAATCACCGCCTGGCAATCCCGCACGGCATCGCGAACCTGGTCCGCGTCACGGATGTCGCCGCGCCGCTCCTCGATGCCCGTGCCGGCCAGCGCCGTCGCCGTACTGCGCTGGAAGGCAATCGGTTCGTCGCCACGCGCCTGCAATTGCCGGCAGATGGCCTGGCCGAGAAATCCGCCGCCGCCGGTGACCAGCACCCTCACGGTAGTCGCTCCTCGGCCCAGCGCGCGAGTTCCTCGCGGCCGATCTTGGCATTGTGCCGGATGTCGACGGGAAAGCCGGGGTGAAACAGCACGTGGCGCAGCCCGGCCAGCGAAGGGTACTCGCGGGCGGTCGCCAGTACCTCGTGGCGGATGGTGTCCTCGCTGACGTCCGTGCCCGGTGTGACTTCCACGCACAACGCGGGCTCCCGCGTCGCGTCCACGTCCACGCCGACCAGCGCGGTGCGGTTCACCCCCTCGATCGGGTTGAACACCGCTTCCACCTGGTCGGCGAACAGGGCGCCTTGCGGGGTGTCCACGCGCTGGGACTTGCGACCGCAATACCACAGCCTGCCCTGATCATCGAAGTACCCCGCGTCCCCCATGCGGTGCCACAGGCGGCCTGTGTCGCCGGTGGTCTTGGCCAGGCGGGTCTGCGCCTCGCGCCGCCAGTAGCGGTCGGTGGTGGTGGGGCCGGACACGATGATCTCGCCGGTTTCACCCGGCCCCAGCAGGTCCTCGGGGTGCAGCACCTCGGCGGCTTCGTCCAGGATGCGCATGATGGCGACCTGGTTGGGCGGCACCGGACGTCCCACGCAGATGCCCGCGCCGGCGCGCGTCCGGGCCTGGACGTCGGCATCCAGTTCATCGCTGGAAATGCTCGCCACCGGCAGACACTCGGTGGCGCCGTAGGGTGTGTGCACGGCGCCGTGTTCGCCCATGGCCGCGCGCATGGCGGCCACCGTGTCGGTCGGTACCGCGGCGCCGGCGGACAGCACCCGGCGCAAGGTCGGGAAGGTCAGCTGGTGTTCGCCGGCGTAGCGGCCCAGGACCCTGAGCAGGGCCGGTGAACCGAACAGGTTCGTCACCTCGAAGCGCTCGATGGCCTGCGCCAGGTAGTCCGGGTTGGCCTGGGCCGGCCGGGTCGGGTCCATGTGCGGCACCACGGTGGTCATGCCGAGTGCGGGATCGAACAGGGCGAAGGGGGGGAAGGTGGCCAGGTCGACTTCGCCCGGCCGAATGCCGAAGGCGTCACGCAACATGTCCACCTGAGCGGCAAAATGCCGGTGGCGGTACACCACGCCCTTGGGGATGCCGGTGCTGCCCGAGGTGAACAGGATCGCCGCCATGTCGTCCGGGGCGGTGTCGGCCAGCACGGGCGCTCCCTGCCGGCCGCCGCGGCGCGCCAGGCCGCGCAGGGTGATGCCGCCCCAGGCCAGGCGCGGGCCCACGGTGACGCTGCGGCGGATGCTGTGGGGTGACCAGCGCAGCAGCACGCGGGCCAGCTGGGCGCGCGTCACGCCGATAAAGGCTTCCGGCTCGGCTTCTCCCAGGCACTGCTTGAGCGGTTTCAGGCCGATACCCGGGTCGATCAGCACCGGCACCACGCCGGCCTTGAACAGGCCGAAAAACAGGGCGAAGAATTCCAGGCCGGGCGGCACCATCAGCGCGACGCGCGCGCCGCGACCGATGCCGTAGGCAGCCAGCCCCCGGGCATAGCGGTCGCTGAGTTCATCCAGCCGCGCGTAACTGGCGCTGCGGTAGTTCACCCGGCCGCGGCGAACGCCGGCGGGATAGTGGATGGCGGGCGCCTGTGGCCGCTCCCGGGCCTGCACGGCCAGGGCGGCGGCGACGTTGCAGGTTTCAGTCGGCGGAGAAGGGCTCATGGTTGCCGGTCTCACGGCCGAGGAACGTCTCGATGGTGTCCAGCAGCGCTTCGCCTCCGTCCTCCAGCACATAGTGCCCGCAGTCTTGCAGCGGGTGACGGCGGGCGGCGGGAAGGCGCCGTTGCCATTCCTCGTAGAAGGTCTCGTCGAACACGAAATCTTTCAGACCCCAGGCCAGCAACACCGGCTTGTCCGTGAATCGCTGCAACAGCTCACCCGTTTCGGCGACGATGTCATAGCCACGATCACCCGCCGCGAGCGGAATGTCCTGGACGAAGCGCAGCGTGGCGATGCGGTTGTCCCAGTTGTCGTAGGGGCCGGTGTAGGCCGCACGCACCTCGGCGCTGACGGGCTGCTTGAAAGCAATCCGCGCGGCCATGCCGGAAAAAGCGTTCAGGCCGCGGATCAGGGCCGTGCCCAAGGGGGTGCGTCCGCCCAGCCACAGGGCGAAGGGCAGACGCTTGCGGGACGGCATGGGAAAGGCGGCGGTATTGAGCACCACGCAGCGCTCGATCCGCTCGGCCCGCGGCGCCGCCCAGCCGAAACCGATCATGCCGCCCCAGTCGTGCACCACCAGCGACAGCAGCGCCCGGTCACCGACGGTGGCGTTGACCAGGGCGTCGACGTCGGCGATGCGCTGCTCCAGGTGGTAGTCGTAGCGCGCGTCGCCGGGTTTGTCCGACAGGCCGCAGCCCACGTGGTCCGGCACGATGCAGCGGTAGCGGTCGCGCAGACGGAGCACAAGGTTGCGGTAGTAGAACGACCAGGTGGGATTGCCGTGCAGCATTAGCAGCACGGGCGCGTCGCGCGGTCCCTCGTCCAGGTAGTGCAGGCGGATGCCGTCCAGGTCCAGCCAGTGCGACTCGAAGGGGTAGAGCGCTTCCGGCGGGCGGTAGGAATGGGACATCAGCGGCTTACCAGACCACCTCGGCCATGGAGCAGTTCAGGCCGGAACCGATGCCCAGCAAGGCGATGCGGTCACCCTTGTTCAGTTTTCCGTCTTCCATGACCTTGGCCAGCACGATGGGCACCGACGCGGGGCCGATGTTGCCCATGTGCGGATAAATGGCGTGCACTTTTTCCGGGTCCAGGCCCAGCATGTTCACCAGGGACTCGGTGTGCACCTTGCTCACCTGGTGGATCACGAACTGGTCCAGTTCGCCGGCGACCCATCCCAGGGTCGAGCAGGCGGCTTTCCAGGTGCCCGCGGCCAGCTTCAGGCCTTCGCTGAGCAGGGTGCGGGTGTCGGTGGTCATGCGGTCCATATTGCCGCGGCACAGGGCGTTGAACTCGGTGGCCGCGCGGGTCACGCTGCCGCGGTAGGCATGGCCCTCAGGGGCCAGTTCACGACGCGCCAGGATCATGGCGGCGGCGCCCGAGCCCAGCGTGAGCGAAGCGAACTCGGCGCGGAACTGTTCCTCGCCGACTTGCGGGTCCAGCAGTCGCTCGATGGTGGCGTCGGTGATCTGGCGGCTGGTTTCGCCATCCACCACCAGGGCGTAGTCCACCTCGGCGCGTTCGATCATGCGCGCGGCGATGTCCATGCCGTTCAGGAACGCCAGGCAGGCGTTGCCGACGTCGAAATTGAGGCAGTGCGGGGCCAGGCCGAGGTTGCCGTGCACGATGCAGGCGGTGGAGGGCTCCAGCCAGTCGCGGGACACCGAGGTGTTGATGATCACGCCAATGCGCTCGCGGTCGATCCCGCTGTCCTCGATGGCCTTTTCCGCCGCCAGGGTGGCGGCGTCGGAAGGCTGCGTGCCTTCTTTCCACACGCGGCGCGCGCCGATGCCGGACACTTCTTCAAGCAGGTTTTCGCGGATGCCCAGTCGATTCATGGTGGGCGCCAGACGCTTGCAGATCTCCTCGGAAGTGAGACGAATGGGCGGTTCCACCGCGGCCAGGGACTGGATGACGACGTTCTTGAAGTGCATGGGTTGGGAACTCTCTGTTGTGGTGGCCCGCACGAATGCTAAGCGCGAGGCCGGCACCGCGGTATGTGGGGGGTAAATGGGCCCGCTTCAAGCTTGCCGGGGGGTGACTGTCCCGGTTTACCGGCTTTGGTTAGACTGGAGCGGGCACTGAATTCGAAGAAACGGACGCAAGACTAGCAACGCCGGAATCGATGGGCAACGTGGGGCAAGTGGAACAGGTCTTCACCGAGCGGCGCTTGCCGCTGCGTGGGCTGTCGCCTCCGGATCCTGGCACGGTGCATCTCTGGCTGGTGGACCTGGCGGCCATGGGCAGTCCCCTGCAGCCTGACGAGACCATCGACCCCGCGCATTTTCCGGTGCGCCAGCAACGAACCCTGAGGCGGTTTTACCTGCGCCTGTTGCTCGGCGCCTACCTGGACCTGCCGGGCAAGGACGTGCACATTTCCCGCGCCGACCGCGGCAAGCCGGTGCTGGATCCGGCGCACCACGACGGGGGACTGGCGTTTTCCCTCGCCGCCAGTTCCGGCCACTGCCTGGTGGGCGTGACCACCGGCACGGTCGTCGGCGTGGACCTCGAGCCGCGCGGCAGGCGCACGGGGAAACCCCTGTCACTGGCGCGGCGCTACTTCAGCCCGGACGAGCTGTTGTCCCTGCAAGAGCAGGAACCGGAGCGGCTGGACGAGGCCTTCCTTCATACCTGGGCATGCAAGGAGGCGGTGGTCAAAGCCGGCGGCTCGGGCATCGCCAACGCCCTGTGCCGGTTTACCGTGTGCACGCATCCGGGCGAAGTGGCCGCGGTGCTGGCCATGGATGACGATGAGCCGCAGGCCTGGCAACTGCGCAGCTTCGCCATTCCCGGAGGGTTGCTCGGTGCGGTCAGCGTGCGCCATTCGCAACTGGAGACGTGCTGCTTCCGCCTGGCGCCTCCATGATCGCTCGCCGGACGGCCACCCCGGGGGCGTCGGCCTCCAGCCGGATTCCGCCGTCAGCGACGACCACGCCCAGGAACG
>JAUIJU010000080.1 GCA_030431095.1 Gammaproteobacteria bacterium | reverse complement strand
TCCATGTGGTAGAACCGCGCGATGCGCGTACAGGCACGCACCATGCAGGTGGTCTCGTCCATGACGATGACCGCGCCGGAGCCCAGGCCGGAACCGGCCTTGCCCAGCGCGTCGTAGTCCATGGTGATGTCCATCATCACCTCGGCGGGCAGCACCGGCATGCTGGAACCGCCGGGAATCACGCCCTTGAGGGCATTGCCGTCACGCATGCCGCCTGCCATTTCCAGCAGCTCGGCGAACGGCGTACCCAGGGGAATTTCGAAGTTGCCCGGCCGGTTGACGTGGCCGGACACGGAAAACACCTTGGGGCCACCGTTGTTGGGTTTGCCGATGTCCAGGAACCACTCGGCGCCGTGGCGCATGATGGAAGGAACCGAGGCCAGGGTTTCCGTGTTGTTGATGGTCGTCGGTTTGCCGTACAGGCCGAAATTGGCCGGAAACGGCGGCTTGTAGCGCGGCTGGCCCTTTTTGCCTTCCAGCGACTCCATCAGGGCGGTCTCCTCACCACAGATGTAGGCGCCGGCGCCGAGTACGCCGTACACGTCCATGTCCACGCCGGAGTCCAGCAGGTTTCTGCCCAGCATGCCGATCTCGTAGGCTTCCTTCACCGCCGCCTCGAAGCGCTCGAAGGGTTCGTGGTGAAACTCGCCACGCAGGTAGTTGTAGCCCACCGTGGCGCCCATCGCGTAGCCGGCGATGGCCATGCCCTCGACCACCGCATGCGGATTGAAGCGCAGGATGTCGCGGTCGTGACAGGTGCCCGGCTCGGACTCGTCCGAGTTGCACAGGATGTACTTCTGCACCGGCGCCGAGCGCGGCATGAAGCTCCACTTCAGACCGGTGGGAAAACCGGCGCCGCCGCGGCCGCGCAGACTGGAAGCCTTGACCGCCTCGATGATGTCCTCGCGCGGGGTTTTCTCGCGCAGGATCTTTTCCCAGGCCTGGTAACCACCGATGCGTCGGTAGTTTTCCAGGGTCCAGGGCTCGTCGAAACCGAGCGTGGTGAAAACGACGTTGTGGTCAGCCATTGGGGCCTCCGGCCCGGGGAAACGGGAGACGGGAGACGAGAGACGGGGGGGCGCTATGAGTCATTCGAGGCCGTCCACGATTTTGTCGAAAGCCTCGGTGTCGAGGTTCTCGTGGTAGTGGCCGTTGACCACCATCATCGGTGCGCCGCAGCAGGCGGCCAGGCATTCCTCTTCCACCACCAGGGTCACCCGGCCGTCCTCGGTGGTCTGGCCCATACTGATGCCCAGCTTGCGCTCGGCATGCGCGACCAGACTTTCCGCGCCATTCAGCCAGCACGAAATATTGGTGCAGATGTTGACCTTGTTCCGACCCACCGGCTCGTTGTCGAACATGGAATAGAAACTCGCCACCTCGGCGGCCCACACGGGCGGCAGGTCGAGGTAGGCGGCCACGGCCCCCACCAGTTCCCGGGTCAGGAAACCACCGTTCTGATCCTGGGCGGCCATCAGCGACTGGATCACGGCGGAGCGCTTGCGGTCTTCGGGAAAGCGCGCCACCCAGCTGTCGATGGTGGCGCGGGTTTCCGGCGTCAACAGCCCGGTGTCGGGCGGCGCCTGTACGGATTTGTGGGCCATCAGCGGTCGACCTCCCCAAAGACGATGTCCTGCGTGCCAATCATGGCCGGAACGTCCGCCAGCATGTGGCCGCGAAGCATCTCGTCCATGCTCGAGAGGTGGGCGAAACCAGGCGCGCGGAAGTGCGCACGAAACGGCTTGTTGGCGCCGTCGGACACCATGTAGCAGCCGAATTCGCCCTTGGGCGCTTCGACGGCGGCGTAGGTTTCGCCGGCCGGCACGCAGTAGCCTTCGGTGAACAGTTTGAAGTGATGAATCAGGGCTTCCATGTCATCCTTCATTTCTTCCCGCGTCGGGGGGATGACCTTGAAGTTCTTCAGCATGACGTGGCCCGGGTTCTCGCGCAGCCACTTCACGCACTGGAGGATGATTTTCGCCGACTGGCGCAGCTCTTCGATGCGCACCAGGTAACGGTCGTAGCAGTCGCCGTTGGCGCCGACCGGGATGTCGAATTCCATCTCGTCGTACATGGCGTAAGGCTGCTTGCGGCGCAGGTCCCACGCCACGCCGGACGCGCGCAGCATGGGGCCGGTGAAGCCCATCTGCAGGGCGCGCTCGGGTGACACCACACCGATGTTCACGGTGCGCTGTTTCCAGATTCGGTTGTCCGTAAGCAGGGTTTCGTAGTCGTCCACGCGACTGTCGAAGTCCTCGGCGAAAGCCTCGACGAAATCCAGCAGGCTGCCTTCGCGCCACTCGTTCTTGCGCTTGAGGTCCTTGCCCCTGGTCCAGGGCGACTCGCGGTACTGCGGCATGCGGTCAGGCAGATCCCGGTACACGCCGCCGGGGCGATAGTAGGTGGCGTGCATGCGCGCGCCCGATACCGCCTCGTACATGTCCATGGTGGCCTCGCGTTCGCGGAAGGCGTACAGGAAGGCCGTCATGGCGCCCAGGTCGAGGCCGTTGGCGCCCACCCACATCAGGTGGTTCCCGATACGGGTGATCTCGTCGAACATCGTGCGGATGTACTGGGCGCGCAGTGGCGGCTCGATGCCCAGCAGCTGCTCGATGGCGCGCACGTAAGCGTGCTCGTTGCACATCATGGAGACGTAGTCGAGACGGTCCATGTAACCGATGGACTGGTTGAAAGGCTTGCTTTCGGCCAGCTTTTCCGTCGCTCGGTGCAACAGGCCGATGTGCGGATCGGCCCGCACCACGGTTTCGCCGTCCAGTTCCAGCACCAGGCGCAGCACACCATGGGCCGCCGGGTGCTGCGGCCCGAAATTCATCGTGTAGTTGTTGATGTCAGCCACGGTCGCTGCCTCCTTCCGCCGCCTGCTCGGCGGCCTCGTCCGCGGCCTGATCGATTTCGTCGGCCTTGTAACGGGAATCCTCGCGAATCACCCGGGGGACCAGCACCCGCGGCTCGATTGCCACCGGCTCGTAGACCACGCGCTGGCGGTCCTCGTCATAGCGCACCGCGACGTTGCCGATGAGCGGAAAGTCCTTGCGGAAAGGGTGCCCGGTAAAGCCGTAGTCGGTCAGGATGCGGCGCAGGTCGGGGTGCCCCTCGAACAGGATGCCGTACAGATCGAAAGCCTCGCGCTCATACCAGTTGGCGCCATTCCAGACCTCCACCAGCGAGGGCACCATGGGCAGGGCCTCGTCCGGCGCGAACGTCCGTACACGCAGGCGCCGGTTGCCGGAAACCGACAACAGGTGGACCACCACCGCGAAGCGGTTCTCCACCGCGCCGGCCTCGGGCAGTTCACGCCAGCGAAAACGACCGGGGCCCAGCGCATCTACACCACGGCTGAATCCCTCGGCGGTCACGTCGCGGGTTTCCCACTCGTCCTGGCCGTAACCCAGGTAATCCACGCCGCACAGGTCGACCAGCTGCTCGAACCCGAAGTCGTCACGCAACGCGCGGGCGGTTTCCAGCCAGGACCCGGCGGGCACTTCCAGCGTCAGCTGGCCGCGGCCATTGTCCAGCACGCGCGCGCCGTCGCCGAAGGCCTCGATCAACTGCTTGTTGAAGGCGTCGGTGTTCATGTCCGATCAGCGCGCGATGGTGTTGGTGCGGCGAATTTTCCGCTGCAGTTGCAGGATGCCGTAGATCAGCGCTTCGGCCGTGGGCGGGCAGCCCGGCACGTAGATGTCCACGGGCACGATTCGGTCGCAGCCTCGCGTCACGGCGTAGGAGTAGTGATAGTAGCCTCCGCCGTTGGCGCAGGAGCCCATGGAAATCACCCACTTGGGATCGGGCATCTGGTCGTAGACCTTGCGCAGGGCGGGCGCCATCTTGTTGCACAGGGTACCGGCCACGATCATGACGTCGGACTGGCGCGGGCTGGGGCGCAGGATCACGCCGAAGCGGTCCAGGTCGTAGCGCGCCGCGCCGGCCTGCATCATCTCGACGGCGCAGCAGGCCAGGCCGAAGGTCATCGGCCAGAGCGAGCCGGTGCGCGCCCAGTTCACCAGGGTGTCCAGCGTCGTGGTGACCGCGCCGCGGTTCAGCAGCGGGTTGTCGTCGGCGCCCGGGCGCAGGATGTCATCCACCGCGCCCAGTTCGGCCACGGCCTGGTTGACGTCCATTCTCTCGGTGCTCACTCCCATTCCAGCGCTCCGCGTTTCCAGGCGATGAAAAAGCCCACGATCAGTTCCGCCACGAAGATCGTCATGGCGACCAGGCCGAACATGCCAAGCTCGTCGAGCGCCACGGCCCAGGGGATGAAGAAGGCGATTTCCAGGTCGAAAATGATGAACATGATCGCGACCAGGTAGAACCGCACGTCGAATTTGCTGCGTGTGTCCTCGAAGGCCTCGAAGCCGCACTCATACGGCGAGGACTTCTCGGCGGTGGGATTGGTGGGGGACAGCACGCTGCCCGCGGTGATCAGGACGATTCCCAGGACAGTCGAGATCCCGACAAACAGGAGAATCGGCAAGTATTCAGCCAACATGATCGTTTGTTGTCCCCGCGCCGCGCAGACGCAATAAAAAGTTGGTGCCCAAGGCCGGACTCGAACCGGCACGGCTTTCGCCACTACCCCCTCAAGATAGCGTGTCTACCAATTCCACCACTTGGGCGTGTGTCTTACCGGCTGCCGTCCGGGTCCTCGTCGGCCGCCCCCGTGGCGGCATCGTCGTCGGCCGGCGCCACTTCCACGGCGGGCAGATCACTGTCCGCTGCCGGCTCGGTGATCGACCGGGTGTCCAGGGCCGGCAGATCCGACTCGGGATCGTCCATCACCGGAACGGTCTCGGACTGTTCCGTCGGCGCGGCGGAACCCACCACGCCGAGATCGGTTTCCGGGGCCGCAAGATCGCGCGACACGATCACCGCCATGACCAGGCTGATCAGGCAGAACAGGGCCGCCATCACCCACGTGGAGCGGGACAGGAACGAACCGGCACCGCGGGAGCCGAACACCGTACCCGACGCGCCACTGCCGAAAGCGGCGCCTGCGGTGGCGCCAGGCCCCCGCTGCACCAGGATGAAGGCAACCATGGCAATGGCCACCAGCACGTGAAAAATATTTAAAAACTTCATGTTCTCACCCGTCCCGGGAAGCACCGCGGCAAATGCCGACGAAGTCGTCAGCCGTCAGGGACGCTCCCCCGACCAGCGCGCCGTCGATGTCTTCCTGGGCAAACAAATCGGCGGCATTCGACGCTTTCACGCTGCCGCCATAAAGAATCCGAATTTGACCGCCTATTGTACCATCCAGCGACCCCATTTTGTCACGCACGAAGGCGTGGACCGCCTGCGCCTGTTCCGGACTGGCCGTCAGGCCAGTGCCGATGGCCCAGACCGG
>JAUIJU010000079.1 GCA_030431095.1 Gammaproteobacteria bacterium | reverse complement strand
GCTCTCGAGGTTGTTGCGCACGTCGTACAGCGCCTCGTAGGTGCGCAGCTGGTTTTCCAGATCGTTGACGGCCAGGCGCAGCACGTCCAGGTCGGGGTGGCGCACCGACAATTCGAAGCCCGGGTCACCGCCGTTCTGGGTGTAGTCCACGGACACTTCCTTGGCGTCGGCCACGTCGCCCATCAGCTCGCGCAGGCGAATCGCGGCGTCCTTGGCGCTCATGTCCCGCACTTCCGGCGGCGCCAGCTTCACGATGGCCAGCACGGAGTCACGCCGTGAGCGGGTGTACCAGTTCTCGATCAGCTTGCCCTCGCCCTCGGTGCGCTGGTCCACTTCCTCGACCAGGCGGCGTTCGGCATCCTGCAACTGGGTCAGCACTTCCAGTGCCCGGCTGTACGGCGCGCCCTCGGGCATCACCACGTTGACGATGATCTGGTCGGACTCGATTTCGGGCATGAAGGCCTGCTTGACCCAGCCCGTGCCGGTCAGGCCGAAGCTGACGACCAGCAGCGCCACGAACACGCTGGTGGTCAGGTAGCGGCGGCGCACCGCGAATTCACCGATCCGTCGGTAGTGTTTCTGCGCGAAATGGATGATCCCGTCCGACACCATCTTCTGGTAGTGACCGAAACGGCCCAGCCTGGCGTCGTCGCGCGGCTTCAGCTTGCGCAGGTGCGAGGGCAGGATCAGCAGGGATTCGATCAGCGAGAACACCAGGGCCAGGATCACCACCCAGGTGATGTGGCGGGTGAACTCGCTGGTGCCGCCGGACATGAACAGCCAGGGCATGAAGGCGATCATGGTGGTCAGCACGGCGAAGATTACCGGCTTGGCCACCAGTTGCGTACCGGCCACCGCCGAGGGAATCCCGCCGCCCAGACGGTGCGACTCCGAGTGAATCCCCTCGCCGACCACGATGGCGTCGTCCACCACGATGCCCAGCACCAGCAGGAAGGCGAAGGTGGAAATCATGTTCAGCGACACGTCCACCGTGGGCAGGAACACGAAGGCCCCGGCATAGGCGGTGGCGATGCCCACCGCCACCCAGAACGCCACCTTGGGCCGCAGCGTCAGCATCAGCACGCCCAACACCAGCAGAAGGCCCAGCCCGGCGGAGTTGCCGATGGTGGACATGCGGCCTTTGAAGTCCTCGGCATTGTCCGTCCACAGTGTCAGTTCGGCGCCGGGCGGCAGCGTGGCCTGGCGCTCGTCGATCCAGGTGCGAATGGACTCCGAGGCGCGGACGATGTCCATGGTCTCGGTGGTCATGACCTGCAGCAGCACCGCCGGCTCGCCGTTCAGGGTGGCCAGGATGGGGTTGTCCTCGAATCCGTCCACCACCGTGGCCACGTCGCCCACGCGGATGGTGCCGCCGTCGTTGGTCTGGCGGATCACGATCTCGGAGAACTCGGCCTCGGTGTCGGCCTGGCTGCGAACCGTGAGCTGGTAGGTGCCCACCTCGGTGCGCACCGAGCCGGAGGACTGGTTGATGGAATGGTTGCGGATGGCCGTGGCCACCTCGTTGAAACTCAGGTTGTAGCGGCGCAGCTGCTCCTCGCTGACCTGGATGGACACTTCTTCGCGGCGCGTGCCGAACAGGTCGACGATGGAAATCGCCGGCAGGGTAGCGGCCTCGCGGCGCAGTTGCTCCGCCAGCCGCTTGAGCTCCCGTTCGGTCAGGTCGCCGCTGACGGCCACGCGGATGAACTCGTCCCGGTTCACCCACTGGCGCACCTGCGGCGGCTCGATGTCGCGCGGGAAGGACGAGATGGAATCCACGCGGATTTTCACGTCGTTCATGAACTGCGTGAAGTCCACGTTCTGGTCGGCCAGGATGTAGACCCCGCCGTAGCTCTCGGCGGAGGTCGAGCGGACCCACTCGATGTTGTCCAGGTCGCTGACCGCCTCCTCGATGCGCGCGACGATCTGCTCTTCCACTTCCTGCGGTGCGGCACCGGGCCAGGTCACTTCGATTTCCAGGCCGGGGAAGCGTACGTGCGGATCCATCTCCCGCTCCATGGCGCCGAAGCGCATGAAGCCGGCGATGATGATGCCCACCATCAACAGGTTGGCGGCGACGGGGTTACGAACCCACCATTCGATCAGGCCATTCATGGCTTATCTCCCTGTGCGGCGGGTTCAGCTTTGCGCGGTGCGAAAAATGGGCTCCACTTCCATGCCGTCGGTGGCATTGGGCAGCGTGGAGGTGACCACGTGCTCGCCCGCGGCCACGCCGCTGGCGACCAGCACCCGCTCTTCGGAAGTGGAGATCACGTCCACCGTGCGAATCTCGAGGCGGTTCTCCTCGTTGATTACGTAGACCTTGTTCTCATTGCGAAGGGCCAGGCGAGGCATCACGATGGCGTCCTGTTCCTGTACGCCGCCGATGTCGGCACTGACGAACAGGCCCACGGCCAGGGGCATGCCCTTGTTGGCGGCAGCGCCGTAGGGGTCGCGCACCTCGGCGGTCGCGTAGATCAGGCGGGTTTCCTGGTCCACCGCGGCGCTGACGCGCACGATGCGGCCCTGCCAGGCGTATTCACGGTTGCCCAGGGAGGCACTGAAATCCACCACCGGGGCCTGTTCGTAGCCGGGGGCCATGTAGCCCATCGGCAAATTGAGTTCCACCAGTTGTGCATCGGTCAGCGGCAGGCGCACCTCGACCGTGTCCGTGGAGAAGACCGTTCCCAGGGACGCGCCGGCGGTGACGTACTGCCCGATGCCCACCTTGCGGTCGCGCACGCGGCCGTCGAAGGGCAGGCGAAACTCGGTGCGTTCGAGGTCCAGGCGCGCACGTCGCAGGTCCGCCTGCGCGGAACGCAGCATGGCCTCGGCCTGCGCCACCTGGGTGAGGTTCAGGGAAAAGGCCGTGGGCTCTTCACCGTTCTTGCGGTTGTCGCGCCACTCCTCTTCCTTGATATCTTTCGTCGCCAGTTGGCGTTCCAGCTCGGTCTGGGCCTGGGCCACCGAGGCCTCGGCCCGCACCAGGGCCAGCTGGTAGTCGGTATCGTCGATTTTCAGCAGCAGGTCGCCCGCCTTGAACTCGGCGCCGGAATTGAAATTCTCCGACAACGCGACGATGCGCCCGGAAACCTGGGGCACCAGGTCGATTTCCGTCTTGGGACGGACCTCGCCCTGGGTCGTGACGCTGACCGTGACGGATTCTGAGCGTGCTTCGTCGACGTAGAGGGAAACCAGCCGGGTCTCGTCTTCCTTCTTCTCGGGCTCGGGCCGCATGGCGGCCATGCCCTGGACGATGAGAAAACCGGCGAGCAGCACCACCAGCGGCGCGGATACTTTCAGCAACTTTTTCACAACAGACCTCATCTCGTGTACCAGGGGTCTTTCCCCCGTGTTATGTCCAGTCGAACGACAGCACTCGTGCCGCTGTCGCCAGCACAGGTATCCGCAACCCTGTGGTATGCCCGTGCCGTTCGATGTGTGATTTGGCCCGCTTCTGGTTTGCGGGCCGGCACTGGGCACGCTCATCAGACCACAGGCGCACCCTCGAAACATGGGCCGGAAGTCAGGTGCCCCCCCGGGTGCGATAAACCGAGACTTTTGCCTTCGGCGCGCCGGCGAATGGCCGTTCTTCCCGCTTCCTGACCCTTTGACGCCCTTCGCCGACGAAAAGTTACATCCGGTCTTCCTGAATTTTCGAGATGACCTTGACCGTGGCATGCCGTAGAGTGACCGGAACGGCTTCTGGGGGGCTGGAATGGTGGCAACTCCGGTCAAATCAAGCCTGTCGCGGATGCTGCTGGCCATATTGTTGGCGGCGGTGTTCAGCCCGGCGGGCGCGCAGGATGCGGCGCCAGGCGGTAGGGACGATCCGCCTGCCGATGCCGCGCGAGACGATTCCCGACCCGAAACCGAACCCCGCGACCCCGACACCGAGGCGTTGCGCCGGGTGCGCCGTCCCTTCAATCCCAACAGCGGCGCGCGCTCCGAAGGACAGGAAGACCCCTGTGACTGGGACCTGTCGGACAACGACTGGCAAGAAGACACCCAGGAGTTCCTTCGTGGCGCCAGTTGTCACACCTTTCGCTGGTTCGACGGCCTGTTCGGCGATTCCGTCGACTACCCGGAAGAGTCGGTCAGTGGACTGGTCACGCTGGGTGGCGACTGGAACCAGTACGAAGGGTTCGACGGCAAGGCCCGTTTTCGCGTCCGTGCCCCGCTGCCCAACCTCGACCGGCGCTGGGACGTATTTTTTGGACGCGGCGACGAGGACGCCTATATTTCCGACACCGAAACGCAGAATGAAACCTTCTACAACCCCGGCCTCGTCAACCGCAACGAAGAAGACTCGCTGCTGCTCGGACTGGGTCACCGCCGCCGTGACGGCCGCAAGGGTTGGGACCTGGGCGGCGGTGTGCGCCTGCGCACGCCGCCGGTGCCCTACGTGCGCGCCCAGTGGTACTACTACAAGGCCTACAGTCCCCAGACCGACCTGCGGTTCCGGCAAACCTTCTTCTGGCGCAGCGATGACGGTTTCGGCGCCACCGCGCGCGCGGACCTCGCCCACGCCTTCAATCCGGAGGACGTCCTGCGCTGGGAAACCGTCATTACCAAGAACGAGGAAACGCGCGGCACGGACTGGTACGTCGGCCAGACCTGGTACCACCTGATGCGTGATCAGCACGCTTTCTCACTGCTGGCCTTCGCCTACGGTGAAACCGACGGCCCGGTGGGTGTGCGTGACATCGGCTTCAATTTCATCTGGCGGCGCCCGTTTACCCGCGACTACCTGTGGTTGTCCTTTGGCCCCAGCGCCACGTGGCCGCGCTTCGAACGCGAGGACAAGCGTGAGCTGTCGCTGGGCTTTGGCGTGTGGGTGGAGATGGAATTCGGAGAATGGCGTTATTAGCCGCAGCAATTCTATAGATCAATTGCTTATAACATGTTGGTTTTTTGAAGATTACATGTTTTGGTTGTAATGATTCTATAAATCTATAGAATAGCGGGCTGTTAACGTTTTCGTCGTGTTATGCAGAACCCCGAGTCGCCCAAGTACCAGCAGCAGAAGCTGGCCGCCATCCGTGCGGCGGCGGCCGTGTTTGCGCAAAAGGGTTTTCACGGCGCCAGCACCACGGACATCGCCTCGGAAATGGGCATCAAGCAGGGCAGCCTCTACTACTACTTCAAGTCGAAGGAAGAGGCGCTGGCCGAGGTGTGCCTGTACGGCATCCGCGAGTACGTGCAGCGCATGGAAGAAATCGCCACCAGTGAGCAGCCCTTCGAAGCGCGCCTGCTGGCCACGGTGACCTCGCACCTGTCCAGCTATCGCGAGAAGAACGAGGCGCTGAAGGTGCACAACGACGAGCGCCTGTACCTGCCGGAGATCAAGCGCATCAAGCTCAAGCAGCTGG
>JAUIJU010000078.1 GCA_030431095.1 Gammaproteobacteria bacterium | reverse complement strand
GTTTTTCCGCTCGCCGGACCCGGCGCGCCTGGGGGCCTGGTACCAGCAGGTGCTGGGGCTGGGCATCGAGTCCTGGGGCGACACCCGCGGCACCAGCTTTGCCCCGGCCGACATGCCGGAGAACGCCTTCACGGTGTGGAGCGCGTTTGCGAAGGACACCGAGTACTTCGGCCCGTCCGGCCAGGGTTTCATGATCAACCTGGTGGTCGACGACCTGGACGTGGCGCTGGAAAACGTGCGCAAGGGCGGCGGCACCGTGTTGCCCGAACGCGAAGAAGCCGATTTCGGCCGCTTCGGCTGGTTCGAGGACCCGGACGGTAACCGCGTGGAGCTGTGGGAGCCCCCGGAAACCATCCCCGACGACCTCGGCGAGGACGAAGGGGGATGAGCGGCCAGGACCTGGCGGCGCTGCTTGCCCGGGTGGACGAACTGGAAACGCAGGCTGCCTTCCAGGAGGAGCTGCACCGGCGCCTCGACGACACCGTGGCGCAACAGGACCGCGAGCTGCTCGAACTCAAGCGCCAGCTCCGCGCGCTGGCCGAACGACTCGCCGAGTTGCGCGAGTCGGTACCCGGCGGCGGTTCACCGGCGGACGAGGTCCCGCCGCACTACTGATTTCGCATTCCGGAATCGCACCCATCGCGATGTCCGGGACCCATTGAGCGCCCCGGAACCCTCACGAAGGTTCAATAGGCCGCCAACTCCAGCGCCGGCTCCTGCATTCGCCCCAGCTGCTCGCGTAGCCCCAGCACCAGGTCTTCCCAGTAGCGGGGCTCACCGAACCAGGGAAAGGCGATAGGAAACGCCGGGTCTTCCCAGCGCCGTCCCAGCCAGGCAGCGTGGTGCAGCATGCGCAGGGTGCGCAGGGCCTCGATGAGCTGCAGCTGGCGCAGATCGAAATCGGCGAACTCGCGGTAGCCCTCGACGATGTCCTTCATCTGCACCGCCATTTCCTCGACATCCCCGGACAGGAACATCCACAGGTCCTGCACCGGCGGGCCCGACTGGCAGTCGTCCAGGTCCACGAAAAACGGCCCGTCACGCCACAGGATGTTGCCCACGTGGCAGTCGCCGTGCAGGCGGATCGGCGTGAATGCGCCGGCCCGCGCCCAGGCGGCCTCGACCTGGGCCATCAGGTCCTGCGCCAGGCTGGCGAAGGCGGTTTCCAGGTGGGGTGGCAGCCAGCGACCCTGGTTGATGCTGTCGATGGATTCGGCGCCGAAGCGTTCCGGCGTCAGGGCCGGTCGGTGTTCGAAGCTCCGCCCGGCGCCCACCGCGTGGATACGCCCCATGAAGCGCCCCAGCCAACGTCGTGTGTCTTCGTTGTCCAGTTCCGGGGCATGGCCGCCACGGCGCTCGAACAGCGCGAAACGGAAGCCGTTGGCGAAATGCAGGGAGTCGCCGCCGATCACCATGGGCGGCACCAGCGGAATTTCCGCCTCGGCCAGTTCCAGGGCGAAGGCGTGTTCTTCCAGGATCTGGGCGTCGCTCCAGCGCCCCGGCCGGTAGAACTTGGCGACCAGCGGCGCGCCTTCTTCCAGGCCGACCTGGTACACGCGGTTTTCGTAGCTGTTCAGCGCCAGCAGTCGGCCATCGCTGAGCAGGCCCAGCGACTCGACCGCGTCAATCACCGCGTCGGGACCAAGCTCGTAATAGGGCGCATTGTCGCTCGCGGCATCCATGAACCGGCATCTTAACGGCTGCGGCCACCGCGCGGTGAAACGATGGCGATCGGCGAGGAATTCCTTCCGCGCCGAAAGGCCGTTTCCCCTAGAATGGGCATCCTTCCGCCGAACGATCACCCATGAGCAGCGAAGACAAAAACCTGGCCCTCTACTGCGATTTCGAGAACATCGCCCTCGGCGTGCGGGACGCGCGTTACGCCCGCTTCGACATCCAGGAGGTGCTCGAGCGCCTGCTGGTGAAGGGCAACATCGTGGTCAAGAAGGCCTATTGCGACTGGGAGCGCTACAAGGACTTCAAGCGGGACATGCACGAGGCCTCTTTCGAGCTGATCGACATTCCGCATCGGCGCCTGTCCGGCAAAAATTCCGCCGACATCCGCATGGTCGTGGACGCCCTGGACCTGTGCTACACCAAGTCCCACGTGGACACCTTCGTGATCATCTCCGGCGATTCGGACTTTTCGCCGCTGGTGTCCAAGCTGCGCGAGAACAACAAGATCGTGATCGGCATTGGCGTGAAGGAATCGACCTCGGACCTGCTGATTTCCAACTGCGACGAGTTCATCTACTACGAGGACATCGTGCGCAAGGCGGCCCAGCGCAAGCCCAAGCAGAAGCCGCCGCAAAAGAGCGGCGATACCGGCGGCGCCAGCAACGGCGGCGGCAAGCGGGCGGAAGAGCGCGCCCAGCAGGCCTTCGACCTGGTGCTGGAAACCCTGGACGACATCACCAGCGAGCGTGGCGAGGAGAGCAACATCTGGGGTTCGATGGTCAAGCAGGCCCTCAAGCGCCGCAAACCCTCGTTCAGCGAGAGCTACCACGGTTTTCGCTCCTTCGGGCTGCTGCTGGCGGAGATGGAAAAGCGCAAGCTGTTGAAACTGGAGCACGACAGCAAGTCCGGCGGATACATCATCACCGACTACAACAGCGACTGAGGCGCCCGCGCCGGGTGCGCCACAGGCCGAAGAAGGCGACAGGGTGATTCCGTTCTGAAGTGAGCGGACGGTTTTCTCCGCCCCATAAAAGAAAAGACCCGGCATCCGCGGGTCTTTTCAAATTGTGCGATGTCGACGGGCGTCTTCATCGCACTCCCCTAGGTCGCGACTGGCCAACATTCCCCTGCGGCCGGTCGCAGACACCTTTCACCCCCAAGCCGAACTCGGGTATTTGTTCGAGAAGCCTCCCCCGGCCGCGGGTGGGCGGCGTGGTAGGCGGAGCGCCGGGGGACCTGAACGGCTTCCATGTCTCCCCCGGCGATGTCTTCCCTGGTTCCGCGCATCTGGCAAAATTGCGGAGTCCTTTCCGAAGATCCTTCCGTGGCTTTTCGTGAGCCGTGAGACCAGCGGTAGTCTCGTCGGCGGACCCAGCAACCAGGGGCCATTCACGGAAAGCTGACTTCCCTTTCTTGTTACAGCAGCGCGGGGCTGAATCGGGCAGACCGGCGATGCTGGTACCCGGTATATATACACGAACCGTGCCAGAAACGTCTCTAATCTCGTAATGTGTTGATAAATAATAAATAAATGGTTTTCAGAGGTGACTTTCGGACGAGCGGGCCCGTTGAACAGGTGCCGAAAAACGAAGTGATGTGACGCTTTGCGTCAGTTCCCGCCGCCGTAAAGTGACGCTGAACGCCTGTCACGGGGCGAATTCGGGGCGCGCGTGACCGGCGCGCCCGCTACCCGGTGCGGGTCAGAGTGGCTCCAGCCAGCCCCGTGTGTCCTCGGTACGGCCGTCGAACAGGCCGAAAAACGCGTCCTGCAGGCGTTGCGTGACCGGGCCGCGTTCGCCGCTGCCGATCACCATGTGGTCGACCTTGCGCACGGGGGTGATCTCAACCGCGGTTCCGGTCATGAAGATTTCGTCGGCCGCATAGAGCTGTTCACGTGAAATGGACTGCTCGACCAGGGGCAAGTCCAGGTCGCGCGCCAGCTCGATGGCGGTGTCGCGGGTGATGCCGCTGAGGATGGAAGCCGACACGGGTGGCGTGAGAATCCGCCCGCCGGAGACCACGAAGATGTTCTCACCGCTGCCTTCGCTGACCAGGCCGTCGGTGCCCAGGGCGATGCCCTCCGTGCAGCCGCGGTCCTTCGCTTCCAGGTGAATGAGAAAGGAGGACAGGTAGTTGCCGCCGGCCTTGGCGCCCGCGGGAATGGTGTTGGGCGCGACCCGCTGCCAGGAGCTGACGCAGACTTCCACGCCGCGCTCCAGGGCGCCTTCACCCAGGTAAGTACCCCATTCGTTGACGATGACCGCGACTTCCACCCGGCTCATGTCACCCGGCATCACGCCCAGGCCGCAGTCGCCGCGAAAAGCGACGGGCCGCAGGTAGGCCGCTTCCAGGCCGTTGGCGTTGACTGCCTCGCGACAGGCCGCGTGGATTTCGTCCAGGCCCCAGCGCAGCGGCATGCGGTAGACATTGGCCGACCAGAAAAAACGCTTCAGGTGGTCGGTCAGGCGAAACACGCGGGGCCCGTCCGGCGTGCGGTACACCCGTACCCCTTCGAACACGGAGGAGCCGTAGTGCAGGGCGTGCGAGCGCACGCTGACCGTGCATTCCTCGAAAGGCCGCAGCCGACCGTTGAACCAGACCTGGAATTCGTCGCTCATGGTGTCATCCGCGCGCGTGGAAAACGTCCAGTATCCGACGCGGGTCGGGGCGAAGCAAGCGTGTCGGTGACACGAAACCGAAACCGGGGTGGGTACAATGGGAATCCCTTCGATCGAGACCCATGACTCATGGAATGGAAACTGCTCAGCGTCGTGTTCACCAGCGTCTTCATCGCCGAGATGGCAGACAAGACCCAGCTGGTCACCCTGCTGTTTGCCACGGATCAGCCGGGGAACAGGCTGGCGATATTCCTGGCGGCATCGGCCGCGTTGGTCACCACGACCGCCATCGGTGTCGCGGCCGGCGCGGTGTTGTCGGAAGTCGTTGACCAGCGGGTCCTTTCATTGGTGGCCGGCGCCGGATTTGTCGTGATTGGTGGGTGGATTCTGTTCGGCGCCCTGACCGGGCAGGCTTCCTGAGGGGTCGGCCCGGGTGAACCGAGCCCACGAACACGCACATCACCACGCCACGCCCGATTTCAATCGGGCGTTCATGATCGGCGTCGCCCTCAATATCGCGTTCGTTGTCGTCGAGGTGGTGTTCGGGCTGGCGGCGAAATCCCTGGCCCTGCTGACCGATGCCGGCCACAATCTGAGCGACGTGCTGGGCCTGCTCCTGGCCTGGGGCGCCGCGGCGCTGGCCACCCGCAGCCCGTCCCTGCGTCGGACCTACGGCTACTCGCGCGCCACCATTCTGGCCAGCCTGGGCAGTGGACTGCTGCTGCTCGCGGCGGTCGGCGCCATCGCCTGGGAGGCGATCGGTCGATTCCTGCAGCCGGCCGAGCCGGCGGGGCTCACCATCATGCTGGTGGCGGCCATCGGCGTGGTGATCAATACCGCGACCGCGATGCTGTTCCTGCGCGGCAAGGAGCGCGACCTGAACATCCGCGGCGCCTACCTCCACATGGCGGCCGACGCCGCGGTCTCGCTGGGCGTGGTCGTATCCGGCGCGCTGATCCTCTGGTTGGGCTGGAACTGGCTGGACCCCCTGGTCAGCCTGGTGATCGGGGGCGTGATTTTCTGGTCCACCTGGGGCCTGTTGCGCGAGTCGCTGAACCTGGCGGTGGACGCGGTGCCGCCGGCGATCGACCCGCTGCAGGTGCGCAGCTTTCTTACGTCCCTGCCAGGTGTGACGGACCTGCACGATCTGCATATCTGGGCGATGAGCACCACCGACACGGCGCTGACCGCGCACCTGGTCATGGCGCCCCTGCCGGAGACCGACCG
>JAUIJU010000030.1 GCA_030431095.1 Gammaproteobacteria bacterium | reverse complement strand
GCCCGGGTTGCTCGTGCGCGTGCACGATGAGTGCGACGGGGTTCATGATCCGGTCCCTCGGTACATGATTCGGAATCAGGGTACACCACCAACACCTGGTGGGCCATCTTCGCCCTGGTGGTCTGGCCGCCCACCAGGGCGTGGCGTACACTGAGCGCCCCCAGACGTTCCGCCGCCCCAGGAGCCCCACGTGCCCTACGCCGACCCGTCCGAAACCCCCGCGATTCCCCTCCTGCCGGTTGACGGCGATCAGCTCGACGACTGGCTCGGGCAGGCGCCCACAGGCACGCGCGCCTGGCTGCAAGCCACAGCGTTCGAGGCCAAACCCGGAACGTTTCGACTGGTCCCGGGCGATGGTGAATCCGTGGGATGCGTGGTGTTCGGCACCCGGGAAGAAGGCGCGTTGTGGCAGTTGGCCACGCTACCAGCTGCCCTGCCGCCAGGGCGGTACGCACTGGATGCGGACTGGAGCCGTGGACGGCGGGAACTGGCCGCCCTGGGCTGGGGTCTTGGCGCCTATCGCTTCGAGCGCTACCGCGAACTGCCGGATTCCGGCGCCCAACTGGTACTCGACGACGACATCGCCGAACGGGTGCGGGAACTCACCGCCGCGCAGTGCCTCGTGCGGGACCTGGTCAACACGCCCACCGAGGACATGGGCCCCGGGCAACTGGCCGATGCCCTGCTGGCCGAAGCCGGGCGTTTCGACGCTCGCACGCGGGTCATCGAGGGCGACGCCTTGCTGGAACAGGGCTATCCCGCCATTCACGCGGTAGGTCGCGCCGCGACCCGCGCCCCGCGGCTGGTCAGCCTGGAGTGGGGCGACGAGGACGCACCGCTGGTGGCCCTGGTCGGCAAGGGCGTTTGTTTCGATACCGGCGGGCTGAACATCAAGCCCGGCGGCAGCATGGCGCTGATGAAGAAGGACATGGGCGGAGCGGCGCACGTGATCGCCCTGGCGCGGCTGGTCATGCAGGCCAGGTTACCGGTCCGGCTGCTGGTGATGGTGCCTGCCGTCGAGAACGCCATCGCCGGCAATGCCTACCGTCCGGGTGACGTGATTGCCACGCGCGCCGGCAAGCACGTGGAGATCGGCAACACCGACGCCGAGGGACGGCTCGTGCTGTGCGATGCGCTGGCCGATGCGATGGAGCGCAAGCCGGACCTCGTACTGGACTTCGCCACCCTGACCGGCGCGGCGCGCGTGGCCCTGGGCCCGGAACTGCCACCGGTATTCGCCAACGACCCCGGGCTGGCACGGGGGCTGCTCGACGCCGGTCAGCGCTGCGAGGATCGATTGTGGGAATTGCCCCTGCACGCGCCTTACCTGGACATGCTCAAGAGCGAGATCGCGGACCTGAACAACGCCGGCAAGGGCGGTTTCGCGGGGGCCATCACGGCGGCGCTGTTTCTGCAGGAATTCGTGGATGACGACGTGCCCTGGGCCCACATCGATACCTTCGCCTGGGTGCCGAACGCCCTGCCCGGCCGGCCGGTGGGTGGCGAGGCCCTGGGACTGCGGGCGGCCTTCGCCTACCTGGAAGCGCGTTACGGACGCTGATTCAGACCAGCACGAAACTGACCAGCGCCACCACGGTGGACACGAAGATCAGCAGGAACAGGTAGCTCAAGGCGATCAGGAAGCCCTTGCCGATGGTCAGGAACCAGTTCTGCCGATACACGGTGCGCAGTGACGCCACCAGGTAAATGGGGATCCATATCTGCAACAGCACGGAGGGCCAGAACGCCGCCTGCTCCAGCCAGCCCATGGCGTTGTCGCGGCCGTGGGTTTCCACTACGTCCAGCAACAACAGGCCGATCAGGGACACGAACACGAAGCTGTGGTTGTGCAGCGCCAGGATCAGGTGCTCGACGTAGTACTTGCTCGCGAACAGGTACCAGAACTTGAATATCAGGGCCACGACCGGCAGCAGCACGAACATGGTGGCCGGCAGCAGGTCGAAGACCTCGCGCACCAGTATCCGCGGATCTTCGTTGATGCGCTGGGCCTTTTCCGGGGATTTGCCGATTTCCTCATTGATCCAGTCGTTGAAGGACTGTGGCAGCCAGCCGAACGCCACCGGGTTGTCTTCCGGGTGCCAGGGGCGGCCATTGAAGTTGATTTCCTGCTCCTGCCAGAATTCTTCGCGCTCGCGCTCGCGCACCTCCGCGGTCTCGAGCTGCAGTTGTTCCCTCAGTTCCGGTGGCAGGCCGGACAAGGCCTTCTCCACTTCGGCGAGCTCCTGCTCGGTGTCGGTGGTGATCCTGATGCCGCCCCCGGTCCCGCCGAAGGTCACGCTCTCGGTGATCGCGTCGGTGGACAGAAACGCCGCCAGCAGAAAGAAGATGATGCTGGAAAACAGGTACAGGCGCAGGGGCGGCGTGTAGCGGAACCTGCGCCCGTCCAGGTAATCACGGGTCAGCCGCCCGGGTCGGAACAGCAGCGGCTTCATGGTGCGCGCGAAGCGCGAATCGAGCTCCAGGAACTCCGACAGGAACTCGCGAAGCAGGGCCGGGAAAAAGCGCATGAAATTGCGGTCCGGCTGGCCGCAATAGTGGCAGAACGGCCCTTGCAGCGCCGTGCCGCAATTCAGGCACAGTGGAGAGCCGGCCAGGCGGCTGGCCTTGAGGGTCAGGGCCGGGTCCGGGGCGCTGGCGGTCAGCTCGCCGGCCGTCGCCGGGGCCGGGGTCCGACCCTTGTCTTCGCCCCCGGCCGGGCTCGCCTCGGTGTCTTGCGGGTCCGGATTGCCGCTTTCGGTGGCGTTTTCGTTCATGTCAGCAGCCCTTCGCTCCGCATCCAGTCACAGGTATCGCGCAACAGCTCACCCGACGGGGTAAACCGATAGCCCAGCCGATCCTGGGCGCGCGACGAATCGCAGTGGGTGTGGCGCGTAATCATGGCCGCACCTTCCGGTGTCAATGCGGGTGGTGTGCCGGTCACGGCCGCCTTCATGACCGCCAGGCGACCCGCCAGCTTCAGTTGCCAGGCCGGGGCCGCGCGCCGGGGCGTCGTCTTGGCCAGCAGTTCCCCCACCTTGCTGATGAAGGCCAGGAAGGTAATGTCTTCACCGCCCAGCAGGTAGTTGGCGCCGCGTTCACCCCGTCGCCAGGCCGCCAGGTGCGCTCGCGCCACCTCGCGGACGTCGGCAAAGGCGCCGCCGCCAGGCGGCACGCCGGGCAGTTCGCCCCGCGCGACGAGGCCGATGATGCGCGACCAGTTGTGCCGGTCGCCGGGGCCCAGGATATGCGCCGGATTGCAGATGACCGCGTCCAGCCTGCCGTCACGCACCGCGTCTTTCACCTGGCGTTCGGCCAGCCGCTTGGTGCGCAGGTAGTTGATCCACTCGCCACCCGTCGCCCAGGGCGTGGTTTCGTCGATGACATCGTCGTGGAAGCCCCAGACGATGGAACTGGAGGTGTACACGAGGCGGCCCGCGGCACGTTGTACGGCGGCTTCGATCACGTTGGTGGTGCCACCGACATTGACCCGCGTCTGCAGGTCATTTTGGCGGGACCAGGTGTTGGTGCTGGCGGCCACGTGAAACACCGCGTCGACGCCGGCGGGCATGCCGGCCAGAACTGCACTCGCATCCGTCACGTCACCGGGCCGCAACCCGATGCCCAGTCGCTGGAGTTCGCGCGTGTCGGCACAGTCACGGACCAGCGCCGTGACCTGCCAGCCCTGCTCGAGCAAGGCGCGCACCAGGTGACTGCCGACGAAGCCGGTGGCGCCGGTGACGAAGGCGGATTGGGCCATGTCGCGACTCCCTCTCGGTTACAATTTGGCGACCCGCCGGGACCTGCCGATGCATCATAACACCCCCCCTCATTCGCTCTGGTTCGAGGTCAGGCGCACCCTGCAGCTGGCCGCACCGGTGATGATCGGGCTGGTGGCCGGTTTCGCGATGAATTTCATCGACACGGTGATGGCGGGACGCTTGCCGGAAAAAGAGGTGGCGCTCGCCGCGCTGGCCACCGGCGGCGCCTTGTGGTCGGCCGGCCTGATGGTGGTGATCGGGACCCTGATGGCGGTGCAGCCCGCCGTGGCCCAGCTCGACGGCGCGGGCCGGCATGCGGAGGCCGGCGCGACCACGCGCCAGGGCCTGTGGCTGGCCCTGGCCCTGGGGCTGCCATTTTTTCTGCTGGTCTATCACGGCGGCAAGTTGTTGCATCTGCTGGACGTGGACCCGGCCATCATTCCGGTCGCCACGGGCTACCTGCAGGCGTTGGCACCGGGGGCGCCGCTGATGTGCCTGGTGATGCTGCAGCGGTTCTTCAGTGAGGGCTCCGGCCACACCCGGCCAACGATGTACATCGGTCTTGGCGGGGCGGCGCTGAACATTCCCCTGAACTGGGTCCTGATGTACGGCCACCTCGGATTTCCCGCACTGGGCGCCACCGGTTGCGGATACGCCACCGCCCTGGTGATCGGCCTGCAGGCGGTCTTCCTGGCCGCGTACCTGCGACGTCATCGTCACTTCCGGCCGTTCGCACTGTTTTCACGCTGGGACGGGCCGGACCTGGCCGAGCTGCGCAGTCTGCTGGCCGTCGGACTGCCGATCGCCGGCACCCTGTTTGTCGAAGGCAGCCTGTTCGTGGCCGCGTCGTTGCTGATCGGACGGCTGGGCCCGATGCCCACCGCCTCGCACCTGGTGGCGATCAATTTTTCCGCACTGGCCTTCATGATCCCCCTGGGCCTGGGCAGCGCCGTGACCACGCGCGTGGGGAACGCACTGGGGCGCAACGACCCGGAAGGAGCGCGCCATGCAGGCTGGGTGGGCGCGGGTATCGTCCTGGCGACGCAGAGCCTGAGCGCCACCGTGATGCTGGTGTTCCCGATGGCCATCGTGTCGATCTACACCGGTGACCCCGAGATTGCCGTGCTGGCCGTGAGCCTGCTGTCGCTGGCGGCCATCTTCCAGTTACCGGATGGCATCCAGATCTGCATGGCGGGGATTCTGCGTGGCTACAAGGACACGCTGGTGCCGATGTGGGTCAACGTGGTGTCCTACTGGTTCGTTGGCCTGAGTCTGGGCTACTGGCTGACCTTTTCCCGCGGACTCGGCCCGGCCGGCATGTGGTGGGGCATGATCGCCGGCCTCAGCGTCGGCGCCGTGCTGCTCACGGCGCGCTTTTCGTGGCGCAGTCGCCGGGCCATCCGGGACGGCCTCAGTGGCCGTTCCGCTCCAGCTCCCTGAACTTGTCCTCCAGCTCCTGGATGCGGCGGCCGCGCGCCCCCAGTCGCTCGGAGGCCAGGCCGCCGGGCGGCTCGTCTTTCGCGCCCCTGCCCTGCAGCCACAGGCCCATGACCAGCGCCGCCACCACGTAGATGACGCCGGTGGCCAGGGTCTGGATCAGCAGGCCGGCCAGGAACAGTGCGCGGATGGCCCAGACATTCCAGCCCAGGCGTCTTGCCAACTCGGCGCAAACGCCGGCCAGCAGGGCGCCGTCGGGTCGATAAAAGTCGTCCGCCAGCTTCACGATTTTTCGTCACCTTCGCTGGCCGCCGCCTCCTCGGTCACCGGCGCGGGCTGCGCCGCGGGCGCCTGGCCGGCTTGCGGATTCAGGCGCGCCTTCAGCGACTCGAGCTCGGCTTCCACCGCGGGGTCGGTCGCCACCGGCTCCTCCGTCCAGGGCGACGGCGCTTCGCCACCCACCTCGTAGGAACGGACCCGGGCTTCGAGCCGCTCGACCTGGCTCTGCAGGCGATCGAAGCGCCCCATGGCGTTGCGCAGCTTGCGCTCGCTGTGGCTCAGCTTTTCTTCCGCGGGCGCCGGACGGGACTGGCGCACCCGTTCGCGGGTGTGCAGGGTCTTGAGCTTGGCCTTGGCTTCGGCCAGCTTGGCCTTGAGCGTGGTCATGTCGGTTTCGAGCTGGGCCAGGCGCTCCCGCAGCGAACCCTGTTCGGCTGCCGTGGCGGCGAGGCGCTCCTCACATTCGGCGCGCGCCTTGATGGCGGCCCGGGCCAGGTCGTCGCGGTTTGCCTTGACGGCCTTTTCGGAGCGTTCCTGCCATTCAGCGCGTTCGGCTTCCAGTCGCTTGTTCACGCGATCGAGGTGCTGCTGTTCAGCCAGCAGGTCGGCGGCCGCCTGGCGCGCATCTTCGCCGGCGTCTTCCATCTCGCGGATCAGCGCGCGCAACAGTTTTTCGGGGTCTTCCGCCTTTTCGAGCAAGGCGTTCATGTTGGCGGCGATCACGTAGCGGATGCGGGAAAAAGTACCCATGTCTGGTCTCCTGGCGTTGAATGAGGTCCTGCACCCATTAATGCCAGAAACGTGCCATTAACACGTTATGCATAAATTTCAATGACTTGAAATGATTCAGAAATACCGTGGACACGACAGGGTGGCGAAAACCACCCATTCCCGGCGAGCCTGCAAGCGTCAGTCGATGCGGGCGATGTAGGCCTCGCCATTCCGTCGCAACTGCAGCAACAGGGGGCCGCGCATGGACGCCACGCGCTGGCGCAGATCTGCCAGGTCGTCCACGCGGTGGCGGTTCACCGCCGTGATCACGTCACCGGGCCGCAGGCCTTCGTAGGCCAGGCGGCTGTCGCGCTGGAGCCCGTCGAGCAGCACCCCGGTGGCGCCGGTGGCGCGCTGGGACGCTGGCAGCTCGGTGAACACGGCGCCGGCCAGCCGGCGGTCGAGGTCTTCGCCGTCCAGGCGCCGCTGCGGCTCGATCAGCAGGCGCGCGTTGCCCGCGTCGCCGTCACGCAGATAGGCCGCGTCCAGGGATTCGCCCACCGGCGCCTGGCCCTCGGCATTGAGGAAATCCTGCGCGTTGCGGATCGGCTTGCCGTCCAGTTCCGTGAGAACATCGCCCGGGCGCAGCCCGCTGCGCTCCGCGGCGGAGCCCGGAAGGATTTCCGAGACCAGTGCGCCGCGGCCCACGCGTACGCCGAAAGCGCCGGCCAGGTCCGGCGTCAGGTCCTGCACGATGACGCCCAGGCTGCCGCGCCGCACTTCGCCGAAACGGATCAGCTGATCCATGACGTAGGCGGCCATCGCGGATGGAATGGCGAAGCCGATGCCGACGTTGCCCCCACTGGGCGTGAAGATGGCGCTGTTGATACCCACCAGCTCTCCGCGCAGGTTGATCAGCGCGCCCCCCGAATTGCCTGGATTGATCGAGGCGTCGGTCTGGATGAAGTTCTGGAACTCCAGGCCGCGGAAGCCCGCGCGCCCCAGCGCGCTGACGATGCCCGAAGTCACGGTCTGACCCAGGCCGAACGGGTTGCCCACGGCCACCACGAAGTCACCCACCCGCAGTTCGCCGGAATCGGCCAGTGGCAGCGAGGCCAGGTCCTCGGCGGGAATGCGCACCACCGCCAGGTCGGTGTCCGGGTCGGAGCCGACCACCTCGGCCTGCAGGCTGCGACCGTCCTGCAGGGTCACGGCGATGTCGTCGGCGCCCTGGATCACGTGGTTGTTGGTCAGCACGTAGCCGGCTTCCCCGTCCACGATCACCCCGGAACCCAGGGACTGGGACACCCGCTCGCGCGGCGCGTCGGGCAGGTTGAAAAAGCGACGGAAGAATGGATCCTCCATCAGCGGGCTGCGCACCCGCACGCGGGTGCGCGTGTAAATGTTCACCACGGACGGCGTCACCTGTTCGAGCACCGGCGCCAGCGACGGCAGGGGCTGGCCGTCCACCTCCGCCGGCAAAGCCGCCGCGGCGGGTCCGGCGGCCATTGGCCACAAAAGACACAACAGAATCAATCGGTTCACGACATCTCCATCTCGCGACTGTCGGCTGAAGATATTCCGACAGCGTAGCGGCGTTTCAAGTTGCACGGCACGCCGGGGCCGATCCGCCGGCCAGAACACGGCGCCAAACACGAACTCTGCTTCTTGCTTTGGGCGCTGAAAAACGATATATAGCCATGAAAGGGTCACATTCGCACAATATCTTGTGCCGCGAAGACCGCCACGGGGAGGACAGCGAGATGAGCGGGTTCAACCTCCACATGCAGGTCCTGCGCACCGACGTCTCCGGGATGCCCCTGGAATGGATCGGCTACCAGGACGCCGCCAGGCTGATCAGCCTGAACCAGGTCAGCTACAGCCTCGGCCGCAAGCTGTTCACCATCCACGGCGGCATCAATGCCCTCAGCGGCCTGCAAAGCCTCATCGAAGTCAACGCCATCCTCGCCACCACCGGTCACCACCCCCACAAACACCTGTTCACCAATGGCTACGTACCGCCCCTGAGCAACAAGGCCCTGTTCCGGCGTGACCAGAACCTGTGCCTGTACTGCGGCGAGCGTTTCCCCAATTACCTGCTCAGTCGCGACCACGTCAACCCGGTCAGCCAGGGCGGCCTGGATATCTGGGCCAACGTGGTCACGGCGTGCAAACGGTGTAACAACCACAAGGCCGGGCGCACGCCGGAACAGTCGGGCATGCAGTTGCTGGCCATTCCCTTCACGCCCACGCATGCCGAGTACATCTACCTGCAGGGCCGCCAGATCCTGGCCGACCAGATGGAGTTTCTGCTGGCCCACTTCCCCCGCACCAGCGTGCTGCGCCAGCGCGTCGAGGCCGGCGGCGAACTGCTGAACTGACCCGGCCGGCGGCATCCCGCCGAGCGGCTGCTATGATGCGCCCATGAGCGCCCCCCCGGTCTACCTCGTCGACGCCAGCATCTACCTGTTTCGCGCCTGGCATTCCATGCCCGATGAATTTCTCAACGCGGCGGGGCACCCCACCAACGCGGTGTACGGCTTCACCGGTTTCCTGTGCAGCCTGGTGGAACAGGCTGAGCCCTCACACGTGGGCGTGGCTTTTGACGTGTCGCTGACCACCAGTTTTCGCAACGAGATCTACCCGCAATACAAGGCCAACCGGGATCCCGCGCCGGAGGCGCTGAAACGGCAGTTTGCCTGGGCGCGGGACGTGGCCGAGGCGATGGGGTTCAAGTGTTACGGGGATGAACGTTACGAGGCCGATGACCTGATCGGAACGCTGGCCGCGCACTGGCGGGAACGGGGCCACGCGATACACGTGGTCACCGGGGACAAGGACCTGGCGCAACTGCTGCAGGACGGCGACACCTGGTGGGACTTCGCGCGCAACGCGCGACTGGGGCCCCAGGGCGTGTTCGACAAGTATGGTGTGCACCCGGGCCAGATCGCCGACTACCTCGCCCTGACCGGTGACGCGGTGGACAACATTCCGGGCGTGCCGGGCGTCGGACCCAAGACGGCCACGGCCCTGCTGGCCCACTTCGACACGCTGGACGCCCTGTACGACCGGCTGGAGGAAGTTCAGCACCTGAGCTTTCGCGGCGCGAAGACCCTGGCGCCCAAGCTCGCCGCGAACCGGGAGGCCGCGGTGTTGGCCCGGCGCCTGACCGGCATCGAGTGCGCGGTGCCCTCGGCGCTGGCCGACCCGGACATTCAGCGGCGCGATCTGGATCCCGCGCGCCTCAACCGCCTGTTCGATGAACTGTCGTTCGGCGGCATGCTGCGCCAGCGCTGCCTGCAGTCAGGCTGAGGCCGCGCCGGCGCCGTCAGCGAATCAGGGTTCCTGCTGTTCCCGGGGCCGTTCGATGCCCTGGGATTTGTAGTACTCGTCCCAGAACTTTTCGACGTCAGGCGCCTCCAGATCGGGGGCGCTGGCGATGCCCGTGGTGGCCACGCGCACCGGTTCCGGCTCACCCTGTTTGCGAACCCAATGGCTGTTGGCCAGGAACACCAGCTCGTCGCCCACCACCGTGCCGTAGTTCGGGTAGGCGAAGAACGGCTGCGCGATGGCCAGGGGTGCGACCTTCTCGACGGACGTCCGGTCCTCGGCCAGCTGCAGGCGCATGATCCGTTGTGGCTCGTTGCCGTTCTGGATCACCACCAGGTGGTTCTGCCAGAAGGCCAGGTCCTCGATGCCGCCGAAATTCAG
Organism: Gammaproteobacteria bacterium; assembly: GCA_030431095.1. GTDB lineage: Bacteria > Pseudomonadota > Gammaproteobacteria > Xanthomonadales > SZUA-36 > Marinihelvus. The sequence continues at coordinate 22,304 of JAUIJU010000030.1, read as the reverse complement.
CGTTTCGGGACCGGTCAGGCGCATGGCCTTCTTGCCTTCCAGGTCCAGCACCATGATGCCCATCTCGTAATCGGCGATGTACAGCATGCGCCCATCATCCGAGGCCGTGACCCCGCGCAGCGATACGTTGTCGGAGGAAGCCACGAAGGGACGCAATTGCTCGGCGCCCTTCTGCAGGCGGTAAATGATGGGCAACACCGTGTCCACGGTGTACACGTCGCCACTGGCCGTGACCACCAGGTCGCCCAGGCGATGCGGTTTGCCGTCTTCGGCCACGGGGTAGGACTTGACCAGGTCCAGGCTGTCGAGCTCGAACTCGAACAGGGCGGAGCGACCGCTGTCTTCCTCGTCGTACCCTTCGAAATTGACGCTGGCGGCGCTGCTGAGCCACAACCGATTGTTGGCGGCGTCGACGGTCATGCCGAAGATCCCCCACAAGCCGTTGTCCTCGTTGGCGCTGAGCAACACCTGGGCCTCGCCGTCCCGGCTGACCTGGACCACCGAGCCGTCCCGGGCGCTGGACACCAGGTAGGCCTCGCGGGTGGCGTCCCACTCGATGGCCGTGGGCAGCAGCAGATCGGCGGGGAGCTCGAACTTCAGCGTGGCTTCACCCGCCGGTTCGCCGGCGCGCACCATCAGGTCGTTGATGTACTCGTAGGCCTCGGTGCCGCGCAGGAACAGGGTGTCGTCCGTGGCGTTGAAGTCGTGAGACAGGCCCTGGCGCTGCATGGTGAGCATCATTTCGTAGGCCGCCGCCTTGTCATGGTTCAGGGCATGGGCAACGACCAGCAGGGACATGTAGTCGGCATTCCAGGGCCGCAGCTGGTGCAGCGCCTGCACCGCCTCGCGAAACGCGGGCCAGTCCTGCTTGCCGTACGCGGCATTGGCGATCTGGCGCAACTGGGGCACGCTCACCGCGCGGGCTTCCCCGGCCTGGCGGACGGGCGGAGCGGGACTGTTGGTGGCGGCTTCTTCCTGGGCCGGAGCGGCTCCGGGCATGGCGATCAGCGCGGCCAGGGTGGCGGCCGCGAAAAGGAATACGGGTTTCATTGTTATGGGCTCCATGGCCATGGGGCACGTCGAGTGAGGGTTCTTGGAACGACAACAGCCCATATGGTTCCCGGCCGATGCAAATTCAATGTTCACCGGGCCTTACCGGCCGGTCGGGCCCTATAATCCGCCCATGAATCGAAAATCGGACACCCGGGAAGTTCAGCACCGGTTTCGCGGCCGTTACCTCGGCATCGACGAGCGCACGGGCTGGGAATTCGCCACGCGCACCAACGCCACCGGCGTGGTGGTCATCGTGGCGGTGACGCCGGCGGCGGAAATCGTGCTGGTCGAACAGCACCGCATACCGGTGCAGGCGCCGGTCATCGAACTGCCGGCCGGGTTGGTCGGCGACACCGACGACCCCGGAGAATCGTTGCTGAGCGCCGCGGAACGAGAGCTCTGGGAAGAAACCGGCTACCGCTCGGACCAGTGGAAGGAGCTGGCGCGCTGCCCCAGTTCCGCCGGGCTGACCGACGAGGTCCTGACCCTGTACCTGGCCGCCGACGCGGTTCGCGAAGGCCCGGGCGGGGGTGACGACTCGGAAGACATCGTCGTCCACACCATCGCGCTCGACCGGGTCGACGGCTGGCTGGCGCAACAGCTGCAGAGCGGCCGCGAGTTCGACCCCAAGATCTACGCCGCGCTGTACTGGCTGGAACGCCGCGACTCGCTGGACGCTATTTTGCCATCAGCCACAGGTTCGCCAGCGACGCGCTGAGAATCATCAGCCAGGTTAGCGCCGTTCCCCAATAGCGACCGGAGACCGCACCATCCGGGCGGATCATTCCGTAGGCGTGCAGCAGGCGGCCCAGCAACAGCATCAGGCCGAACAGGTGCACGACCCAGGGATCGGGGTGCTTGACCTCGATCAGCAACAGCAGGATCAGCCCCAACGGGACGTACTCCACGAAGTTGCCGTGGGCGCGCATGGTGCGCTCGAGCAGGGGATCGTCGCCATGGCCAATGCTCACCCTCGATCGTCGACGGGAGCGGGTGACCAGGTCGGACAATACGATGAGCAACAGGCCGAGGACGGCCGCATACAGGGTCGTGACCGGGAACGTCATGTGCATTGCCTCCGCAGGCAGGCGTTGGTGCGTCCGCCTAGCATACCAACGGCGGCGCACCGCACCGCTACCCAATCGTCATCACAGGCCCTAACATGCGGGCAAATCAACGGGAGCCGCGACCATGCGAATCTTTATCACCCTGCTGACCCTGGCCAGCCTGGCCGCCGTCCCGACACCGGCCCTCGCCTCCGGCGACGCCCCGGTGGCCATCGTGATTCACGGCGGTGCGGGCACCATTCGCCGGGAGGACATGGACGCCGCGCGCGAGGCCGCGTTCCGCGCCGCCCTGGAAGCCGCTGTGCGCGCCGGCCACCAACGACTGGCGGCGGGCGAATCCAGCCTGGTCGCCGTGCGCACCGCCATCAATCTGCTGGAGGACTCGCCGCTGTTCAATGCCGGCAAGGGCGCCGTGTTCAACGCCGACGGCGTGAACGAACTGGACGCCTCGGTCATGAGTGGCCGCGACCGCAATGCCGGCGCGGTCTCCTCGGTACGCCGCGTACGCAACCCCATCGACCTGGCCATCGCCGTGATGCAGCATTCGCCGCACGTGATGCTCTCCGGTGAAGGCGCCGAGCGTTTCGCCGCCGAGCAAGGCATGGCGCTGATCGACCCCGGGTATTTCCACACCGATTTTCGCTGGCAGCAACTACAGGACGCCAGGGAACGGGAAACCGCCGGCCGGTCTGGCGCCGCCGACTTTTTCTCCACCGTCGGCGCCGTGGCCCTGGACCGGGACGGCAACCTGGCCGCCGGCACCTCCACCGGCGGCATGACCAACAAGCGCTTCGGGCGCGTGGGCGACTCGCCGATCATCGGCGCCGGCACCTTCGCCGACAACGCCTCCTGCGCGGTCAGCGCCACCGGCCACGGCGAGTACTTCATCCGCTGGGTGGTCGCCTACGACATCTGCGCGCGGGTCGCCGCCGGCGCAGCGCTCGCCGATGCCGCCGACACCGTCATCAACCACGTGCTGGTCGAGGCCGGCGGCGCCGGCGGCGTGATCGCCATGGACCCGGAGGGCAACATCGCCATGCCGTTCAACACGGCGGGCATGTACCGGGCGTCGGTGGGCGTGGATGGGGGGGTGTTTGTGGGGATCTACGGGGAGGAAGGGGGGGTGGTGGATTAGGGGTGAGGGGTGAGAAGTGAGAGGTGAGACGTAAGAAGTGAGACGTGGTGACCAGGAGTGAGGGTAGGCGGTAGGCGGGAGCTGGGCATGGGTGCGGGCTGTCGTTCCGAGGCGAACCGGCAACCGCAGGCCCGTGTGACCGGGAAAAGCCTGGTAACGTCGCCGAAACCCAGCTCCCGCCTACCGCCTACCTCCTACCCTCTCCAGAAACGCCCCCAAAAGCCCACGTCTCACTTCTTACGTCTCACTTCTTACGTCTCACTTCTTACGTCTCACCTCTACTACCCCCCCACCAACCGCTGCCAGATCCGCAAGGTCGCATTCGCCCGGTTCAGGGTGTAAAAGTGCAGCCCCGGCGCGCCGCCGTCGAGCAGGCGCCGACACAGCTCCGAAACCACGTCCAGGCCGTATTCGCGGATCGCCGCGCCGTCGTCGCCGAAGGATTCGAGTCGCTCGGCCAGGGCCGGCGGGATGCGGGCGCCACAGCGTTTCGAAAAGCGCGCCAGCTGGGTGTAGTTGGTGATGGGCATGATGCCCGGGATCAGTGGGATGTCCACGCCGGCCGCGCCACAGCGTTCCACGAAGCGGAAATAGGCCTCGGCGTCGAAAAAATACTGGGTGATGGCGCCGTCGGCGCCGGCGTTGACCTTTTCCCGGAACCAGCGGATCTCCGAGTCCATGCTGTCGGACTCGGGATGGACCTCCGGGTAACAGCCCACCTCGATGTGAAAAAAATCACCATGGCGTTCGCGCACGTGGCGCACCAGTTCGCTGGCGTAGCGGAACGGCGGCTCGAAGTCGAAGGTTTCCGGCGCGTCGCCGCGCAGCACCACCAGCCGGCTGACGCCCGAGGCGCGGTACTCGTCCAGCAGTCCGTCCAGCACCTCGCGCCCCGGCGCCATGCAGGAGATGTGCGCCGCCACCGGCACGCCGGACAGATCGATCAGCTCACGCACCGTGCGCTGCGTCGCCTCCTGCGTGGAGCCCCCGGCCCCGAAGGTCACCGTCAGGTAGCGCGGCGCCACCCGCGCCAGCTTCTGCCAGGTCGAGCGCAGCGTGAGCCGCTGCTCGTCGTCGCGCGGGGGGAAGAACTCGAAGGAGACGGGGGGGTGGGTGGCCATCGGGATGGTTCGGGTCAAATTACGTCTACCGGGTGTCGTCTTCCCCTCCCCGAACATCACAAACCAACCGCCCTCAATACCGGTAATGCTCCGGCTTGTACGGCCCATCCACCTCCACGCCGATGTATTTCGCCTGCTTGTCGCTCAGGCGGGTCAGCGTGGCGCCGATGCGCTCCAGGTGGAGTTCGGCCACTTTTTCGTCCAGGTGCTTGGGCAGCACGTAGACCTGGTTGTCGTACTTATCGCCCTGCAGCCACAACTCGATCTGGGCCAGCACCTGGTTGGTGAAGGAGTTGGACATGACGAAACTGGGGTGGCCGGTGGCGCAGCCCAGGTTCACCAGGCGGCCTTCGGCCAGCAGGATGATGCGTTTGCCGTCCGGGAAGATCACGTGGTCCACCTGCGGCTTGATGTTTTCCCACTCGTACTGCTTCACGCCCGCCACGTCGATCTCGTTGTCGAAGTGGCCGATGTTGCACACGATGGCCTCGTTCTTCATGGCGGCCATGTGGTCGTGCGTGATCACGTTGTAGTTACCGGTGGCGGTGACGAAGATGTCGGCCTTGTCCTGGGCTTCCTCCATGGTGACCACGCGGTAGCCCTCCATGGCGGCCTGCAGGGCGCAGATCGGGTCGATCTCGGTGACCCAGACGATGGCGCCGAGACCGCGCAGGGACTGGGCGCAGCCCTTGCCCACGTCGCCGTAGCCGGCCACCAGGGCCACCTTGCCGGCGATCATCACGTCGGTGGCGCGCTTGATGCCGTCCACCAGGGACTCGCGGCAGCCGTAGAGGTTGTCGAACTTGGACTTGGTCACCGAGTCGTTCACGTTGATGGCGGGAAACGGCAGATTGCCTTCCTTGGCCATCTGGTACAGGCGCTTGACGCCCGTGGTGGTTTCCTCGGTCACACCCTGGATGGCGGCCAGCGCCTTGCTGTACCAGCCCGGGCGCGCCTCCAGGCGCTTGCGAATGGCGTTGAACAGGGCCACTTCTTCCTCGCTCGAAGGGTCGTCCAGCACGGAGGCGTCCACCTCGGCCTGGGCGCCCAGGTACAGCAGCAGGGTCGCGTCACCGCCATCGTCCAGGATCATGTTGGCGAACTGTTCGTCGCCGTTCTCGTCCCGCCACTCAAAAATGCGGTGGGTGAATTCCCAGTACTCGTCCAGGGTTTCGCCCTTGAAGGCGAACACGGGCGTGCCGCCCGCGGCGATGGCCGCGGCCGCGTGGTCCTGGGTGGAGTAGATGTTGCAGGACGCCCAGCGCACGTCGGCGCCCAGGGCCTCCAGGGTCTCGATCAGCACCGCGGTCTGGATGGTCATGTGCAGGCTGCCGGCGATGCGCGCACCCTTCAGGGGCTGGCTGTCGGCGAACTCCCCGCGCACGGACACCAGGCCGGGCATTTCGGTCTCGGCGATGGCGATCTCGCGCCGGCCCCAGTCGGCCAGGGACAGGTCCGCCACGTGAAAGTCATCGGTCTGCAGGTTCTCTACCACTGCGTTCATGTCAATTTCTCCGTCGTTTGTTGCCAAGCGCCGTTGTGCAATCGTGGCGGTTTACCGAGCCTCGCCGGCGCCTCGCTTCCGGGGCCGGCTGCAGCGCTTCTCGGGTCGCCGCGCAATTCGTCCGGCGGCCTCAGAGGCCGGCCTTGTCCCTCAGTGCATCGACCTTGTCGGTGCGCTCCCAACTCACGCCAAGGTCTTCGCGGCCCATGTGGCCGTAGGCGGCCAGGGGGCGGTAAATCGGATTCAGCAGGTCCAGCGAGGTGATGATCCCGTAAGGCCGCAGGTCGAATTCCTCGCGCACGATGGCCTCGATGCGTTCGGCCGGAACGGTTTCCGTGCCGAAGGTCTCCACCGTGATCGAGGTGGGCTCCGCCACGCCGATGGCGTAGGACACCTGGATTTCGCACCGCGCCGCCAGGCCGGCCGCCACCACGTTCTTGGCCGCGTATCGCGCCGCGTAGGCCGCGGAGCGGTCCACCTTGGACGGGTCCTTGCCGGAGAAGGCACCGCCGCCGTGGCGGGCCATGCCGCCGTAGGTGTCGACGATGATCTTGCGGCCGGTCAGGCCCGCGTCGCCCACCGGACCGCCGATCTCGAACTTGCCGGTGGGGTTGATGTGGTACTTGACCTCGCCCCGCAGCCACTCGGCGGGCAACACCGGCTTGATGATCGTTTCCTGCACCAGTTGCTCGAGGTCCGCCTGGCTGATCTCCGGGCTGTGCTGCGTGGACAGCACCACGGCGTCGATGCCCACGGGCCGGCCGTCCTCGTAGCGGAAGGTGACCTGGCTCTTGGCGTCCGGGCGCAGGAAGCTCCGACCGTCGTCGATATTGCGCCGCACCCAGGCCTGGCGCTTGACCAGTTCGTGCGAATAGTGGATGGGCGCCGGCATGAACACGTCGGTTTCGCTGGTCGCGTAACCGAACATCAGGCCCTGGTCGCCCGCGCCCTGGTCCTCCGGCCGCTCGCGGTCCACACCCTGGTTGATGTCGCCGGACTGCTTACCGATGATGTTGATCACGCCGCAGGTGTGGCCGTCGAAGCCCACTTCGGACGAGTCGTAGCCGATGCCCACGATCACGTCACGGATCAGTCGCTCCAGGTCCACCCAGGCACTGGTGGTGATTTCGCCCCCGACGATCGCCACGCCGGTCTTGACGAACGTTTCGCAGGCCACGCGCGCGCCCGGATCCGCTTCCAGGATCTCGTCCAGGATGGCGTCGGAAATCTGGTCCGCCACCTTGTCCGGGTGGCCTTCCGACACGGACTCGGAAGTAAACAGGTATTCGCTCATGCAATCGGCCTCGGGAGAGAATATATCTCTTTATTGGGATTAAGAGATATATAATAAACCAAGCCCCTTTGCGATGCACCCCCGGGTCACGCGCAACGCCCGTGGTGCGACCTCCCGGTACGCTACAATCGCGCCATGGGCACCCCGCAGAACGAACCCCGCCACCGTCCGATCCGCAGTTACGTCATTCGCGGCGGGCGCCTGACCGCGGGCCAGCAACGCGCTCTGGATGAACTCTATCCACGCTGGGGCATCGGGGACGACGCGTCGGCGCTGGATCTCGAAGCCTTGTTCGGTCGCCCCGGTGACACCGTGCTGGAAATCGGCTTCGGCAACGGCGAAAGCACCTGGCGCATGGCCCGCGACGAAGCGGAGCGCAATTTCATCGCCGTCGAGGTGCATCCGCCCGGGGTCGGACGGTTGCTGATGGCGCTGGAGCGTGAGGGCCTGGAAAACGTGCGCGTATTCCTGGGCGACGCCGTGCCCTTTCTCACCACGCGACTGGCCGACGGCGCCGTGGACGAGGTACGGATCTATTTCCCCGACCCCTGGCACAAGAAGCGCCACCACAAGCGGCGCCTGGTTCAGTCCGATTTCGTCGCCCTGCTGACCCGCAAGCTGGCGCCGGGCGGCCTGCTGCACCTGGCCACCGACTGGGTGCCCTACGCCGAACACATGCTCGAAGTGCTGGACGCCACCGAGGGCCTGACCAACCGCTCACCCGGCGGTGACTGGGTGGAACGCCCCGCGTGGCGGCCGGGCACCAAGTACGAAGCGCGTGGCGACCGTCTCGGCCACGAAACGCGCGACCTGCTGTTCGAGCGCGTGGGGTAGGATAGACACAGCCGAAAGGGGGACCGGGAGCCACCGCATGGAAAGTGGCCTCACGCTGACGTTGGACATGACCCTGGTGCTCACCGTGCTGGTGATCACCATCGCCCTGTTCGTGTTCGAAGTGCTGCGCGTGGACATCGTGGCCGTCACCGTCATGGTCATTCTCGGCCTGCTGGGCCTGGTGCCGGCAGCCGAGCTGTTTGACGGCTTCGCTTCCAATGCGGTGATCTCCATCATCGCCGTGATGATTCTTGGCGCCGGCCTGGACCGCACCGGGGTCATGACCGTGGTGGCGGCCTGGATCCTGAAGGTGGGTGGCAACACGGCGCGCAGGATCATTCCCCTGACCTCGGGCATCGTCGGGGGCATCTCCGGCATCATGCAGAACGTGGGGGCCACCGCCCTGTTCCTGCCCGTGGTGTCGAAAATCTCCACGCGTACGGAGATCCCCCTGTCCAAGCTGCTCATGCCAATGGGCTTCTGCGCCATCATGGGCGGCACGCTGACCATGGTGGGCTCCTCGCCGCTGATCCTGCTCAACGACCTGATCCAGACGTCCAACGAGTCGCTGCCGCCGGGCGCGGCCGCGATGGGCAGCTTCGAGCTGTTCGACGTCACGCCCATCGGCCTGGCGCTGCTGGCATCGGGCATTCTCTACTTCCTGCTGCTGGGCCGCTGGTTGCTGCCCACGCGCCGACTCAAGCGCCACGGCGCGCCGGCGCGCACCAAGACCTACTTCGCCGACGAGTACGGCATCGAAGGCGACGTTTACGAGCTGGTGGTGACCGTCGACAGTCCCATGGTCGGCATGACGGTCGGCGAGGCGGAGCAACTGCCCGGCGCGCCCCGGCTGCTGGGCATCCGCAACACCGAGGAACCCCGCATGGCGCCGCCGTCCGACGAGATGATCTGGGTCGGAACGATCCTGGGTGTCATGGGCCGCCGCGCGCAGGTCGGGCAGTTCGCGCTGGACAACCAGTGCCGGGTCAACCCCAGCCTGCGCACCTTCGGCGGCCTGTTCAATCCCAGCCGGGCCGGCATCTCGGAAGTGGTCATACCGCCCGGTTCCCGGCTGATTGGCCAGAGCATTGGCGAAGCGCGCCTGCGCAAGCGCTACGGCATCAGCGTGCTGGCCATCAACCGCCGTGGCGAGATCATCGCCGAGGAGGTGCGCGAACAGATCATGGAAGTGGGTGATTGCCTGGTCAGCCACAGCACGTGGCGCGACCTGTCGGCGGTTCAGCGCGAAAAGGATTTCATCGTTGCCACGGACATTCCCAAGGAAGAGCAGCGACCGCAGAAAGTGGGGCTCGCCCTGGCCTTCTTCGCGCTGTCCATGGGCATGATCGTGTTTTCCGATTTTCGCCTGGCGATCTGCCTGCTGGCCGGCGCCCTGGGCATGATCCTGACCGGCGTGATCAGCATGGACGAGGCCTACGGCGCCGTCAGCTGGAAAACCGTGTTCCTGGTCGCCAGCCTGATCCCGCTGGGTCATGCCATGGAGCGCACCGGCACGGCAGCCTGGATCGCGCAGGAAGCCCTGGCCCTGCTGGGCAACATGCCCGACCTGGCCATCCAGATCATGCTGGCCCTGCTGGCCACCGTGTTCTCGCTGGTCATGTCCAACGTGGGCGCGACCACCATCCTGGTGCCCATCGCGATCAGCATCGCCCTGGCGACCGGGGCCAACCCGATGATGTACGCGCTGATCATCGCGCTGAGCACGTCCAACGCCTTCATCCTGCCCACGCACCAGGTCAATGCCCTGATCATGGGCCCCGGGGGTTACAAGGTCAGCGATTTCGTACGCGCCGGCACCGGTATGTCGGTGATCTTCCTGGTGGTCATGCTGACCGTGGTGAACCTGCTGTTCTAGCGCCTGTCGGCGCCGTCCTGCGGCGCGAGCCACACGTGGCCGTCTTTCACGGTGACCGGGACCGCCGTCAGGGCGCTGCCCTGACAGGGCCCGTCGGTGCACGCACCGCTGCCGGGTTCGAAGCAGGCGCCATGGTGCGGACACACCAGCAGACCTGTCGGCGTGAACAGGAATTCGCCCGGGGCGAAATCCAGCGAGCGGCCCTGGTGCGGGCAGACGTTGCGCCACGCGCGCGGTCCTTCGACCGTCAGCAGCAGCACGATGCCGCCACCCGGGGTGTCGAAGGCCTTCGCCGAACCCTCCGCGAGTTCATCGACTGCGCACAGTTTTTTCATCCTTTCTCGCTCGTCACCCTGGGGGCGATGGCCCCTGCCTCGTGGCGCTCACCCATCCCGACTCATTGCCCTGCAGTCTGCCCGGCCCCATGTCTGCCCTGAGCCTCCCGGAATCCTGTCATGCCAGTCTATCTCAGCCGACCACCGCAAAGTCCCCTGGCCCGCGCCCTCGCGGCCGTGGTGGGCGCCGTGCTGCTGGTCGGCGCCTTCATGGTGGGCATCGTGGCCTTCCTGGTCATGCTCGGCGTTGGCCTCGTCGGCGGCGCCTGGTTCTGGTTTCGCACGCGGCACCTGCGCCGCGCCATGCGGGAGGGCCAGGCGGCCGGTCGCGAATCGCCCGCACCCAAGGACGCCATCGAAGGCGAATACACCGTCGTGTCGCGCGACGACGAAGTCTGATTCACCGGGCAGGCCGCCACCGTTCATCTCAATGAGAACGGCCCGCGTTGAATTCCGCGGGTCGCCGTCTAGACTTGGTGAAGGTGGCGACCTTTAGTAACGGCGACGGCTTTCCGGCCGCGCCGCACAGCGACACGATGGCAGCCCCATGAAACCGGTATCCGAGATCATTGAACAGAAAGGCGGTATGGTGCTTTGTGTCGACCAGAACGAGACTGTGCTCGATGCCATCGGCCTGATGGCGGACGTGAACATCGGCGCAGTGCTGGTCAAGCGGCATGACACCATCGCGGGTATATTCACCGAACGAGACTACCTGCAGAAAATCGCCCTCAAATCGCGCTCATCGCAGAACACGCAGGTCAAGGAGGTGATGACTTCACCGGTGATTTCGGCCAAGCCGGACGATTCCGTGGCCCATTGCATGGAAGTCATGACCAATTGTCGCTGCCGTCACCTCCCGGTGGTGGATGGTGACAAGCTGCTGGGCATCGTCTCCATCGGCGACCTGGTCAAGAGCCTGGTCGAGGACAAGCAGTCGGAAATCGACCAGCTCAGCCAGTACATCGCCGGTTCCTACTAGGGCGCCCGGCCCAGGCGTCGATGCAGGGCATCGAGGGACTTTGCCAGCGCCGCGGCGGCGCTTTCCGACACGTCGCCGCGCCGGACCTGCTCCTGCAGCATGCGTTCCGCCCGCGTGACCAGCTGGTCGATGTTCCCTGCCTGCCCGGCCTCTGGAATGGGTTCGTGGCTGCCAAACAGGTTGATCCAGCGTTCGGTGGCGCGACCCACTTCCAGCACCTGGTCGAATTCACGCTCGGGGTCTTCCCCGCTGCGGACCAGGCCAACGAGGGTGGCGACGGCAGCCACGGGCACCAGGAAGAAATCGCGCAGGCCGTCGGCCAGCAGCTTCAACTGGAAGATCAGCGACGCACGGACCAGCGCCACCCGTCGACTTCCGCTTGACTCGCTCATGGTTCGCAACCAGATTCGTTCACTGACACCAGACTACAGGGAAACCACCGCATGAAATACCTGCACACCATGGTGCGCGTCAGCGACCTTGACGCCTCGCTCGAATTCTACTGCGAGCAACTCGGACTGGAGGAACTTCGTCGCAAGGACTTCGAGGGCGGCCGATTCACGCTGGTTTTTCTCGCCGCGCCCGGCGATCCGGATGCACAGGTGGAACTGACCTGGAACTGGGATCCTGAGGACTACGAAGGCGGGCGGAACTTCGGCCACCTGGCCTACGCGGTGGACGACATTTACGCCAAGTGCCAGCACCTGGCGGATGCAGGCGTGACCATCAACCGGCCGCCGCGGGACGGTCACATGGCATTCGTGCGCTCGCCGGACGGCATCAGCATCGAACTATTGCAGAAGGGCGATCCCCTGCCGCCTGCCGAACCCTGGGCTTCCATGCCCAACCAGGGCAGCTGGTAACCCGGACTCAGTCGTCGAGCAGCGTGTGGATCACGGCCATGCGCGTGAGCACACCGTTGGCGACCTGTTCGAGAATCACCGACTGCGGACCATCGGCCACCTCGGAGGCGATCTCCACGCCCCGGTTCATCGGGCCAGGGTGCATCACGATGCAGCCGGGAGCGGCGCGCTTCAACCGTTCCGTGGTCAGTCCCCAGCGCCGATGGTAGCTCTCGCCGTCGGGCACGGCCATGCCCGCCAGGCGTTCGTGCTGTATGCGCAGCATCATGACCACGTCCGCCCCGTCCAGGGCCTCGTCCAGGGAATCGAAACCCCGCGTTCCCTCTGACACCCTGGGCCCCGCCTCGAGGCCGGACGGTGCGCACAAGCGGATCTCGCCGACCCCCAGTTTCTTCATCAGCGCGACGCCTGACCGGGTCACGCGGGAGTGGTGCAGATCTCCCGCCACCACGACGCGCAGCGCGTCGAGCCGCTCGAAATGGCTGCGCATGGTCAGCGCATCCAACAGGGCCTGCGTGGGGTGCGCCCGGCTGCCGTCACCGGCGTTGACCAGGTGAACGCCCGGCCAGGCCGCTTCGGCCAGCGGCGCCAGGGCGCCATTGTCCGGGTGGCGAACCACCACCACGTCGGGCGACATGGCCTGCAGGGTGTTGAACGTGTCCATCAGGGTTTCGCCTTTCTTCACCGAACTGTCGGCGGCGGCGATGTTCACCACGCGCATACCCAGGCGCAGGGCCGCGATCTCGAACGACACGCGGGTCCGCGTACTGGGCTCGTAAAACAGGTTGACCAGCAACCGGCCGGCGCGGGCCTGACGCCAGGGGACGGCGTCTTCGCGCAGTTCCGCGGCCAGGTCCAGCACGCGTCGGTGAAACGCGTCGGAACGAGACTCGATATCCAGCAGGTGGGCGGTATCAGGGTTCATGGGGCAGGGATTGTAGCCAGTTCCCGAGGATGATGGCGGCGGCCACCGCGTCCAGCCTGGCCGCATCCTTGCGCCGGGCCGCGCCGCCGGCGCGGGCCGCGGCGAAAGACCGCTCCGCGGCCTGCGAACTGAGGCGCTCGTCGAACCAGGTGACCGGCAGACCGGACGCCGCCTTAAGCCGCTTGCCGAATGCCCGGGCACGCCCCGACATCAGCGTCGATTCGCCTGCGGGGCCAAGGGGAAGTCCCACCACCAGTCCGGCCGGCCTCCACTCGGCCAACAGGCGTTGCAGGTGGTCCCAGTCCGGCCCGGCCTTCGTGTTGCGGACCACGTCGAGTGGTCCGGCGGTGCCGGTGGCGGTTTGTCCCACCGCGACGCCGATGCGCCGCTGGCCGTAATCGAAACCCAGCCAGGTACCCTGGGGGCGGAGCGGGGGTTCAGCGCCTGTCACGGCGCTCAGGCGCGACCGCCCACGTCGTGCAGGTTGCTGATGTCGATGCCCAGATTGGCGACGGCGCGGTTCCAGCGGTCGGCAAACGGCGCGTCGAACACGATCGCACGATCGGTCGGCACCGACAGCCAGGCGTTCTGCCGCATTTCGTCTTCCAACTGCCCGTCACCCCAGCCGGCATACCCCAGCGCCACCAGGTACTGCTCCGGCCCTTTGCCCTCGGCGATGGCCGCCAGCACGTCGCGCGAGGTGGTGACCATGATATCGGCCGCCAGGTCCAGGCTGGACTCGAAGCCTTCCACCGGGGTGTGTAGCACAAAGCCGCGGTCGGGATTCACCGGACCGCCCTCCAGTACCAATTGGTTGCGCAGGGCCTCTTCGTCGCACTCGAGTTCCAATTGGTCGAAAATCTCGCCCAGCGTGAAACTGGATTCCCGGTTGATGGTGATGCCGATCGCGCCTTCGCTGGTGTGCTGGCACAACAGGGTGACACTGCGCGAAAAATTGGGGTCGAGCATGCCCGGCATGGCCACCAGCATCTGGTTGTCCAGGTAACCGTCGATGTGAAAACGATCGCTCATGCCCTCAATATCGGTGTCCCGGCCACGCGGTTCAAGCGGATTCATCGCAGGCCGGCGCGGCCGTCCGGTATTACTCGAACCGGTTACCGGAGGAAAACCGCCAGGTCCGGGTGATGTGCAGTACGTCGATATCGTCGGCGATTTCCGGCGGCAAGGGCGCGTATGGCGCAGCCAGTCGAACGATCCGCATGGCCGCCTGGTCCAGCTCGGGGATACCGGAAGCGCGCTGCACGCTGATGCTCTCCACGCTGCCGTCGCGCTGGATGCCCACCGTCATGAGCACGTCCCCGGCCACGCCGCGCTGCTTCAGCTCCAGGGGATAGTTCAGGTTGCCGACACGCTCCACCTTGGCGACCCAGGCGGCCATGTAGGTGGCGAATTCGTACTCGCGCGTGTTGGCCGAAATGAAGCGCCGCCGGGGCAGCTGCGACTTCCACTGCTCACGGCGGTCCGATTCCGGCTGCAGGCGGGCCACCTGCATGCTCTGCTGCATCAGTTCCGCGGCGCTGGGCGTTGGCGAATCCGGCTGCTCCACCGTGGTCACTTCCTGGGCGAACTCCGCGTCTGCGCTTTCCGTCACCACCGTTTCACGGGCCTGCTCCGCCGGACTCGGCAGCACCTCGGGACTGGTCGCGGGCATATCGCCTTCCGCCAGGCTGGGCACCTCGGGACTGATATCCTGGGAGGGCTTTTCCACCTCTTCGAAATCGCCGCCGCCTTCCTGCGACACCGGGGCGAGAAACTCCGCTTCCTCGGGTTCGTTTTCGGTTCGGAAATTGACCAGCACCACGTCCAGTGTTTCGGCCGCCTGCCGCACCGGGTTGAATTCCAGGTGAAAGCTCAGGCCCAGAACCAGCGCGGCATGCAGCAGCAAGGCGAGCAGCAGCGCGACCGACATCCGGTCGTCGAACATCTCGCGCAGCTGGACCGCTGCGCTCATGTTCTTTCGCGCTCCGATAATCGCGCCTCGGCGGCGTCGAACAGCTGCCCGGCGATATTGAGCCCGTACTGGGCATCCAACTCGCGAATGCAGGTGGGACTGGTGACGTTGATCTCGGTCAGCCATTCGCCGATCACGTCCAGGCCGGCGAACAGGATGCCCTTCTCCTTCAGCGCCGGGGCGACCTGGCTGCAGATCCACCGATCCCGATCGTCCAGCGGCACACCCTTACCGGTGCCACCCTTGGCCAGGTTGCCGCGAAAGTCGTCCGCCCCGGGCACGCGCGCCAGGGCGTAAGGCACCGGCTCACCATCGACCATCAGGATGCGCTTGTCGCCCCGGGTAATCTCCGGAATGTAACGCTGCACCATGACCAGCTCCTGGTCATGATTGGTGATGGCTTCCAGGATCACCTTCAGATTGGGGTCACCGGGATTGAGCTGGAAGATGGACTCGCCTCCCATGCCGTCCAGCGGCTTGACCACGCACTTGCCGTGCTTCTCTGCGAAAGCCCGGATGCGATCGGACTGGCGCATGATGGCGAACGGCGTGCAACATTGCGGAAAGTGCGTGATGTAGAACTTTTCGTTGGCGTCACGCAGCGCCCGGGGGCGATTGATGACCAGCACACCGTGCCGTTCCGCCAGCTCCAGGGCGTAGGTGATCTGCACGTAGTCCATGTCGAAGGGCGGGTCACGCCGCATCAGCAGAATATCGAGCCCGGCCAGCGGTGCTTCGTGTCGCGGACCCAGCTCGAACCAGCCGGACGGATCATCGGTGACGCTGATTGCGCGCTGCGCCGCCATCGGCGTATCGCCCTCCACCCACAGATCTTCGGGCTCCATGTAGCGCAACTCGTGACCGCGCCGCTGCGACTCCAGCAGCATGGCGAACGTGGAGTCCTTCTTGATGTTGATGCCGTCGATGGGATCCATGATGACCCCGGTTCGTATCGGCCGGGACGCGTCCCTGGTGGATTCGGCCACGAGCAGTTCCTGTGGTGTGTCAGGCCCCATTATCCGTCGGGACCGAACGACGTGCCAGCCGTCTTGATACCAAATGCCGACAAATGGCGTTGATAATCTGTACTGACCTCAGATATATGGAGAACATTTCTCCAAGCCGTAACAGGCTGGAAACCTGTGAAAATCGGGGTTAGACTAGTTTGCCTGTAGGTAGGTTGCTGCACGTGCCACCGAGTGCAGGAACACGACAACGGGCGTACGGAATCACGCTTCGGATAACGCGACAGGGAAGACCATAATGAACGTGGAGAGTGTTTCAGTGGCCGAGGAGGCCATGAACGGGGATACGGAAGCCGACCGGGAGACCACCATCCTGTTCGTCGACGACAGTGCGACGATCCGGCGTTCCGCCGAAACCATGCTGTCCGGACAGAACTGCCGCATCGTGACGGCGGAGAACGGCTTCGAAGCCCTGTCCAAGATCACCCGCTACCGGCCTGACCTGATTTTCGTGGACATCATGATGCCGCGTCTCGACGGCTACCAGACCACGGCCATCATCAAGAACAATGCCGAGTTTCGCCAGACGCCGGTGATCATGCTCACCAGCAAGGACGGCCTGTTCGACAAGGCCCGCGGCCGCGTGGTCGGCTCGGACCTGTACCTGACCAAGCCGTTCACACGCGAGGAACTGCTCTCGGCGGTGGAAATGCACGGCGCCTGACGCGCCGGCGGCCACCGGGAAGGACGCCCGCCCGGCGGGCTGACCAGGGGACAAGACAATGAGCACGGTCAACGCGTCATTCGACAAACTGCTCGAATACGAGCAGCGCGCCCAGGGTGCCGAGGAATCGGACGCCGGCGCCGCGCAGGGCGACTGGGCAGGCCTGGCGTTTCGAATCGGCGAGGTCAACCTGGTGTGCGGTACGGACCGGGTGTACGAGTCCCTTCCGATCCCGCGCATCACGCGGGTGCCCGGCACCAAACCCTTCATCCTCGGGTTGGCCAATGTGCGCGGCAATCTGATTACAGTAATTGACCTGGGCCGCTACTTCGGCGGTGACGCAACCGCCACCACCGGCAGTTCGCGCCTGTTGTCCGCCACCCTGCGTGGCCGCCCGGTGGGCCTGCTGGTCGACGAGGTGTTCGGCCAACGCAACTTCATGAGCAGCGACGCCTCCTCGCCGGAGCGAACCGAAGATTCACCGCTGAACGGCCTGGTGCGCAAGCAGCACCGGTCGGGAACGGACACCTGGCAGGAACTGGATCTTCCCGTGCTGTTCAGCCAACCCGAGTTCCTGGACGGTTCGGCGGCCTGATACGACCATGAGCAATCGACTTTCATTCTCCGGCTCCAACGCCTCCTGGCTGGTCTACGGCCTGGCGGCCCTGACCGTCGCCGCCGGCGTGTTCGTCGTGGTGACCATCACCCACCTCACGCGCAACGCGGCCGACGAGCGCATCTGGATACGGCTGGCCGCCGGCGTGCAGGTCGATTCGCAACGCCTCTCCAAGTCGGCCGTGGAGTCCGCGCTGGGCAACCTCGATGCGTTCAACCAACTCGAGAGCATGCACCGCGTGATCAACGCCAACATGCAGACCCTGCGCTCGGGTGATCCGACCGCCGAGTTGCCGCCGGCACCGCCTGAAGTCGCGCCGCAGATGAGCGCGCTGAACGTCACCTGGAACACGGTCAGCGCCAATGCGCAGACCATCATCGGCAGCGAAGCGCTGGTCAACGACCTGGCCGAAGCCGGCGCCAGCTACCTGGCGCTGATGCCCAACCTGCAGCGCATGACGGACCAGGTCTCCCGCGACCTGATTGAGAGCGGCGCGCCCAACCAGCAGGTGTTCGCCGCCGGCCGATTGCTGCAGTACACCGATCGCATGCTGCGCCGGGTGACCGATATCCTGCGCAGCGGCGGCACCGCCGGAGACACCGCGGCGCGCCTGCGTGAAGACATGGAGCAGTTCGACGCACTGCAGGGCGCCTTGCGCAACGGCAGCCCCCGACTGGGCATTCCGCAGGTGGTGAACCAGCGCGCCCTGGCCAGCATGGCCCAGATGCGCAACGTGTTCGACGAGGCGCGGCCGCAACTGGAAATCATCCTGGAAGCCTCCACCAACCTGGAGGACGTGCGCCTGGCGGCTGACGCCATTTTCCTGGACTCCGACCGGCTGTTTTCACAGGCCGGCGCACTGGTCGACGCCGTTTCCGCCCTGCCCCGCAGCCGGACCTGGCCCTCCACCAGCACCACCACGCTCGGACTGGTCCTGCTGATCCTGCTGCTGACCGCGCTGGTGGGCATCGTGATCGTGGGCGCGCGACGACGCGCGGACACCGCCTACCGCAGCAACCGTCGCACCCAGCAGGCCATCGTGCGCCTGCTCGACGAACTCAGCTGCCTGGCGGACGGCGACCTCACCGCCCGCGCGACCGTGTCCGACGAGGTGACCGGCGCCATCGCGGACGCCGTGAACTTCGCCGTCGAGCAGTTGCGTGAACTGGTGCGCGGCATCAACCGCACCGCCTCGGCAGTGGCCGAGTCGGCCGAGACCACGCGCAACACCACCTCCCAGCTGGCGCAATCGGCCAATGAACAGGCCGGCCAGGTGGCGCGCGCCACGGAAAAAATCCAGGCCATGTCCACGGCCTTCGGCACCATGGCCGAACGTTCCAAGGAATCCAGCTCGACCGCACTGGAATCGGTGGAGATCGCCAAGACCGGCGCGGTGAAGGTTCGCGAAACCATCAGCGGCATGGACACCATTCGTGAACAGATCCAGGAAACCTCCAAGCGAATCAAACGCCTGGGCGAATCCACCCAGGAGATCGGCGACATCGTCAGCCTGATCAACGACATCGCGGAGCAGACCAACGTACTGGCGCTGAACGCGGCCATCCAGGCGGCTTCCGCCGGTGGCAGCGGCCAGGGCTTCGCGGTCGTCGCGGACGAGGTTCAGCAGCTCGCCGAAAGCGCGACCAACGCCACCAAGCGCATTTCCGGCCTGGTACAGACCATCCAGGTTGACACGGCCGAGGCAGTGAAATCCATGGAGGCCACGACCTCGGAAGTGGTCAACGGGGCACGCCTGGCGCAGGACGCCGGCGTGGCGCTGGTGCAGACCGAAAAGGCCTCCACCGAGCTGTCTGCGCTGGTCCAGGGCATTTCCGACGAGGCCCAGACCTATTCCGAGCAGGCGGGGCGCATTTCGGAACTGATGGACGGCATCCGTAACGTCTCCGTGAAATCGTCGAAGGGCACCAGGCTCACCGCCGATTCCGTGCACGAACTGGCCGAACTCGTGCTGCAGCTGCAAGCCTCGGTCGCCGATTTCAAATTGCCGGAAGAACCGGGCGAACACGCGGGGCCGGAACACGAGAATCTGGCCGCCCCCGCCGCGGAATCCCGCGTGGAACCCCGGCTCGAACCGTCGCATGAACCGGCGCCGGAGCCCAGATCCGACCCCGAGCCCGAGCCGGAAGCAGCGACACCTCCCCGGGAGGTCGAGGATGACCTGCCCCTGGGCGGCGCGGCCCGCAAGGCAGCCGTGACGGAGCGCAAGGAATCATGATGGACGCCCACGGCATCCATCACCGCCAAGGGAGGCAGACGTCATGATGCAGTCAGGTACCCTGTCACCGACCGCCCTGTCCTGGGTCCGCGAAGACCTGGACCGGGAACTGGACAAGGTGCGCATGCAGGTCGAGAGCATTGCCGGCAACCCGGAGTCGGGCAGCGTCGTCATCGACGGAACGGCCGAGCGCTTGCGGGAACTGAACCTGATCTTCGAAACCCTGGTGCTCGACGGCGCCCGCCAGGTCACCGGTGAAATGCACCGGCTGGTCAGCGGCCTGGGTGAAGGCCGTGTCAGCGATCGCGAGGCCGCCGGCTCGGCCCTGCTGGACGCCATGGTGGTCCTGCCGGGCTACCTGGACCGGATCCAGGCTGGCCACCAGGACCTGCCGCTGTTGCTGTTGCCATTGATCAACCAGTTGCGCGGATCGGCGGGCGAGACACCCCTGTCAGAAGGAACGGTGTTCACGCCGTTGCTGGACGTGGAACTTCCGGAGCTCGAATTCGTACGCAAGCCGGGCTTCGACGAACCCTTCGAGTACCTAACCAGCCGCCTGCACCGCCAGTACGACAAGGCCCTGCAGAACTGGTTGCAGGACCAGGACGACACGGCCCTGCTGTCCCCCATGCAGGGCATCTGCGAGACCATGCGCCATCGCGTGCAGCGTTACGACCTCAAGCGCCTGTGGTGGGTGGCCACCGAGGTATTCGGCGGCCTGATGGACGGGAACGTCCACAACGACGTCAACCTGCGCCGCCTGCTGGCACGACTTTCTCGCTTGATCCAGACCATGTCGGAAGACGGTGAAAGCGGAATCGACGAGCGCACGTCCACTTCGATCACCCAGTCCCTGCTGTTTCATATCGGCAACGCCGAGCGTGGCTGCGAGGGCGTCGACCTGGTGCGTGAACGGTTCGAACTGGACCAGCTGGCGCCCGATTCGGACGCCATGATGCGCGCGCAGGGTACGCTGTCCGGTCGTGACCGGGAGATGTACCGGTCGCTCAGCGCCGCGGTCGAGGACGAGTTGGCCATCGTCAAGGACGCCCTGGATCTCGAGCTGCGCACCGGCCAGGTGGAAGACGACCGTCGCCAGCAGTCCATGGAGGCGCTGCAGCGCCTGGCGGATACCCTGGGCATGCTTGGCCTGTCCGGGCCCGGGCAGGACATTGCCGGCCTGGTGCCGCGTTTCGAGGAGACCGCGGCATCCGGTCGCGAGGAACGTGAGGCCGCCCTCGAGCGGCTGGCCGAGAAGCTGTTGCTGGTCGAATCGGCGCTGCGCGAACAGATCGAAACCCTCGGCGAGCCCGTCGAGGAGAAGGAAGAAGAGAGCTTTATTGCCCTTTCCGCCCACGAGCGTCGCGGAATCCACATCAGGTTGCTGGACGAATGCGTGGCCAGCATGCATGCCGCCGAGGACGCCGTCCGGGAGCGCTTCGCGGGCCGCGCCGGGGCGGGTCCGGACGAGGCCCTGGGCCTGGTCGCGGGCGCCCTGCGGATGGCCGGGGAGACCGATACCGCCGATCTGACCCTGGCGCTGTCCGAGACGGTCTGTGAACTGGTGCGCAGATCACGCGACGGTCTCGAACTGAGCCAGCGCGACAAGGAGATCGTGGCCGATGCCTTGGCCGCGCTGGAGCTGTACCTGTCCGCCCAGAGAGACCACCAGCGCGATGCGGCACGCTATGCCGAGATCGTTCGTGAGCGGCTGGCCAGCATCGAGGCCCGGTTGGAAGAGCCCGCGGCGCCGCCGGTGCTGCACGCTGCACCCGAACCCGAACCCGAACCCGAACCCGAACCCGAGGAGACAATCGGCGCCAGCGACGAAGCAACGCCGGATTCGACCACCGAAACGGAGGCCACTGCCACGAAGGAAGCCACCGGCACGGTCGAAGAAGTTGCCGACCGGGACGCCGCCACGGCGGTGGCCGGCACGACAGCAGACGACGCCGTCACCGAGCCGGAGTCCGAGCCCGAATCGGCCATCGATGACGCACCGGCAACAACGGCGCAGGCCGAAGACGCCACGGAAGCACCGGCCGAGCCCGAGCTCGAGCCGGTCCAGGCTGCCGACACGACAGAGGCCGCGCCCACGGCGGACGACGAGCTTCCTTCGGAGATCGACCCGGAACTGCGGGACATCTTCCTGGAAGAGTACGAGGACGTACTGCAGTCGCTGCAGGGCGCCATTCCGACCTGGATCAACCAGCTCGACAATGCCGAAGCACTGACCGAGATCCGGCGTGCCTTCCACACGCTCAAGGGCAGCGGCCGCATGGTCGGCGCCGACGAGCTCGGCGATTTCTCCTGGCATATCGAGAACATGCTCAACACCCTGCTCGAAGGCCGCGGCGAGAATTTTGCCGACGCCTCGGTCATGGTGCGCCTGGCCGAAGCCTCCCTGCCCGCTTTGCGGCAGCGGCTGTTGCAGGAACCGGCCGGGCTGAACCGCGAACTGATACTCACCATCGGGGAGATGGCGGAGTCCGTCTCACGCAGCGAATCGGCAGACTGGGCCAGGTTGCGACCGCAACTTCCCGTCTACCTGGCCGGCCTCCTGCCTGGCGGCATGGAAACCGCCGAAGCACCGGATACAGAAGATCCGGCCGACGACGAAATGAACGCGATGCTGAAGTCGGAGCTGGCCGACCACCTGGCGCCGGTCCGCGCCTTGATGGAAGCCATCGCGCAGGATCGCGACACGCGCGCCTCCGAAGAACAGGTGCGCGCGGTGCACACCATCGCCGGCGCCCTGGCCATGAAGCCCGAAGGCCTGGACGCCCAGGTGGCCAAGTCGCT
>JAUIJU010000029.1 GCA_030431095.1 Gammaproteobacteria bacterium | reverse complement strand
CCGCGCGCCTCGGCGCACACCTTCGTCAGCGCCGCCGTCAGCGTCGTCTTGCCGTGGTCCACGTGACCGATCGTGCCGACGTTCACGTGGGGCTTGTTACGTTCGAACTTTTCCTTGGACATGGATGTCTCCGAAAATTCCCTACCTATCGATGAAACAATCTGGTGCCCACAACTGGACTTGAACCAGTGACCTCTCCCTTACCAAGGGAGTGCTCTACCGCCTGAGCTATGCGGGCAGAAACTCGTTGTGCTGCCTGTTCGTCGCCCTGGAGCGACCCGGCCCGGCAGCGGCCGGAACCTGGAGCGGGTGATGGGAATCGAACCCACATCATCAGCTTGGAAGGCTGAGGTTCTACCGTTGAACTACACCCGCCTAAGCTCGCCGGGCGCCTTGCCCGGTCAGGGTTCGGCCGAAACCGGCACCCTTATGACGAACGTAACCGGCCCCATGCCATTGACCGTGGCATGCGTCCGATTGATTCATTCCTGTCTGTCCACCACGCTTTTCCGGCGTCGTTTCCCGCCTGCCGAATCGCCCGATCGCCACCCCGGCACAGGCCGGAAATGGTGGAGGGGGTAGGATTCGAACCTACGAAGGCATAGCCAGCAGATTTACAGTCTGCCCCCGTTGACCGCTTGGGTACCCCTCCGGCAAGCAAGCCGCCTATGTTGCCTGACAACCCGCGGGTCAGTCAAGGAACAGCAGCGAAAAACAGCGCGGAATTGTAGTGCCGAATGGGCCTCGAGGCAAGAGGCAGATGCGGAAAAATCGACTGTGCTTCGACCCGGCGTCAGTCGTCGTCCTCGAAGTCCTCGTCGAAGTAGTCGTCGTCCTCGTCGAGGTCCTCTTCACTGACCTCTTCGTCGTCGAGATTGCCCTCCTCGGCGGCGACCCAGCGACCCACGTCGTCGTCTTCTTCCAGCAGCTCGAAATCGAGCTCCATGTCGCCGTCGCCGTAGTCGTCCAGCATGGCCATCAGTTCCTGGCGCTCACGCATCATCTCGATGCGGCGGCGTCGGGCGGCCAATGACTCGCCGTCACGCTGCTGCTTGCTGCCGGCCTTGCTGTCAGCCGACGCCGAGCGGCTGGCGTCTCGCTTGTCGTCTCCTGCACCGGCCATGTCCTGGGCGCTCCCGTCCCCGATCGCGGATCACGGGTATGCGTTATACGCCGTTTCCGCCCCCCGTTAAAGGGTCGGGCGGGAAAAAACGTCAGACGTTGAACCGGAACAGGATCACGTCGCCCTCGGACACCACATACTCCTTGCCTTCCATGCGCAATTTACCCGCCTCTTTCGCGCCCTGTTCGCCACCGGCCGCGACGTAGTCATCAAATGCAATGACCTGGGCCCGGATGAAGCCGCGCTCGAAATCGGTGTGGATGCGCCCGGCGGCCTGCGGCGCCGTGGCGCCGCGCCGCACGGTCCAGGCGCGAACTTCCTTGGGACCGGCAGTAAAGAAGGTCAGGAGGCCAAGCAGTTCGTAGCCGGCGTGAATCAGGCGATTGAGGCCGGATTCCTCCACGCCGAGATCGGCCAGAAACTCGGCACGCTCGTCCTCGTCCAGGCCGGCCAGTTCGGCCTCGATTCCCGCGCACACGGCCACCACCTCGGCGTCGTCCCCCGCCACGTGATCCCGCAGGCGTTCCACCAGCGGATTGTCCGCCAGGCCCTGTTCGTCGACATTGGCGATGTACATGACCGGCTTGAGCGTCAGCAGATTGAGGGAACGCACCTCTCGGCGATCGTCTTCGTCCAGGTCCAGCGCGCGCAGGCCACCGGGTTCGTCCAGCGCGTCACGCAGCCGGATGAGCAGGTCCACCCGCCGCAACACGGCCTTGTCACCGGAGCGCTTGAGCTTTTCGGCTTTTTCGAGGCTGCGTTCAATGGACTCCAGGTCAGCGAGTTGCAGCTCGGTATTGATGGTTTCGACGTCCGCGACCGGGTCGACGCGGCCTTCGACGTGCACCACGTCGTCGTTCTCGAAACAGCGCACCACGTGCGCGATGGCGTCCGTCTCGCGAATGTGCGCCAGGAACTGGTTACCCAGCCCTTCGCCTTTCGAAGCGCCGGCCACCAAGCCCGCGATGTCCACGAACTCCATGGTCGTGGGCACCACTTTTTCGGGTCGCGTGATGTCCGCCAGCGAGGCCAGCCGCGGATCGGGCACCGGCACCACGCCCACGTTGGGATCAATGGTGCAGAAGGGGTAGTTCTGGGCCTCAATGGCCGCCTCGGTGAGGGCGTTGAACAGCGTGGACTTGCCCACGTTGGGCAGGCCGACGATTCCGCAACGGAATCCCATGGTGGTCTCTCCTCGTCATGGCGCCCTCGGCGCCCGGGTTCAATCCCTGGTGTGCAGGGTCGTCATTGCGTCCTGCAGCCGGTCTTCCAGGACCAGTGGCATGACCGCCAGCGCACGGTCGATGGAAGTGTCGATCTCGGCCCGCTGGGCAACCGGGCTGCGGCTCAGCACATAGCGCGTCACGGCGTCGCGGTGCCCGGGGTGCCCGATACCGATGCGTAAACGCAGGAAGCCCGGCTCACCCAGGTGCTGGCAGATATCACGCACCCCGTTGTGGCCACCGTGACCCCCGCCTTCCTTCAGGCGGATCGTACCCGGCGGCAGGTCCAGTTCATCGTAGGCGACCAGCAGGCGCGCTATCGGCACGGCATAGTAGTCGACCAGAGCACGAACGGCCTGGCCACTGTGGTTCATGAACGTGGTGGGCCTTGCCAGTATGACGTCATGACCGTGCAGCCGGGTCCGGGCGGACTCGGCGTGCAGACGCGTGGCATTGCGCAGGCGCTCGCCAGCCAGCTTCAGCAGGCCATCCAAAAACCAAAACCCGGCATTGTGCCGGGTTTCAGCGTATTTCGGGCCTGGATTCCCCAGGCCCACGATCAACAGCGGACCGGACAAGGCGGGCGCCCGCCCTATTCCTTGTCTTCGCCGGCCTCGTCGCCGTCTTCGGCAGCCTCTTCGCCGTCTTCGGCGGAAGCCTCGGCATCCACGTCGCCTTCCTCGCCCAGCGCTTCGGCTTCGGCGGCCTCGGCTTCAGCCGCGGCGGCAGCGCCCGTACCCTGGTCTTCACTGATGTGAATGGCGTTGGCCACCATCAGGTTGGTGTCTTCCTCGTCGGTCAGAGACGGAATGGAGACACCCTCGGGCAGGGTGATGTCACCGAGCTGCACGGCGCCGCCCGGCTCCAGGGTGGACAGGTCCACCTCCAGGTATTCGGGCAGGTCCTTGGGCATGGCGGACACTTCGATGTCGGTCACCAGGTGCTGGATCACCACGCCGCCTTCCTTGCCGGCCGGGCTGCCTTCTTCGTTCACGAAGTGCAGCGGCACGGAAATGCGCAGCTCTTCCTTGTCGGAAACGCGCATGAAATCCATGTGCATGATGGCACTCTTGAATGGATGGCGCTGCATGTCACGAACCACGACCTGCTGGGTCCGGCCGTCACCGACCTTGATCTCCAGGATGCTGGAGAAAAACGCCTCGTTTTCGGCAGCGTGCCACACCTCGCGGTGCTCGAGCGTCAGGGCGACGGGGTCTTTTTCCCCGCCATAGATCACCGCGGGAACACGTCCGGCGTGACGCAGGCGGCGGCTCGCACCTTTCCCCACGTCTTCGCGGATGTCCGCGGAAAGCGTCTGAAAGTCAGTCATTGAACAATCCTCGGTTTGCAGGCCCTCGCGGCGCCCGCAGATCACGGCCTCGCGGCCAATAAAAAGGCGACCCGCGACCAGGACGCCTCGTGAAGCTAGCTGGCCATTATAACTCGGGATGAGGGGTTAGGGGAATAGGGCCGTTGTGAACGGTCATGCGGAAGGAGGAAGGAGGTAGGCGGGAGCTGGACTCTGGCGTTGCGGTTTGATCGAGGCGCACACGGGTCCCGCGTGCCGGTGGCGACGAGGCCGCCGATCGTGATGCGGTAACGACGTCAGACAAGCCACGTTGAAGGAAACACGGTGTACACGCTGTGATGGTTGCGTTGCGGTGCCAGTGGACCCCGGAGGCCCAACGCCGCCTACCGCCTTCCGCACTTTGACGTCCGCCTTTACCCGACATCAATCCACGTACAAGGACGAAACACTCTCCCCCTGGCTCATGCGGCGAATCGTCTCCGCCAGCATCTGCGCCACACTGAGCTGGCGGATGCGGTCACAGGCGGCGGCTTCCTCGCTGAGGGGAATGGTGTCGGTCACCACCAGCTCGTCGAGATTGGAGGCCTCGATGTTCTTGATGGCCGGGCCGGAGAGCACAGGATGAACGCAATAGGCCACCACGCGTCGGGCGCCCTGTTCTTTCAGCGCGCCGGCGGCCGAACAGAGGGTTCCGGCAGTATCGACCATGTCGTCGACCATCACGCAGCACATGTCCTCGACCTCGCCGATGATGTTCATCACCGTCGCCACGTTGGCGCGTGGGCGGCGTTTGTCGATGATGGCCAGGTCCGCGTCCAGGCGCTTGGCGATGGCGCGGGCGCGCACCACGCCGCCCACGTCGGGCGACACCACCACCAGGGGCTGGCTCTGTCGTTGCCAGATGTCCGCCAGGGTCAGGGGCGAGGCATAGACGTTGTCCACGGGTATGTCGAAAAAACCCTGGATCTGGTCCGCGTGCAGGTCGATCGTCACCAGCCGGTCGGTGCCCACGGCGCCGATCATGGTGGCGGCCACCTTGGCGGTGATGGGCACACGCGCCGAGCGCGGGCGCCGGTCCTGCCGCGCGTAGCCGAAATACGGCACCACCGCGGTCACACGCGAGGCGGAGGCGCGCTTGAGCGCATCCACCATGACCAGCAACTCCATGAAATTTTCGGCAGTGGGGGCGCTGGTAGGTTGCACCACGTAGCAGTCCCGGCCGCGGATGTTCTCCATGATCTCGACCATGACTTCGCCGTCGCTGAAGCGACCGACGTTGGCCTTGCCCATGGGGACACCGAGTTCGTGCGCGATATCATGGGCAAGCGCAGGATGCGCATTGCCGGAGAACACCATGAGGGGTGGGCTGGCCACGATGCTTTTCCCTGAGAAGTTGGCTGGGACGGCAGGATTCGAACCTGCGAATGCGGGGATCAAAACCCCGTGCCTTAACCAGCTTGGCGACGTCCCAGTAGTTTTTAAATGCTTCTATTCGTGTTCTGGGCGGGCAAGGGAATCGGCAACCGGCGATCGGTCCCTGCCACGCACGGCGCGGACATTATAGTGGTTTTTGAGATCGCTTGTGAGCCGATTTGCCGTGGCCTCGTCCGCGGCCTCCAGGAACAGCGTGCTGCCCGTGCCCGTCAGTCGCGGCACGCCAAATTGCGCCATCCGTCGCGCCGCCCGGGCCACCGCCGGAACGCGACCGCTCAGTACCGGGAAGAAGTCGTTGCCCAGCGCGCACAGGTCACGCTCGAGGCCGGGTTCGAGGCGCGGCGCATTCCGCCGCAGGCCGGGATCCGCGAACAGCGACGGGGTATCCACGCCCTCCCCGGGGAACACCAGCACGTACCAGCGCTCACCCAGGCACAGCGGCGTCAGGCGTTCGCCCACGCCTTCCGCCCAGGCGCTTTGGCCGTGCACGAACACCGGCACGTCGGCGCCCAACCCCAGGCCCAGGGCTGCCAGTTCATCCCGACTGAAACCGCAGTCCCACAGGGCATTGAGGCCGAGCAAAACGCTGGCGGCATCGGTGCTGGCTCCGCCCATCCCGGAACCCAGGGGAATGCGCTTGTGCACCGTGATGCTCGCGCCGCCCGAGGGTCGCCCCCGTGCCCGCGCCGCAGACTGCAGAACCTTTGCGGCACGCAGCGCCAGGTCCGATGATTCTTCGACGCCCGGCAGGTCCGCGCCGCGATCTATGGACGACCCGCGGGTCGTCGCCAGGACGACTTCGTCGCCCCAGTCGAGCAGTTGGAACACGGTTTGCAATTCGTGGTAACCGTCGGGGCGCCGGCCGGTGACATGCAAGAACAGGTTCAGCTTGGCGGGTGCCGGCAGGGTGAGTTCAGCCATCGCTGTCCAGCGTGGTTGAGTCGGTGGCATGCCGCGTGACGCCCGGGCCGGACGCTGCTTCGTCGTCCTCACGCCAGCGGCTGATCGCGAGCTTTACGGTCACCTCTTCGCGCACTGCTTCGAGGCGCACCGGCAATCGCAGGCCGTTCACCGGGTCATAGCGCGTGAAGTCGATGCGCCACCCAAGTTGCTCCATGCGCGCCGGCGTGCCGTCGTCGTTGAGTTCCAGGGTTGCCGGCGTCGCGCCCAATGGCCAGGCCACGCCGCGAACCCACCACGACAGGGCCGTGACCGGCAGGTTCCAGCCCGTTTCCCGCCACACCAGCTGTTCGACATTTCCCGCGCTCACCTCGCTGCCGTCGGCGCGGCGCAGGCGCGCCTCGCCGGGTGTTACGTCCAGGCGCCAGGCGCCCTGCCCCAGGGCGCCGCGAAAGTCGAGCCGAGTGTGGCCGGGAGACTCGGCCCAGTCCAGGCGACCGCTGCCTCCCTCGTCACCGGCATCGACGCCGAGCCGCCCGGTCAGGGACCAGTCGGCCCAGGCGGCCAGCCGTTCGGCGCGCGCCTCGTACGCGGACTGACGCAGGGCATCGTCGCGCACCGGCGGTGGCGCCACGCAGGCAGTCAACATCGCGGCCGCCAGGAGGGCGCAAACCCGGTTCACGGCTCCACGCCGAAGCGCTCCAGTGTATCCACGAGCACCGGGTCATCCGGGTCCATGCGCAAACCTTCGTTCCAGACCTGTCGCGCCTCGGCCTCCCGCCCCTGCACATACAGCACCTCGCCCAGGTGCGCGGCGATCTCGGCATTGCGGTCGCGCAGCATCGCCTGGCGCAGAAAACGCTCGGCCTCTTCCAGGCGCCCCATGCGATAGGCCACCCAGCCCATGGAATCAATAATCGCGGGATCCTCGGGCTCGAGCTCGAACGCCTGCCGGATCAGCGCTTCCGCCTCGCGCAGTCGATCCGTTCGGTCGGCCAGCGTGTAACCCAGGGCATTCAGCGCGGCGGCGTTGCCGGGCTCCAGCGCCAGCACCGCGCGGAGGTCGTCTTCCGCCAGCTGAAGACGATCGAGGCGCGCCGCCAGCAGGGCCCGGGTGTACAACAGGCGGGTGTCGCCGGGAAACTGGCGTAGCGCCTTTTCCAGCAAGTCGAAGGCCTCGTCCGTTTGCCCCGCCTCGGTCAGGATCTGCGCCTCGACCAGGGTGGTTTCCATCTGCACCGAGGAATTGCCGTCGTTGCGGGCGAACAGCAGAGACTGGCGCGCCTCGTCGAGGCGGCCCACTTCGGCCAGCAGGTAGGCGCGCCGCAGCAATGCCACCAACGCGTTGTCGCCGTCTTCGATCTGCGCGTACCAGTCGATGGCCTCTTCTTTCAGGTCGAGCACCTCGGCGCTGCGCGCGGCCGAGAAGGCCTTCTCCCCGGCATCGCCGTACGGCATCACGCGGAAATCCTCGTACAGGTCCTGCGCCAGTGCGCGGTTGCCCGATTCGGTGGCGAAGGCGATGCGGGTGAAGCGGTTTTCCGGCGTGTCGGGCAAGGCGCCCAGAACATCGTTGGCCGAATCGGGATCGCCGGTCTGGCGCAGCAACTCCGCGTACACCAGTGACAGCGCCCGGTCATCAGGATCCGATCGCCAGGCCGACTGGTAGTGCGCCAGGGCGGCGGCCTCGTCGCGCTGACTCAGGGCCAGGCGACCCGCCCAGGACTGCAACTGGGCCTCTTCCGGCGCCATCTCCACCGAACGGCTGGCCAAATCGAACGCCTGCTCGAACTGGCCGGCGCGGGCCGCCACCTGCGACTGTGTGTACAGGGCGTAGGGGTTGTCCGCGGCGTCGAGTTCATCGACCAGGTGGTCCACCAGGCCGACGACGCGTTCCGTGTCCCGGGCCGCGGATAGCTGGGCGGCGACGCGGTTCCATCCACCCCAAGGAGCGTCCTCGAGCATGCGCAGGGTTTCCGCCAGCTGAATCTCCGCCCGCACGTAGTCCCCCCCGACAAGCAGGGTTCGCGTGGCCGTTTCGCGCGCCTCGAGATTCTCGGGCGCCAAAACCACCCAGCGGTCCGCGGCCATGGCGGCCACCTGCCAGGCCTGGGCCGTGAGGGCCACCTCGGTAGCGCGGCGGGCAATTTCCGGATCGTCGGACATGAGGGCGGCGGCCAGGTATTCCGCCGCGGCTTTCTCATACTGGCCCTCGGAGCCGAAAACCTCGGCCGACCAGACCTTGTAGGCGACCTCGTCGGAGGGATCCGGTGCGACCCGCTCCGTGGAAACGCGCGTGCCCGGCTCATCGACGGTGTCGCGGTCCGGTGGCGGCGCGGCACAGGCAACCAGGGCCAGGCAGAGCAACAGGGGAAGCACGCCGATTCGGCGGCCGTCGGATTTCATGAAACAATACCGTTGGTCATGGGAACGAAGGATACTTCGTTGCCCCCGGGGAACCAATCCCGGGTCGCCCCGAACGGGGCGTGCCGCCTTGATATTCAAACCCCTTGCCAGCAGAATCGCCCCACCTTTTCCGCCCAACAGCCGCATGCCCATCTTCGCGATCGGAATCAGCCACCACACGGCCCCGCTGGAAGTGCGGGAGTGCCTGGCGATCACGCCGGACAGCTACGCCGACAAGGTGGACGAGCTGCGTGAATCGGTGGGCCTCAGCGAGGCCGTGATTCTGAGTACCTGCAATCGTACCGAGATCTATGGCGTGTCCGCCGAACCCCTGGGCTCACAGCTGGGCGACTGGCTGCTGAGCCAAGGTGACATGGTCGCGACACAGGCGGACGGACTGGTCTATCAGCACGAGGGGCGTGATGCCGTCCGCCACCTGTTCCGCGTCGCCTGCGGACTGGACTCCATGGTGCTGGGTGAACCGCAGATCATGGGCCAGCTCAAAAGCGCCTGGCAGGCGGCGCGTGACGCCGGGGCCCTGGGCAAGTACACCGACCGGCTGTTTCAGCGCGCCTTCGCCGTGAGCAAGGAGGTGCGCACCCATACCGGCATCAACGACCACCCGGTCTCGGTGGCGTACATCGCCGCCATCCTCGCGAGACAGATCTTCGGCGATCTCGGCAGAAAGACCGTACTGCTGGTCGGGGCGGGAGAAATGATCACCCTGTGCGGACAGCATTTCCGGCAGAAGCAGGTCGGTGCGCTGCACATTGCCAACCGCAGTCCCGAACGCGCTCAGTCCCTGGGTGCAGAACTGCGCGCCGAACCCATGGGCCTCGACGCGCTGCCCGGGCGCCTGCACGAAGCCGATATCGTGATCGCGTGTACCGCCGCGGCTGAACCGGTGATCGGCCTCGACCCGGTCAGGGAGGCCCTGAAACGGCGCCGTTGTCAGCCGGTGTTCATGGTCGACCTGGGCGTACCTCGCGATATCGACCCGCGGGTGGGCAAGCTCAATGACATTTACCTGTACACCATAGACGACTTGCGGCAGGTGGCCGATGAAAGCCTGGGCAAACGACAGCACGCCGCGCGCCAGGCCGGCGGCACCATCGACCACGAGGTTCACGAATACCTGCGCTGGATGCACGGTGCGCGTGCTGCCGAAGGCCTGCGTCGCCTGCGCGGAGACGCCGAACGCAACGCCGACGAACTGGCGGCGCGGGCGCTGCGCCAGATCCAGGCCGGGGGCGACACGGAATCCGTGTTGCGACAGCTGGGCAGTACCCTGACGCACCGCATTCTGCACGGACCGAGCACCCGGCTGCGCGAAGCCGCCGAGGCCCGTCACGATGACATTCTGCGGGCCGCCGACTGGTTGTTCGAATCTGGCCTTGCCGGTGACGACGCCGAAGACCGCGATGAGGACGACGAGGGAATCGAGGTATGAAGGACTCCCTCGCCCGCCGCCTGCAACAGGTCGCCGCCCACTTCGAGGAGGTCGGGCTGTTGCTGTCCCAACCCGAGGTGATGGCCGACCAGGACCGCTTTCGCGACCTGTCGCGCGAGTACGCGCAGCTCGAGCCCCTGGTCAGCACCTGGTCGGCCTGGAACGACGCCCGCGAGGCCAGGGACAACGCAAGGGAAATCCGTGACGAGGCATCGGGCGACGCCGAGATGGCGGAGCTGGCGGCCGAGGAACTGGCTGAGTCGGAGCGTCAGACCGAGGCGCTGGAAGCGCAATTGCGGGTCCTGCTGTTGCCGCGCGACCCGGACGACGACAAGAACATCTTCCTGGAAGTCCGCGCCGGCACCGGCGGCGACGAGGCCGGCCTGTTCGCTGCCGACCTGTTTCGCATGTACGGCCGTTACGCGGAGAAGAACGGCTGGCGCGTCGAGATCATGAGCGCCAGCGCCAGCGACCTGGGCGGCTACCGCGAGGTGGTGGCGCGGGTGGAGGGTGATGGCGCCTTCGCCCACCTCAAGTACGAATCCGGCACCCATCGCGTGCAGCGGGTCCCGGAAACCGAGTCACAGGGCCGCATCCACACCTCGGCATGCACCGTGGCCATCCTGCCGGAACAGGAAGACGTGGAAGGCGTCGACGTGCAGGCCGGAGACCTGCGCATTGACACGTTTCGTGCGTCGGGCGCCGGCGGCCAGCACGTCAATACCACCGACTCGGCCATCCGGATTACGCATCTCCCCACCGGTCTGGTGGTGGAATGCCAGGACGAGCGTTCACAACACAAGAACAAGGCGCGCGCCCTGTCCTTGCTGCGCGCCCGCCTGTTGGAACAGGAGCGTGAACGCCAGGCCGGTGAACAGGCGGAATCCCGGCGCCTGCAGGTGGGCAGTGGTGACCGCTCGCAGCGCATCCGCACGTACAACTTCCCCCAGGGCCGGGTGACCGACCATCGCATCGGGCTGACGGTGTACAAGCTGGACGAGGTGTTGGCCGGCAACCTGGACCTGTTGGTGGAACCATTGCGCGAGGAACAGCAGGCGCGCCTGCTGGCCGAGGCCGAGTCCGGCTGAGGGCGCTTCAGGGGGTGGCCGCGCGCGCGCGGCCCAGCCGCCAGGCCGCGACCCCGTTCAGCGGCAAAAACAGGGCCAGGGTATCGGCCATGTACTGACCGCCAGGCCAGAGCCCGACGCCAATCGCCGCCATTCCCGCGATCAGCAGGGCCACCGCGACGAATCTGCGCAGGGCCGGCACGACCCCCAGAAGCCACAGTGGATTGAACAGCAGCAGGTTGAAATTGGGACTGCCCGCGGAATGATCGGTCAGCGCCCACACGGCCGCCAGCCCAAGACCCAGCGTGCCGGAAATCAGCATCCAGGCCAGGGCGACTCCATCCGCCGCCGCACGCGGCGCCAGCGCCAGTAGCGCCATCACGCCCGCCAGCAGGCAGCCCAGCAACGCGAACCATGGCCAGGTCACGCCCGGCCGGTCCGGTGGCGGTGGGTGCACGGCCGGCGACAGCACCCGCCCCGGTGACAGGAGGGCCACGTCCGCACCTTCATGTTCTCGCGTTACCGTCGCCAGGGCCTCGGCCAGCACGGCAGGCAGAAACATCTCGTCCCAACGGCTCACTGGCCGGTCCACCGGCAGCCCCAGGGCCACCTCCAGGCCCAGGTAATAGTCCGGGTCGTCCTCGGTTGAGCGGCGTGTGTGGTCACGGAACCCCTGTACCGCGGGTTGTTCGGAGAAGCCTGCCGAGAGGCGGCCGTCCAGCGCCAGGTCGAGTGCGTCACGCAGTCGCGTGGAGCAGTTGTCCCGGTAGTAGTCGTAGAGGTATTCCCGGTTCTCCGGTTGCACGTGCCACACCAGGTGCTCGCGCAGCCGCGCGTACTCCGTCGGTGAAAGATTCAGGCGTTGCGCCCTGATTTCACGCCCCTCCTGCCGGTACTGCGCCATCTCCAGGCCGGCAGGCACGGCGGCGGCGAAATACAGCATGCGCCCCTGCACGAACCGCAGCAGGAAGTTTTCCTGCTCGAAGTCGAAGAACCCAAAATTGAAGGTGTGGTCCAGTCCACCCGGCTCGCGCAGCCAGAGGGCGTTGTGGCCGAACCGCTGCCAGTAGATCGGGCCGGGGCCGTAAGTGACCAGCCAGGCCTCGGGCGCCTGGGGGGGTGGCAGCGAGTCCTGCGCCCGCGCATCCAAAGCCGGGCTGATGAGCACCTGCCCGGCCAGGACCAGGCAGGCCAGGATTCGCCAGCGACGCCTACGCGCCGCCGCCGAGAACATTCAGTTCCAGCGAGATGATCCGTCGGCTGTCCGAGTCGGCCACCTTGAACTCGAACTGATCGTCGATGACCATGCTTTCCCCGTCGTCGGGAACGCGACCGAATTCCGCCAGCACCAGGCCGCCGACCGTGTCGAATTCTTCGTCGCTGAGGTTACACTGGAACACTTCGTTGAAGTCGTCGATGGGCGTCAGCGCGCTGATCAGGAACAGGTTGTCGCCCAGCGCCTTGACCGCCGCTTCTTCCTCTTCGTCGTGCTCATCGTCGATCTCACCGACGATCTCCTCCAGCACGTCTTCCAGGGTAATCAGGCCGGAAACGCCACCATATTCGTCCACCACGATGGCCATGTGGCTGCGGCTGGCGCGAATCTCGCGCAACAGGTGGTTCAGGGGCTTGCTTTCGGGCACCACCACCGCCGGACGCATCAGCCTGGACAGGTCGAATTCGTCGCGAGGCTCGGCCAGCCAGGGCAACAGGTCCTTGGCCAGCAGAACGCCTTCCACCTCGTCGCGGTCTTCGCCGATGACCGGAAAGCGGGAGTGACCGGATTCGATCATCCGCGGGAGAAAGTCCTCCAGGCGGGCGTCGCGGGGAATCACGACCATCTGCGACCGCGGAACCATGACGTCCCGGACCTTGGTCTCGGCCACTTCCAGGGCCCCTTCCATCATGGTCCGGGCTTCGGGATCGAGGACGCCGCGTTCCTGCGCCTCGTTCAGCACTTCCTTGAGATCATCACGGTCCCGGGGTTCCGCGTGGAACGCCCTGGAGACGCGCTCCAGGAAGCTCTTGCGTCCGGAACCGCTACTCGATTGGTCTTCGCTCATCGTGGTATGCGAGGCAACGCCCATTGCGTCACCCCCGATATGGGGCCGTCATATCCCCGTTGCAATTTTGTACCAGAAAGCCCCGACCTTTGCAGCATGACGGCTCAGTTTCCGGTCGTGTAGGGATCGGGAATGCCCAGGTCCGCGAGCAGGCGGACCTCCAGCGACTCCATCGCCCGTGCTTCGGCTTCTGATACATGATCGTAGCCACGCAGGTGCAACATGCCGTGCACCACCAGGTGCGCCCAGTGATGCGCCGGCGGTTTGCCCTGGGCTTTGGCCTCGCCGGTCACGACCGGCACACACAGCGCGAGGTCACCCAGTGGCGGGCTCGCCAGGGCGGCGCGAACGGCCTCGGGCAATTCCGCGGGAAACGACAACACGTTGGTCGGCCGGTCCTTCCCGCGGTAGACACGATTCAACCGGCGTGACTCCACTTCGTCCACCAGGCGAATCGCCACGACCGCATCGCTTTCGTCGGCAGCAACGGCGGCCCAGCGGTCAAAGTCCCCGTCGGCGGGCAGCCTATCGGCGTCGCAGTCGCGAATCACCGTCACTTCAAGTGTCATCGCTGTCGGCCCGGTCATAGGCCTCGACGATGCGCTGAACCATGGGATGGCGCACCACGTCACGGGCACTGAACCAGGTGAAGCTGATGCCGTCTACGCCCTCCAGTACGCGCAAGGCGTGCTTGACGCCCGACACCTGGTGGGACGGTAAATCCACCTGTGTCATGTCGCCGGTGATCACGGCCGTGGAGCCGAAACCGATGCGCGTAAGGAACATCTTCATCTGTTCCGGGGTGGTGTTCTGCGCCTCGTCAAGGATCACGAAGGCGTCGTTCAGGGTGCGGCCGCGCATAAAGGCCAGCGGCGCCACCTCGATCACGTTGCGTTCCAGAAGACGGCCCACGTGCTCGAAGCCGAGCATCTCATAGAGCGCGTCGTACAGGGGACGCAGGTAGGGGTCGACTTTTTGCGCCAGGTCGCCAGGCAGGAAGCCCAATCGTTCACCGGCCTCCACGGCGGGGCGCACCAGCACGATGCGCTGCACCCGGTCCTGGCGCAGGGCGGCCACGGCGCAAGCCACGGCCAGGTAGGTCTTGCCGGTGCCGGCGGGACCGATACCGAAATTGACTGCGTTCTCCTGGATGGCTTGCAGGTAGGCCTTCTGGTTGGGCCCGCGTCCGCGGACCCGGCCGCGACGGGTTTCGATCACCACGCCGCCCCGTTGTTTCTCGTCTTCGTCCTGTTCCTCGGCCAACTCCGCGACGCGCGATTCCTGCAGATTGAGATTGATCAATTCAGGCGTAAGCACTTCGGAGGCGGAAAGCGCGTACAGCTCGTTGAGCAACCGCGCGGCCGCGCGCACGGTGGGCGGTTCGCCCTTGAGGGTAAATACGTTGCCCCGGCAGAACAGCTCCACGCCAAGGCGGCTTTCGATCTGCTTGAGGTGCTGATCGAACTGCCCACAGAGATTGGCCAGTCGATCGGTGTCAGCCGGCTCGAGGACCAGTGTGGTGGCTTCTGCCATCGCTTGCTCCAGTACGGTGGCTCAGGCCACCGCCCGCGCACCCTTGTCGCCATCCGCCAGCCGCCCGCGCAGTGAGTGGCTGAGGGCCTCGGTGACGACCACGTCGACGAACCGCCCCACCAGGCGCGGGTGGCCATCGAAATTGACCACGCGGTTGTTTTCGGTGCGCCCGGCAAGGCGCCCGTCGCCTTTCTTGCTCTCGCCCTCGACCAGGACGCGCTCGGTGGTACCGACCATGGAGCGGCTGATCGCGGCGGCCTGTGCGTTGATGCGCTCCTGCAGGCGGGCCAGGCGCTCTTTCTTGACCGCCAAGGGGGTTTCATCGGCGAAACCGGAGGCCGGCGTACCCGGACGCGCCGAGTAGATAAAGCTGAAGCTGGCGTCGAACCCGATGTCTTCGATCAGTTTCATGGTGTCTTCGAAATCACGCTCCGATTCGCCGGGAAAACCGACGATGAAATCCGAGGACAGGCTGATGTCCGGTCGCGCCTCTCGCAGGCGACGGATCTTCTGCTTGTACTCCAGCACCGTGTGGCCGCGTTTCATCAGGGACAGTACGCGGTCGGAGCCGCTTTGCACCGGCAGGTGCAGGTAAGCTGCCAACTCCGGCACGTCGCGATAGGCCTCGACCAGGCCCTGGTTGAACTCCACGGGATGCGAGGTGGTGAATCGAATCCGGTCGATGCCGTCAATGGCCGCCACGTAGTGAATCAGCAACCCGAGGTCCGCGTGACCGCCATCGTGCATGGGCCCGCGGTAGGCGTTGACGTTCTGGCCCAGAAGGTTGATCTCCCGGACCCCCTGCTCGGCCAGGCGGGCGCACTCGACGATCACGTCATCCATGGGACGGCTCACTTCTTCGCCGCGCGTGTAGGGAACCACGCAGAAGGTGCAGTACTTGCTACAGCCTTCCATGACCGAGACGAAAGCGGTCGGGCCCTGGGCGCCGGGCGCCGGCAGGGCGTCGAATTTTTCGATCTCCGGAAACGAGATATCGATGCTGGCGCGGCCATTGCCGCGCGCATCGTCCAACAGCGACGGCAATCGGTGCAGGGTCTGTGGCCCGAAGACGATGTCCACCTGGGGCGCACGCTGCACCAGCGCCTCCCCTTCCTGGCTGGCCACGCAACCGCCGACGCCGATGACCAGGTTCGGGCGGTCCTTCTTCAGGGCTTTCCATCGTCCCAGCTGGGAGAACACCTTTTCCTGCGCCTTCTCGCGGATGGAGCAGGTATTGAGCAGGATCACGTCCGCCTCGGATTCGTCCTGCGTCAGTTCCAGGCCATGCGAGGCCGCCAGCACGTCCGCCATCTTGTCGGAGTCATACTCGTTCATCTGGCAACCGTGGGTCTTGATGTACAGCTTGCCGGCCATGGTGTCGTCCGTTTTCCTGCCGCGAAGGGGCGTTCAAAAAAGGGGCAATAGGATACACGCCCGGGCGCTTACAAGCCATTGGAATCGCGTGGAATCACGGCACGACCGCCCATCGGCGCACGCACCGGAAACCGGGCCCACACCGGTGCTGGAATGACTTCGAACAAGCGGCAGGTTTGTCGCCCTGAGCGACGCGGGCCCGTCCACCAAGCGTGGCACCCTGACGTTTCGTAACGCACTCACCAGCCTCTGGTCGCGATGCGACCCGTATGGCGTTCAGTCCAGGGCGGGTGGGTCCGGCAGCGGCAGCGTGTCCGGACGCCATTGCGGCTCGGTCACGCCGCCATCGTCCACCAGGGCCACGCGGCGCACGGCGAGGTCCCGTTCCTGGTGAAAGCGTTCCCACAGGTCGCCCCGGCGTTGCAGGGCGGCGACCGGGGGCACCTGGCCCTCGCCGTCGGCCCGCTCGTGCAGGCGCAACAGGGACCCGCAATAGAAACCGTTGCACGTATCGGAACGCAGCGCCCTGGGCAGGGCGCAGCCGGCGGCGGCATGGTACACGCAGGACCCGGCGACGTGCCGACTCGGCAGGTACGTCGCCCAGGCATCGATCAGCCCGTTCGGCGTCCAGTCCGCGTGCGTGGCGAGCACACGCCGGGCGGTCGCGACGGTCAGATAGGCCCGGTTCTCGCCGGAGGTGCAACATCCGCCCCGACACAGGGTACACAGCGCGTCGCTGACCGCCCGCAGTTGCGGCAGGCGTGCGAAACGCTGCCGCGTCGACGCCAGCCGGTGTGCTTCCTTGTCGGCGGAAGCGCACTCCGACGCCGTGTCGGCCGACGCCCGGGCCGCCCTGGCGGCGACCTCGCGGACGTGC
This sequence comes from Gammaproteobacteria bacterium, assembly GCA_030431095.1. GTDB lineage: Bacteria > Pseudomonadota > Gammaproteobacteria > Xanthomonadales > SZUA-36 > Marinihelvus. Next base: position 15,833 of record JAUIJU010000029.1, on the reverse strand, counting down.
GCCAGGAACGCCTCCCGGCGCGCCGCGGGCAAGGGCACGAATCGGTCATCCAGGAGTGGAATATCCAGCACTTCCCCCGATCCGTCCCGCCACGCTTCGTCCTGCGACTGCAAGCGGCGACGCACGGCCGCGCGTTGCAAGGCACGGACCTCGCGGGCCCAGGCGATCCGTCGCTCGGCCCGCTGGCGCTGCTTCCGGCGACGCCTGACGCACAGTCGCTGGGTGCGCAACGCCAATTCCCGGTGAGGGCCGTCCGAAGCAGGCACCAGCAATGCGGCCGAACGGCAATCGGCGGACCGGCAGGTACGTAGCGTCTCCGCCGGGTTGGACGGCGGCATTGCATCGGCTACCAGCGCCCCGCACAGCGCGCAGCGGGCCTCGGCGATCGTGGTCACTGTCTGAGGGTCGAACACCAGCGTCTCCTTCATACTTACAGGAAAGTATAGAGAGCGAACGTCGGTTCGGCCCGGTCGTGCCGGCGATTTCGCGTCTGCCTGGTCCCGCCGGAAACGGTATAATCCCCGGCCCTGCCGCCGCCCGGCGACGTCACCCGTAACCTGCGAGGCCCCCATGAGCGACACCATGCGTGCCCTGGTCAAGAAGGAAGCCGCCGAAGGCATCTGGATGCAGGAAGTTCCCGTGCCGTCGCCCGGCACCAACGAGGTGCTGGTCAAGCTGGAGAAGACCGCCATCTGCGGCACCGACCTGCACATTTACAAGTGGGACGAGTGGTCGCAGCGCACCATCAGGCCCGGCCTGATCATCGGGCACGAATTCGTCGGGCGGATCGCCGCCCTGGGTGAGGGCGTAACCGGCTACGAAGAGGGCCAGCGGGTCTCCGCGGAGGGGCACGTGGTGTGTGGCCACTGTCGCAACTGCCGCGCCGGCCGTCCGCACCTGTGCCCGAACACGGTGGGCATCGGTGTGCAGCGCGACGGCGCCTTCGCCGAATACGTGGTGGTGCCGTCGAGCAACCTGTGGCCGATCCCGGACCGCATTGCGCCGGAACTGGCTGCCTTTTTCGACCCCTTCGGCAACGCGGCCCACTGCGCGCTCAATTTTGACCTGGTGGGCGAGGACGTGCTGATCACCGGCGCGGGGCCGATCGGCATCATCGCCGCCGGCATCTGCCGGCACGTGGGCGCCCGGCACGTGATGATCACCGACGTGAACGACTACCGCCTGCAACTCGCGGCGGACATGGGCGCGGACGTCACGGTGAACGTGGGCAGGGAATCCCTCAACGACCGGGTGAAGGCCATGGGCCTGGAGGGCTTCGACATCGGGCTGGAAATGTCCGGTCACCCCGCGGCGTTCAACGACCTGCTGCACAACATGTACCACGGTGGCAAGGTGGCCCTGCTGGGCCTGTTGCCCAACGACACCGCGGCCGACTGGGACCAGGTCATTTTCAAGGGTCTGGAACTGCACGGGATCTACGGCCGGCGTATGTATGAGACCTGGTACAAGATGACCCAGATGGTGCTGACCGGGTTTCCCCTGCACAAGGCCATGACACACCATATCCCGATCGAGGACTACGAGCGGGGTTTCGACCTGATGGCCACGGGCCAGTGCGGCAAGGTCGTGTGTGACTGGACCGGCGAGATCGAAGGAGCGCAAGCGGCATGACCGACCTGGGACGACTCAAGGACACCCTCGAAGAAATCCGCGCTGCCGGGCTGTACAAGGAAGAGCGGGTCATCACCACCCCGCAGAGCGTGGAGATCGCGGTCGCCGACGGCCAGGAAGTGCTGAATTTCTGCGCCAACAACTACCTGGGCCTGGCCGACCACCCCGAGGTGATCGACGCCGCCCACGACGCCCTGGACGATCATGGTTTCGGCCTGGCTTCGGTGCGCTTCATCTGTGGCACGCAGGACCTGCACAAAAAACTGGAGCGGAACATCTCGGGTTTTTTCGGCACCGATGACACCATCCTGTACACGTCCTGCTTCGACGCCAACGGGGGCCTGTTCGAGACCCTGCTGGGGCCGGAAGACGCGGTCATTTCCGATGCGCTGAACCATGCGTCCATCATCGACGGCATCCGCCTGTGCAAGGCGCAACGCCACCGCTTTCCCAACAGCGACATGGCGGCGCTGGAACAGGCCCTCAAGGACACGCAGGACTGCCGCACGCGGCTGATCGCCACCGACGGCGTGTTCAGCATGGACGGCACCATTGCAAAACTGGCGGACATCGCGGACCTGGCCGAACGCTACGACGCCCTGCTGATGGTGGACGACAGTCACGCCACCGGATTCATGGGTGAAACCGGCCGCGGCACCGCCGAGCATTGCGGCGTGCAGGAGCGGGTGGACATCTTCACCTCCACCCTGGGCAAGGCGCTCGGCGGCGGCTCAGGTGGCTTCACCACCGGGCGGCAAGCGATCATCGACCTGCTGCGTCAGCGTTCGCGGCCCTACCTGTTTTCCAACACTCTGCCCCCGCCTCTGGTGGCGGCCGCGATCCGGGTGTTCGAGATGCTGTCGGAGACCACCGAACTGCGCGACCGCCTGGAAACCAACACGGCCTACTTTCGCGAAGGCATGACGGGCGCCGGGTTCGACATCAAGGACGGCGTTCACCCGATCGTCCCGGTCATGCTCTACGACGCACCGCTGGCGCAGCGCTTCGCCGCGCGCCTGCTGGAGGAAGGCATCTACGTGACCGGCTTTTTCTACCCGGTGGTGCCGCAGGGCGAAGCGCGCATCCGCGTGCAACTCTCCGCGGCGCACGAGCGCCGCCACCTGGAGGCGGCCATCGGCGCCTTCACGCGCGTGGGGCAGGAGCTGGGCGTCCTGGACTGAGCGCCGGCCGGGGAAGGCCGCCTGCCCTCCGATCCGCTAGGATAGAGAAAGGAGGGGTCGTCATGCGTCTGAACAACTGGCAGGAAAAAATCATCGTGCTCCAGGGCGCCGCGCTGGGCCTGGTGGTCCTGGGCATCGCACTGGCGGGAATGGTGCAGGAGTTCGACGCCGGCCAGCCCGTGAGCGACCTGGCCAGGTGGCTCCTGTTCCGGACCCTGGTGGGACTGGTCTTCGCGGTGCTGATTGTTTCGCCGTGGCTGTTGGCCCTGGCATTCGCCCGATTCACCGGCTTCCTGCGCACCCTGATGATCTTCGCCACCGTGCTGTTTCTGCTCAACGTCGCCGCCCTTTACGACGCCTTCGTGCAGTCGGAGTCCTCGACCGCGGCGCTCGTGCTGGTGTTCCTGCCGCTCTGGGGCCTGGCCCTGACCGCCGTCGTTGGCGGCTTGCTCAAGCTGGCGCAGTGGCTGCGCCGACCCCGGGCGCCTGAACCGACCTGAGACCGGCGCCGGGCCGGGCCGCCTCAGGCGCCGCTTCGGGTTTCGCTCACGGTATGCCCGATGGCGTATAAAAACCCTTCCCGGTCCGCCGGTGAAACCAGCACCGACTGTCCTGGTCCGTAGCAAATTTCCAGGCGGTTCAGCGACAGGGCCGGGGCCGCCAGCAGGGAGCGGCTCGCTTGCACCGAGTGAATCTCGCTTAGCGGAATCTCCAGGCGCAATGGCCCGCTGCGAACCTGCAGCGTGTCACCCTTCACCACGTAGCGGGTGGACTTGAGCAGCCAGACCGGCAATCCGATCGTGAACAATGACACCATGCCGGCCACCATGGCCTTCGACAGGCTGTGCGGACCGACAGGGCCCAGGGCGAAGATCACCACGACGAGGGGCAAGCCGATGGCCAGCAGGGGAAACCAGGGATCGACGGCGGAGCGAAAGGTCACGCCAGTTCCCGGCGAACCACCTCCGCCAGCTGGTCAGCCAGCACGCTGATCTGCGCTTCCACCTGCTCCAGCTCGCGGCGGATGGCTTCCGACGCGTCCAGTTTCGAACGGGCCTCGGCGGCGATGGGAACGTTGATCATGGTCTGCGGCATCTTACGGATCGGCGCGTGCAGCTCGGCCAGCGAACGGCCGCTGCGGACCACCACTTCGAGTACCTGCAACGCGCTCACGATGCCGTCTCCGGTACTGGTGCGGTCCAGGCACAGCATATGCCCGGAGGCCTCGCCGCCCAGCACCCAGCCATTTTCCACCAGCGCCTTGTGAATGAACCGGTCGCCCACCGGAGTGCGCAGAAAAGGAATCTCCAGCTCGGCCAGGGCGAGCTCCAGGCCCAGGTTGGTCATGACGGTGCCGGCCACGCCTCCGACCAACTGGCCAGCCTCCTGGCGGGCACGGGCCAGAATGTAGAGCATGTCATCGCCGTCCACGGTCTCACCGTCTCCGTCGATCATGATCAGGCGATCGCCGTCACCGTCAAAGGCCACGCCCAGGTCGGCGCTGCGCCGCAGAACCTCCTCGCGCAGCGCTTCCGGGTTGGTGGAACCGAATCCGTCGTTGATGTTCAGGCCGTCCGGTTCATTGCCGATCACCGTGACCTTGGCGCCCAGTTCGCGGAGCACTGCCGGCCCGACCTTGTAGGTGGAGCCGTGGGCGCAATCGACCACGATACGCATGCCGCTGAGCAGCGTGCCGAACGGCACCGTGCCCTTGCAGAACTCGATGTAGCGTCCGGCGGCGTCCTCGATGCGCACGGCCTTGCCCATGTCCGCCGAATCCACGGTGGTGAAAGGCTTGTCCAGTTCCCCCTCGATGGCCGCTTCCACCTCGTCGGGAAGCTTCTCACCCTCGGCGGAGAAAAACTTGATTCCGTTGTCGTAGTAAGGGTTGTGGGACGCGCTGATCACGATGCCGGCGCACGCGTAGAGCGTGCGGGTGAGATACGCCACCGCGGGGGTGGGCATCGGACCCAGCAGGGCCACGTTGGCGCCCGAAGCGGCCAGGCCGGCTTCCAGCGCGGATTCGAACATGTAACCCGAGATGCGCGTGTCCTTGCCGATCACCACCGCGCGCCGGTCATTGGGCGCCAGCACGGCCCCGGCCGCCCTGCCCAGGCGCAGCATGAAGTCCGGGGTGATGGGCGCTTCGCCCACGCGGCCCCGGATCCCGTCAGTACCGAAGTATTTCCTGTTCATGGCGCAATTCTACCCCTTGCACACCGTGAGGTGCCCGTCTCACCCTTCGATCCCCGGTCCATTGAATCCCTGGCGGAACCCGGACGCCCGTTGCGGCTCCTGGCAACCCCGGAGTCGCCGATCAATCCTGGCCTGCTGGCGCCGACGGCCACGCTGCCGCCATGACGCGCAGGGCGTCGACCGTCTCGGCCACGTCGTGGACCCGCAGAATGGACGCCCCGCCCCGCGCCGCGGCCAGGGCCAGTGCCAGGGAGCCGGCCAGCCGCTGATCGACCGGCCGCCCCGTCAGCGTCTCCAGCAGCCGCTTTCGCGACAGCCCGGCCAGCACCGGGTAACCGTGACCCGCCAGTCGCGGCATCGCGGCCAGCAGGTCCAGGTTGTGGCGTGGCGACTTGCCGAAGCCGAAACCCGGGTCGATGACGATGCGATCAGCCGGCAAGCCGGCGGCTTCCGCGGCGGCCGCGCGGTCCAGCAGGAAGGACTCCACTTCAGCCACCACGTTGTCGTAGGCGGGACTGGCCTGCATGGTGCGGGGCTCACCCTGCATGTGCATCAAGCAGACCGGCAGCCCGAGAACGGCGCCCGTTTCCAGGGCGCCTTCCCGGCGCAGGGCGTACACATCGTTGATCATGCCGGCCCCTGCAGCCGCCGCGGCGCGCATCACCTCCGGCTTGCTGCTGTCCACGGATACCGTGATATCGAACGCGTCGGCCAGCGCCTCGACCACCGGGACAACCCGGTCGAGTTCCTGCTGTAACGGCACCTCGGCGGCACCGGGGCGAGTCGACTCGCCACCAATGTCGATGATGTCGGCGCCGGCGGCCACCATTTCCGCGGCATGACGCAGGGCAGGCTCGCGGTGCAGCCATCGGCCGCCGTCGGAAAAGGAATCGGGGGTAATATTGAGAACCCCCATCACCCGCGGCAAGGGCACGGCGCCGGGCGCGGGATAGATCACGTCCACCATGTGCTGGTTCCTGAAACACGAACAGCGCCTGGCGGCGCTGTCCGAAGGTTCAGTTCGACATCAGGTCTGGCTGGCCGGGCCGCCGATGGGCGACGGGTCATCACCTTGCGCCTCGCTGCCGGCCACCTCGCCGGGCTGATCGTCGTCGGAACCGTCACCCTTGCCGGCCTGGCTGTCATTCCAGTGCGCCGGCGGGTCCGGTTCTCGACCCTCCATGATGGCATCGATCTGGGCCGTGTCGATGGTCTCGTACTTCATCAGGGCGTCAGCCATCATGTCCAGCTTGTCGCGGTTCTCGGTCAGCAGGTCAATCGCGGTCTGGTGCGCCGTGTCGATGATCTGGCGAACCTCGGCGTCGATGCGCCGCGCGGTGTCGTCGGACACGTGCTTGTGCTGCGTCACCGACCGGCCGAGAAAGACCTCGTCCTCGTCCTCGGTGTAGGTCAGCGGACCCAGCGCCTCGGTCAGGCCCCACTTGGTGACCATGTTGCGCGCGATCGAAGTGGCGCGCTCGATGTCGTTGGAAGCGCCGGTGGTGACCGCGTCTTCGCCAAACACCAGTTCCTCGGCCACGCGGCCGCCGAACAGGCTGGCCAGTTGGCTGGTGAGTTGACGCTTGGACAGGCTGTACTTGTCCTGCTCGGGCAGGAACATGGTCACCCCAAGGGCCCTGCCGCGGGGAATGATGGTGACCTTGTACACCGGGTCGTGGTCCGGCACCAGCCGCCCCACGATCGCGTGACCCGCCTCATGGAAGGCGGTCAGGCGCTTTTCGTCGTCGGACATGGCCATGGAGCGCCGCTCCGTGCCCATCAGGATTTTGTCCTTGGCCCGCTCCATGTGGTCCATGTTCACTTCGCTGGCGTTGTCGCGAGCGGCGAACAGGGCGGCTTCGTTGACCAGGTTGGCGAGGTCCGCTCCGGAAAATCCGGGCGTACCGCGGGCGATGACGCGCGCGTCGACGCCGTCGCCGATGGGCACCTTGCGCATGTGCACCTTGAGGATGGCTTCACGGCCCAGGATGTCCGGCAGCGGCACCACCACCTGGCGGTCAAATCGACCCGGGCGCAGCAACGCCGGATCCAGTACGTCGGGCCGGTTGGTGGCCGCAATGACGATCACGCCCTCACCGCCCTCGAAACCGTCCATTTCCACCAGCAGCTGGTTCAGGGTCTGCTCGCGCTCGTCGTGACCGCCGCCCAGGCCGGCACCACGATGGCGGCCGACGGCATCGATCTCGTCGATGAAAATAATGCACGGCGCATGTTTCTTGGCCGTCTCGAACATGTCGCGCACGCGGCTGGCGCCCACGCCCACGAACATTTCCACAAAATCGGAGCCGGAGATGGAGAAAAACGGCACCTTGGCCTCGCCGGCGATGGCGCGCGCCAGCAGGGTCTTACCGGTGCCCGGGGAACCGACCATCAGGATGCCGCGCGGAATGTGACCGCCCAGCTTCTGGAACTTGCCGGGATTGCGCAGGAATTCGACCAGTTCGCCGACCTCCTCCTTGGCCTCTTCCACGCCCGCCACGTCGGCAAACGTGACCGGCACCTGGTCCTCGCCCTGCAGCTTGGCGCGGCTCTTGCCGAAGGACATGGCGCCCCGGCCGCCCACGCCGCCCTGCATCTGGCGCATGAAATAGACCCAGAGGCCGATCAGCAGCAGGACGGGAATGATGTTGATGACGAGGTCCATGAGCACCGAACGCTTCTCCGGCGGCTCGGCCGTGATCTCCACGTCGTTTTCCAGGAGTTCGTCGACCAGCTTGGGATCCTGCGGGCCGCGGGTCTCGAAATCGCTGCCGTTGGCGTATCGGCCACGAATCCAGTGTCCCGAGTCGTCACTCTGGATATTCACCTCGGTGATCTGGCCGCTGCGGACCTGGGCGAGAAAATCGGAGTAGGTCAGCGGGTCCTTCTGGTTGGTCACGCTTGCGTAGTGGTTGAAGATGGACATCAACACCACGGCGATGATCGCCCACGTCAAAAGGTTTTTCACGAGATCACTCGACGGTTTTTCGTCCTTGTTTCCGGCCATCCGAATTCCTGGTCAGTCCAGGGGAACGCCTGCGGCGCCCCCGCGCTCAAAGATAACAGTCTACATCGGCTTGAGGCCGCGCCCCAAGACGTAGACCTCGCGGCTTCGCGGGCGCGAGGCCCCGGGCTTGCGTATCGACACCTTGCCGAAGGCCTCGCGGCAATCCGCCAGGAAGGGGTCGAAGCCTTCTCCCTGGAACACTTTGACCAGGAAATCTCCACCGGGTTTCAGCCACTCCCGGGCAAATGCCAGGGCCAGTTCCGCGAGGTACATGGCGCGCGGCTGATCCACCGCGCTCATGCCACTCATATTGGGGGCCATGTCGGACAACACAAGATCGACCTTGCGCCCCTCCAGGCGCGCCTCCAGCACAGCCAGCGGTTCATCCTCGGTGAAATCTCCCTCGATGAACACGACGCCGTCGAGAGGCGCCATCGGCAGGATGTCGAGGGCATAGAGCGCTCCCCGGCCCTGCAGGATCTCCAGCACCACCTGCGACCAGGCGCCCGGTGCCGCGCCCAGGTCCACCACGCGGGCGCCGGGGCGGACCAGCTGGTGCTTGTCCTGCAATTCCTTCAGCTTGTAGGCGGCGCGGCCACGGTATCCCTCTTTCTGCGCCTGCTGCACGTAAGGGTCGTCGAAGTGCTCGTTCAGCCAGCGGCGCGAACTCTTACTGCGCCCCATGGCACGACCCTGTTCCCGGAACGCATGCGTTACACTGCCCCCCTGTTTTCACGGAATGCCACATGAGCCTGTCCAACTCCCAGAAGCGCTACCTGCGCGGTCTCACCCATGGTATCAACCCGGTGGTGATGGTGGGCGACAAGGGCCTGACCGACAACGTCATGGAAGCGATCGAAGAAGCCCTGGACCACCACGAACTGATCAAGATCAAGTTGCGCGCCGACCGCGAAGAACGCAAAGCCATGGCCGAAAAAATCGAGCGCCACTTCGACGCCGAACCCGTTCACGCCATCGGCCAGGTGGTCTGCTTCTACCGTCGCAACCCCGAACGGCAGGTCATTGAGCTGCCGCGGCGCTGACGCATGAGCCAACTGACCCTGGAACGGCCGGGACGTCACCATTTCGTCCGCTCCGCCGGCCCGGAAGGCATTCGTATCGGCGACGTCCTGTACACGGGCGCGTTGGTCATCGGCGCGCAAACGCTGCTCGACGACTGGCCGCCGACCGACGTCGATTCGCTGCGTGACGAACACTTCGAACCCGTGCTGGAACTCGACCCCGAGGTCGTGCTGCTGGGCACGGGCGCGCAACAGGAAATTCTGCACCCATCGCGGCTGGCGCCGTGTTACCGGCGAGGCGTGGGAATCGAGGTGATGACCACCGAGGCCGCCTGTCGAACGTTCAACGTGCTGGCCATGGAAGAGCGGCGCGTGGTGGCCGCCCTGTTGCCGCTGTAGGGCGCTACTCGAAGTAAGGCATTTCGGAAACCCCCTCGCGATGGGAGATTTCCCGCAATTTCACCAGCGCGGCGATCTGCACCTGGCGCACCCGTTCACGGGTCACGCCCAGCAACTGCCCCACCTCTTCGAGCGTGCGCCGGCCCTTGCCGTGCAGCCCAAAACGGTGCTCGACCACCGTACGCTGCTGCTTGGGCAGCAATTCCAGCCAGTGGTCGAGCAACTGGCTGGCGGCCCGGTCGGCATACTCCGACTCCGGATCGCGATTGTTCTCGTCGGTCAGCGACTCCACCAGGGGGCGATCGGAGCCGCTGCTGACCGGTTCGTCGGCCGACGAAGTGGGCTCATTCAGGCGGAACAGGGTGTAGAGGTCTTCCACCGGCCGCTCGATCTGGCGGGCAATCTCGTCGGGTGTCGGCCGGCGGCCATGTTGCTGCTCGAGTTCCCGCGATGCGCGAAGAAACGCGGTCAGTTCACGGATCACGTGGATCGGCAGACGCACCGTACGGCACTGGTTCATGATGGCCCGCTCCACCGACTGGCGTATCCACCAGGTGGCGTAGGTGGAAAAACGGCAACCGCGTTCCGGGTCGAACTTTTCCACGGCGCGGATCAGGCCGAGGTTGCCCTCCTCGATCAGGTCCAGCAGGGGCAGGCCACGGTTGATATAGGCCCGGGACACCTTGACCACCAGCCTGAGATTGGCCTGGATCATGCGCTGGCGGCTTTGGATGCAACCGCCGCGGGCGGCGCGCGACAGGGATTTTTCTTCGTCGGCCGTGAGCAGCGCGGTGCGGCCGATTTCGCTCAGATAGATGCGGGTGACGTCACCATGGTGTGCGGGACGCGATGATGTCCGGGTCGTCCTGGACTTTGGAACGCGGAGTTTGGCCGACTTGCCGCCGGCGGAAGACAGCTTCGCGGTGTTGCCGCGTTGCCTCGTCGTACCTCCCATTCGAACTTCCCCCTCAGGAACTTTCGGTTGTCAGCGCGCCATGCGATGACCAGGACCCGTCCGTTTCTGCCAGCGCCCGGAGGACGTTGCACTGTTTTTATCTGGGCGGGTGAGAAAAGCTAACATAAGTCGGCCGTGCTGTCACAGAAACCGACTGAAAACCGTCACCGTTTCGGCAGGTATTGGGTCGGATCGACCGGTTTGCCGTCGCGCCGGATCTCGAAGTGAAGCACGCTTTCATTACGGTCGTTGCGACCGAGTTCGGCGATTTTCTGTCCGAGATTCACGCGCTCGCCCTCCGCCACCAGGCGCCGGCGATTGTGCGCATAGGCGCTGAGCATCCGGTCATCGTGCTTGACGATCACCAGTTCGCCGTAACCGATCAACCCGTTGCCGCTGTAAACCACTTCGCCACTGCCCGCCGCATGCACGTCCTGCCCTTCGCGCCCGGCAATATCCAGGCCGTTGCGGGAAGGGTCTCCCGCCTTGAAGCTGCTGACGACACGCCCCTCGACCGGCCAGCCCCACCCCGCAGCGGAGGCGGCCGGCGCATTCGACACGGGCGCGGGTTTCGGCGCCGGTTTCGGCGTCGTTTCAACCGGTTCGGTTGCCGGCGACCGGGTGCGGGCAGGCGGGCTGGACGGCCGACTGGCCGTGGGGGTGCTCGTGGTGGGCTTGCGCACCCCGGCGGTGGTCACACCGGACGAGGACCGAGTGGCCGGGCGGGCGGGTGCACGCAGGCGAACCACCTGGTCCGGGTAGATGGTGTAAGGCGACCGGATTGCGTTCCAACTCGCCAGGTCACGGTGATCGAGCCCATACTTGAACGCGATCCCGTAGAGGGTGTCGCCCCGGCGCACACGGTACAGGCCATCCACCGGCACCTCGGCGACCGGCGGCCGCTCGGAGCGCTCCACCACCGGCGCGGGCGGGTGCGAGCTGCACGCGGCCAGCAACAGTAATGCCAGGCCGGCCCAGGCTGTCGCGCGACGCTTCACGAGTCGCCGCCAATCAGTCGCCAGGCCAGAAAACCGATCGCCACCGCAGCCACCGTCAGCCAGCCGATCAGGTCCACCCAGCCGCGCAGGCGCGCGGCGAAGCTTTCGCCACCGAGCCGGATCAGCGACGCCACCAGGAAGAAGCGGCCGCCCCGACCCATCAGCGAACCGGCCACGAAGGGCGCGATCGGCATACCGACCACCCCCGCGCTCACCGTGAACACCTTGTACGGAATGGGCGAGAACCCGGCCAGCAGGATGTACCAGATGCCGTGGGTTTCGAACGCTTCCACGGCATGATTGAAGGCCGGCGCGTACGATGAACCCATCAGCCAGCCTTCGACGGTGGTGAAGGCCAGGCGACCGATCAGGTAGCCCAGCAAGCCGCCGGCCACCGAGGTCAGGGTGCACACCGTGGCGTACCAGAAGGCCTTGAGCGGCCGGGCCAGGCACATCGGCGCCAGCATGACGTCCGGCGGAATGGGAAAAAACGACGACTCGGCGAAGCTCAGCGCGCCCAGGATCGACGGGGCGCGCGGATGCGCGGACCAGGACAGGACACGGTCGTACAGCGCCGTGAACACGACCTCAGGCCAGGCCGCTCAGCATTGGCACGAACACCACGCCGCCGAGATCCTGCGTGTCGTATCCCTCTTCCGTTCTGTGCAGGGCCAGCAAACGCTGCTCGTTGCCCTTGTCCAGCGGCATGACCAGCACGCCGCCTTCCCTGAGCTGCTCGATCAGTTCTTCGGGAATGGTGCGGGACGCGGCGGTAACAATGATCGCGTCAAAAGGCGCCTGGCTGGGCCAGCCGACATGACCGTCGGCGTGCCGCGCGTGGATGTTGTAGAGGCGCAAGCGATGGAAGAGTTGCCGCGTTGAGCGCAGAAGCTCGCGAATTCTTTCCACGGTGAACACTTCCTTGACCAGCTGCGCCAGCACGGCGGCCTGGTAGCCCGAACCGGTGCCGACCTCCAGCACTTTCTCCGGCCGGCCGCTTTCGAGCAGCGCCTCGGTCATGCGCGCCACGATCCAGGGCTGGGAAATGGTCTGCCCCTGGCCGATGGGCAGCGCCGTGTCCTCGTAAGCCCGGCTGCTCAGGGCCTCGTCGACAAATTCATGACGAGGCACGTTGAGCATCGCCGCCAGCACGCGTTCGTCCCTGATGCCTTTTTCGCGCAGGCGCTCCACGAGCCTGCCGCGCGTTCCGTGGGAGGTCATGCCGATGCCGCGCGAACCGGCGTCAAGTTGTCGGCGATGGATCACGCAGCGCCCTCCCGGCGTCGCGACCCGGCCGCCGGTCCTGTGGCAATGGTCGATACCCAGCCTGCCACCTGGTCCAGCGCCTGGTAGCGAGTGAGGTCGACGTGGATCGGGGTAATGGAAATGTAGCCCCGCCGGATGGCGTGAAAGTCCGTGCCGGGTCCGGCGTCCTCTTCCTCGCCGGCAGGACCGATCCAGTAGATCGGCCGGCCGCGCGGATCCCGTGTGGATACGCAGGGTTCGGCCCGGTGGCGGTGACCCAGCCGGGTCACTTCGAAACCGCGAATGTCGTCCCACGGTCGATCGGGCACGTTGACGTTGAGAATCGTGTCCGCGGGCAGAGGATCGTCGAACAGTTGTTGCACCAGCCGTACGGCGGCCTCCGCGGCGGTGTCGAAATGCGTCGGGTTTTCCTCGGCCACCAGCGACAGCGCGATCGCCGGCAGACCCAGGAAGCGCCCCTCCATGGCGGCCGCCACCGTGCCGGAGTAGATCACGTCATCGCCCAGGTTGGCGCCGTGATTGATGCCCGACACCACCATGTCCGGATCCTTATCCAGCAGGCCCGTGAGCGCGATGTGCACGCAGTCGGTCGGTGTGCCGGAAACGCGGTGAACGTTTTCTTCCACTTCGTGAATGCGAATGGGGGAATCCAGGGTCAGCGAATTGCTGGCGCCGCTGCAGTTGCGGTCGGGTGCGACGATGGTGATGTCGCTGATGTCCGAGATGCGTTCGGCCAGTGCCTGGATACCGGTGGCGGACAGGCCGTCGTCGTTGCTGATCAGAATGTGCATGCCTGTGCGTTGCCCCTCCGGGCAGGCTGGGCGTCGAAGGACGCGTTGGGGAAGCGGTGCTATTGTACGGGCTCGACACCCGTTCGTGAATGTATGGCGCCCCCGTGACCGACGAAAAAGACAGCCGCGACGACGCCGAACTGTTTCGCGCCGCCGTGGCCGATGCCCGGCCGCTGAAGGCCGAGGCGCGTGTCGAGCAGGGCCCGGCACGGCCGGCGCCCGTACCACGTCAGCGCCAGCGCGACGAGCGCGCGGTCATGGAAGAATTGCTGGATCCGCCGGAACCTGGTGAAGACCTCGAACTGGAGACCGGCGAGGAACTGCGATTTCTTCGCGACGGTTACCCGCCCCGTTTGCTCAAACGGCTGCGCCGGGGACAGTTCGTGGTGCGCATGCACCTGGACCTGCATCACATGACCCACGACGCGGCCCGCCATGTTCTGCTCGAATTTCTGACCGATGCCGTGGACAGCGGCGCCGGCTGCGTGCGCGTGGTGCATGGCAAGGGGTTGCGCTCCCGCAACGGCCCCGTTCTGAAGATCATGGCCAATCGCCTGCTGCGCCGGCACCCGAAGGTGGTGGCGTTCACCAGCGCACGGCCGGTGGATGGAGGGACCGGGGCGGTGGTGGTGCTGCTGAAGCGCTGACGAAAAATGGGCGCACGCTTGCCGGCGCCTCCCTTGCCCTGACCGCGTCGTTCCCGGATGACCGATTCCCGTGGCGATACTCCTTACTTGATCACCCTCAATTTCGGCCCCTCCGATCTGGGCTTGCTGTCCTTTTCGTCGTCTTCGGGGGGGTCCGGGGGTTCGTCGTTGTCGGCGAACATCATGCCCTGGCCGTTTTCGCGGGCATAGATGGCCAGGATGGCGGGCATGGGCAACCAGACTTCGCGGGACACGCCGCCGAAGCGGGCGTTGAAACTGACCGCTTCGTTGTCCAGTTCCAGCCCCCGCGTGGCGGTGGGGGAGATATTGAGCACCACGCGGCCATCCTGCACGGCCTGCGCCGGAACGTCGACCTCGGCGGCGGCCGCATCGGCGATCAGGTGTGGGGTCAGGTCGTTATCGAGAATCCACTCGTACAGGGCCCTGAGCAGGTATGGCTTGCTGGACGTCATGCGACCCGGTCAGACGCCTCAGGCGGCGTTGAGAATCAGCTCGCGCTCCGCGGCGGTCAGGCTGGCCTTGAAGGAGTCACGGTTGAACAGGCGCTGGATGTAAGCCTGCACGGACTTGGCGGATTTGCCCAGGTCGATGCCGTACGCCGGAAGGCGCCAGAACAGCGGCCCCAGCGTGCAATCCACCAGGCTCAGCTCTTCGCTCAGCACGAATTCCGCGTTCTGAAACAGTTCATCGGCGGCGATGATGCCTTCCTTGAGCTGCTTGCGCGGCGCCTCGGCTTTCTTGCCCGTGGCGGCCTCGATCTCCCGCGCAAGCGGGTACCAGTCACGCAACACGCGGTGGTGCACCAGCCGAAGCTGAGCGCGAGACACCGGGTCTACCGGCATCAGGGGCGGGTGCGGGTAGCGCTCGTCGAGATATTCGTTGATCACACCGGCGTCGTAGAGCACCAGGTCACGGTCCACCAGGGTGGGGGTTTCGTTGTACGGCGTCAGCTCCGCCATGTCCTCGGCTGCCGAAGGGTCGCTGTCGACATCGACGATTTCGACGTTGATGCCTTTTTCCGCGAGCACGAACCGCACACGGTGACACTCGAGGCTCTCGGCGGAGGAATACAGGGCCATGGTGGATCGGCCTTTGACGGATATGGACACGGTTGCTCTCCGGATGGGGCGGGACGGCGCCCGCTCAACGATCAGTTCAGTGGACGTCGCGCCAGTACTCGGCCTTCAGAAGATAGGCCAACAGGGCGAAGAAGGCGAGGAACAGCATCACCCAGACCCCGACCTGCTTGCGCTTTAGTTGCGCCGGCTCGCCCAGGTAGATGATGAAGGCCGCCAGGTCTCGCATGGCGTCCTTGTATTCTCCCTCGCTGAGCAGGCCCGGCTCGGCCAGCTCGAGGTGGGCGACGGTGCGCACTTCCGCGCCGCCGTCCATGTGCGTTTCGTACACCGGCTCCTGGATGCCTTGCAGCTGCCACATCACGTGCGGCATGGCGGCGTTTTGCAGGACGGTGTTGTTCCAGCCGCCGGTGTCGTCACGGTAGAACGACAGCATGTAGTTGTACACCCAGTCGGCACCGCGCGAACGGCCGATCAGCGACAGGTCGGGCGGCGTCTTGCCGAACCAGCTGGCCGCCTGTTCGGCGTCCATGGCGATGGACATCGGCTCACCGATTTTGTGGTCGCCGAACACCAGGTTCTTCATGACCATCTGCTCGCCGAGTTGCAGGTCTTCGGCCAGGCGGTTGTAACGCATGTAGT
>JAUIJU010000077.1 GCA_030431095.1 Gammaproteobacteria bacterium | reverse complement strand
GTCGCGCGACACGTCCCAGTCGCGCAGGCCATCGGTGAACCATTCCTGCAGCTTGTTGACGACCTCGGGCTGCAGCGCGCCGCCCGTCATCCACGCCTTCAGGTCCGATTCGAAACGCTCCAGGCGCACGAAGTGGTGTTCCGAGTCGCGCATCACCGGGGTGGAGCCGCTGACCGCCGAGCGCGGATCGACCAGGTCGGTGGGAGCGTACGTGCTGCCGCAGACTTCACAGCTGTCGCCGTACTGGTCCTCGGCGCCGCACTTGGGGCAGGCGCCCTTGATGAAGCGGTCGGGCAGGAACATGCCTTCCTGCTCGTCGTAAAACTGGGAAATGGTTTTCTGCACGACATGGCCGCCGTCCTGCAGACGGCCGAAAATCATGCCCACCAGTTCGCGGTTGGCGTCCGAGTGGGTGGAGGAATAGTTGTCGTAGCTCAGGCCGAAGTCGCGGAAGTCCTGCTGGTGCTCGGTGCTCATGCGCTCGATCAGTTCCTCGGGCGCCATGCCCTGGCGCTGGGCGCTGAGCATGATGGGGGTGCCGTGGGCGTCGTCGGCCCAGGCAAAATACGCTTCGTGTCCCTGCGCGCGCTGAAACCGGACCCAGATATCGGTCTGCACGTATTCGAGCATGTGCCCAAGGTGGATCGAGCCGTTGGCGTAGGGCAGGGCGGCCGTGATCAGTATTTTTCGTTGTTGGTCGGTCATGAAAAGGGATTCAGGGAAGGCGCCGTCTGATCGGTCATTATCGCATGGCGCGCAATCGTTCCATAGACCACGGCGCGGGTTTCTCCCGGGTGCCAAAACGTTACAATGGGCCGACCGCTACCGCCCGTAACGATTCCATTCCATGAACACCCCGAACGAGCCCGATATCAAGGCCGCGCTGGCCCGAATGACCGCCCCCTACCTGGATACCGACCTGGTCAGCGCCGGCGCCGTGCGCGGGGTGGGTGTCGATGGCGCCAATGCCGCGGTTCAACTGCGCCTGGGCTACCCGGCGGATGGCTTCATCGACGCCCTCGGCGAGCGGGTGGCGCAGGGCCTGGCAGCGTCAGGCGCCGCGCCCGGGGTGGTGGTGGACGCCGACTGGAAGGTTTTCAGCCACCGTGTGCAGGGCGAGCTCAAACCGCACGGACAGATTCGCAACATCATCGCCGTGGCTTCCGGCAAGGGCGGGGTGGGCAAATCATCCACGGCGGTGAACCTGGCGCTGGCGCTGGCGCGTGACGGCGCGCGGGTCGGCGTGCTGGACGCGGACATCTATGGCCCCAGCATGCCCCGCATGCTCGGGGTCGAAGGCAGGCCGGACACGGACGGCGAGCGCATCGTGCCGCACCTGGCGCATGGGTTGAAGGTGATGTCCATGGGCTTTCTGGTGGAAGAAGACACGCCCATGATCTGGCGTGGACCCATGGTGACCTCCGCGTTGCAACAATTGCTCGGTGAGACCGACTGGGGCGAACTGGATTACCTGGTGATCGACCTGCCGCCGGGCACCGGCGACATACAGTTGACCCTGGTGCAGAAGATCCCGGTGGCCGGCGCGGTGATCGTCACCACGCCGCAGGACATCGCCCTGCTGGATGCGCGCAAGGCCCTGCAGATGTTTCGCAAGCTCGACGTCACCGTGCTGGGCGTGGTGGAAAACATGTCGACCCACGTGTGCAGCCATTGTGGCGCCGAGGAACCGATTTTCGGCACCGGTGGCGGCGAACGCATGGCGGCGGAGTACGAGATCCCGCTGCTCGGCCAGTTGCCGCTGGACATGGCCATCCGCGAGGCGCTGGACGCCGGGCGGCCGACGGTGGTTGCCGAGCCGGAAAGCGAGATCACCGCCAGCTACCTGGAATTTTCCCGACGCACGGCGGCGGCCTTGTCGCAGTGCGAACGTAACCTGAAAATGGACCTGCCCCAGATCAACGTCGAGAACCGCTGAGCCGGTTCCCGCGGCACGCCCCTATCCGGAGAACAACAACGATGAGCATCAAATCGGATCGCTGGATCCGTCGCATGGCCGAGTCACACGGCATGATCGAACCCTTCGAACCCGGCCAGGTGCGGCGTAGCGAGGATGGGCGCCGGATGGTCTCCTACGGCACGTCCAGCTACGGCTACGACGGTCGCTGCTCCAACCACTTCAAGATTTTCACCAACATCAATTCGGCAGTGGTGGACCCCAAAGCCTTCGACGAGGACAGCTTCGTCGATTTCGAGGGCGATTCCTGCATCATTCCGCCCAACTCCTTCGCGCTGGCGCACACGGTGGAATACTTCCGCATTCCCCGCAACGTGCTGACCATCTGCCTGGGCAAGTCGACCTACGCGCGCTGCGGCATCATCGTCAACGTGACGCCGCTGGAGCCCGAATGGGAAGGCCACGTGACCCTGGAGTTTTCCAACACCACCCCGCTGCCCGCGCGCATCTACGCCAACGAGGGCGTCGCCCAGTTCCTGTTCTTCGAGTCCGACGAGGTGTGCGAAACCTCCTACGGCGACCGCGGCGGGAAATACATGGGACAAACGGGCGTCACCCTGCCCAAGGCCTGACCTGCGCGCCATGGTCGAGGCTCCTGCGCGCGGCTGGTATGCGCCTCAGCGCAACGGTGGTTGCTGGATCAGCGTGGCATAGGTCTCGAACACGCTTTCGTCGCGCTGGACCACCAGCGAGACCTGGTCACCGGGCTCCATCCGTGCGATCGCCAGCAACACCGAGCGGGCGTCGTCGGTGTCCACGCCGTTCACCGCCAACAGTATGTCTCCGGTGCGCAGATTGGCGTTCCAGGCCGGGCCACCCGGCGCCACGTCCCACACACGGATGCCGCGACGCACGGCGCTGCCATCGGCCTGTTGCGACAGCCGCATGTCGTTGAAATTGGCGCCCAGCCAGCCACGCCGCACCGAGCCGTACTCGATGATTTGCTGCATGACGTCCCTCGCGATGGCGATGGGAATGGCGAAGCCGATGTTCTGCGCGCCCACCGCGCGGCCGAAATTGCGTGTGTTGATGCCGATCACCTCGCCGCGCACATTGACCAGCGCCCCGCCGCTGTTGCCGGCATTGATGGCTGCATCGGTCTGGATGAAGTCTTCGTAGAGCAGGGCGCGCAGGTCATTGCGACCCGTGGCGCTGACGATGCCCATGGTGACCGTGTGGCTCAGGCCGAGGGCGTTGCCGATCGCCAGGACCACGTCGCCCACCCGGGGAATGTCATCCACCGCCAGTGGCGCCACGGGGAGGCCGTCAAGATCGATCTTCAGGACCGCAAGGTCGGTGGCGGGGTCCAGGCCGACCACTTCGGCCAGGGCGAAGCGACCGTCCCACAGGCCGACGGTGATGTCAGAGACCTCGTTGACCACGTGGTAGTTGGTCAGGATGTAGCCGTCCTCGCGGATCAGCACGCCGGAACCCATGTCCTGGCGACGCTGGCGCATGTACTGGGCGCCGAGAATGCGTTGCATTTGTGGCGTCACTTCCTGCAGGTCCTCGGTGACCGTGTAGATGCTGACCACCGAGGGTGCGGTACGGTCCACCGCCCCGGCATAGGAGGCCGCAGGCGTGACGGCATCGCCGTTGGACCCCGTGCCAAGCAGTCGTTCGCGCGCGGCGGGCAGCAGCAGGACCAGCACGAAAGCCAGCGCCAGGCCGGCGACGATGGAGCGCAGCAGAAATCCGGTAATGGCGGTGAATTGGCTCATGGTTCGATCCGGACCCGGGCCCCGAGCGGCGCCCGGGTTCGCCCAGTGACGTTCATTGGCGCAGTCTAGCGGCAAAGCAATTGTCCCGCATGGGCCACATCGGATAAAATGGCGGTTTTGTCGGGCCAACCATTCCTCTCGACTCCAGCCCGGAATTTTTGACTTTTGATGGCCCTGTCGGGTTACGGCGGAAAGGGGCCAGGAAATCCTGGAGAAACGCATGTCAGCTGATGGCGTGAACAACGAACGACGTCGGTTTCTGATCGCCGCCACCTCGGCCGTAGGCGCCGTGGGGGTGGGGTTCGCCGCCGTCCCTTTCCTGTCCACCTGGAAACCCAGCGCCCGGGCGCAGGCCGTCGGCGCACCGGTGCAGGTCAACGTGTCCAAGCTCAAGGACGGGCAGATCCTCAAGGTGCAGTGGCGTGGCCAGACCATCGGGGTGCTCAAGCGCAGCCAGGCCATGCTCGGCCACCTGCCTGAAGTGGATGCCCGGTTGCGTGACCCCGACTCGACCGAATCTGACCAGCCCGCCTATGCCGCCAACGAAGCGCGCGCCCTGCGCCCGGAGTACCTGGTTGTGAACATGCACTGTACGCACCTGGGGTGCATTCCCACGCTGGTGCCCCAGGTGGGGGCCCAGCCGTTCGACCCGGAATGGAAAGGCGGCTTCTACTGCCCCTGCCACAAGTCGAAGTTCGACATGTCGGGGCGGGTGTATTCCGGCGTCCCCGCGCCCACCAACCTGAAGGTTCCGCCCTACAGTTTCATTGACGACCAGACGCTGATGATCGGCGTCGATCCCGAGGGGGCTGCGTAATGGCCAAGACCACGAGTGGGGTGGGCCGCCAGGCCAACGCCCTGTTGAACTGGGTGGACGAGCGTCTGCCCGTGATGGAGTTCTGGAACGGGCACCTGGCGAAGTACTACGCGCCCAGAAATTTCAACTTCTGGTACTACATGGGTTCGCTGGCCCTGCTGGTGCTGGTCATGCAGATCCTGACCGGCATTTTCCTGACCATGCACTACAAGCCGTCCGCGGAAGAGGCGTTCGCCTCGGTCGAATACATCATGCGCGACGTCGACTGGGGCTGGCTGATCCGCTACATGCATTCCACCGGCGCCTCGTTCTTCTTCATCGTGGTGTACCTGCACATGTTCCGCAGCCTGCTTTACGGCTCGCACCGCAAGCCGCGTGAACTGCTCTGGGTGTTCGGCATGCTGATCTACCTGATGCTGATGGCCGAGGCGTTCATGGGCTACGTGCTGCCGTGGGGGCAAATGTCCTACTGGGGTGCGCAGGTGATCATCAACCTGTTCGGCGCCATTCCCGGCATCGGTGAACCGCTGACCGAGTGGATCCGGGGCGATTACTTCATCTCCGACGCCACGCTGAACCGCTTCTTCGCATTGCACGTCATCGCGCTGCCCATCGCCCTGCTGGGCCTGGTGGTGCTGCACCTGACGGCGCTGCACGAGACCGGCTCCAACAACCCGGACGGCATCGAGATCAAGGACAACAAGGATGAGGACGGCGTGCCGAAGGACGGCATTCCCTTTCATCCGTATTACACGGTCAAGGACCTGTTCGGTGTCGCCATGTTCCTGATGGCGTTCGCGTTCGTGATTTTCTTCTGGCCGGATGCCGGTGGCCTGTTCCTCGAGCATGACAACTTCGTCCCGGCCAACCCGCTGGTCACGCCCGAGCACATCAAGCCGGTGTGGTACTTCACGCCGTTCTACGCGATTCTCAAGGCGGTGCCGGACAAGCTGATGGGTGTGATTCTCATGGGTGTGTCGGTGATGGTGCTGTTCCTGCTGCCCTGGCTGGATCGGTCGCCGGTGCGGTCGATTCGCTATAAGGGCGCCTGGTACAAGATCCTGGTCGGCATGTTCACGGTAGC
>JAUIJU010000076.1 GCA_030431095.1 Gammaproteobacteria bacterium | reverse complement strand
CGTTTGAGGGTCAGGCTCAGGGTGTTGGCGATGCACTCGGCGATCTCGGCCTGGATTTCGAAAACGCCCTCGGTGTTGCGGTCGAACTGGCGAGACCACAGGTGATAACCATTGTCGGTGTCGACCAGCTGGGCGGTGATGCGCAGCTGGTCGCCGGACTTGCGCACACTGCCTTCGAGCACCGAGCGTACCCCCAGCTTGCGGCCGATCTCCTTGATGTCCGCGCTCTTGGTGCCGAACTGGAAAGAAGCCATGCGCGAGGCGACCCGCAGGTTCTCCACCTTGCACAGCGCATTGAGAATTTCCTCGGCGATGCCCTCGCAGAAGTAGGCCTGGTCCTGGCCTTCGCTCATGTCGTCGAAGGGCAGCACGGCGATGGAGGGTGGCGACTCCGCCGCCGGTCCCTGCTCGGCGGGCGGGACCAACCCGATTCCCGCGGGATCGCGACGAATGCCCTCCGGGGTGAGTTCGTAGGCCCAGGCCAGCACCAGCGCGATGGGAAAACCCAGCAGCACCAGCACGATCAGCAGTGAACCGGCCCATTCGGGCAACAGCAGCGCCTCGAAGGCCACGTCGCCGGTTTGCATCACCAGCCAGGCCACCACGATGTAGGTCACCGCCACGCGGATGACTTTGCGTTCCCTGAGCTGGGTCAGGAATCCCTTGCCTTGCTGCTCCATGACGTGCGCCTGTTACGACCTCACCAGTGTCGCCAACACGTCTTGAGCATGCATAATAGGGCCCCGTCACCCGTGCGCCCCGATTGTCCGGCGCGGCAAGAATTGCGCCGCTGCCAGCCCGGGATCGCAGAGCAAACCATAGGTCCCGCCGGCGGGACGCACATGAGCCAAAGGGCATGGTTACGACAGGCCCAAACGACGAACCGAAACCCAGCCGCGACAAGCCGGGCGCCTACGGCGCGCCGGTGGACGCCATCGTGCTGTCCGGGACCCACCAGAACACCCGCCGGCTGATCGAAGGCCGCAACAAGGCGTTTCTGGACATCGAGGGCCGGCCCCTGGTGCGGCACGTGGTCGATGCCCTGGTGAGCGCCCGGCACGTGGGGGACATTTACGTCGTCGGCCCGGTCGACGACCTGGAGCCGGCGCTGAGCGGCTGTCCGGGTGTCACCCTGGTGCCCCAGGAGGGAAAACTGCTCAGCAACGGCTGGGCCGCGGTGCGCGCCATGGAAGCGGCGCATGCCGACCTGCCCGGGCAGGTTGTCGCCGAGCGCCCGTTGTTGTTGATCTCCTGCGACCTGCCGCTGATCTCGCCAGGTTCGGTGGATGACTTCCTGGAACGGGCCGCGGCGTTGGACGCCCGCGACCCGGAAAGCAACGCCATGATCGTGGGCGTGGCGGAAGAGGCCGGCCTGCGTCCGTTCTACCCGCGCGAAAACGTGCCGGGGCTGGAACGGCCCCTGGTGCAGTTGCACGAAGGTCTGATGCGCCTGTCCAACATTTACGTCGCCCGCCCGCGCAAGCTCAAGTACTCGGAGTTTCTGCAGACCAGTTTTTCGCTGCGCAAGGCGAAAGACTGGCACAACGTGGCGAAACTGGTGCTGTCTCTGTTCAGCCAGCACGGTGGCTGGTTCGCGGCGTGGATGACCTGCCGTCTGCAGCTCACCGCCATGCTGCGGCACGGTCAGGGTCGCCTGTACCGCCGCCTGCGTCGCGGCAACACCCTTGAGAAGATCGAGAAGGGCGTCAGCGACGTGCTGGGCGGCCCCGTGCGCGTGGTGGTTTCGCCTTACGGCGGCCTCAGCCTGGACGCGGACGACGAAGAAGACTTTCGCGTACTGCGCGCCCGTTACGGCGAATGGATGGCCGTGGTCGAGGCGCTGGACCGGTCCCTTGGGCGCCTAGACGAACACGAGTGAGATTTGCGGCCAGAAGGTGATCAGCAGCACGGTCAGCATCAACCAGAAGAAAAACGGCAGCGTGGAAAAGTAGATGTCCACGATGGGTCGCTCGAAACGATATCCGGCAATGAACAGGTTCAGGCCCACTGGCGGGGTGATGTAGCCCAGCTGCATGGTGGCCAGGAACACGATACCCAGGTGAACCGGGTCGACCCCGAACTGTTGCGCCACCGGCAGCATCAGCGGCACCACCAGCACGATGGCGGAGAAAATATCGAGAATGGCCCCGAGCACCAGCAGGAACAGCAGCAGCATCACCAGGAAGGCGTAGCGGTCGGTGACCAGGCCGCTGACCCACTCGAGCAGCTGCTGTGGCACACCGGCGTCGATCATGAAGTTGGTCGAGGCGCGGCTCACGCCAAGAATGATCATGATGCCGCCCACCAGCACCATGGACTCCCGCATGATCCTCGGCAATTCGCGCAAACGGATTTCGCGCAGGATCAGGACATCGACGATCAGCACGTAAAGCGCCGTGACCGCCGCCGCTTCCGAGATCGCGAATACGCCACTGTAGATGCCGCCGAGCACGACGACGGGCAAGGGAATCTCCCAGGCCGCGGCGCGCACCGCCGCGCCGACCTCCCGCCAGGAAAAATCCCCCAGTGGCGTGCGGATGGCCCGGTTCTTCCACACGCTGTAGGTCGACAGCACCAGCAACATCAGCATGCCGGGCAGTAAGCCGGCCAGGAACAGGTCCTCGATGGACACCTCGGCAATGACCCCGTACAAAATCAGTGGCAACGAGGGGGCAAACAGCAGACCCAGGCTGCCCGCGGAAGTCACCAGCCCCAGGTTGAAACGCTCCGGGTAACCGGCCTGCTGCATCGCCGGGAACAGGATGGCGCCCAGCGCCACGATGGTCACGCCGGAGGCGCCGGTGAAGGCCGTGAAAAAGGCGCAGGCGGCCAGTGAAACGATGGCCAGGCCGGCCGGCATCCAGCCCAGCAGGGCAGAGGTCAGTCGCACCAGGCGACGCGGTGCGCCGCTCTCGCTCAACAGGTATCCGGCGAAGGTGAACAGGGGAATGGCCAGCAGGATGGGCATCTCGGCAATACCCCAGAATTCAATGGCCACGGCCTGCAGGTCGATCCCGGCCTGGTGAAAGTTCCACAGGGCGCTGGCGCCGATCACGGCGAACAGGGGCGCGCCCAGGATGGCCAGCAGCACCAGGACCGGCGCAATCCAGCTCACGAGGCGGGTTTTCCCGAGGGGGTGCGTGCCGGTGGTGGACGTCCGGCCGCGGCGCCGATGGCGTGCAGCAGGTGGCGGTAGGCCATGATGCCGAAGCCCAGCGGCAGGGGCGCCTGCAGGATCCAGGCGGGAACGCCGCCAAGCAGGGTGTCCTCGAATTCACGCGCCATGGCGACGAAATCCAGGCTGTAGCGACACAGCAGCGCGCAGATCACCGCCGTGAACAGGTGATTCAGGCAACGGACTGCGCGCAACTGCCAGCCCGACAGGTAGCGGTCGAGCAGGGCGATGGAAATGTGGCGGTCGGCCCGGCTGGCGGCCACTGCGCCGGCCAGGGTCAGCCACAGCACCATGATGCGCAGCAGCTCGTCGGCGTTGACCAGGGTGGTGTCGAACAGGTTGCGGCCGACAATCTGCCCGCTCGCCAGGCCGATCATGGCCAGCAGGATCAGGCTGAGCAGCAGATCCTCGGTCCAGCGGCCTGCGGTCTCCAGTCCCTGGAGCAGTGATTTCACCCGGAATCCTGCCCGCAGCTTCCTGCCTCGGCTTCGCCGCGGTGAACGGACAGGTGGCACTCCAGGGTGCGATACAGCTCGATGTCGAACGTGCCGGCTTCGCCGGCCTCGCGGTTGGCTTCGTCGAACAGTATCTCCCACGCAGCCAGTTCGTCGTCAGGCACCGAAACCTGTTCCAGGCCCTGGTCGAGTAGGGCGGTCATGGCGGCTTTGTCGTCGGCGATGCCCTGGGCGTCAAAGCCTTCATAGATGGCGGTCATGACTTCGCGCACCACGGCCTGGTCTTCCGGGGCGATGCGGCCCCAGGGGCGCTTGTCGATCAGCATGCCGGCGTAGATGTAAGCCAGCGGCAGGTCGGTGATGTGGCTCATCACGGTGTGCCACTGCAGCACGATCACGCCCACGGGTGGACCCATGACGGTGTCGATCAGCTCGGTCTGCAGACCCGTGAGAACGTCGGTCACCGGCAGGGCCACGGGCGAGACGCCCAGTGCCTCGGTGGCCAACTGGGCCACCTTGTCGCCGTCGGGAATCCACATGCGGACATCTTTCATGTCTTCACGGCTGGCCACCGGCGCGTTGGACACCAGGTAGGCGAAACCGCCCCCGGCGAAACCAAAGGTGACGTAACCGGCCTCGTCCAGGCGCCGGTACAGGGTTTGGTCCATGTGCTCGCGCACGTAGGCGACCTCGTCGTAGTCGCGGAACACCCGCGGCAGGCCGTACAGCTCGGCGTCGTCGCTGAATGCGCGCAAGCCGCCTGACGTGAACACGCCACCGTGCAGCTGCCCCACGCGCATCTTGCGCTGCACCTGGGCGTTGTTGCCCTGCACGCCGCCACCGTAAATCTTGAAACTGACGCGTCCCTCGGTGCGTTCCTCGATCTCGGCGACGCCTTCGCGCATCCGTGCCATCCAGTCCGTGCCCTCGGGGACCAGCGTGGCGATCTTCAGCGTGGTCTGGGCGTTGGCGCCGGCCGACGCGAGCAGGCCGGTAGCCAGCAGGGGTGCGATCAATCGGGTCACAGGGGTCATGGCAAATTCCGTTCTAGAAGTAGTCGTCGCCGGACGCCAGCAGCTCGGCGGCCTCGCGCTGGGCGAGGACGTTGAACAGCGTCAGGCCCGGCTCGTGCGCGTCCGCCGCCAGCACATCCTCGAGCAGGCGGTCGTGCAGGTCCCGTTCATACAGGGTGCGCGCGTAGTAGCGGGCGTAATCCACCTTGATACCGAGATCCCGTCCTCCGGTCAGTTCCATCGCGCGTTCGTAGTGTTCGCGACCGGCATCGAAGCGCCCACCCAGGGCCGGGGGGCGCAGGGTCGCGAGCACGCCCAGGTAGTGTTCGACCTCGGCCTCGTTAAACACCGGGTCCAGTTCGCGCACTCGGCGCAGCGCGGCCTCGGCGCGTGGCAGTTCGGACAGGGCCGCCATGTCACCGGCGCGGCTGCGGATGCCGGCAAACCAGGCCAGCGCATAGGTATACAGTGCGGGCACGTCGTCGGCATCCAGTCGCTCGAGGGCTTCACCGTAGGCATCGAAGCGCAGCGTCTCGATGTCGCAGGCGGCCTGGTCGCTGGCGCACAGTCCGCGGCGGGCATAGTCCCGGGCCCGGGTCGTCAGGCGTTCCGCCCGCTCGGCATCGTCTACGAACAGGACACCGTATGCCGCATACAGTTCAGCGGCTGCGCCGAGCATCGCGGTGTCGTCGGGCGAGCCTTCCACGAAGCTGTCCAGCATCAGCAGGAATGCCGGTGCGCCGTCGCGAACGGTCTCCGGATCGTCCTGGTTGAGTATGGCGGCGCTCAGGTTGGCCGCCATGCCGCTGGTGGCGCTGGACACCACGGAGGCACAGCCGGGCAGCAGGGCCGCCGTGGCGGCGGCCGCGGCAAGCAGTGCAGCGGAAATTCTGGGCAGGGTGGTCGTCACAGGGCGTTGGATGACACACAAAGGCGGCATTATAGCTTGTACAAT
>JAUIJU010000075.1 GCA_030431095.1 Gammaproteobacteria bacterium | reverse complement strand
AGGTCGAGGTGTTTGAGCGGATCGTGCTGCTGATGGGCGAAACGAATACCGAGGCCAACCGGGAACTGGCCGGACGTCTCGCGGCGCAGGTGGACCAGGTCGAGCGCGTGGTCAACGAGATCGAGGTGCGCGAGGAGGCGGGCCTGGGCGGGCGACTGGCCAACAGCTGGCTCAGCACCCGCGTGCTCACCTCGCTGGCCACCAGGAACCCCCTGCCCGGCTTCAACACCCATCGTCTGAAAGTGGTCAGTTCAGCCGGAACCGTCTACCTGATGGGCAACGTCACCCGGGACGAGGGGGACCAGTTGGCGGAAATCGTGCGCAACGTGCGCGGCGTGGAGCGGGTGGTCAAGGTGTTCAACTACACTGACAGCGGTCCGGATCTACACGGGTAGCCAGCGGCCCGCCGCCCACAGGACCGCGGCACCAGCCACGCCGGCCATGACATCATCCACCATCACGCCGAGACCGCCGGGCAGGCGTTTTTCCAGGGGACCGATCGGCCAGGGCTTGAGAATGTCGAACACGCGAAACGCCACGAAACCCGCCAGCAGCCAACCCCAGTGCTGCGGCACCAGGGCCACGGCCACCCAGTAACCGACGAACTCGTCCCACACCAGGGCGCCGTCGTCGGTTGCGCCAAGCCGCCGACCGACCCGATCGCAGATCCAGACACCCAGCGCGAACGCGGCCACCAGCACCAGGGCGAACGTCACCGGTGGCAGGGACTTCAACGGCCAGGCCAGCGGTACGGCAACCAGGGTGCCGGCCGTGCCGGGGGCGCGCGGCGCCAGGCCGGCGCCGAATCCGAGGGCCAGGAATCCATCCCAACGGCGCAGGTTGGCAGCCAGGGCCTGGCGACGCTGCTCAGTCATCAGGCAGGCCGGTCCCGCGGAAATGCTCCCAGCCCAGGGCACGCGGCTGAAACGGGGCGCCGTCCGGACCCTTGCAGACCACGTCTTCGCCTTCCGTCATATGGCCCACCACCGCCAGCGGCAGGCTATGTGTCTCACCCAGCGACAGCGCTTCATCGCGACGTTCGGGCGGCACCGTGAAACACAGCTCGTAGTCGTCACCACCGCACAGCTGGAGATTCCAGCGCTGATTGCGGGGCAGGCCCTGCAGCGCCGTGGAGCCAGGCAGGGCCCCGGTGTCGAGGACCGCGCCCAGGCCGGACGCCCGCGCCACGTGCCCCAGGTCGGCCAGCAGGCCATCAGAAAGATCGATGCAAGCCGAGGCCAGGCGGAGCACGCCCTGGCCCAGTTCCAGCCGGGGAACGGGTCGGTCCATGGCCGCCGCCAGGTGCGGCTCCACCGGCTTGTCCGCCCGCCGGCGATTCAGGGCCAGCGCCGCGTCGCCCAGGTTACCGGACACCAGCACCAGGTCGCCGGCGCGGGCGCCATCGCGTTGCAGTCCACCGCTGGCGGGCAGGTTGCCCAGCACCGTCACCGTCACCGACAGGGGGCCCTGGCAGGTATCGCCGCCCACGAGGCTGACGCCGTGGCTCAGCGCCAGCGCCGCAAACCCCTCGGCAAAATCATCCAGCCACGCTTCATCGGCTCCCGGAAGGGTCAGGTTCATCAGCACCCAGCGGGGCTCGGCACCCATCGCCGCCAGGTCGCTCAGGTTGACGGCCAGGGCCTTGTGCCCCAGGTCCGCGGCGTGTACGTCGGGCAGGAAATGAATGTTTTCGTTGAGGGTGTCCGTCGCCACCACCAGGCGCTGACCCGGCGCGGGCGAGAGAATGGCGGCGTCATCGCCGATGCCCAGTTCCACCCCCGGGCCCTGTCCCGGGATGGCCCGCGCCAGGCGTCCGATGAGGTCGAACTCGGCCACGCCGGTTCAGCCGTCGCCGGATTCCACGGGGGCGCCGGGCAGGCGCCAGTCGCGGGCGGCACGATCCAGCACCGCGTTCACGTAAGCATGGGTCTGGCCGGAGCCGAACCGGTTGGCCAGGTCGACGCATTCGTCCAGTACCACCTGGAACGGCACTTCGGGATCGTGGCGAAACTGCCACGCGCCCATCAACAGCAGGATGCGTTCCATGGTGTCGAGCTGTTCGAAAGGCCGGTCCAGCAAGGCTTGCAACTCGACCTGAAGGGCCTCGCCCTGCTGTTCCACCCCGTGCACCAGGGCCTTGAAGTAATCGCCGTCGACACCGCTGAAATCCTGGGTCTCCAGGAACTGCACGATGATGCTGTCCACATCCTGGTGGGCGATTTCGCGCTGGTACAACGCCTGCAGGGCGCGGCGGCGGGCGCGACGGCGCGGTTCCCAGGAGGTCACTTCATTCATCGTCACGTACCCGGTCGTCGAGGTGAATCATGTTCAGCGCGCACAGCGCCACGTCGAAACCCTTGTTGCCCTCATCCACCGCGGCACGCGCCAGCGCCTGTTCCACGGTGTCGGTGGTCAGCACGCCGAAGCTGACCGGCCGGCCGTGCTTCAGGCCTACGTCCATCAGCCCCCGGCTGCACTCGCCGGCGACGTAATCGAAATGCGGCGTGCCACCGCGAATCACCGCGCCCAGCGCAATCACGGCATCGCAGGCGCCGCCGGCCAACAGCCGGTCCGCCGCGAGTGGCAGTTCGTATGCCCCGGGCACCCAGGCCACGGTGACCTGCGTGTCCGCCGCACCGTGTCGGCGCAGGGCGTCGCGCGCGCCTTCCAGCAACTGGTCGGTGATGAAGCGGTTGAACTCCGCGCAAGCGATGGCGATACGCAGGGGGCGCTCCGGCACACCGAGCTCGATGTCGCTGGAAGAAAGGGCGTTCATGCTGTCGGTTCCTTGCTCATTCGCTGCCGGGTTCCACGTAGTCGACCACTTCCAGCCCGAATCCGGAAAGTCCGGAAAGGCGCGTGGGCGCACTCAGCACCCGCATGCGGCGAATGCCCAGGTCGGCAATGATCTGGGCGCCGATGCCGTACGTGCGCAGCTCTCGTGACTGGCGGTTGTCACCACTGGCGTCGACATCCGGCTCCGGTTGCTGCTGGATACGCCGCAAAAGGGCAGCGTCGTCGTCGTGACCGCCCAGCACCAGCACCAGGCCGCCCCCTCGCTGCTCGATCTCGGCCATCGCCACCCGCAGGGGCAGTCCGAAATCCTCGCGCCGAATACCAAACACGTCGCTCAGCGGGTTCTGCACGTGCACGCGCACCAGGGTCGGCGCCTCGCCCACTTCACCCTTGAGCAGCGCCCAGTGCAGGCGCCCCTCGATGGTATCGCGGTAGGTATGCAGGTGAAACGGCCCGAAATCGGTGGCCACTTCGTGACTCGACATCAATTCCACCGTGCGCTCGTTTTCCAGCCGATACCGGATCAGGTCCGCGATGGTGCCCAGTTTGAGCCCGTGTTCCCTGGCGAAGGCCTCGAGCTCGGGCCGCCGCGCCATGCTGCCGTCTTCGTTGAGGATTTCCACCAGCACGGCCGAGGGGTCCAGGCCGGCCAGCGCCACCAGGTCGACACTCGCCTCGGTGTGCCCGGCGCGCGACAGTACGCCACCCGGGTTGGCCATCAGCGGAAACACGTGACCCGGCTGCGAAATGTTGTCGGGTCCGGCGCCTTCCGCCACGGCGGTGCGCACCGTGTGCGCGCGGTCGTGGGCCGAGATGCCCGTGGTGATGCCTTCGGCCGCCTCGATGGAGACAGTGAAGTTCGTGGCGAAACGCGCGTCGTTCTTGTTCACCATCAGCGGCAGCGCCAGCTGCTCGCATCGTGCGCGGGTCAGGGGCAGGCAAATCAGGCCGCGCCCATAGCGCGCCATGAAGTTGATGTCTTCGGGACGGACCTTGCTGGCGGCCATGACCAGGTCACCTTCGTTCTCACGGTCCTCGTCATCGACCACCACGACCATGCGGCCGGCGGCGATGTCGTCGATCAGTTCGGAAATGGTGTTGAAAGTCATGCCGAAGGGCCGTCCACGTTCATCAGTCGCTCCAGGTAGCGGGCGATCATGTCCACCTCGATATTGACCGCCTGGCCTGGCTGAATGCGGCCCAGCGTGGTCACTTCGAGCGTGTGGGGAATGATACACACCTCGAAGCGGGTTTCGCTGACCCCGTTCACGGTCAGGCTGACGCCGTCGATGCAAACCGAACCCTTGGCCGCCACGTAGCGGGCCAGGTCGGTGGGCAGTTCGAACACGAAGCGCTCCGCGCGCCCGTCCGGCGAGCGCGACACCAGGCGCCCGCATCCGTCCACGTGGCCGCTGACCAGGTGACCGCCCAGGCGATCGGCGGCACGCAGGGCCGGTTCCAGGTTGACCGGGTCGCCGACCTTCAGGTCGCCGAGGGTGGTGCAGTCCAGGGTTTCCACCGAAACATCCGCGTTGAACCGGCCGCCCGCTTCACCGGACTCGATGTCAAGCATGGTCAGGCAGGCGCCGGACACGCTCATGCTGTCGCCCTCGCGCGCATCGCACAGCGCATCCCCCGCCACGGCGAAGGTCATGCGCCGGTCCGCGCCGGCGGGCTCGACAGCGGCCAACCGGCCCTGGTGAGTGACGATTCCGGTAAACATCAGTCCTCGCGATATTGCGGCCGAAGGCGCATTCTCAAGTCCTGGCCGACGTTGACACATTCTTCGAGGGTGAACCCGGGCCGCTTCGCCATCGCGCCGGGCCCATCCAGGAAAAAGGACGGCAGGCCACGTTCACCCAGCAGGCAGGGCGCCTGGTAAATCAGCACTTCGTCCACCAGGCGCTGGTTCAGCAGGGCGCCGCACAGGACGCCACCGGCTTCCACGTGCACCTCGTTGAGGTCGCGTTCACCCAGCGCCCCCAGCAGGGCCGACAGGTCGATGCGACCGGCCCTTGCCGGCAAGGCCAGCAGGCCGACACCGGCGGCGCTCAGCCCGGCCGGCGGGGCCAGGTCTTCACGACCCGCGATCAGCACCTCGCCGGGCAGGCCCAGCGTGCGCGCGTTCTGGGGCGTCCGCCAGCGGCTGTCGGCGATCACTCGCAGCGGCTGACGCGCCACGCCCTCCAGGCGCAGGTTCAGCGACGGGTCGTCCGCTGTCACGGTGCCGACGCCGCTCAGGATCGCACAGGCGCGCGCGCGCCAGCCCTGCACGTCGGCGCGCGCCGCTTCGCCGGTGATCCACTGGCTGTCACCGTCGGCCAGGGCCGTTCGCCCGTCGAGGCTCTGGGCGATTTTCAAGCGCACCCACGGGCGGCCCCGTTCCATGCGCGACAGGAATCCGGGGTTCAATGCACGTGCCTGGGCTTCCATCAGTCCGGCACTGCATTCAACGCCGGCGGCCGTTAGCCGGGCCAGCCCTCCGCCGTCGACACGGGGATTCGGGTCCTGGCCGGCGGCCACCACCCGCGCCACCCCGGCGCCGATCAACGCCTCGGCGCAGGGACCCGTTCGCCCGTCGTGGGCGCAGGGCTCCAGGGTCACGTACGCGGTGGCGCCGGCCGCGTTCTCACCCGCGTCCCGAAGGGCCTCGATCTCGGCGTGCGGACCGCCGGCGCGCCGGTGCCAGCCGCGGCCAATGACCTGACCCTCACGCGCCAGCACACAACCAACGCGCGGATTCGGCATGGTGGTGAACAAGCCGCGCCGGGCCAGGGCGATGGCCTCGGCCATGCACCGGTGGTCGAAAGCGCTGAAACTCACGATCCGCGCCGC
>JAUIJU010000074.1 GCA_030431095.1 Gammaproteobacteria bacterium | reverse complement strand
TCGGCGTCTGGCCGAGAGCGGGGTGGGCGAGGGTGCGCCGCGTCCGAACAGCGGCCTGGTCGAGGTGGCGGCCGTCGCGCCCGGCCAGGCCGGCATGGGTATGTCGGTGCCGGGTTTGGGGGTCGGGGGCAGTGTCGCGATGCCTTCCACCGGGCAGGTCGCCCAACAGCTGGCCGCCTATGCGCGCTTCAGCGAAGCGCCGGGCGGGCAGGCGGCGGCCACGTCCGCGTCCGACATTCCGCCATTGGGTTTTGCCCTGGCGCAGTTGCACGGGGTCTACATTCTGGCGCAGAACGAAAAAGGCCTGGTGCTGGTCGACATGCACGCGGCCCACGAGCGCATCACCTACGAGCGGCTCAAGGCCGGGCAGGCGGGGCAGGGCATTCGCAGCCAGAACCTGCTGGTGCCCGAGTCTCTGAACGTGTCGGAGCGCGAGGCCGACCTGGCCGAGTCGGCGACCGAGCAGCTCGACGCCCTGGGCATTCGCTGCGATCGCAGCGGGCCGGAAACCCTGCTGGTGCGCAAGGTGCCCACATTGCTGCAGAACGCCGACATCGCCGAACTGTTGCGTGACGTGCTCAGCGACCTGGGTACGCAGGGCAGCAGCACCCGCGTGGAGTCGGAGATGGACGAGGTGCTTTCGTCCATGGCCTGCCACGGTTCGGTGCGCGCCAACCGCCGCCTCACGCTGGAGGAGATGAACGCCCTGCTGCGCGACATGGAGCGCACCGAGCGCAGCGCCCAGTGCAACCACGGCAGGCCGACCTGGGTGCAGCTCGACATGGGCGCCCTCGATCGCCTGTTCCTCCGCGGACGGTGACCCGCCCGCCGGCGATCTGCCTGATGGGTCCCACCGCCTCGGGCAAGACCGGCCTGGCGGTGGAGCTGGTCGAACGATTTCCCCTGGACATCATCAGCGTCGACTCGGCCCTGGTGTACCGCGGCATGGACATCGGCACCGCCAAGCCGGATGCCGCCACCCTGGCCCGAGCACCCCATCGACTGGTGGACATTCGCGATCCCTCGGAGCCGTATTCCGCGGCCGACTTCCGCGAAGATGCCTTGCGCGAGATGGCCGACATCACCGCCAATGACCGGGTCCCCCTGCTGGTCGGCGGCACCATGCTCTACTACCGTGCGCTGCTGGAGGGCCTGTCCGAGCTGCCCGCGGCCGACCCGGCGGTGCGTGAGCGCCTGGCGGCCCGAGCCGCCGACAGGGGCTGGCCCGCGCTGCACGCCGAGCTGGCGCGGAGCGATCCCGAGGCCGCCGCGCGAATCGAACCCACCGATCCGCAGCGCATCCAGCGCGCGCTGGAAGTGCTCGAACTGAGCGGCCGGCCACTCAGTGAATTGCAGCGCAACGAACGGCGCGAGCCTCCGCCGTACCGCTTCCTGAAAATCGTGGTGTGTCCGGCCGATCGGTCCGAGTTGCACCGGCGTATCGCGCTGCGCTTCGACCAGATGATGGCGGAGGGATTCGAAGATGAAGCGCGCGCGCTGCACGCGCGCGTCGACCTGTCGGCGGACCTGCCCGCCGTGCGGGCCGTGGGCTACCGCCAGGCGCTGGCCTGGCTGGACGGGGCATACGACCGCGACACCTTGCGTGAAAAAGTGTTGGCCGCCACCCGGCAACTGGCCAAGCGACAGCTCACGTGGTTGCGGCGTGAACCGGAGGGGCTGTGGTATGATTCAACGGCGCAAGCGTCGTCTAGGGGGGTGATCGACGCCATTGGGAAATTTCTTGAATCGTGAATTCTTGAATCTGCCCAGGGTCGTTCCCACATGGACCAAGAAGCAGCACAATAATAGCCAACGGAGGAATGGCCATGACCAAGGGTCAATCACTGCAGGAACCGTTTCTGAACGCCTTACGGCGTGAGCGGGTTCCCGTGTCTGTCTATCTCGTGAACGGAATCAAGCTGCAGGGGCAGATCGAATCGTTCGACCAGTTCGTGGTGTTGCTGAAGAACTCGGTCAGCCAGATGATCTACAAGCACGCGATTTCCACCGTGGTGCCGGCCCGCAACGTGCGGGTGTTCGACGAATCCGAGGACTGATCGCGCCCGTGTCCGGCAGGTTTCCCATTTGATCGAACGCGCCGGGCGCGGCGACCGCGCCGTCATTCTCCACCCCGTATTCCCTGGCACCGGCCCCGAAGCCCTGGACGAGTTCAGGGAGTTGGCCCGATCCGCCGGGGCCGAGACCGTGGCCGTGATTACCGCGCCGCGTGACCGTCCCGACGCTAAATATTTCGTCGGCAGCGGCAAGGTCGACGAATTGGTCGATGCCGTCATGGCGCACGACGCTTCCGTGGTTCTGGTCAGCCGTCCCCTGTCCCCGGTGCAGGAGCGCAACATCGAGAAGCGCTGCAAGGTCCAGGTGCTGGACCGCACCACGCTGATCCTCGACATTTTCGCCCAGCGCGCCCGTTCCCACGAAGGCAAGCTGCAGGTCGAACTGGCGCAGTTGCGCCACCTCTCGACCCGCCTGGTGCGGGGCTGGACCCACCTGGAACGCCAGAAGGGGGGGATCGGCCTGCGTGGACCGGGTGAAACCCAGCTGGAAACGGACCGCCGCCTGATCGGTCACCGCATTCGCCACCTGCGCGAGCGTCTCGACAAGGTCAGTCGCCAGCGCGAGATGGGCCGCCGCCGGCGGCGGCGCAGCGAATCGCCCACGGTGGCCCTGGTCGGCTACACCAATGCCGGCAAGTCCACGCTGTTCAACGCCCTGACCCATGCCGAGGTCGGTACCCAGGACATGCAGTTCGCCACCCTGGACCCGACCGTGCGGCGCATGGACAACGTCAGCGGCGGCGCGCTGCTGGCCGATACCGTGGGTTTCGTCAGCGAACTGCCCCACGAGCTGATCGCCGCGTTCCGCGCGACCCTGGCCGAGGCGCGCGAGGCCGACCTGCTGTTGCACGTGATCGACGCGGCCGACCCGTTTCATGCCGAGCGCCGCGAAGAGGTGGACCAGGTCATCGAGGAACTGGGCGCCGGCGACATCCCGGTGGTTCGCGTCTACAACAAGATCGATCTCACAGAGCGACCGCCCGGCGCGCAGGGGGCGCCGGCGGCAGAGGCGGAACGCATCAACGTGTCGGCGCTCAGTGGCGCCGGCCTGGATGACCTGGAAGCGGCGATGGAAGCCCGTCTGAACGGACGGCGCATCCAGCGCTGGATACGCCTGGAGGGGCGGCACGCCCGCTTGCGCGCGCGATTGTTCGAGCTTGGCGCGGTCAGCGAGGAGCGCATCGCGGAGGACGGCTGCTGGAACCTGCACGTCGACCTGCCGGTGTCCATGGCCGAGCGCCTGGCGCGCCAGGGCGGCCGCGAGGCCCGCCTGGTGCAGGAGCAGTTGTTGCACGAATCCCGTTCGGCCTGAACGAAGCCATCTGGCAGTGTTCCAAGCAACCTAGGATAATGGCGGTTTGCCCGGCGTTCACTTGATTTGGCTCGCCGCCGGGCCCAGATTTCTTCGGGGCGGAAGAGCCCGCCCGACGCAGACACATCAGGAGACGATTTATGCCCTGGAAAGAACCCGGCAAGGGCGGCAAGGACCCCTGGAAACAGGGTGACCAACCCCCCGAACTGGACGAGGTGTTCCAGAACGTCCAGAACAAGGTCCGCTCCCTCTTCGGTGGTGGCGGTTCCGGGAACAAGTCTTCCGGTTCCGGCGGTGGTGGCGGGGGGATTTTCACCCTGGTCATCGTGCTGCTGGTGCTGTGGGCGGCCTGGGATTCGGTGCACATCGTCGACGAGGCCGAGCGTGGCGTCGTGCTGCGTTTCGGGCAGTACACCCGCATCCTGGACCCCGGTTTCAACCTGACCCTGCCGCGCCCGGTCGAATCGGTGCAGAAAGTGAACGTGAGCAACGTGCGCACCGCCGAGGACCGCGGCCAGATGCTGACCCGCGACGAGAACCTCGCCGAGTTCGATTACAAGGTGCAGTACGTGATCATGGATCCGCAGAAATTCCTGTTCCAGGTGCGCGATCCCGAGATTACCCTGCTACAGGCCTCCGAGAGCGCCCTGCGCGATTCGGTCGGCAACAACCGGCTGGACGCCATCCTGGAGGGCACCACGCGTGACCAGGTTCGCCTGGATACGCGCCGCACCCTGCAGGAGACCCTCGACAGCTACGAGGCCGGCATCCGCGTGACCGAATTCAACCTGTCCGACGTGAATGTTCCGGCGCAGGTGCGCGAGGCCTATTCCGACGTCATCCGCGCCCGCGAGGACCGCCAGCGGTTCATCGAGGAAGCGCAGGTGCACGCCAACTCCGTGATCCCCGAGGCCCGCGGACAGGCCGCGCGCATCGTGGAAGAGGCCCAGGGTTATCGGGATTCCACCATCGCCCTGGCTGAAGGTGAAGCCGATCGCTTCCGCCTGCAGGTGGAAGAGTACCGCCAGGCCCCCGAGGTGACGCGCAAGCGCATGTACCTGCAGGCCATGGAAGGCGTGCTGGCCGACACGAAGAAGGTCCTGCTTGACGTCGATTCCAGCGGCAACGTGCTGTACCTGCCCCTGGACGGCGCCACCGGCGGCGCCACGGGCGCTTCGCGCATTCCGCCGCTGGTCACGCCCGACGACCAGCGCGCGCCGCAACAGAGCGACCGCACCGACCGCACCCCACGTACCGTCAACCGGGAGGGCCGGCAATGAGCAAGCCGCTACTGATCATCATCATCGTCGCGCTGGGCGGACTGGGTCTGGCCAGCATGTTCACCGTGCACGAGACCGAGTACGCGATCCGCTTCCAGCTGGGTCGTATCGTGAAGACCGACTACCAGCCTGGTCTGCATTTCAAGGTCCCGTTCGTCAACAACATTCGCAAGTTCGACAATCGGATCCTGACGCTGGACACCCAGCCGCAACCGATGCTGACTTCGGAGCAGAAGTTCGTCGACGTCGACTCCTTCGTCAAGTGGCGCATCATGGATGTGTCGCGCTTCTACACCTCCACCCAGGGCAACGAGGCCATCGCGCTGAACCGCCTGAACAGCATCATCGAGGACCGTTTGCGTAACCAGATCGCCAGCCGCACCCTGGCCGAAGTGGTCAGCGAGGAACGCGTGAGCACCATGCAGGACATCGCCACGGCGGCCAACGAGGCGGCCCAGGAATTCGGCATCGAAGTGGTGGACGTGCGCATCAAGTCCATCGAGCTGCCGGACGACGTGCGTGAATCGGTGTTCCGCCGCATGGCCGCCGACCGGCAGAAAGAGGCTAACCGATACCGCTTCGAAGGCCGTGAAGAGGCCGAGCGCATCCGCTCCAATGCCGACCGCCAGGCCCAGGTGATCCTGGCCGAGGGCGAACGCGAAGGCCAGCGCATGCGGGGTGAGGGCGATGCCCGCTCCATCGCCATCTATGCCGACGCCTACGGCATGGACGAGGAGTTTTTCGCCTTCAGCCGCAGCCTGCAGGCGTACCGCAACGCGTTCGGCGGCCGGCAGGACGTGATGGTGGTGGACCCGCGTTCGGAGTTCTTCGACTACTTCGGCGGCGACAACAGCGACAGCCGGTAAAGCCGGCTGTCCTGACCATCCCGGGCCGTGGACTCCTTCTGGAGGGACCTGGCGACGGCCTTCGCGTTGTTGCTGATCCTGGAAGGGCTGCTGCCCACCCTGTCACCCCGCAGCTGGCTGAAGGCCATGCAGGATGCCGCCAGGCTGGGTCCGAAGGGGATTCGGCTGATCGGCATCATCAGCCTGCTCTCGGGCGCTGTGATGCTGCAACTCCTGCTATAAACAAAGAGATCCATGAGGGAATGTTCCGATGAGTAATTCGGTGGTTGTGCTCGGCACCCAGTGGGGTGACGAGGGCAA
>JAUIJU010000073.1 GCA_030431095.1 Gammaproteobacteria bacterium | reverse complement strand
CATGTCGGCGTATCCAGTCTCGCGCCGCGGCTTCCACGTCGTCGGGGTCATACTCCGGATTTCGCCGCCAGGGGCCGTCGGCCAGCGCCGTGTAGGCCCCCGCACCCTCTTCTCCACCCAGGAAACGGGCCCAGGCCTCGCCCTGCAGAGGCCCCGCTGCCGGAAAGCGGCGCAGCGCGGTCACTTTGAGCAGACGGTTCACATCGGCCAGCCAGGCCTGGGGGCGGTCCTGCGGGTCGTGAGCGTGGCGCAGCGCCGCCAGCCTGTCGAGCAAGGCCTGGCGCCGACGCCGTTCGCGCAGGCGGCGCGCCAGCACGCGCGCCAGCAGGCCAAGCCCGATCAGCACCAGGACAGCCAGCAACCACCAACCGGGCGCAGGTGGCCAGAACGGCGCCTCGGGCGCGGTATGGATGTCCCGCAACTGCGTGAGCAGTTCGGCGCCGGCGTCCTGGGTCATGCCGCGCGCCCCACCAGCATGCGCAGGTCGCGTCCGAGCACCTCCACCGGATCATCGACGGTGCGCATCGTGACCCACCCGCACTGGTGACGCTGGAACATGCGGCGAGGCGTCTCGACGTGGTCCCGGCTCATGGTCTCGAATCGGTGCCGGCCACCCTGCCGCGACGTGTCGAGCTGGGCGATATCGTGGCCGTCCGTGATGGGATAGCGGCCGTCCGGCAGCCGTTCTTCGGCGGGATCCAGGACCTGGCAACCCACCACGTCGTTGTGCTGGCGAAGGCGGGAAAGGTGCCTCTGGCAGTCATCGTCCAGGCCGTAGAAATCGCTCACGATCAGCACCAGGCTGCCGGGACGAACGGCGTGGCGAACACGCTGCAACGCCACCGACAGGGGTTCCGCGCCCTGCCCGACCCGCTCGGGCGTGAGCCAGTCGACCAGGCCCTGCACCACGCGCATGGCGCCGCGTCGGCCACCGGCGGGGCGCAGCTCGCGGTGCTCTCCCTGGGCGAACAGGAACGCGCCGATACGGTCTCCGCGTTTTACCGCCGTCCAGGCGATGGCCGCGGCGAGATGCCCTGCCGCTACCGACTTGAGTCGCCTGCGCGTGCCGAAAAACAGGCTGGGACCGGCGTCGACGACCAGCAGCACCGGTCGCTCGCGTTCTTCCTGGAACACCTTGGTATGGGCACGGCCCGTACGGGCCGTCACCCGCCAGTCCATGTTGCGGATGTCATCGCCCGGTTGATAGTTTCGCGACTCCACGAAATCCACGCCACGGCCCCGAAAACGGGAACGATAGGCGCCGGCCAGGGCCGAGGCCGCGGGCCGGTGCATGGGCAGCATCAGGGCATTGCAGCGTGGTCGCAGCGCGATCAGTTCCGCAGCGGTCAGTTCGATGCCGTCGCCGTCGTGCGTTGTGTTCGCCGGTGTGGGAGGGGACAACGGTGCGCTCGCTTCGATCAGGGCACGGGCACGAGATCCAGCAGGCGGTCGGTGAGTTCGTCCACCGTGACCCCATCCGCCTCGGCCTCGTACGACAGCAGCACGCGATGGCGCAACACGTCGTGGGCCACGCTGTGCACGTCATCGGGGGAGACGTAGTCGCGCCCGTCCAGCCAGGCCTGGGCGCGCGCACACCGGTCCAGCGCGATGGTGGCGCGGGGGCTGCCACCGAAACTGACCAGGTGCGCCAGCTCCGGGTCCCAGCGACCCGGGTCTCGCGAAGCCAGGACCAGCTGGACAATGTACTCTTCCAGCGCCTCTGACAGGTGCAGATCGAGCACTTGCTCCTGGGCTGCGAACACCTGCGCCTGGGTGACCAGCACCGGCGCAGCCGGTTTCTCCTTGAGTTCCTCGCGCGCCTGGCCTCGGGCCAGGGCCAGGATCGCCTGCTCGGCCACGGCGTCCGGATAAGTGATGGCCACGTGCATGAGGAAGCGGTCGAGTTGCGCCTCGGGCAGGGGATAGGTCCCTTCCTGCTCGATGGGGTTCTGTGTCGCCATGACCAGGAACAGGCGGGGCAGCGGATACGTGATGCGCCCCACGGTCACCTGGTGCTCTCCCATGGCCTCGAGCAGTGCGGACTGCACCTTGGCCGGAGCACGGTTCACCTCGTCGGCGAGAATCAGGTTGTGAAAGATTGGGCCATTCTGGAATTCAAAGCTGCCTTCCTGTGGCCGATAGATTTCCGTGCCCGTCAGGTCAGCCGGCAGCAGGTCCGGGGTGAACTGGATGCGGTGAAAGTCACCCTCGATGCGATCCGCCAGCACCTTGATGGCCGTGGTCTTGGCCAGGCCCGGCGCACCTTCCACCAGCAGGTGACCGTGGCACAAAAGGGCCATGACCAGGCGGCGCATCAGGCGTTCCTGGCCGATGATCAGTTCGTTGGCGGCCTTGTCCAGGGCCTGGAATGCAGCCCGCTCGGGATTGTCACTGGCCGCGTCGGGCGCCTGTGGGTTTACTGATTCCATGTCGTTCCTTGGCTGTTCTTCGACGGCACCACTCGCGGGCCCGACGTTTTGTTGGGGTGTGACGGGCGCCCGGGCGGGCGGGACACCCCGGCAGGCGCGTTATCCTCTCGGAAAATTCGCCCTGGCGAGCGTGTCATTCGTCACACCTGAAGTCTGATGGTTTCCCCGGTGCCTGGTGATAGGATTTTACCTGAAGACGTATCTTCTTGAACGTCTTGAAAAAGGAGGACTCCATGAAAGCAGTGAAACTGGGACTGTGCATGCTTCTGGCGCTGACCATCATGGCCTGCGCCACCCCTCAGCAACGCAATTACACCGATCGTGAGCCTGGCCTGAAGGAAAAATACGTTCACGCCGTGAATCGCGAGGCCCAGACACGGGCCACCCGCGTTTACTGGGTGAACTACCCGACCAACGAGGAAGTCGCAACCCGCTACGGCATCGACGCCGACAAGGACGGCAGCTAGAACTCCTGCGGGTCGAGGTCGACGGTCCAGCGTACCCGCCGGGCCGTTTCCAGACCCCGGAGTCGCGGCACGAAGCGGTCCAGCAGGGACTGCAGGGTGTTCCTGTTGTCCGACTGCAGCAACAGGTACCAGCGAATCCGCCCGCCGCGCCGTTCCATCATGGCCGGGAACGGCCCGAACACGGTTTCGGCCGCTCCCGGCCACGCCTCGCGCGCCGACTCGAGGAACGCCTGTACCCGGGCGCGCTCGGGCGCCTCGGCGCGCACCGTGGCCTGGTAAGCAAATGGTGGCAGACCGGCCAGGCGTCGCTCTTCCAGCAACTGGGCGGCGAACACCCCGTATCCTTCCCGGACCAGTGTGCGCAATCCCTCGTGTTCAGGATGGTGTGTCTGCAGGATCACGGTGCCGGGGTGATCGGCACGCCCGGCGCGTCCGGCCACCTGGACCAGCACCTGCGCCATGCGCTCCATGGCACGAAAGTCGGCGCTGTACAGCGCCTGGTCCAGATTCACCACCACCACCAGCGTGACACGGGGGAAGTGGTGGCCCTTGGCCAGCATCTGGGTGCCGACCAGCAGGCAGGGATCCCCACCCCGCACCGCTTCCACCACCGCTTCCAGCTCACCCTTGCGCCGCACACGGTCTCGATCCACACGATACAGGTCCGTCTCCGGAAAATGACGTGACAGGACCTGTTCCAGTTGCTCAGTGCCCTCCCCCGCACCCTCCAGGGCGTCGGCGCCACATTCCGGGCAGAACCGCGGCGCCGGCTGACGCTCCCCGCAATGATGACAGTGCAGGCGCCGGCCGGAACGGTGCCAGGTCAGGTGGGCATCGCAAAAGCGGCAGTCCGCGTGCCAGCCGCAATCGTGGCACAACAGCACCGGTGCATAACCGCGCCGATTGAGAAACACCAGCACCTGCTCCCGGCGCGCCAGGGTGTCGCCAATGGCCTCCAGCGCCCTGGCGCTCAACCCGCCATCGATGTGTTGACCACACAGGTCCACCACCCGCCAGGCCGGCGGCGGCGCGCCGGTGGCGCGTTCGACGAGGCGATGGTGGCGAAAGCGACCCTGCGCCGCGTTGTTGAGGCTTTCCAGCGATGGCGTCGCCGTTCCCAGGACGATGGGGACATCCAGTTCCAGAGCACGTTTCACGGCCACGTCCCGCGCCGAGTAGCGAAACCCATCCTGTTGCTTGAACGAAGCATCGTGTGCTTCGTCCATGATGATCAGGCCAGGCTCGCGCAGCGGCAGGAACAGAGCCGACCGGGTACCGATCAACAGTTTCGCGTCACCCCGTAGCGCCGCCGCCCAGGCCTCGAGGCGCTCACCGGACGCAATTCCGGAATGCGACACCACGGGTTCCAGTCCCAACCGGCTGCGAAACCGCCGCAACAACTGGGGTGTCAACCCGATTTCCGGCACCAGCAACAGCACCTGGCGTCCTTTGCCGAGCACATGCTCAGCCAGGCGCAGGTATACCTCGGTTTTACCCGAGCCGGTCACGCCGTCGAGCAGATGGCAGGCAAAGCCGTCCGGCGCATTGTGCAGGGCCTCCAGTACCCGCGCCTGCTCCCCGGTCGGTGCGGGCGCCTGGCCCGGAACCGGCGCGGCCGCACCCCTGGGCTCGCTGGCCACCCAACCGT
This sequence comes from Gammaproteobacteria bacterium, assembly GCA_030431095.1. Taxonomy (GTDB): domain Bacteria; phylum Pseudomonadota; class Gammaproteobacteria; order Xanthomonadales; family SZUA-36; genus Marinihelvus. Next base: position 1,368 of record JAUIJU010000073.1, on the reverse strand, counting down.
TCTCCTGCACGGTGCGGACCAGTGCCGCGGTCGCCGCTGCCTTTTCCCGCAGCGCGCCAGGCGCCAGCGGCCCGTCAGCCAGCGCGGCCAGCACCCGGTGTTGCGCAGGGGCACGACCCGGCCCTTCGTCAAGTCGTTCGCGGCCGGCCGGCAAGAGCCGCAACTGGCTTGGCGGCTCAGGCAACCTGCCCTCACTACGCCGCAGGGCCGGAGGCAATGCATTGAACAGCACCTCGCCGGGCGGGTGCTTGTAGTAGTGGGCGCACCATCGCAACAGGCGCAACTGTTCGCCGGTGACCACCGGCTCATGATCATCCAGCACCGCGAGCAGCGGCTGAAGTCGCTCGAGCGGCAGGTCGCTGGTCTCGGCAGACGCCATCACCACGCCCACGAGCTTGCGCGGCCCAAAGCGCACGAGTACACGCTGCCCCGGCTCCAGACCCGCGCGTGCGGGGCCCGGCAGGTAGTCGAACAGCGAGGGCAGCGGCACCGGTACAGCCACGCGGTAGAGGCGGGGGGTGGGGGGTGGGGTCATCCGGCGGATTTTAGCAGTGGGGCGATGGGGGTTGGTTTTGTTGGTTGGTTTTGTTGACCGGTTCTGTTGACCGGTTCTGTTGACCGGGGTCGGGCGGACAGTTCTGTTGACCGGGGTCGGCTGAAGCACCCCGTTGCGGGATCGGGACGTTGGCCTTCGGCTGCCCTCGCTGCCCTTCCGCTTGGTGGGAACGGCTCGCTTGCATGCGCTCCCGGGCTCGTGCTTCATCACGAGGCTCGCCTCAGGCCGCTGAAGGCGGCCTGACCCAGTCGCTCCGGTCGCTCGGCAACGACCCTTGAAAGATCCCGCAACGGGATGCTCCAGCCGCCCCCTGCATCGAGACCCCCACCCCCAGACATTTTGTTGGGGTGCTTTCTTGTCACCCTTACGGGCCTTGTGGGCTGGGCGGTGCGTTTAGCCACATGGTGCCTCGCCATGGGGCCTCCGTGGTTCGGCCCCTTCGAGTCGAACGGGGCGGCGTGCAGGCGGGTAAACCGGTGAAGACGGCTTTTGTCGCTGGGGCCAGCCTGTTCCTGGCTCCGGTTTATCCGCTGGGCAGCCCCGCACACTGCGCCGGACCCCGCAATCGAAGGGAGCCAAGAGAAGCTGCCGGCATTCTCGGCAACAGTTCACCCCTGCAGACCGCTTTTCCTTACGGCCCGGGAGTTCGTTTTCTGCAAGCGGATAACAGGTAAGACTCGGTGCCCCAGAAAAACCCCACCCAAAGAAAGTGATGACCGGGTCGGGTGCTCCTGACCGAGGGAACGGGTGGGTCCCCCTTGGGGCGGGCCATTAAGGAGTGAGCCGAGCGACCGGAGCGACTGGGGAAAGCC
>JAUIJU010000028.1 GCA_030431095.1 Gammaproteobacteria bacterium | reverse complement strand
AGGATTTTCCTGATCAGGGCAGGCTCCTCGACACAGGCAATGACCCGCAGCTTGCCCGCGCAATCCGGGCAGGTCTCGATATCTATGGTGAATACCCGCTTCAGGCGTTGCATCCAGGACATTGGCGCCAGCGGCTTGTCGCTGTCCAGCCGACCTCTTGGATGGTGAGGAACTATCCGTTGACGGTGCCGAAAGTTCGGCGCAAACACTCCATGAAAACGAGTAAGGTTCAGCCTTGGCCTGGGAACGAGGGTCGCCAGTCTGGCCATGAAGTCCAGCGGCTCCAGCACCACGTGCGTCGATCCATCCCGAAACGGCCGTTTGTAGCGGTACACCACCCGGCCCTGTGCATCGACCGACAATCGCTTGGTCGCGATCGGTGGCCGCGTGATGTACCGGCACAGCCTCTCCAGCCGGTTGCGCTGCCAGGGCTCGCATACCGTGCCAGCGTGCAGGGAAAAGCCGGCGATCGAGGCAACCAGTCCGGGAGCAGGCTCATCCTCGAGCGGAGGAACCGTGTACAGGTTGAGCGCCGAGCCGAATCGTTGAATGAGGGTCACCGCGCCGGTCCTGGCACCGGAAGCCACGGTATGGCCAGAGCGCCGGGTCAGAAAGGTCGAGATTCCGCGCTGAACCACAGCCAGCACCTCGCTCAGGACCCTGGGCTCAGCAGCCAACAGGAGCCGGAGAGGAAACGGAAAGGTCAATACCAGTCGCCGGACTGGTACCTCGGGAAACACATGATCGACCAGGTGTGCGGCGGACTCGACCATGCGCCGGGCGCCGCAGCTGGGACAGAACCCCCTTCGTTTACAGCTGAACGCCACCAGGTGCTCATGGCGGCACCCATCACACTTGACCCGCAGGAACCCATGCTCCAACAGGCCGCACTTGAGGTACGCCTCGAACTCCTGCCGCACGAACGCCGGCAGGTGGCCGCCTGACGCCTCGATCGCTTGCAGGAAACGCGGGTAATGCTCGTCGACGACGGCATGGAGGGCCGTCTGCTCAATAGGAAACCCCGCCTCGTGCGGGGTTTTTTATTTGGCTTGCTCGGCGGAGGCGTTGAACTGGCGATTCGCAGGATCGCTTCCCGCTCTCAACAACCGCTAAACTTCCAGAAGGCAACAAGAATCCCCAAGACGAGTTCGCCATGGAACCTACCCCCGCGCCACGGGAATCCGCATCATCGGCCGCAGACGCCGCCGATTCCCATGACTTGCCGCGCGCCTTTCTCGGTCCGAAGAACCCCGACTACTACCTGGCCAGGTTTGACCGCTTCGAGCGCTCCGGCGGCGCGTTGTCGTGGCACTGGCCGGCGTTTTTCGTGACCTGGGGATGGCTTGCCTACCGCAAAATGTGGGCCTGGTTTTTCGTCTACTGGCTGCTTTTTCCCCTGGTGATCGGCGTGGTGTCCGTGTTCCTCGGGATAATCAGCCCGGTCCTCGGTGGGGTGGTGTACCTGTCGGGTTTTTTCGTCGTTCCGGCCCTGTTCGCGAATCGGCTGTACCACGCGCACGCCGTTGCAAAAATGAATCGGGCGCGACAGTCCTCCGCCGATCCACGGCAGCAGGCGCTGGAAGCGGCGCGACTGGGCGGCACCAGCGCAATCGGGGTGTTTATCGTGGTGATCAGCGTAATGGTCGTGCCGGTGGCCATCCTGGCGGGCATTGCCGTTCCGGCCTACCAGGACTACACGGTTCGCGCCCAGGTCTACGAAGGACTCGCCCAGGCCGCGCCAATGAAACTGGCAGTGTCGGAGTATTACCTCGAAAACGGCCACCTGCCGCGGGACGCGGCCGATGTTGGATTGCCCGTCGAGTCACCGGCCGGCGGCGGCCTGGGCCGCCTGCGAATCGACCAGGGTGACATCATCCTGGTGTTCGGCGGTGAGGTACAGGACGCGATCGCCGGAAAGCAACTGAGGCTGTCGCCTGACGTGGGCCAGGGCATCATCGAATGGGGCTGTTCCTCTCCGGATCTCAGGAACGTCCACTTGCCGGCCAGCTGTCGTTGACGCCCGCCAGATTCCGCTGCGCCATTCTGCTGCTGTTGGCGGCCTGTCTATGGGGTTGCGCCCCGGTCGCCGAACGGCCCGCTCCGTCCGCCACGGCGGGCGCGCGTCCCAACATCCTTTTCATCATGGCCGACGATCACGCCTGGCAGGCAGTCGGCGCCTATGGTTCCCGCCTGGTGAAAACGCCTCATATCGATCGCCTGGCGGCCGAAGGTATTCGCTTCGACCAGGCGTTCGTGGGCAATTCGCTGTGTTCACCCAGTCGCGCCACCCTGCTCACCGGGAAGCACAGCCACGCGCACGGCGTGCGCACCAACATCGACGTGTTCGACGGCAGCCAGCAGACCGTGCAGGGCCTGCTGCGTGCGGGTGGCTACGAGACGGCCATCGTCGGCAAATGGCACCTGAAGTCCGAACCCACCGGGTTCGATCACTGGGAGGTGCTGCCCGGGCAGGGTGACTACTACAACCCGACCCTGGTCAGCGCCGTTGGCGAACGCCGGCATGCCGGATACGTTACCGACGTGATCACCGACCGGGCGCTGGCCTGGATGGCGCAGCGCGAAGACACCTCGCGCCCCTTCCTGCTGTTCTTCCAGCACAAGGCGCCGCACCGCCCCTGGTGGCCGTCGCCGACAGAACTGGCTGATTTCACCCAGGATAGCTTTCCGGAGCCGTCGACCCTGTTCGACGATTATCGCGGCCGGGAAGCCGCCGCCGCGGCGGAAATGCGCATCAGCGATCACATGGGCCTGAGCAACGACAACAAGGTCAGCCCATCGAGCGCCCGTTCATTGGGCCACCAACCGTTCCTGGACTGGTACGAACGAAATTACCGCAACCAGCTCGCCGGTATGAGCCGGGCGCAGCGAAAACAGGCACACGACGTCTACGAGCCGATCAGCCGGGCGTTCGTGGCGCACAATCCACGGGGTGACGAGCTGACGCGTTGGAAATACCAACGTTACCTGCAGGACTACCTGTCGACCATTCGCTCGGTCGACGCCAGCCTCGGCCGCCTGCTCGACTGGCTGGAGGCCAACGGCCAGCTGGACAACACCCTGGTCGTCTACACCTCCGACCAGGGCTTTTACCTGGGCGAGCACGGCTGGTTCGACAAGCGGTTCATGTACGAGGAATCGTTTCGCACACCGCTGATCGTGCGCTGGCCGGGCCCGGTGGAAACCGGCGGCGTACGCGCCCGGGCGCTGGTTCAAAACATCGATTTCGCGCCCACGTTGCTCGACGTGGCCGGCCTGTCCGTGCCGCGGGACATGCACGGCCAGAGCCTGGCGCCGCTGTTCCAGGCCGACGACGCCTCCTTTCGCGAGGCCGTGTACTACCACTACTACGAGTATCCTGGCATTCACGCGGTCAAGCGTCACTACGGCGTGCGCAACCAGCGCTACAAGCTGATCCACTACTACCACGACATCGACGCCTGGGAGTTCTACGACCTCGAGAGAGACCCCGCGGAGCTGAACAACGTTTATGGCGCCCCGGCCATGGAAACCCCGGCGAAGGCGGCCCGGCGGCAGCTACAGGTTCTGCAGGCCCGGTTCGGGGATTCGCCGGCGCTGGCGGAGGACTTGCTGCAGCGGGATCTTCGCGCCACCGGCCACTGAACCGGCGAGACTATCCGTCCCGCGGAACCAGGCGGTGGCGAAACGAGGCCGTGGAGCGGATGTCGAAGGCGTCCCCGTTGCGCGTGACGACCTGGGCCGCCACCTGCAGTCGTTGCGCCGTCTCCAGGGCCGCTTCAGGCGTCATCGCCATGAAGGCCGTGGCCAGCGCGTCGGCGATGACCGTGGTGCCGGCCACCACGGTGATCACCGCGGCGCCGTGTTCCGCCGGCCGTCCGGTGGCCGGATCGAGCACGTGGGCATAGCGTTTGCCTTCGAAGCGGAAAAAGTTTCGATAGTCGCCCGAGGTAGCCACGGCTTCATCCGCCAGCGCCAGGACCTGCAGTCCGCCTTCGGGTGACGGCGCCTCCAGCGCCACCCGCCATGGCCCGCCACCGGGTCGATGGCCGGAAACCCGGATTTCACCGCCGATTTCCACCAGGTAGTCGCGCATGTCCCAGGCCGCGACCCGCTCGGCCATCCGGTCCACTGCAAAGCCCTTGGCGATCGCGGACAGGTCGATTTCCGTGTCGGGATTGCGTTTGCGCACGGCGCCTTTCGCGCGGTCCAGTTCGAGGTTGGCCATGCCGGCATTCGCGAGCAGCTCGTCGACGACTGTCGCCGCCGGGACCCGGGGCGCGGCGTCACCCTGGAAGCCCCAGGCCAGGGCCAGCGGGCGCAGGGTCACGTCCAGCGCGCCGCTGGTCGCGTCCGAGAAATGCATGGCGTGGTCCAGCACCTGCACGAATTCCGGGGATACGGGCACCCAGTCGGTGGTGCGCTGAAGGTTGAAGCGAGTAATTTCCGAGTCTTCCCGCCATGTGGACATCTGGCGTTCGATGTCCAGGAGCGTCGCCTCGATCTCCGCGCGGAGCCGTTCGGGCTCGGGCGGCGCCTGCACCAGGCGTACCTGCCAGGTGGTGCCCATGGTGTGTCCGTTGAGTTCGTACACCCGTGGCGCCGGGCTGCAGGCTGCCACGATCAACAGGCCGGCGAAGGCCGTCGCCAGGGTCAGCAACAGGGCGGTGCGCCAGCTCTTCATGGCCGCAGTGTACGCCGGGAGCTGTCCCAGCCCAACCGAAATCTGCACCAAGCTGGCGCACCAACCTGGGGCGCATGCACCGCCCCGATGCGGTGCGTTGCCCTGTTCATGCCCCAGAAAGGGGTTCGGGGGCCGCAGGGAATCCTTGGCGCGAATCCTGCATGAAAGGGAGGAACCGCCCGTCGAGGCGAGAACCCGCAGGAGCCTAACAACATGCAATTGGTAACCGCCATTATCAAACCTTTCAAACTGGACGAGGTCCGCGAAGCGCTGGCCGAGGTCGGTGTCACCGGGGTGACCGTCACCGAGGTCAAGGGCTTCGGCCGTCAGAAAGGCCACACGGAGTTGTACCGCGGCGCAGAGTACGTGGTCGACCTGCTCCCCAAGATCAAGCTGGAAACGGCCGTGACCGACGACCTGGTCGAAGGCGCCGTCGAGGCCATCGTGGGCTCCGCCGCCACGGGCAAGATCGGCGATGGCAAGGTCTTCGTCACCAGGCTGGAGGAGGTGGTGCGCATCCGCACCGGTGAGACCGGCGAAAAAGCCATCTGAGCACTCCACCTCAGAACAAGACAAACATCCAGAACGCGAGCGAGAGACCAACATGGAAAATCATATTTTTGAACTTCAATACGCCCTGGACACGTTCATGTTCCTCATCTGCGGGGCCCTGGTCATGTGGATGGCCGCGGGCTTCGCGATGCTGGAGGCAGGGCTGGTGCGTGCCAAGAACACCACCGAGATCCTGACCAAGAACGTGGCCCTGTTCGCGGTGGCCTGCACCATGTACCTGATCTGCGGTTACGCGATCATGTACGACGGCGGCTACCTGCTCTCCGGCATCGAGGCCTTTTCCCTGGAAGGGGTGCTGGCCGATTCGGCCGAGGCGGGTTTCGACGGCGATTCGGTATATTCCGGCGCGTCCGACTTCTTCTTCCAGGTGGTGTTCGTGGCAACCGCCATGTCCATCGTCTCCGGCGCCGTGGCCGAACGCATGAAGCTGTGGGCATTCATCGCCTTCGCGGTGGTCATGACCGGCCTGATCTATCCGATGGAAGGTTCCTGGACCTGGAACGGCGCCGACGTCTTCGGCCTGTACAACCTGGGTGACCTGGGCTTCAGTGACTTTGCCGGCTCCGGCATCGTGCACCTGGCGGGCGCCTCGGCGGCCCTGGCCGGCGTCCTGCTGCTCGGACCGCGTACCGGCAAGTACGGCGCCGGGGGCAAGGTCAACGCCCTGCCGGGCGCCAACCTGCCGCTGGCCACGCTGGGCACCTTCATCCTGTGGATGGGGTGGTTCGGGTTCAACGGGGGTTCCGTGCTGAAACTGGGTGATGCGGCCAACGCGCACTCAATGGCCATGGTGTTCCTGAACACCAACGCCGCCGCATCCGGTGGCCTGATCGGCGCGCTGGTGCTGGCGCGGCTGCTGTTCGGCAAGGCCGACCTGACGATGGCGCTGAACGGCGCCCTGGCCGGCCTGGTGGCCATCACCGCGGAGCCGTCCACGCCGACGGCGCTGCAGGCCACCCTCTGGGGCCTGGCCGGCGGCATCCTGGTGGTGTTCTCCATCGTCGCCCTGGACAAGCTGAAGATCGACGACCCGGTGGGCGCCATTTCCGTGCACGGCACGGTCGGTATCCTGGGTCTGCTGCTGGTGCCGATCACCAACTCCGACGTGACCTTCCTGGGTCAGATCGTCGGCGGCGCCACCATCTTCGCCTGGGTCTTCGGCGCCAGCTTCGTGGTCTGGCTGCTGCTGAAACTGGTGTTCGGCATCCGCGTCACCGAGGAAGAGGAGTACGAAGGCGTGGACATGTCCGAATGCGGCATGGAGGCCTACCCGGAGTTCGTTTCCACCGGGTAAGTCACCGTCCTGCTGGGGGGATCGAGGGAACGCCGGCCTTTGGGTCGGCGTTCTTTCTTGTGCGGTAAGCACTCACCGCCCGGAATGTCCGACCTGCCACGGAGACTCTGTAATGGCCACGTCCTGCACCGACCGCAGGAACGCGCGGGCGGGCATCGGTAAGTGGCGCCCGCGCCGGCTGACCACGCCATAGGTGCGCTTGGGGAAGTAGCGGCTCATGTTGCGCGCCTCCAGGCGGTCCTCTTCACGCAGGCAGATGCTGGTAACGATGGACAGGCCGAAGTCGGCCTCGACGTAGCGCTTGATGACCTCCCAGCCGCCCACCTCCAGGACCACCTTGAACGGCACCCGGTGCTGCTGGAACACGCGGTCGACCACGCGCCAGGTGGTCAGGCGGCGCGGCGGCAGGATCAGGCCGTAGGGAGAAATGTCCTCCAGGGTGATGTCGTCGCGCTCGGCCAGTTCGTGGCCACGCGGCATGATCAACGCCGGGTCGAAGGTGTACATCGGCGAGTAGGAAATGTCCGAGGGCACGTCAAGCATGGAACCGATGGCGAAATCCACCTCGTCCTCGCGGATCATGGCCAGGCCGTCGCGCCCGGTGACATTGCGCAGCTGCACGTGAATGCCGGGGTACAGCTCACGGAAACGCGAGACCAGTCGCGGCAGGATATAGATGATGGTGGACTCTCCGGCCGCGATCACTACTTCGCCCGATTCGGTGCCGCCCCGGACTTCCTTGAGAAAGCGTTCCGGCAATCCGTCGATTTCCTCCACCAGCGGACGCGCCATGTCCAGCAGTTTGCGACCCTCCGGCGTGAGTTGGATGTGCGGGCCGCGCCGTTCGAAGAGGATGGTGTCCAGGCCCTCCTCCAGGGCCTTGACCTGAAGGCTGATGGCCGACTGGCTGAGGAACAATTCGTCGGCGGCCTCGGTCATCTTGCCCGTGCGCGCCACCGTGCAAAAAGCCCGGAGTTGCTTGAGCGGATTGCCTTTGTAGTAAAACCGACGATCTTTAGCCATAAATATCAATAAGCTGCATTTTTAACAAAACTCATACTACATATTCAAATATTTATATTGTGAATTATAAAGGATGCTGCCTAAGCTGGTCGGCAACCCGGGACCGGACCCGGAACTACCGCCCAGAGGACAGCGCCATGAGTTCACCCGCCTTGCAGGCCACGCCTCCCGAACTGGAGATCATCCACCCCGACACGCCCGCCTCGAAGCGCGTACTCACCCCCGAGGCCAATGCCTTCCTGGCGCGCCTGGCAGACCGGTTCACTGCCCGCCAACGTGAATTGCTGTCGGCGCGGGCATCGCGCCAGGCGGCGTTCGATGACGGCGCCCTGCCGGACTTCGATCCCGCCACGGCCGAGATCCGCGAAGGGGACTGGACGGTGGCGCCGATTCCCGACGAGGTGAATGACCGGCGCACCGAGATTACCGGTCCGGTCAGCCGCAAGATGGTGATCAATGCCCTTAACTCGGGCGCCCAGGTGTACATGGCGGACTTCGAGGACTCCACCTCGCCCACCTGGCAGGCGCTGATGGAAGGCCAGGACAACCTCAAGGACGCCGTGCGGCGCGACATCGATTTCACCTCGGCCGAGGGCAAGGTGTACGCCCTGAAGGTTGAGACCGCGGTGCTGATGGTGCGCCCCCGGGGCCTGCACCTGCCGACCCGCCACATCCGGCTGAACGGCCGGCCGATTCCCGGCTCGCTGGTGGATTTCGGCCTGTACCTGTTTCACAACCACCAGGCCCTGGCCAAACGCGGCACCCGGCCCTATTTCTACCTGCCCAAACTGGAGCACGTCAGCGAGGCCGAATACTGGGAGGAGGTCATCGCCTGGTCCGAGTCCGAACTGGGCATCGAGCCCGGCACCGTGAAGGTCACCGTGCTGATCGAGACCCTGCCCGCCGTGTTCCAGATGCACGAGATCCTGCACGCCCTGAAAGGCCGCATCCTGGGCCTGAACTGCGGCCGCTGGGACTACATCTTTTCCTACATCAAGACCCTGCGCGCCCACCCGGACCGCATCCTGCCGGACCGCGCCAGTGTGACCATGGGCGTGCCTTTCATGAGCGCCTACTCCCGGCTGCTGATCCAGACCTGTCATCGCCGCGGGGCCTTCGCGATGGGCGGCATGGCGGCGCAGATCCCCATCCGCGGCGACGCGGCCGCCAACGAGGCCGCCCTGGCCAAGGTGCGCGCCGACAAGGAACGCGAGGTGCGCAACGGCCACGACGGCACCTGGGTGGCCCACCCGGGACTGGAGCCGCTGGCGCGTACCGAGTTCGACAAGGTCATGACCGGCCCCAACCAGCTGGACCGTCCCCTGCCCGAGGAAACCATTACCGCGCAGCAGCTGCTGGCGCCCTGCGAGGGGACCATTACCGAGGCCGGTATCCGCGGCAACATCCGCGTGGCCATCCAGTACCTGGCCGCGTGGATGAACGGCAACGGTTGCGTGCCCATCGAGCACCTGATGGAAGACGCCGCCACGGCTGAAATCGGCCGTGCCCAGCTGTGGCAGTGGGCGCAGCACGGCGCGCAGACCGACACCGGACGTCGCGTGACACCCGAATGGGTGGATGAGTTGTTCGCCGAAGAGAGCGCCCGCCTGCTGGCCGCCGGCATGAACGGGCTGACGCCCGCCGTGAACAAGGCCACCGCGCTGCTGCGTGAAATGACCCGGCGCCAGCCCATGGAAGACTTCCTGACCCTGCCCGCCTACCCGCACCTGGTGGCCTGAGCGCCTGCCCCGGACCGACCACGACATCGAGGAACCGTCATGACCTATTCAGACGAAATCGCCAGCATCGCCGACCTGCGTGAACAGGCAGGTGCGCCTTGGAACGACATCAGCCCGGAGTCCGCGGCCCGCATGCGGCTGCAGAACCGTTTCCGGACCGGCCTGGACATCGCCCGCTACACCGCGGCCATCATGCGCCGGGACATGGCGGCGTACGACGCCGACCCGGCGCAGTACACCCAGTCCCTGGGCTGCTGGCACGGATTTATCGGCCAGCAGAAGATGATCGCGGTCAAGAAGCACTTCGGCGATACCGACAAGCGCTACCTCTACCTGTCCGGCTGGATGATCGCCGCCCTGCGTTCCGGGTTCGGGCCGCTGCCCGACCAGTCCATGCACGAGAAAACCACGGTGCCCGGCCTGATCGAGGAGCTGTACACCTTTCTGCGCCAGGCGGACGCCCGCGAACTGGGCGGCCTGTTCCGCGCCCTGGACGAGGCCCGCGAGGCCGGAGACCAGGTGAAGGCGCGCAACATCCAGAACCAGGTCGATAACTTCCAGACGCACGTGGTGCCCATCATCGCCGACATCGACGCCGGTTTCGGCAACGCCGAGGCGACCTACCTGCTGGCGAAAAAAATGATCGAAGCCGGCGCCTGCGCCATCCAGATCGAAAACCAGGTGTCCGACGAGAAGCAGTGCGGCCACCAGGATGGCAAGGTGACGGTGCCCCACGAGGACTTCCTGGCCAAGATCCGCGCGGTGCGCTACGCCTTCCTCGAGCTGGGCGTGGATGACGGCGTGATCGTCGCGCGCACCGATTCCCTGGGCGCGGGCCTGACCAAGCAAATCGCCGTGACCCGGGCGCCGGGTGACCTGGGCGACCAGTACAACGGCTTCCTGGACTGCGAGGAAGTGGCCGTGGCGGACATGAACAACGGCGACGTGGTCATCAATCGCGACGGCAGGCTGCTGCGCCCGAAACGCCTGGCTTCCAACCTGTTCCAGTTCCGCAAGGGCACCGGCGAGGACCGCTGCGTGCTGGACTGCATCACGTCATTGCAGAACGGCGCAGACCTGCTGTGGATCGAAACCGAGAAGCCCCACATCGGGCAAATCGGCGCCATGGTCGAGCGCATCCGCGAGGTGGTCCCCAACGCCAAGCTGGTCTACAACAACAGCCCGTCCTTCAACTGGACCCTGAACTTCCGCCAGCAGGTTTTCGACGACTGGAGCGAAGCGGGCAGGGACGTTTCGGCCTACGATCGCGACCAGCTGATGAGCGCCGACTACGACGACTCCGAGCTGGCGGCGACGGCCGACGAGCGAATTCGCACCTTCCAGGCAGACGCGGCGCGCCAGGCGGGCATTTTTCATCACCTGATCACGCTGCCCACCTACCACACCGCGGCGCTGTCCACCGACAACCTGGCCAGGGCCTATTTCGGTGAAGAAGGCATGCTGGGTTACGTGGCGGGCGTGCAGCGCCAGGAAATTCGCCAGGGTATCGCCTGCGTCAGGCACCAGAACATGGCCGGATCCGACATGGGTGACGACCACAAGGAATACTTCGCCGGGGACGCGGCCCTCAAAGCCGCCGGCAAGGACAACACCATGAACCAGTTTGCCTGAGTGAACCACCACGGCGCCGCTTCATGACCGAAGCGGCGATCGTTCACGAACCCCTGCTTCCAGGATCGCCAGGGCTTCGTCGAAGTCCGCTCGCGTGGCCACCAGCGGTGGCAGGAAGCGGACCACGTTGCCGCCGGCGGACGGCACCAGCAGCCCCTTGTCGCGCAACAGCGCGACCAGTTCGGCCGGCGGTTCCGCCACCTGGATACCGATCATGAAGCCGCGCCCGCGCACCCCGAGGATGGTGTCCGGATAGTCGGCCTGCATCGCCTCGAGTCGCTGCATCACGTAGGCGCCGTTGCTGTTGACGTTGTCGAGCACCGCCTCTTCCTCCATGGCCTCCAGCGTGGCCAGGGCCGCGGCGCAGACCAGCGGCGTGCCGCCGAAGGTGGTGCCGTGTGAGCCGGGTTGAAACAGGTCGGCGTGGCGGTCGTCGATCCACACCGCGCCGATGGGTGAGCCGTTGCCCAGGCCCTTCGCCATGCCGATGGCGTCCGGGCGGATGCCCGCCTGTTCGAAGGCGAAAAAGGTACCACTGCGTCCGACCCCGCACTGCACCTCGTCCACCAGCAGTAAAAGGTCCTGCTCGTCGCACAGCGCCCTCAGGTCGCGGAGGAATCCGCTCCCGGCCGGGCGAATGCCGCCTTCGCCCTGGATGGTCTCCACCAGCACCGCGGCGGTGTCGTCGGTGACCGCCGCGCGGAAGCTGTCGATGTCGTTGAATTTCGCGGTCACAAAGCCCGGCACCAGGGGCCGGAACCCGCCCTGGATCTTTTCCTGCGGCGTGGCGCTCATGCCGCCGAAGGTACGGCCATGAAAGGCCTGGTCGGCGACGATCACCTCGATGCAACGGCCCTCGACGCCGGCCTTGCGTCGACCGAACAGCCGCGACAGCTTGACCAGGGTTTCATTGGCCTCGGCGCCGCTGTTGCAGAAGAACAGCTTGCCGCCGCCGCCGGCCAGGGCATCGAGCTTCACCGCCAATTGCGCCTGCGGTTCGTTGCGGTACAGGTTGCTGACGTGGGTCAGGCGGGCGGCCTGCTCGCTGATCGCCCGGACCACCCGGGGGTGGGCATGACCCATGGTCACGACCGCGATGCCGGCGCAGAAATCCAGGTATTCGCGGCCGGCGTCGTCCCACAGCCGGGTGCCCTGTCCGCGGACGAAGGTGATCGGTGGCAGGCCGTAATTGCCGAGCACGTGGTCCCGGTACAGCGACTCGGTGTCCGTGGTCATGAACGCGCGCTTTTTCGGAACAGGGCGGCTGCGATCAGCCACAGGGTCACGAACACCGCCGTGGCCACGAAAATGTGGCCCAGTCCCAACCCCAGCGCGACGGTGGCCACCACGACCTGGGCGATGGCGGCGGCCACCATGGCCCGCGCCATGCCCGCTGCCCGGCCACGGGCCAGAAACGCGCCGACGGCGGCGATACCGATCACCCCGAAGAACATGAGGTTGGCCGGATTGTTCTCGTTGCCGATGATGCCCACGGCGAGGTTTGCCCAAGTCATGAGAAAACCCGTGCCCACGGCAATCGCCACGCCGCACCGGTAGGCCAGATTTCCGCGGGCGCGTACGGCCGCTTCGACCAGGCCGCCGGCCACGGCCAGCATCAGGCCGAACACGATGAAATCGGCAAGGGTCCAGTTCACCTCGTCCGTGAACTGCATGGCCACGAGGGGCGTGAGCAGCCCGGCGCCGGCGGCGCACCAGGCCAGCAGGCGCCAGGGAACGGCGGAAGGCCCCGGGCTGCCCGGAAACCGGTCCGGGTTCGTCAACTGCGTCGGGTGTTTGGGGTTCATCGTCATCTCCAGCCAGGTGCGCCCGGGAATTCGCCGGGGTTCGAATCTGCTGCGGACGGGGCACCGGCAGTCCAACTTGCATCGATCATGGGCGAAGCGGGGTTCCGTGAACAGGAGTGGTGGTGCGATCGCCCCCACTTTTCCACAATTGCCCGCTACGACGCCTTGTGCCGACCGCTTACTGCCCGGTTTCCGGCGGCCACAGGTTCATCTTCGCCAGGTGGGCCTGGAAACGGGGGTCTTCACGCAGGGGATCATAGACACGCATGCGGTTGGCATGTGTCGCGTAGGGATCGCCTTCCTCCTGCCCGGCCAACAGCACCTCCAGGGCCAGTTCCGGCTCGTCGAGCATCATGTACACGGAACCCCGGATGGCGGTGCTGTTTCGGAACAGGTTGTCATTCCGGTTCATGAACTCGATGTAGGCGGGCTTCAGGGTCGGGTCCCGCAGGGCGTCCGCGACGGTCAGGCCATCGGCAGGCCAATCGATGTTCGCCAGTTCCAGGTAGCGTTGCCAGGCCTCTTTCGAGCGTTCGTACTCGCCCATCTGGGCGTAGGCGAAAGACAGGTTGGCGTAAGTGGATTCGAAGGTCGGGAGGATTTCGAGGGCTTTTTCATAGTAGGCCAGACCTTCCTCGAAACGGTCGTCCTGGGTGGCGAGCCAGCCGGACACATGCCACATAATGGGGGCCAGCGGGTCGAGACGCGCGGCCTGGCGGATGTGCTCGAGGGCGCCGTCGATATCGCGATCGCGGACAGCGATCATCTCGCCGTACCACTGCCGGGCGGTGGGGTAGTCGGGCGCCAGTTCCAGTGCGCGCTGGAAGTCGCGTTCGGCATTGTCCCAGTCGTAGTCGTACAGGTACCGAATGTAAGCACGCGTGGTCAACGCCTGGGCCATCTCGGGCTGGAGCTCCAGTGCACGGTTCACGGCATCCCGGGCCTTCGGTACGAGCGGTGCGGCGGGATCGTTGCTGTACTCCGGCAACAGGATGTAGCTGTCCGCCAGCGCCGCCCAGGCCTCGGCGAACTGCGGGTCCATGGCGACGGCTTGCTCCAGCACCCGGATGGAGGTCCGCAGTCCGTTTTCACCGCGCTGGTGCCATAGCTGGCGCCCCCGCAGGTAGGCGTTGTAGGCCTCGATGTCGTCCGTGGGCGCGCTGGCCAGGGCAGCTTCCTGCTCCGGTGAAAGCCGGAGCTCCAGTTCCGCCGCGATGGCCCGGGCGATCTCGTCCTGCACGGCGAAGATGTCGTCCAGGTTACGGTCATAGGTATCCGACCACAGGTGCGACTCGGACGCGGTATCGATCAGCTGGGCCGTGACCCGCACCCGCTCTCCGGCCTTGCGCACGCTGCCTTCCAGCACGTAGCCCACATCCAGCTTCTCGGCGATTTCCGCCACCGTCGCGCCGGAGCCCTTGAAGGAAAAGGCGGAGGTGCGGGCGATGACGCGCAGGTCGTCCAGGCCGGTGAGCACGTTCAGAATCTCTTCCGAGATGCCGTCGGCGAAGTATTCGTTCTCCGGATCCGGGGACATGTTCTCGAAAGCCAGTACGGCCACCGAGGTCCGTTCCGGCGGCGGGCAGGCGAAGGGTTCGACCCTGGGCTCTCCCGGGTCGATGCCTTCGCGCTCCAGGACGGCCATGACGCTGGGGAACGGACGCGGATCGAACTGGGGATAGAACATCAGCACCGCGAGCTGGTAGGGAACACCCGTGGCCTCGATCGGTTTCACGGCGTCGAACTGCGCCCGTCGGTTTCCGAGCAGGCTGTTGATCATCCAGGTCATGCTGGTGAAGTTGCCGGCCTGGGGGTCGAGCCTGTCCAGGACCTCCTGTGCGGCCTCGCGGTCGCCGGCGGCGCAGGCTTCCCGTGCTTCCATGAGGGGGTCAAATTCCCCCGTGATGCTTCGGTGCCTCGCCGCCAGGCCCGAAGCCTCGAGGCGACGACCGGCCCAGAGCAGGGATCGGTGGACCTGGTACAGCAGGCCGGGCTGATTCGGCCAGCGCTCGAGGATCTCCAGCGCGAAATCGGCCGCCTCCGCCGGTGGGAGTACGGCGAAGGCGGTATTGACGAAGCCGCTGGCCGCGCCCTGGTCGCTGAGCGCACGCTCCCGCAGCGGTGCGAGCAGTGCGCGGGCCGCATCCGGGTCTCGGGCCAGGCGGGCCTGGCCGATGGCGTTGGTCCGGGCATTGTCGTCATTGGGGCGCGCCGCAAGGTATTGCTGGTACAGGCGCAGGCTCTCCCGAACGCGGAGGTCGACCTCCGCCTCGTCGGCCAGGATGCGGGTCCGGTCAATCTCGGAACGGGCGCTGTTGCCGGCGGCCTCGATGCGTTCGTGAAATTCCGCGAGGATTTCGCGGGGCGCCAGCCCGGTCAGTCCGAAATCGGTGCGACTGACGCTCATCTGCACTTTCCAGAAGTCGGCGGCCTCCACGTGGGCGCTGGAAAAACCGGGATCCAGCCGCCGGGCCTCCTCGAACTGCTCGTAGGCCTGCTGAAAAAACGCGCCGTCTTCCCCGGCCCTGGCGTTGAAGGAGTCCTGGCGGTACTTCAGACCCCGCAGAAAGGCCTGGTAGGCGTCGACATTCTGGGTGCCGGCCCGGGCCATGGCCGCCAGTGCCTCCGGGTCCATGGAGGTCTGCAGCGCTGTGGCGATATTGCGGGCGAGGTCTTCCTGGATGGCAATCATGTCCGCCAGGTCGCGGTCGTAATTCTGCGACCAGATGTGGAAACCGTCCGCCGAGCGGATCAGCTGGGCCGTCACACGCACCCGGTCTCCGGTGGACCGTACCGAGCCTTCGAGCACATGGGCCACGCCCAGTTCGGCGGCGATCTCGGGAATGGACAGGTCCGTGGTCCGATACTGGAAACTGGAGGTGCGGGCGGCCACCTGCAGGTCCGGCACGCGCACCAGGGCGTTAAGGATCTCCTCCGCCAGGCCATCGGCGAACCATTCCCGGTCGCCCGCCTGACTCATGTCGGCGAAGGGCAGCACGGCAACCGACTTGGTGATGGGCGCCGGGACAGGCGGGCGCGCCGGCGCCTCCGGGTTCCCGGCGGTTTCCGCGACGGGCGGGGTCGCCCGCTCGGCGAGGAAAAACCGCTCGCCGAGCACCAGGGCCAGCGCCACGGCCAGGAACACGATGATGGCGCGGTCCAGCCTGCGCCCGGTCTGGGGTGTGATGGAGGTGCTGCGGTCCACGTTCTCTTCGCGCTTGATGCCCTCCGGCGTCAGCTCGAAGGCCCAGGCGAAGAACAGGGCGATGGGCAGGCCCAGTGCGACCACCACGATCAGGGTGCGGATCACCCAGTCCGGGGCCCCGGCCACGTCCAGCACGAAGTCCGCGCCCTGCAGCAGGACCCAGCCCATGAGCACATAGGCGAGCCCCACACGGAACACGTTCCTTCTTTTCAGCTCTTCGATGAAGCTCAAGGCGTTTCCCCGTTTGCGCAATCATACCCCGATGGGGTCTGAACACAGGCCGGCGGCGGGCCCACGGCGTCCCAGTATTCGGCCAGGTTGGCGTTGGCAACGAGCGCGTCGAAGGCCGGCAGTCCGCGGGCTTCCGCCCAGCGATCCGCCCAGGACAGGCGAGGATAACCGCCCCATTCGATGGCCAGGGCCCGTTCGTACTGTTCCAGGATCATGAGTTCCATGACCAGGTGCCACCGGTCGACCTCGTGCGCGTCGACGAAATCCAGGAAGGCGCCGATGCGTTCCGGATTCCGGGCCGCGGCCACGAACAGCTGCAACCGCTGCGCCTCGAGCGTACCCAGGCCGTCCAGGGAATCGATCAGGCGCCCGGCCTCGTCGATTTCGCCCTGGAGCGCCAGAACCTGGATGCGTCGGCTGGCGCCGAAGTCGTTGCCCAGCTGGTCCTGTCGCTCGAAATGGCGCAGCGCCGTGTCGTAGTCGCCGAGCAGCAGGTGCACCAGGCCGAGGTAGCCATTGGCGTTGGCGTGGTCCGGCTCCAGTTCGACCGCGGTGCTCAAGGCCTCCCGACTTTGCTCGAGAAAACCGGAATTGGCCAGGGCGATGCCCAGCCAGTGGTAGGGCCGGGGCTCGGAGGGGTCGAGTTCGATGGCACGCTCCAGCTGGCGGACGGCGTCGTGCATCTGGTGAGTTGTCATGGCCAGGTGGCCCTTGATCATGTGTGCCGCCGCCAGGTCGGGTTCGAGGGCCAGCGCCCGATCCGTCAGGGCCTCGATGGCCACCATGCCCTGTTCGTTCTGGAACCGGTCCATCTGTACCTGGGCTTCGGCCAGCTGGGCCAGGCCGCGGGGAAAGTCCGGCACGTCCGACAGCACGTCCTCCAGCAACATGACCGCCTGCTCCATGGCATCGTCGTTGCGTTGACGCATGAGAAAGCTGGCCTTCAGGAACTTCTCGTAGTTTTTCGGGGAAAGATCGGACGCTTCCGTGTAGGGCTTGCGATCACCGAGCAGCTCCACCTGCAGCACCTGGGCGATATTGCCCGCGATCTCGTCCTGGATGGCGAAGATGTTGTCCAGTTCGCGGTCGTAGGTCTCGGACCAGAGGTGGAAACCGTCGCTGGCCTGGATCAGCTGGGCGGTGATGCGCACCTGGTCCCCGGCCTTGCGCACGCTGCCTTCCAGCACGTGGCTCACGCCCAGTTCCCCGGCGATGGTCTTCAGGGCCAGGTCGCTGCCCTTGTAGCGGAAGGCCGAGGTGCGCGAGGCCACCTTCAGGTCCTCGATGTCTGCGAGAACGTTGAGTATCTCCTCCGAGATGCCGTCGGAGAAATACTCGTTGTCGGCGTCGGGGCTCATGTTCAGAAAGGGCAGCACAGCGATGGAACGGGCCGGCGTCATTTCGTCCGTCAACGAAGACGTTTCCGCGGAAACGTTTGCGGCGGAAGCGCCGGTGTCGCTGGGCGCTTTGGCGGGCCAGAACCGCTCCAGTCCCAGCATCGCGATGACCAGCACCAGGAACACGATAATGGCCCGATCCAGCTTGCGCCCGGTCTGCGGCGTGACCGACTGGCTGCGGTCGATCTCCGACTCGCGCTTGATCCCTTCGGGGGTCAGCTCGAAGGCCCAGGCGAAGAACAGGGCGATGGGCAGGCCGATGGCCACCACCACGGCCAGCGTGCGAATCACCCAGTCCGGTGCGCCGATCAGATCCAGGATGAAATCAGCCCCCTGCAGCAGTGCCCAGCCCAGCAGCACGTAGGCGATGCCCACGCGAAACACATTTCTTCTTTTGAGCTCTTCGAAGAAGCTCACGCGTTCACCAGTCCTTCAGGGGAAAGTCGACGGGGCTCGCGAGGGGCCAGGGCAGGTCTGCCGCCTGCCAGGTCGCGGCGAAGTTCGGGGTGGCATCGAGATCGAAGGGCGCGCCGCAGGCGCACCAGTAGGTGGTCATCATCAGGGAGAGGTGCCCGAGGGCCTCGCCGTCGATGTGCGCCGCGAGCTCATTCGCCCGCTGGCGGTCGCCCGTCCAGGCAGCACGCAGCAGGGCGAATAAGTGGTTGTCCTCGCCGCTTCGGGATTCTTCATCCCAATATCGGGCCGTTTCCACATCGCCACGGGCGGCGGCGACCAGCGCCTGTGCCTGCCGTCGGGCGCGCTGGTTGGGGGAGTCGATGGTGGCGGTGGTCTGCGCCTCGTCGAAGGCCCCCTGGGCAACGAGCGCCAGGATTTTCCACTTGACGTAAAAAGGATGGATCGAGGCCCGGTTGAATCCGGGCAGGGCCAGTCCCTCGCCGGGCGCGCCGCCCCAGACGTAGGCGCTCAGGATCATGCCCGAATAGCGGTTCGTCATGGGATCGCAGGCGCGCAGGCGTTGCGAGGCCTCGGCGAAGGCAAAAGCGTATTCGGGTACGAAACCGACCAGCTGAACCCAGATGATGTCCTCGCAGGATTCCGAGGCGAGGACCTGTTCCAGCAGCGGCCGCCAGGCACGACTGTTGCCCTCGTAAATGGCCAGGTCGAGCTCGGTGGCTGTGCGCGCGTCGGCGTTCCCGGCCCCGCGCGCGGCACGCTGGAAGGCGTTCCGTCCCGCCTCGTAGGCGGCTTCGACTTCTTCTTCCGACAGCCGGGTCTCTCCCTCTTCCGTGGCATGGTCCAGGAGCAGGTGCGTGTAATAGTCCGAGTAGAACAGCCAGGCCGGGGCGAAGTTCGGCTGCACGGCGAGCGCGGCCTCGAGGTGCGCATTGCCTTCCACCAGCAGGGACATCACGACCTCGTGACCGTGGGCCTGTTCGTGGAGCTTGCGGCCCTTCTGGTATTCGATGAAGGCGGTCACGTCCCGCAGGCCGGCGGAGCGCATGAGCGCCAGGGTGGTGTCGTCGAGAAACACGCCGAGCGTCTCGGCGATGCGCTGGGCGATGTCTTCCTGCACGGCGATGGCGTCGGCATCGGTCCGGTCGTAATTTTCCGACCACAGGTGCGAGTCGTCGCCCGCACGGATCAGCTGGGCCGTGACCCGCAGGCGGTCCCCGGAGCGTCGGACGGACCCCTCCACGACGTGATCCACCCCGAGCTGCTCGGCGATCTCCCCGATGGGCAGGTCCTGGTCCTTGAAATGAAAGGCGGAGGTTCGTGAGGTGACGGACAGGCCGGGTACGTGCGCCAGGGCGTTGAGGATTTCCTCCGTGAGCCCGTCGGCGAAGTACTCGTCGTCCTCGCCGCTGGACATGGCGCGGAAGGGCAGCACGGCCACGGTTCGGGGCGCCCCAGGGGGATTCGTCGACATCTCCGGGGCAGCGTCCTCGCCTTCGACTTTGACTTCGCCCTCGCCGGTGACGGCCACGGGGGTCGGCGCCGCCTCGCGCGGCTCCAGGTAGAACTCGTCGAACAGGAACCAGCCCACCACCAGCGCCAGCAGCACGATG
Organism: Gammaproteobacteria bacterium; assembly: GCA_030431095.1. Lineage (GTDB taxonomy): Bacteria > Pseudomonadota > Gammaproteobacteria > Xanthomonadales > SZUA-36 > Marinihelvus. The sequence continues at coordinate 15,989 of JAUIJU010000028.1, read as the reverse complement.
ATGCCCCGGTCCATGCGACGGCCCGTCCGCGGCGTGATCGAAGCGCTCCGGTCCACCTCGGCCTCGCGCTTGATGCCTTCCGGGGTCAGCTCGAAGGCCCAGGCGAAGAACAGGGCGATGGGCAGGCCGATGACCACCACCACGGCCAGGGCGCGGATCACCCACTCGGGCGCGCCGATGAGGTCCAGCACGAAGTCGGCGCCCTGCAGCAGCACCCAGCCCATGAGCACGTAGGCGATGCCCACGCGGAACACGTTTCTTCGCTTGAGTTCGTCGAAGAGACTCATGGCCGGTGCTCAGTCATTCCATTCCGGGGACATCAGCAGTTCCTGCACCGAGGCCCGGTCCGCCGCCGCCTGCCGTTGGCGCTCGTCCAGGGCGGCCATGTAGCGCGGGTCGGAGATGATCGGCGCATAGAATTCGTCCAGGTATTCACGGTGACGCCAGGGACTCAGGGCCACCGGTTCACTCATGCGGTGCTCGATCTGGGTGGTGACGGCCCGGTCGATCTCGCCCCGGATGATGGCATCGATGATGTCGAAACGGTTGCCTTCCTCGATCAGTGGAAATCCTCGCGCGTTCGCTGCCTGGACGTAGTCATTCCAGGTCGAGCGCATGTCGTCCGGCGACAGCACCTCCGTCAGTGGCATGATGGCGAAGTACTTCATGGACTCGACATGGAAATCCGGCGACTCGGCGGCAAAGTCGGCCACTTCCGGGCGTACCGACTGGAGAAACGCCCAGGCTTCATCCGAACGGCCCGCCAGCATCATGTGGTGGACGTAATACAGGTTGGCAATCTGGAAGGCGCCCCGGCGGTCGTCCACCTGGTCGGCGATCATTGCCCGCGCGAGTTCCAGGCTGCGGTCGTTCCGCCCCAGCGCATCGGCCCGCACCACGGCCAGCGCGCGGGCCAGCGAACTGCCGGGCGCCAGGGCCTGAACGCGCGAGTAGTACATCTCGCCTTCCTCGGGTAGTTCCAGCGCGTACAGGTTCATGGCGATCTCGTACGGAATCTCGTGGTCCTGCGGATCGAGTTCCATGGTCCTGCGCAGTTGCTCCAGGTAGCCGGGGAAATCACCACGGGACTGGTACACCTCCCCGAGCATGCCATGGGCGGTCGGGTTTTCCGGCGCGAGTTCGATGGCCTTGCGGAAGGCCGACTCGGCTTCGTCCAGCCGATCCAGGCCCAGCAGAATCCGGGCTTGCTCGATATACAGGTCTGCATCCAGCGGGTCGATCAGCAGTCCGGCTTCGAGCACTTCCAGCGCCATTTGTGATTCACCGAGGACAAAATGCAGCCCACTGGCCACAGAGGTGCGCACGAAGGTTTCCGTGGGCAGGTAGGCCAGCAGGTCGCGCACCCGGTAGATGGATTCGCGGATCTGTTCGCGAGAATCCAGGTCGTCGTTGAAGCGCCCGTCCAGCATGGACTCGAACGCGATGGCCAGCTTGTTCTCCGGCTCCTGCTCCAGCACCTGCTGCACCAGGGGTTTTGCCGTGCGAACCAGCTCCCGATTGTTCACGATGCCGGTCATTCGCTTGAGCATGTAGTTGCGCACCAGCGCCAGGCGCGCTTCCGTGAAGCCCGGGTCTTCGGCCAGGGCCTGTTCGAAGTGGTTCTCGGCTTCCTCCAGGCTGGCGTAGGTGAAAATGGCCTGCTGCTCCAGCCCCTTCAGGTAGCGGTCGTAAGCGGTCAGGTCCGTGGTCTCCACGCCGCGCACCGCCGATTCGCCGGCGCCCAGCAGCGAGGCGCCGAGGGCGGCCGCCACGTCGGTGGCGATCTCGTCCTGGATGGCGAAGATGTCCTGCATCGGGCGGGTGTAGTTCTGCGACCAGACGTGAAAGCCGTCATCGGCGCGGATCAGCTGGGCGGTCACGCGAACCTGGTCGCCGGCGCGCTGCACGCTGCCTTCCAGGATGTTCTCCACGCCGAGGGTGGCGGCGATTTCGGGGACGGCCTTGTTCTGGCCCTTGAAGGCGAAGGACGAAGTCCGTGCGGCCACGCGCAGTTCCGGCAGCTGCGCCAGCATGTGCAGCAGCGTGTCCGTCAGCCCGTCGGAGAAGTACTCGTTGTCCGGGTCGTTGCTCATGTTGGTGAAGGGCAGCACCGCCACCGAGGCGCCTGCCGGCGACGTGTCCACTGGTTCCCCGGGCGCTGCCGGGTTCGCCACCCCGGTCGGCGCCGGCTCGCGCAGCAGTAGCTTGTCCACCAGCAGGTAGCCCACCGCCAGCGCCAGCACGACGATGATGGCGCGATCGAGCTTGCGCCCGGTCTGGCCGGTGATGGATGTCTGGCGGTCCACCTCGTGCTCGCGCTTGATGCCTTCCGGGGTGAGCTCGAAGGCCCAGGCGAAGATCAGCGCCAGCGGAAAACCGATGGCCAGGGCCATCAGCAGCGTGGGAAACACCCAGTCCGGCGCGCCGATGTTGTCGATCATCACGTCGGCGATCTGCAGCAGCAGCCAGGCCGCCACGGCGTAGGCGATGCCCACGCGGAACACGTTTCTTCTTTTCAATTCCTGCAACAGGTTCATGATGGGTCCTATTCGTTCCATTCCGGTTGCAGCAACAGCTCGCGAACCTCACCCCTCAGGGCTTCTTTTTGACGCTGTTGCTGCGCCAGGCCGGCCTGGACCTCCGGCAGGCTGGCCAGCTGCGCCAGGGCCGGCGTGGCGAACAGGGTGTCGATCGAAAGCTTCTCGGACGGTGGCAGCGTGAAAACATCTTCCTGGGCTATGCGGAGGGCCTCATCCGTCCGGCCTTCCAGCGCCGCGCTCAACAGCAAGCTCTTCGGGTTGTTACGCCAGGAGGGCAGACTGGTGTCCAGCATGCGGATGGTGTGTGACCAGCGGTTCACCACTTCCTCCTTGTCGTACATCAGGGGCAGCCAGTGGCCGGCGGCGAACTGGAACATGGCATCCGCCACCGGCAGGTCCAGAACATCGTCGCGCATGGCCTGGGGGCGGACCGACTCGAAATACGCCATGCCTTCTTCAGCACGGCCAGCCCTGGCCATCAGCTCCGCGTAGCGGAAAATGGCCTCGATCAGCGAAGACTGGCGCGTTGAGACATCGTCATCGATCATGCCCTGCGCCAGTTGCAGCGCTCGTGCATGCTCCCCGTGCGCCTCGGCCTGGAGCAGGGCGACCTTGCGGCCCACCGGTGACTGGGCTGCCTGCGAAAAGACCCGCCGAGCCCAGCGATCCCCTTCTTCGACCAGGCCCAGATCAAACAGCATCACGGCAATGTCGGCCGCCAGTTCGTGGTCCTGGGGGTCGACTTCGGTGGCGCGTCGCATCCAGTCCAGCTGGGCGGCCGGGTCGCCGCGCTTGGCGCTCAGTGCCGCCATGACGAAGTGGTTGTTGGCATCTCCCGGGCGGTACTCCAGCGCCCTGAGGAGGTACGGCTCAGCCTCGTCCAGGCGGTCCAACTCGACCAGGATCTGCCCCTTGGTCACGAGCAGGTCCGCATCCAGCGGGTCGGTCAGAAGACCGGCATCGAGCAATGCGAGCGCCGTGTCCGGATCATTCTGCATGAGGAAGGCAATCTTGGCTGTCGTGGACCGGGCAAAGGACTCTGTGGGCGCGAGCGGCAGCAGGGTCAGTAAATCATCCACGCCGGCCTGCCGTTCCTCCTGGCCGATCGGGTTGGTGAACCAGATGTCGTACACGCGCTGGATGACCCTTGCGCTGGCGTTGCCGGGGTCCTGTTGGAGGACCTGCGTTAGCAGCGGCTGCGACTGCGCCCAGGCCTGGTCACGGTCCAGGATGCCGGTCGTCGCCATCTTCAGCTGGTTGCGTGCAAGTCCGATCTTGGCCTCCAGGAACCCGGGATCCAGCGCCAGCGCCTCCTTGAACAGGCTGTCGGCCGCGGGCAGGCTGCCATAGGTGAACAGGGCCTGCTGTTCCAGCGCGCGCAGGTAGGTTTCGTAGGCCGTCAGGTTTCGGGTTTCCACACCGTGCAGGATCTCATTGCCGCCAAGCAATGAGCTGTCCAGCGCCCGGGCGACATCGGTGGCGATCTCGTCCTGGATGGCGAAGATGTCCTCCAGTGGCCGGGTGTAGTTCTGTGACCACACGTGAAAACCGTCGTCGGCGCGGATCAACTGCGCCGTCACGCGGACGCGCTCGCCCGCCTTCTGCACGCTGCCTTCCAGCACGTGGGCGACGTTGAGGGTCGTGGCGATCTCGTCGATTCCCGCATCGGAGCCTTTGAAGGCGAAGGAGGAGGTACGCGCCGCTACGCGCAGCTCGGGAAGCTGGGCCAGCATGTGCAGCAAGGTCTCGGTCAGGCCGTCGGAGAAGTACTCGTTGTCCGGGTCGTTGCTCATGTTGGCGAAAGGCAGCACCGCGATGGAGGCGGCGTCGGCAGGGCGTGCGCGTTCGCCATTCGGGTCAGCTCCTGCGGATGCCGGCGCTTGTGCGACCTGGTCGCCGACCGTTGCCTCCGTCAACGCCGGCCGATCCAGAAAGCGCTCCAGCAGCATCACGACGATTACCAGGCTGAGCACCGTGATGATCACCCGGTTCAGTTTTTGGCCGGTCTGCGGGGTGATGGACGCGTCGCGCGTGACGTCCTCCTCGCGCTTCAGGCCCTCCGGGGTCATCTCGAACACCCAGGAAAACACCAGCACAGCCGGAAGGCCGATGGCGGCAAGCAGGAACAGGGCCTGGATCACCCAATTGGGGGCATCGATCAGGTCAAGCCCGAAATCGGCGGCCTGGAGGAACAGCCATGCAATCAATACGTAGGCAATACCCACACGGAACACGTTTCTGCGCTTGAGTTCGTTGAACATGCTCATGTCGCGTCGTCCTCGCTGGTGTCCAGGCGCGCCAATTGTTCGGCCGAAATTCGCTTGAGCCGGCCCACGGCTTCGCGGAACAGCGGATCGTCGCGCCACTCGCGGAACAGGTAGGACTGCTCCAGCCATTCACCCCCGCGAAAGCCCTTGTCGATGGAATGGTCAAGGGCGGCGAACAGGGCGGTCCTGTCACCTCCCAGCGCGGCAAGGCAAGCCTCGACGAAGTCGCCCTGCCAGCGGTTCGGCTGGATCTCCTTGAGCAGGGCCTCTCGTTGCCGGATGCGTTCCAGGACTCGGTCGCGTTCCGGGCCGGGTTGCTCCAGGTGGGCCATGGACAGAAGGATGCTGGCCTCATCGCCAGTCGGCAGCGCGTTGGGGTCCGGGTTCAATCGTTCCAGGGCCTGCTGGAACGCCGCCCTGGCTTCTTCCTTCCGGTCCATCTGGACCAGCACGTCGCCCAGGAACTCGAGGTAAAACGGGTTGTCGCCCCTTGGCGTGTCGCGCGCGGCCATCAATTCGGACAGCAGGGATTCGTACTCGCCGCGATAGAAGGCCAGGGTCTGCGGGGCGAAGTCCGCCCACATGGTGTCCGGGGCGCGTTCACGGGTGAGCGTTACCCAGCGCTCCGCGCGGTCCTCGTCACCCAGCAATGTGTAGCACAGCACGATCTGGAAGCCGGCCCAGGCGTCCCCGGGACGCAGGGCCCAGAGTTTCTCGTAGTAGGTCACGGCGCGGTCCAGGTGCCCGGAGGCCCGTTCCACGTTGGCCCAGACCTCGTATACCGCGGGGTTGTCGGGATCCTGCGCGACCTGGGACGCGAAGCGCTCGCGGGCCGCCTCGTAGCCGCGGGCGGCGAACGTCGCCATGACCAGGGTCGAGCGTGACATGTCGAACAGCGGATCGAGGGCGTAGGCCCGTTCGGCGAGCATCAGCGTTCGTTGCGGCGCGGTGTCGATGATGGCGGTGGCCAGGCGCCGGAGACCCTGGGCGTGCTCAGGGTCCAGCGCAATGGCGCGCTCCAGCAACTGCACCCGTTCCGCCCCCCGGCCCTGGTAGCCCCTGATGGTGGACTTGGTGACCAGGGCGTCCGCGGAATCCGGGTCCAGCGCCAGCGCGCGCTCCACCGCGCGTTCCGCCTCGGGCAGCATGGCGTTCATGTCGCGGCCACCATAGTCCGCGACCAGCACGTAGGCGTGCGCCAGCTGGCTCCAGGCCGGTGCGTATTCCGGGTCCAGCGCCACGGCCTGCGCCAGGTAGTCGATGGATTTCTCGAAGCCTTCTTCGGTAAAGGCCCGGGCATGGTGTTTGCCCAGCAGGAACAGGTCGTAGGCCTCGAAGCTGGCCGGCTGGGCCGCCACTGCCAGCGGCGCCTGTTCCTCGCCCAGCAGCGGCAGGCGCAGGGCCTCCACGATGGCCGTGGCGATCTCGTCCTGCACGGCGAAGATGTTGTCCAGCTGCCGGTCGTAGGTCTGCGACCACAGGTGGAATCCGTCGTCCACCTTGATCAGCTGGGCGGTGATGCGCAGCTGGTCGCCGGATTTGCGCACGGAGCCTTCCAGCACCGTGGTCACCTTGAGCTGGTCGCCGATCTCGCCGATGTCCGCCTGGCTGTCCCTGAACTTGAAGGAGGAGGTGCGTGAGGCGACCTTCAGGCCCTCGACGCGCGCCAGCAGATTGAGGAGTTCCTCGGAGAGGCCGTCGGAGAAGTATTCATTGTCGGCGTCGGCGCTCATGTTGACGAAGGGCAGGACGGCGATGGACTGGTCTGGGGTCGACGGATCGGGCGTGCCGGATTCCGCGTTGGGTTCGGAGCCCTTCTGCGGCGGTGCGTCTGAGCCGGGTGTTGACCCGGCGATGGAACTGGAACCTGACCCTGGGGCTGGAGAAAATTTATCCCATGCGAACCAGGCCAGCGCCAGGGCCAGCACCACGATGATGGCCCGGTCCAGCTTGCGGCCGGTGGTACGGGTCATGGACCGGCTGCGGTCCACCTCGTGCTCGCGCTTGATGCCTTCCGGGGTGAGTTCGAAGGCCCAGGCGAACACCAGGGCCAGGGGCAGGCCCAGTGCCAGCATCAGAAGAATGGCGCCGAACAGCCAGTCCGGCGCACCGATGTTGTCGATCATCACGTCGGCTACCTGCAGCACCAGCCAGGCGACCACCACGTAGCCGATGGCCACGCGAAACACGTTTCTTCTTCGCAATTCCGTGATCAGACGCATGGCGCCCTCCATGCGGGTCTTTGCCCGACCCGCCAGGCGAGCAGGAAGGTGACCGGCGTGGCTGTCGCGCCGAGCAGCCCGGAGCGGGGGTTCCGGTGGGTGCTGCTCGTCACGGCAGCCACGCGGCCACCGGGCAGGAATGTCCTGCCGGAAAAGGGGTGCCTGTTGCCGCCCGGGTTCACGGCCCGCCGCACTCGAAGCGCTCGCCGATGCGGCGACAGAAATTCAGGACGCCGAAGGTTCGCCAGGGGTCAGCCAGTCTCATTCACCGACCTCCAGCAGGGCCAGGGCTTCCACGCGTTGCCGTTCGGCCTTGGCTTCGGCATCACGCGTCAGGGCCCGGAACTGCGGATTCTCCCGCAGGTCATAAAACACCGGGTTGTCGAGCAGGAACGGGCGCCAGTAGGGCAGCACGAGGTACTCGATGTAGTCACCCAGGTGTTCCAGCGCCCGGGGGGCGTCGCCGCGCAGGGCGTGCACGGCGGCCAGCCGGTAGTGACGTGAAAACGCGCCCTGCCAGGGGTAGATGTCGTCCGCGTGGCGTTCGACGAAGTCGACCAGCGCGGCGGGCGTGGCCGACAGCGGGTCCTGCTTTTTCATCAGGGCCGCGATAAACAGCAGATCGTCCGTCCAGTCGGCGGCCTCCTCGGGCCATTCCTCCTGACCTTCGAAGAGCCACGGAACCAGGTCGCGATAAGGGGCCAGCCCCCGGTCGTACTGGCCGGTGCGCATGGCGTGCTGGGCATTGGCGCGGCGGAAGAAATACTCGGTGCCGTGGCGGTCGTCCATGTTGCGCGCCAGCGCCTGGGCCGCCAGGTCACCGGCCCGGTCGTACTGCTCGTTGAACTCGTACAACAGGATGCGCGCGTTGGTCGGTACCGGTTGACCCGCCCCGATCGCCTCCGCGCGGTCGAGCCAGGCCGAGGCCTGGCGCGTCTCGCCCAGGGCGATCCAGAATTGGGCCATGGCGGCGAGCATCTCGAAGTCTTTTGGGTCGCGCCCGATCGATTCGCGAAAATTCAGCAGCGCGTTGGGCAGGTCGCCCTGGTAAATGTGCACGAGGCCTTCGCCGTAGTAACCCTGGGGGCCTTCCGGGGCGAGTTCCTGGATGCGCCGGCAGTGCGTGAGGCCCTTGTCGACCATGCCCAGGTGCGCACTGGTCTGGCAGGCGTCCCACAGAACCTCGATGTCATAGGGCTCGATGTCCACCGCGGCGTCGATCAGGGCCACGCCGCGTTCGACCTCCCCGCCGTTGTAGAGAAACCGGCCGTAGCCATTGAGCGTGAGCGCGTTACGGGGTTCGATCTCCAGGGAACGACGGTAGTAGGCGTCGGCGGCCTCCAGCTCACCCTGGCCTTCCTGGTAATCGGCCATGATGGCCAGCGCCGCGGCGTTGTCCGGGTCGGTATCGATGACGTCTTCGAGCATCGGCAGTCCGCGGTCGAGCACTTCGCGCGACGACAGGGCGCCGGTCTGCGCCATTTGCGCCCAGGTCTTGATCAGCCCGAGGCGCGCCGGTACGTAGGCCGGATCCATTCCAAGCACCTGCTGGAAGAGGTTTTCGGCGTGCTCGAGGTTCATGAACCCGGACTGGCGCAGCTGGTCCAGGCCCTGCAGGTAGAGGTCGTAGGCGTCGATGTCGGTGCTGGCGACCTGGTCCAGGCGGGCTTCGTCCTCGCCCAGCAGGGTGACGCGCAGCGCGCCGGCCACCTGGTGGGCGATCTCTTCCTGGATGGTGAAGATGTCGTCCAGGTCGCGGTCGTAGGTTTCCGACCAGAGATGGAAGCCGCTCTCGGCGTCAATCAGCTGCAGGGTGATGCGCACCCGGTTGCGCGCTTCGTCCTTGCGCACGCTGCCCTCGAGCAGGTGGCGCACGTTCAGCTTGCGCCCGATCTCGCGCAGGTCCTGGTTCTGGCCCTTGAAGGCAAAGGAGGAAGTGCGCCCGGCCACTTGCAGTTCACGGATCTTCACCAGGATGTTGAGCAGTTCCTCGGTGAGCCCGTCGGAAAAATACTCGTGGTCACCACCCGGACTCATGTCCACCAGGGGCAACACGGCGATGCTCGGCGTGACCTCCGCGGTTTTGGCGGTTTCTTCCCCGCTCACCACCGGCCCGTGCTGGTGTAGCACGAACTTGTCCAGCGCGAAGTAGCCCACGGCCGCGAGCAGCAGGCCGATGATCACGACGTTGAGTTTGCGGCCGGTCTGGGGCGTGATGGATTGGCTGCGATCCACCTCTTTTTCCTTCCTGATGCCCTCCGGCGTCAGCTCGAAGGCCCAGGCGGCGAACAGCACGATGGGAAAGCCGATGACCACCACGGCGACGACCACCGGCCCGACTTCCGGGGGCAGGTCGAGCAGCTCCGAAAGCACCTCCGTGAGTTGCAGCAGCAGCCAGGCGCCCACCGCGTAGGCGATGCCCACGCGAAAGACGTTTCTCCGCTTCAGTTCCTGGAAAAGGGTCATGGGCGGGTTCGCTCAGTCACAGGCGAAATCCCCGTCACCCCGACGGCGGCACTGCGGCGGCAGGCCCCATTCCTGCCAGAAATCCCAGTAGTGCTCGCGCACCCAGGCCCTGAACGACTCGCTTTCCCGGAACCAGGCGGCGTCGGTATGCCACATCAGCCGGGCGTTCTCCACGCGGGTCAGGCAGTGCGTCTGGCGCAGGGCCACGGCCACCATGTTCATGTCGCACACGTCCAGGTTGAGCGGCCGACCCCAGTCCTCGAAGCGCTTTACGGCCAGCGAGTGATCCGCTTGTGGATTCTCGATCGCTTCGACCCAGTCGTTGACCGGGGCGAACTGGCGTCGCAGGGCCAGGGCCGCAACGGCCAGGGCCATTGGGCGCTGTCCGGTCCTGACGTAGTAGGACACGAAGGCGTCGGATGCGGAATGGAAATTGTGCGCCAGCGTGGCCTCGAACTGTGTGATGGCTTCCTGTACGCGGCCCAGGCCCAGCAAGGCCTCTGCCCGCCACTGCTGGCAGTTGAGGTAGGCCGGGTCGATCTCCAGGCAGGCCTCGAAATCTTCCAGGGCGTGGTCCTTGTAGCCCATCTCATTCAATTTGATGCCGCGCCACAGGCGCGCGGTGGCATTGCGTGGGTCGTTCTCGATGGCGGTGTCCAGGCTGTCGATCGCCCCGGAGTAACCGGCCCCGGTGCGCTCGTGCTTCATGCCGATCACGGCGTGGGGCATGGACAGGGACGGTTCCAGTTCCAGGGCCCGGCGCGCCGCGGCCAGGGCCAGCACGTCGTGGTCCAGCTCGCTTTCCGGCAGCCACGACCAGGCCACGGAATGCGTGGCGGCCAGGGTTTCCCAGGCGCGGGCGAACTCCGGGTCCAGGTGGGTGGCCCGGTTGAGCAATTCCCAGGCGGCGGGCAGGTTCTCGCGGGCGATGAACCGTTCACGGCCACGCAGGTAGAGATCATACGCGTCGACGTTGGCGGTTCCCGAGGCCAGGCGCACCGCCTGCAGTCCCGCGCCGAGTTCGGCCTGCAGCGCGGCGACGATGGCGTTGGCGATTTCTTCCTGCACCAGGAAGATGTCGTCCAGGTCGCGGTCGTAGCTGTCCGACCAGAGGTTCACGTCGGCTTCGGGGTCGACCAGCTGCACGGTCACGCGCAGACGATCGCCGGCGCGGCGCACGCTGCCCTGCAGCACGTGGGCCACGCGGAGCGCCCGGGCGATCTGCTGCACGCCCCGGGTGTCGTCGCGAAAAGCGAAAGAGGACGTTCGGGAGGCGACCTGGAGGCCGTCGACCCGGGTCAGCGCATTCAGCAGCTCGTCGGCCAGACCGTCGGAAAAATAGGCCTGGGCCGGGTCCTCGCTCAGGTTGTCGAAGGGCAGCACCGCGATCGAATTGGGCAGGGTGTCCACCGGGCCCAGCTCGGGCGGCGACTGCGTAGCCGGCTCGGCCGCCGTGGAGCCGGTGGTTGCGTGCCCGGGAGTTGCCTCGATGTCCACGGGCATCACCCGCTCCAGCACCTCCAGCCCCAACACGGCCGCCAACAGGGCGATGATGATGTAGTCCATCTTTTCGCCGAGGGTGCCCACGGGGCCCCGGCTGCGGTCCACGTATTTCTCCAGCCGCAGCCCGTCGGGTGTCAGGGCGAAGGTCCAGCTCAGCCACAGCGCGAAGGGAAAGCCGGCGAAGCACAGGAACACCACGAATTTCAGGACCCACTCCGGCGGCGCGAAGGGCTGCAGGGCAACGTCGAGAACCTGGATGGCCACCCAGGAGGCAACGATGTACAACATGCCCACGCGAAACACGTTGCGGGACTTGAGTTGCCCGAGAACGCTCACCGATGCCGTTCCAGGAGCGAGGCGAAGGCCACGTCGTCCCGAATGGCGTCGAAGGCCGGGTCCAGGTCGAGATACCTGGCGGTCACGTAGCTCGGCGCCGCCAGGCGCGGCGACAGGAACGCGACGGTGTCGGCGGCCATCCCGGCCAGGCCGAACAGCCTGGCGACTTCCAGGTCGAACAGGATTTCTTCGACCGCGTCCGGTGGGCGACGCGCGACGAACTGGTCGATGCGTGCCCTCAACTGTGCCGGGGATTCTTCGCGGAATACGGCCAGGTTCGCTTCGGCCTGCAGGATCCGGTAATCGTCGCCCAGGCGTTCCCTGAGCGACTGGAGCCGGAACCAGCCCGCGTCCGCCGCGGCGCGCGCGTCCTCCGGCCGGCCGGCGAGAAAGTGGATCAGCGCCAGCCATTCTTCGCGAAGCTGAATCCGTGAGCGCTGAATCTCGAGCGCATCGGGCATGTTCGTGACCGCTTCCAGGGCTTCGTCGAAGCGCCCGGCCATGAGCCGGGGCGTGACGAAGGCGGTGATGCTGTTCGGTTCTCCGCTGTGCTGGACCCCCGTGGTAACCCGCAGCGCCGTGTCCAGGTCGCCCCGTGACGTCAGGGCCAGGTCGGCTTCCTGGGCCTTGACCCAGAAGCTGGTCGGGTCCAGCGCCTGCGCCTTGCGCAGGGCCTGGCCCTCCGCTTCGTAGCGGTGCAGGTAGCCCAGGGTCTGGCCGTATTCCACCCAATTGAAGGTGACCCGCGGATCCAGTCGCAGCGCCTCCTCCATGGAGTCGATCGCCTGGTCCCACAGGCCGGCGCGGCGGGATGCCCAGCCATGCATCATCCAGGCCCTGGGGTTGCCTGGAATCTTCGCCAGCGCCTTGTCCAGGTGGTACAGGGCGCGCTCGTAGTCGAGGTGGCCCCAGTACCAGTAGGCGCCCTCGATCATGGCCAGTTCCGGGAAATCAGGGTCCATGGCGCGGGCGCGCTCGATCACGGCCCAGGCCTGGTCACGTGCGGCGGTGTCGCCGCCGTAGTGCCAGTAGGTGGTGATATGGGCGTCCGCCATGCCCACCAGCGCGAGCTTGAAGCCCGGATCCAGGCGCAGCGCTTCCTCGTACATGTCCAGGGCCTGCTGATTGCCCAGCTTGGACTCGCCGATGGTGAACTGGCGCGCCTGCAGGTACAGGTCGTAGGCGGCCACGTTGTCGGTGGGTGCATGACCCACGTTGGCCACGTCCTGCTCGGTCAGGGTGGCTTCGAGCGCCCCGGCGATGGCCACCGCGATCTCTGACTGGATGTCGAACAGGTTTTCGGTGGTCAGCTCCCGGTCGTAGATCTCCGCCCACAGGTGCTCGTCGGTGTCCGCGTCGATCAGTTGCACATTGATGCGCACGCGGTTGCCGGCGCGTTGCACGGCGCCTTCCATGATGTGCGCCACGTCCAGTTCGTCGGCGATCTCTCTCAGGTTCTTGGCGGTGTCCCGGTACTCCATGACGGACGTCCGGGAAATCACGCTGAACGCGTCCACCCTGGACAACTGGGTCAGCAGGTCGTCATGGACGCCGTCGGTGAAATACTGGTCGGAGGCCTGGTCGCTGCGGTTCGCGAAGGGCAGGACGGCGATGGCATTACGGCGCGTTTGGGAGGGTTCCGCGGTGGCCTCACGCACCGGCTCCGGGGGCTCCTCGGCCACGCCTCCGACCGTAGCCGCCGGCTGCGAAAGGGGCTCGATCTCGTTCTTGTACCGCGACTCCCAAATGAAGTAGGCCAGCGACAGGCCCAGCAGGATCATGATGGCGTAGTCCAGCTTGCGCCCGGTCCGTCCGGTGATGGACCGGGAACGGTCTACTTCCCTTTCCAGCTTGATACCCTCGGGCGTCAGCTCGAAGGCCCAGGCGATGATCAGGGCCGGCACGAACCCCACCACCAGCAGCAGCAGGATCAGTTTAGGCGTCCAGGCGGGCAGCTCGAGAATTTCGGCGGCCACGTCGGTCAGCTGCAGCAGCACCCAGGTGCTGACCGCGTAAGCGATGCCCACCTTGAAGACGTTGCGTCGGCGAAGTTCCTGGAACAGGCTCAAAACCGCGCCTCCGTCCTGCAGGCGGCACCCGTGCGGAACCGAATCCGTCGACATCTGGACAGGAAGAGTGACACGTCGTTTCTGCCCCCGCGGTGAACGACAGGCTCCGGCGAAAACCACTGATATCAATGGGAAAAGCCGTGCCGAAATTTATTGTCTTGCTGCCTTTCTTCCGCTTTCACACGCCGCAGCAGCGCGCGGCGCGTCCCAACTATACATGAACGATGAATAAAGAGGGGTGCAAGCAACTGATTGGACAATAAAAAAATGCCCGCAGCGCGCCGTCACGGCGCGTCCGGCGCGATGGGTTAAGATGCGCGCCATGACTGACATGCTCAAATCGCTTGGACTGCTCGTGCTCTGTGCGCCGCTCGCGGCTTGCGCCGAGATTGACCCACAACAGAATATCGACCTGCTGGAACTGCCTGAAGGCTTTACCGCGACGATCTACGCCGAGGGCGTGGAAAACGCTCGCCAGATGGCCCTGGCGCCGGGCGGCACCCTGTTCGTGGGTTCGCGCCGCGCCGGCAAGGTCCACGCCGTGGTGGACGCCGACGGCGACCAGCGCGCCGATCGGGTGGTGCTGATCGACGAGGGGTTGAAGATGCCCTCCGGCGTGGCTTTCCGCGACGGCGCGCTGTATGTCGGCGCACTCGACCGCGTGCTGCGCTACGATGACATCGAAAACCGGCTGGACGATCCGCCGGAGCCGGTGTTGGCATTGGACGGTCTGCCTGACGAAGAGCACCACGGCTGGAAGTACCTGCGCTTTGCCCCCGACGGCCGCCTGTTCATCCCGGTCGGCGCCCCGTGCAACATCTGCGACGAGCCCGGGTTCGCTGAAATTCGCCGGGTCGATCTCGACAGCGGCGAGATGGACACCTGGGCCGAAGGAGTCCGTAACAGCGTCGGCCTGGCCTTCCACCTGGACACCGGCGAGCTGTGGTTCACCGACAACGGCCGTGACTGGATGGGCGACGACCTGCCGCAGTGCGAACTCAATCATGCACCAGAACAGGGCATGCATTTCGGCTACCCCTATTGTCATCAGGGTGACGTGCCCGACCCGGAGTTCGGTGGAGAGCGCGCCTGCGTGGAATTCACCGAGCCGGTGCTGAACCTGGGTCCTCACGTGGCCCCGCTGGGCCTTTTACACCGGCACCCAGTTTCCCGAAAAGTACCATGGCGACCTGTTCATCGCCGAACACGGCAGCTGGAACCGAAGCGACAAGATCGGCTACCGCATCAAACGCGTGACATTCGAGGGCGGCGCCGTCACCGGCCAGGAGGTGTTCGCCAGCGGCTGGTTGCAGGACCAGGACGACTGGGGTCGGCCCAACGACGTGCTGGTGATGCCGGATGGCGCGCTGCTGGTCTCCGACGACAAGGCCGACGTGATCTACCGCATCAGCCACAACGGCGACTGACGGATCGGCCGCCATGACCCTGTTGCAGATCGCGGTGCTGGCGATCATCCAGGGATTGACCGAGTTCCTGCCGGTCTCCAGTTCGGCCCACCTGATCCTGGCCAGTCACCTGTTTCGATGGCCGGACCAGGGCCTGGTGCTGGATGTTTCCGTGCACCTGGGTACCCTGCTCGCCGTCGTGATCTATTTCCGTTACGACCTGCTCAACCTGGTGCGCGCCTGGCGCGAACCGCCGGACGATCCGGTCACCATCCAGCGCCGCGTGCTGGGCAAGGCGCTACTGATCGGCACCGTACCGGTGGTGGCGGCAGGCGCCCTGTTCTACGACCTGGTGGCGCACGCCCTGCGCGACGTGCGCGTCATTGCCTGGGCCACGCTCGCCTTCGGCCTGGCCCTGCTGGCTGCTGACCGATGGGCGCCGCGTTACCGCAAACTCGACAGCCTGGGGTTGCAGGACGGTTTATTGATCGGTCTCGCGCAGGCGCTGGCCCTGGTGCCCGGCACTTCGCGCAGCGGCGCCACCCTGACCATGGGTCGCCTGCTGGGGTTCACGCCGTCAGAGGCGGCGCGCTTTTCCTTTCTGTTGTCCATCCCGGTGATTGCCGCCGCGGGGCTGCGCGGCCTGTGGTCCCTGTTCACCGCCGGCACGGGGCTGGCCTGGCTGCAGTTCCTGGTGGCGGTCGGTTTTGCCGCGGTGGCGGGCTGGTTCTGCATTGCCGCGTTCCTGGCCCTGTTGTCCCGTGTCGGGCTGGTGCCATTCATCGTGTACCGGCTCGCGCTGGGGCTGGTGCTGCTGGGCCTGTCCCTGTAGGCACCAGCATGGTGCGATGAAAAACGCTATGCTCTAATCTGGTGCGATTGAGGGCCGTTCGGCAGAGTGCTTCAGCGCGCTTGCCAAGCGTGCTGCACGATTTTGGGCGATCATTCACCAAAGTGTCGCTAACGTTCGCTAACGTCGTTGACCGGATTTTTAGGCTCGTCCCTTGAAACTGGTACGAATTCTGCATTCTCATACGGAACCACTTTGGGTCATCAACTCACCACCCCCCAGGAGGACAGACCAACCATGAGCACCAAAGACATTCTCAAATCCATCAAGGACGACGACATCGAATGGGTCGACCTGCGTTTCTGCGACACGAAGGGCAAGGAGCAGCAC
>JAUIJU010000072.1 GCA_030431095.1 Gammaproteobacteria bacterium | reverse complement strand
CGGCGCACCCGCCACGCGGCCGATCAGATCGTTCGCGGTGCGGGTGGTGGATGGGGTGGTGGAGGTGGACCTGGGGGAACGGGCGCAGGAAACACTGTGAACAGTCAGCGAGAAAGGCGTCTGGCCGTCCCCCCGGCACTCAACCCCTGATCGCCTCCGAGCCATCCCAGTCTTCCGCCGCCCGGCGCATGTAGTCGAACGCCCCGCGCACCTTGTCGTCCGCCTCGATCAGTTCGAGCATGGTGCCGTTGTGGAACACGGTGTCCACGTAGGCGAAGTTGATGCCGGCGGAGGTCCGGCCCTGCTGCACGATCTTTTCACGCAGGCCCCGTTCGTCCAGCGTGACCTGCAGGTCGTCTACGAACACGCCCATGTGCTGCAGGCCGGGTTCGTTGTTCGCCAGGAACTCGGTGTAGATCGAGGGCGCGTCGTTGTGTTGCTGCACCAGTTCGATCTGCTGGCCGCCGCTGTAGGCGATGGCCACGGTCAGGTCCGGCTCGACCGCTTCGCCGCGAAACTCGCACCAGTCGAACTCGATATGTTCCATGAGGAAAAACGGGCCGACGCCCATCACGTCGATCCAGTGCCTGGCGGCGGCGCGCCAATCGCGCACCGCGAAGCCGTTCTGCAGAATCGGGCCAAAATGTCGGCTCATGGCAGCGTTCCCGTCGTCACGCGCGCTGGTTGAATCGCCGGCCCACAAGGGCGCTGGCGATGTTGATCTTCTGGATGTCGATGGCGCCGCCGGCGATGCCCCAGCCCCAGGCGTCGCGGAAGCGACGTTCCATGGGGTATTCCTTGGAGTAGCCGTAGCCGCCCATCATCTGCAGCGCGTTACCGGTCACCGTGCGCGCGATCTCGTTGGCGAAACACTTGGCGACGCTGGAGTTCATGATGCTGGGAAAACCCTGTTCGGCGTCCACCGCGGCGCGCCAGATCAGCAGCCGTGACGCTTCCACCTGCATCTGCATTTCCGCCAGCTTGAGCTGCACGGCCTGGAAATCCACGATGGGTTTGCCGAACTGCTCGCGCTCCTGCACGTAAGCGGTGACATCGTCCAGGGCGGCCGCCGCCTGGGCCAGCGCCATGGTGGCGTTGCCACACCGTTCCAGATCGAAGGCGCCCATCAGTTGTTTGAAGCCACCCGCGCCGACCACCACGTGGGACGCCGGCACGCGAACATTGTCGAAGTAAATGTCGGAGGAGGGCACGCCACGGAAACCCATCAGGTGTTCCGGCCGCCCGAAGCTCAGGCCGTCGGTGCCTTTCTCCACGTACACCGCGCCGATGGAGCGGGCGCCGGGCTCCTCGCCCATGCGACACCACACCACGTAGCCGTCGGCGTGCCCGCCGCCGGAACACCAGCGCTTGGCGCCGTTGATCACGACCTCGTCGCCGGTCGCTTCCGCGGTGGTCTTCAGATCGGTCAGCGCGGAGCCGGCGGCGGGTTCCGACATGGCGATGGCCACCATTTTTTCACCGCGGCACACGGCCGGCACCAGGGAGCCAGCCAGTTCGTCGCTGCCGAACTTTTCGATGGCGCGAATGGGGCCCACGCAGGACTCGAAGACCGGGAAGGCCACCGCGGAGGAAATCTTGCCCAACTCCTCGATGACGATCAGTGCCTCCAGGTTGCCCAGGCCGAGCCCTCCGTACGCCTCGGGTATGTTGATGCCCAGGTAACCCATCTCGGCGAATTCGGCGACCACCTCCGCCGATGGCGGTTCGCCGCTTTCCTCGATGGATTCGGCCAGGGGCAACAGTCGTTCACTGGCATACCGGCGAACGCTGTCGCGCAGTTCTTTCTGTTCTTCGCTGAGTTGAAAGTCCATTGTTTTCTTCCGCTTCCCGGTGTCGTCCGCGGTGCCCCTGTCCCGGCGTCGGGGATCGGTGGCGGGACGCCCCGGGATTGTTGATGGCGAGCCAATGCCAGGCCCAGGTACCGTCTTCATAAAAAAAACAGTCAGGATTGTTTATTTTGAGCTTTCGCGCCACTATAATCAACGCTCCAGATTCCATTGGCTCCCGGCTCAACCATGGACCAAGCATTTATCGACAACGTTTACGAACGCCTCGAGTTCGAGCGCGCTCGCAAGGGTCCGCCCGACGCGTTCCCCAGCCTGCCACCCATTCCCGGCGGGCGCTACACCGACCCGGATTTTCTTGCCCTGGAGCGCGAGCACCTGTGGAAGAAAAGCTGGCTGTATGCGGGCCACCTCGACCAGGTGCCGGAGCCGGGCAGCTACATGCTGTGGACGAAGACCGGGTCGCCGATCCTGATCGTGCACGGCAGGGACGGGGAGGTGCGCGCCTTTTATAACACCTGCCGGCACCGCGGCGGCCCCCTGGTCAAGGATGATCAGGGTCAGGTAAGAGGAGGATTTACCTGCGGATACCACGGTTGGGCCTACGACCTGGAGGGCAATCTCCGGGGCATGCGTGACCGTCGCGATTTCGTCGACCTGGATTTTTCCTGCCTGGGCCTGGTGAATGTACGCTGCGAACGCCTCGGTAACTGGATCTTTATCAACGAGGACCCGGAGGCCATGCCATTGCTCGAGTCCCTGGGACCGATTCCTGCGCAACTGGAGCAGTTCGATCTCGACAGTGTGCGCCACGTTCACAGTTATGGGCTGGAAGTGGCCTGTAACGTCAAGGTGCTGCTCGACGCCTTTCTCGAGGTCTATCACCTCAAGTCCATTCACCAGGACACGGTGGACCGCTTCCTGGACCACCGGGGCACCAGCATCTTTCTCTGGCCCCACGGTCACTCGCTGATGGTCACCCCCAACCGTCGTCCCGATTGGGTCGACCCGGGTACCCGCGGCATGGTGGATTTTCCCAACGTCACCGAGTTGCCGGTCAAGACCAACCTGTCGTACAACCTGTTCCCCAACCTGGTCACGCCGGTGGCGGGCAACGGCATGCCGTTCCTGACCTTCTGGCCGAAAACGGAGCGCAGCATGGTCATCGAGTGCCACTGGTTTTCCCCCGACTGGGGCGAGGGCGAGCGGCACGAGTTGTGGGACACGCGCATCGACAACTTTCATCGCATCCTGCTGGAAGACACGCAGTTCGCGCCGCAGATCCAGGAGTCGGTGGAATCACCCGGCTTCCGGGGCATTCAGCTCAACTACCAGGAGCGCCGCATCTATCACTGGCACGAAGAGCTCGACCGCCGCATCGGCATTGAGCGCGTCCCCGAACACCTGCGCGTACAACCCATGCTGGGCGACCTGGTCGAGTGAGCCGTGGTGGGGGATGAACAGCGCTTCGGCGTGCTTGCCAGCGGGGCCTACCTGCCTCGCTGGCGCATCGAGCGCCGCACCATCACTGAAGCGGTCGGCTGGTCCCGTGGGCGGGTCAAGCCGGGTCATGGCAGCCGCAGTTTCGCCAACTGGGACGAAGACAGCCTGACCATGGCCGTGGAGGCCTGTCGCGTGGCCCTCCCGGCCGGCGCCGCGCCGACCCGGCTCCAGCTGGCTTCGACTTCACTGCCGTTTGCCGACCGCAGCCACGCAGGGATCGCCCGTGAAGCCCTGGCCCTGCCGCCGACGACGCGGCTCGGCGAATCCGGCGGCTCACGCCGCGCCGCCACCTCGGCTTTGATCGACGCGTTGGAGACCCGAACGGAGACCTTGCTGTGCGGCAGCGACTGCGTGGACGCGCAGCCGGGCAGCGAAGGAGAAACGGAGTTGGGCCACGGTGCGGCCGCCGTGCTGCTGGGCCAGGGCGATTGCCTGGCCGACGCGTTGTCCTGGGGAACGGTCGCTGACGATTTCGTCGACCGCTACCGCGCAGCGGATCGGCGGTTCGACTACCGGCTGGAAGCCCGCTGGGTACGCGATGCCGGCGTGCGCGGTCCCCTGGGCGAGCTGATCGGTCAGGTGCTGGGACAGGCCGGTATCGAGCCGTCGCAGGTCGACTGCCTGCTGGCGCCCTTGCCTGCGCCGGTCGTGCGCGCCGTGGCGCGTGACAATGGCCTGGAACAGGCCGATACCGCCGGTGAGCTCGAATCGTGCGTCGGCCTGTGTGGCGCGGCGCATCCCCTGTTGATGTTGCACCACGCGCTGACACGCGCCTCGGCCGGTCAGCACCTGCTGTTGATCGGCGCGGGACAGGGCTTCGACGTGGTCCTGCTGCGGGCGACCGGGAACGGCGCCGGCCAGGCAGCCGAGCCCCCGGTCAGCGTCGAGCCCAACTACGTGCGCTACCTTGGCCTGCGCCGCCTGCTGGAGATTGACGGTGGTCTGCGCGCCGAGCGTGACAACCGCAGTTCGCAGTCCGCCGCGCACCGGCGTCACCTGGACCTTCACGGGCTGCTGGGTGGGCGCTGTGGCGCCTGCGGCAAACTCCAGTTTCCCCGCGCGGACCGGTGTGTGCATTGCCATGCGGCCGGTGAGCAGACACCCGAATCGATGGCCGGGCTGCCCGGCGAAGTGAACTCCTTTACGGAAGACTGGCTGGCCTGGACGCCGCGACCGCCCCTGATTTTCGGCAACGTGCATTTCCCGGGCGGCGCCAACGTGATGATGGAGTTCACGGATTTCGAGTCCGGTGAGCTGGAGACCGGCCAGGTCGTGCGCATGGCATTCCGCATCAAGGACTTCGACGAGCGACGCGGATTCCGGCGCTACTTCTGGAAACCCGCGCCCGTGGAGAAGGGCCATGGCTGAAGGGATCCGTGACAAGGTGGCCATCATCGGCATGGGCTGCACCCGCTTCGGCGAGCGCTGGGATTGCGGCCCGCCCGAGCTGATGATCGAGGCCTTCGAAGAAGCACGGCGTGACGCGGGCATCGAGCCGGACCAGCTCGATGCCGCGTGGCTGGGCGTGTTCTACCAGGAGCAGAGCACGGGCAAGTCGGGCCTGCCGCTGAGCCAGGCGCTGCGCCTGCCCAACGTACCCGTCACCCGGGTGGAGAACCTGTGCGCCACCGGCACCGAGGCGCTGCGCGGCGCCGTATACGCGGTGGCCGCCGGCGCCTGCGACGTGGCCCTGGCCATGGGCATGGACAAGCTCAAGGACACCGGGTACGCCGGCCTGCCCGAGCGCACCAAGGGCAGTTTCGAAGACCTGTGGCAACCCAGCGCGACGCCGCCCGGATCCTTTGCGCAACTGGCCACGGCCTACGCGCGCAAGCACGGGCGTGACATGGCTGAACTGCGCCGGGCCATGGCGCACATTTCGAAAAAGAGCCATGACAATGGACTGCTGAACGACAAGGCGCACCTGCGCCGGGCGATCACCGAGGAGGACGTGCTGAACGCGCCGATGGTGGCGTACCCGCTGGGCGTGCTGGACTGCTGCGGGGTCAGTGATGGCGCCGCCTGCGCCATCGTGACCACGCCGGACAACGCGCGTCGACTGGGCCACCGGGACTTTGTCACCATCAAGGCCATGCAGCTGGCGCCGAGCAACGGCTGGGAACTGTCCAGCAGTGAATGGGACGGCGCGCATACCGTGACCACGAAGCTGGCGGCTGAGCGCGCCTACGCCGAAGCGGGAATCGAAAACCCCCTGCAGGAACTGGGGCTGATCGAAGTGCATGACTGCTTTTCGGTCACCGAACTGGTATTGATGGAGGACCTGGGCCTGTCGCAAGCCGGGTGCGCCATCGACGACGTGCTCGACGGGCGCTACGACCGCGACGGCGTGTTGCCCTGCCAGCCTGACGGCGGGCTGAAGTGCTTCGGGCACCCGGTGGGGGCCAGCGGCCTGCGCATGGCGTACGAGGTGTACACGCAGTTGCTCGGCCGGGCTGGAGCGCGGCAACTGGACAGCCCCGTCCTGGGCCTGACCCACAACCTGGGGGGCGTACCCAACCGCAACGTGGCCAGCGTGTCCGTGTTCGGACTCCAGGGCGCATAGGAAGGAACCATGGCGAGTTCAATCAGCAATCCCGACATCGAGCAGGACGACGCCCGCTGGGGCATGACGCCGGAGCAACTGGCCACGCATCCCATGGTGTTTGCCGATGGCCTGCTCGACGGTCGCGTGTTCGTCGTTTCCGGCGGCGGCTCGGGCATGGGCAAGGCCATGACGTTTCTGCTGGCCCGTCTGGGCGCCCGCGTGATGATTTGCGGGCGACGCGAAAACAAACTGGCCGAAACCGCCGGACAGGTGAAGG
>JAUIJU010000027.1 GCA_030431095.1 Gammaproteobacteria bacterium | reverse complement strand
AACCTGGAGGTCGTGGTAGAAGATGTCGTCGTTGGTGATCAGGCTCGCACCGGAGTTGGCGCAGTCGGTAACGCTGCGGCCGTCGGAGGTGCAGAACTCGTCAGCTCCACCGTTCTCGCCGATGTACTGGCCGGTGTAACCCACCTGGAAGTTGCCCAGGGTCCAGCCCACCTGCCAGGAAGCACGATCTTCCGGGAAACCATGGGAATCCAGGATGGTCGAGAACCCGTCGCCCGGTACCGCTTCCTGGTCGTAGTCCAGGATATGCGAGTAGTCGAAGCGGAAGTTGAACAGGCCAGCGGACTCCGTCGCCAGAGCGTAATCGATGGAGAAATCGATACCGTTGGTCTGCACACCAGACAGGTTGGTGTTCTGGAGAGACACGAAGTTGACGGTGCCATCGGGGTTACGTGAAACCAGCGGGCTGCCGCCCTGCTCTGCTTCCAGGTTGAACACCCGCTGCATGCCCAGGGTGGCGATCTGGTTGGTGAACTCGATGTCGTAGTACGTCAGTTCGAAGGCCAGATCGTCCGTCGCGTTCCACACCACGCCGGCGGTCATGGACTCGGATTCCTCCGGCTGGAGGTCCGGGTTGCCGCCGAAGAAAGCACGGTACTGCGTGGACGTACACGGCGCCACACCGTTCGCACAACCGGTCACGTCGATGGCCGGCGGGAACGACTCGGAGATGTTGCCGTACAGTTCCTGCATGTTCGGCGCCCGGAAGCCTTCGCCGTAAGAGGCGCGAAGCAGCAGGGAGTCGAACGGACGCCAGGACGCGGCGATCTTCGGGTTGGTGGTGTTACCGAAGTCGCTGTAGTCGTCGTAGCGCACGGCCAGGTTCAGTTCCAGGCTCGCCAGCAGCGGAATGATGGTTTCCGCGTACAGGGAGGTCACGTCACGGCCCACGCCCGAGATGTTGTCACCACCGGAGGTACCGGCAATGATCAGGCGGTTGGACTCGGGGTCGTTTTCCTGGTTGAACGCGAGGTCGTAGTACTCGAAACCGACAACCAGCGGCACCGGGCCGTTGTTCATCTGGAACAGGTCGAAGCTGTAGGAGCCGTCGACCGTCACCACGGTGGTGTCCGCCTGGAACATGCCGGTGTGGTTGAACGCGGTCAGCGTGTCGACCGTGTTATCCAGCCACGTGGCGTCGTCCAGGCCCTGCACGTTGAACAGGTCCAGGGCGCCGGAATCGATGGCGTTCTGGATTTCAACCTTGTTGGCCAGGTTCTTGGTCAGCGCCAGGGTCCGGTTGCGGGCGTATTCGAAACCGAAGTCCCACTCGGAACCGCCGAACCAGTCGTTGGTGCCTTCGAAGCCGGCGAACAGGCTGGAATCGTCGAAGTACTGGAAGCCTTCACGGTTGCCGTTGGGCGAGGTCCGCAGGAACACGGCCACGTCACCCAGGTCGGCGTCGGTAAAGGTGTAGGTACCCAGGCCCGGATCGGTGATGGTCTGTCCAATGAACAGGTTGATCGGGTTGTTCGGGTTGTCCGCGGCGATGAACGGCGTCGGCGCGGTCACCGGAGCGCCGGCGAAGCGGGACTCGGACTCGTTCTGCACGAACAGGCCGCGCACCACGAACTGGGTGTTGTTGGTGATGTCGAACCGACCATCGACCCAGCCGCTGTTGCGCTCCACCCGCGGCACCGTGATGGTGTCGGCGGCGAAGTTGTAACCGCAACGGGAGCTGAACTGCCAGTCGGAACCGGCGTAGAACTCGCTGAAGTCCCAGGTGTAGCTGTTCGGGAACAGGCTGGACTCGCCAACGTTGTCCGGGCAGCGCGGATCCGGGAAGTTCAGGCCGGCCAGCGGGCCGGAAGTGACCTGCGCGGAACCGGGGAAACCGTAGCTGGAGATGGAATCCAGGCCCGGCGCCACGGCGTTGGAGAACTCCGGAATGTCGCGGTCGAAGATCATGTCGCGCTCGAAGTGCTCGATGGCGAAGGTCACGTTGCCGGATTCGCCGCTCATGCCGCCCGCCACGGAGTAGCGGTAGGCTTCGCCGCCCGGGTGGGTGGAGTCTTCGAACTGGACCGTGGCGATGGCGCCGTCCAGGTCCTTGCGGGTGATGATGTTGATCACGCCCGCGATGGCGTCGGAACCGTACACGGCCGATGCGCCGTCACGCAGGATTTCCACGCGCTCAACCATGTCCAGCGGGATCAGGTTGATGTCCACGGCCTCGGCGCCGCCACCCGGGAAGGTGGACATGCGACGGCCGTTGATCAGCACCAGGGTGCGGGAAGAACCCAGACCACGCAGGCTGACCAGTGAAACGCCGGAGAAGCCGTTACCGAAACCGGACTGGTCACGGAACGAACCGAAGCTGTTATAGGGCGAGGCGCGAAGCAGTTCGGCCACGGTGGAGTCACCGGTCAGGTCGATCTCTTCACGATCGATCACGGTGACGGGCGTCGAACCTTCGATGTCCACGCGCTTGATGCGTGAACCGGTTACCTGCACGCGGTCGAGTTCGACACCTTCTTCGTCGTCTTCGTCCTGCGCAAAGGCAACCCCTGAGGCCAGGGCCATGCTAGCGGCGGCACCGGCGCACAGGGTCGTGTTGATCGCCTGTGACAGAGGATTACGGTTGAATTTCATCTCTATAGGTCTCCCAAATTTGACTTTGGTGTGTTTAGTTTCGATCGAAGTTTACCTGCCGGCGCCGAGTGCATGCATAGACGGACGGCAGGGACTAAACCCCAACTCGGCGGCAATAGTAGCGTATGTCCATGGGAATGCAAAGCGTTTGTTAATGCATCGTTAACATGCGCTAAATCCTTATTTTTATTGTCGATGGCGTTTCCGAAGGCACAAAAAAACCGGCCGCCTGGAGGCGACCGGTGCAATTTTGTTAAATTTAGGGAGTGCCTTAAGCGCTTGTTACTTATGGCCTAATTGGCATTACTTCTGGCCCAGGCGCACGTCACCGCTGAAACTTTCGACACGAATCATGGCGCCGCCATCGCCCTGGATGTGCTTCAGGCTGCTGCCGGGGCCGTGTTTTTCCCTTTGCGGTGAACCGAACTCACTGCGGATGTCGCCACTGAAGGTCTGGGCGCGGAACTCGCCGGTCTGGTTTCGCGGCAGGGTCAGCGTGGCGTCGCCGCTCATGGTCTCCACCGTGATGCGACCGCCGGCATTGACCTCCAGGTCCAGGTCCAGGCTTCCGGAAACCGATTCGAAACGGCCCAGGTCGAACTGGCCACCGCGCAGATCCACGTCACCGGAAACCAGGCTGACCTCGAGTTCGCCGCTGACGCCGTCCAGCTCGATGTCGCCGGACACACTTTCCACCGCGGTGCGCGGCGAGGCGCCGATGAAGGTCACGTCGCCGCTGACCGACGTCAGCTCCACGCGGCCGGACTCCGCGCGCACATCGACGTCACCGCTGACGGTTTCCGCCACGATCGATTCACCCCGGGAATCGGCGATCTCGATGTCGGAACTCACGCCGGTTACCTCGAGACTGGCGCGCTCGGGAACGCGCAGGTCCAGGTCGGTGGATTCGGGGCCGCCGAAAAACCTGCCGTCCTCGGTTTTCACTTCCACGCGGACGTTGCCGCCCGAGGCCTCGAAGACCAGCTCCGAGTCGTCACCCAGGTCACCGGTGAGCTCCACCTCGTTGCGGTTCCAGGTGCGGACGGTGATGTCACCCGAGATATTGATCACGGTGACCTTGCCGTCCGCGGCCATCTCGGCCCGTTCGTGGATGGGTTCCCCGGCCAGGGCCAGGCCCGGCAGGGCCAGCATCAATGCCAACAGTTTCTTCATCAGGTGTTTCTCCGGCTGTTCTGGTCCAGCATGTGCAGCTGGCGCATGAAATCCAGCTGCTGTGTCCGCAGGTCGAGCAATTTCTCGGCCAGGTACGGGTTGTCGGGGTGCTCTTCGAGCGCGGTCAACAGCGCCGTCTCGGCCTGTTGCATGGATGCCCAGCTCGCGGCAAGGTCTTCCGAGGTCTTCGGTTGCAGCACCGAGGGCGCCACGCCCACCGGGCGAAAGCCTTTGTAGGCCGCCTGATATTCGCGTTCGGTCGCCTCCAGCGCGGCCGCCAGGGAAGGAGCGGCCGCGGCGGCCAGGGTCAGCGGCGTTCCTGTGACCGGTGACGGTTCCTGGCGGCCCAGCATCAGCCCCGCCGTGAAGGCCACGACCAGCGAAGCGGCCACGGCCCACAGACCCCGTCGACGCGACGGCGGGCCCAGCTCAGGGCGTCGCGGGGCCAGGCCTTGCCTGACCCCCGGCCACAGATCCCGTGCAGGCTCGATCGACCGCGGCAGGCGGTCGATCGCCGCCAGGGGCCGGCTGTCGGATTGTCGTGACGCGTTCATCGTTCGAATTCCATCATCATTCCTCTTCTCCGAGGGCCTTGCGCACCAGCTTGCGCGCCCGGTGCAGCTGCGCCTTGGACGAACCCACGGCCATGCCGGTCAGGTTCGCGATCTCTTCGTGACGGTAGCCCTCGATGTCGAACAGCACGAGGACCGTCCTGGCACGTTCGGGCAACTGGGCAACTGCCTGTTCCAGGTCGGCCCGCAGGCCGGCGCTGACGTCGCGCTCGCCGGTGGCGGTTCGCTCGACGGTGTCGTCCATGGGGGCTTCGCGGGCCACGCGTCGAACGCGGATGCGCCGATCGCTCAGGGCCACGTTGGCGGCCAGGCGGTGCAGCCAGGTGCCGAAGGCGCTCTTGCCCTCGAACAGTTCCAGCTTGTTCCAGGCGCGAATGAACGCTTCCTGGACCAGGTCCTCCGCCAGCGCCCGGTCGCCGCCGCACAGGCGCCACACCAGGGCGTGGATGCGGCCGGCGTGCATCCGGTACAGCTGTTCGAACGCCGCGGTATCACCGCCACGGGACCGCTCGACCCAGTCGCGTTCCTGGTCGCGTCCCGGCGTTTCCGCCATCTCGCGTTGCTGCACCGCCTGCATGCCTCCCATGCCCATCAGACGACCGGTGTCGGCCTGGGGTTTAAACAGGCAGATTAATGCCGGGTGAGACCCGGTGACAACGAGTGGTGGATCAGAGGCCGTCGCGCACGCGCGCCAGTTCGTCCAGCAGACCTTGCGGGGTGCGCTCACCGTAGGTTCGCAGATAGGCGTCGATCTCGGACAGCTCGCGGCGCCAGCCCTCGACGTCCACCGCGGTCAGTGCGTCCATGGCGCCGGGCGCCAGGTCCAGGCCATCAACATCGATGTCGCCAGGTTCCGGCAGCCCGCCCACGGCTGATTCGACCACTCCGGTGTCACCGAGACAGCGGCGCAGAACCCAATCCAGGACCCGCATGTTCTCGCCGAAGCCCGGCCACAAAAACCGGCCTTCGTCGTCCTTGCGGAACCAGTTGACGTGGAACACCTCGGGCGGACTGGACAGCCCATCACCGATGTTCAGCCAGTGCTGCCAGTAGTCGCCGTAGTTGTAGCCACAGAACGGCTTCATGGCCATCGGGTCGCGCCGCACCACGCCGACTTTACCGGTGGCCGCCGCCGTGGTTTCCGAGGCCATACCGGCGCCCAGCAACACGCCATGGCGCCAGGAACCGGCCTGCAGCACCAGTGGCATCAGGCCCGCTCGACGCCCGCCGAAAACGATGGCCGAGATGGGTACGCCCTGGGGCGCCTCGGCGGCCTCGGTATAGCTCGGACAGCGCGAGATCGACACGGTGAATCGCGAATTGGGATGCGCCGCCGGGGCCGTGTCCGGGCCGTACGGCTCCCCTTTCCAGTTGAGCGCCGGCTCCAGGCCATCACCCTTGCCCTCCCACCACGGCTGGTTGTCCGCGGTCACGCCGACATTGGTGAAGATGGCATCCCGGTCGAGCATGGCCAGGGCGTTCGGGTTGGTGTCCGGGCCGGTGCCCGGGGCCACCCCGAAAAAGCCGGCTTCCGGGTTGATCGCCCACAGGCGTCCGTCTTCGCCGGGACGCATCCAGCAGATGTCGTCGCCCACCGTCCAGATCTTCCAGCCGGGGTAGGATTCCGGCGGAATCAGCATGGCCAGGTTGGTCTTGCCGCATTGCGAGGGAAACGCCGCGGCGATGTAATGCGTCTCGCCCTGCGGATTCTCCACGCCCACGATCAGCATGTGCTCGGCCAGCCAGCCCTCGTCGCGTGCCTGGTGGCTGGCGATGCGCAGGGCGTGGCACTTCTTGCCCAGCAAGGCATTGCCGCCGTAGCCGGAACCGAAGCTCTTGATGGACAGCTCCTCGGGAAAGTGCATGATGTAGCGCCGCTCGGGATCGAGATCGCCGATGGAGTGCAGGCCGCGGACGAAACGACCCTCGCGCTCGATGCGCGCCAGCGCCGCGCCGCCCATGCGTGTCATCAGGCGCATGTTGGCGACCACGTAGGCGCTGTCGGTGAGCTCCACGCCGCAGCGCGACAGCGGGGAGTCGATGGGTCCCATGCAGTAGGGGATCACGTACAGGGTGCGCCCTTCCATGCAACCCTCGAACAGGGCGTCCATCCTGGCGTGCGCCTCGTCAGGCGCCATCCAGTGATTGTTGAGTCCCGCGTCTTCACGGTCGGCGGTGCAGATGTAGGTCACGTGCTCCACCCGGGCGACGTCACCGGGATCCGACCGGTGCAGGGTACAACCCGGATGGGTGTCGGCATTGAGCGCGATCAGCTCTCCGGAAGCGAACATGGCCTGCTGCAACGCCCGGGCCTCGCCCTCGCTGCCGTCACACCATTGGACGCGATCCGGCCGGGTCAGCCGGGTGACGTCGTCCACCCATTCCTGCAGTGCTTCCAATCGCGTCACGCGCGGTACCTCTCGTTGGCTGTTTCAGTGTTCGGGAATCAGTGTTTCGATGACGTGGTCGAGATAGGCCTCGAACTGCTGGCTGCTCAGGGCCGGCGCCTGGCTCTGCCGCTGCAGCTGGAGAAATCCCAGGTATACCGAATAGGTCAGGCGTGCATGGTGACCGGCCTCGGCGTCGTCCATGCCCAGTTCGCGAAAGGCCTGACCGATGTGGGCCATGCGGCGGGAAGCGACCCGATCCAGCACCGGCTTGACCTGCGGATGATCGGCGGAGGCCGTCAGGGCGCTGTACACCTGGTGGGTGAGGCCTTCACGGCTGACATGGCGAAAAAAGGAAATCAGGCGGTCTCGCGGGCAGGACAGTTCGCCCAGCGACAGCGACAGGTTGCGCGCATCGTGCTTTTCCCAGCTGACCAGGGATTGCTCGAGCAGGGATTCGCGGCTGGAGAAGTGCCAGTAGAAACTGCCCTTGGTGATGCCCATGCGCCGCGCCAGGGGCTCCACCGCGACGGCGGCGATGCCCTTTTCCGCGATGACCCGCAGGGCTTCATTCTCCCAGTCCGATGCCGAGAGGGTGGTTCGCTTGTTTCGGGTGGCCTGTGACACCGTGTCGTCCAAATCGCTGGACCCAATCCGGTTGGCGGTGGGCGAATCATACGGCATCGTCCCGGCAACGGACAGGCTCGAAGTCCCAGAGCCCGCCCCGAAACCGGTGCTGGACGCCGCAAAGCTACTGGTTGACAAGGTCCGGGTGGTTTTCCATACTCTACCGTATGGTAAAGGAATCCTGCTCATGACCTGGCTACTCTTGCTCGCACTCCTGATCGCTTCCGGCGTCTGCGCCTTTCGCGGCGTCTCCCTGCGCACCTTCAGCATCTCGCTGGCCGGCGTCGTGCTGGCGTTCGCCGTGTTCACCGACATTTCCTGGGTCGCGCTGGCGCTGACCACCGTGGTCCTGGCGACGGCCCTGGTGCCGCTCAACCTCACTGCGTGGCGGCAGCGGTACCTGTCCGCTCCGTTTCTGAAGCAGTACCGGCGAATGTTGCCGGAACTTTCCGACACCGAGGCGGCCGCCATGGAGGCCGGGACGGTCGGCTGGGAAGGCGAACTGTTTTCCGGCAACCCGGACTGGGACGCGCTGCGGCAACGACCCTGGCTGGGCCTGAGCAAGGAAGAACAGGCCTTCGTGGACGGCCCGGTGGAAACCCTGTGCGGCATGCTCGATTCATGGTCCATCAGCCACGAACGAGCCGACCTGCCACCGGACGTATGGCGCTACCTGAAAGACAACCGTTTCTTCGGCATGATCATCCCGAAGGAATATGGCGGCCTGGGCTTTTCGGCCCTGGCGCACCGCGCGGTGCTGCAGAAAATTTCGTCCGTGGACCCGGTGGCCGGCACCACGGTCGCCGTGCCCAATTCCCTGGGCCCGGGGGAACTGATCCTGCACTACGGGACCGAGGAACAGAAAGACCATTACCTGCCGCGACTGGCCAGCGGCCAGGAGATTCCCTGCTTTGCACTGACCAGCCCGCGAGCCGGTTCCGACGCCACCTCGATCACCGATCATGGCGTGGTCTGCCGACGCACGGTGGACGGCAAGCCGGTGCTGGGCATGCGCCTGAGCTTTGACAAGCGCTACATCACGCTCGCGCCGGTGGCCACCGTGGTGGGCCTTGCGTTCAGGCTCTACGATCCCGAGGGCCTTTTGGGGGGTGAAGAAGACCTGGGCATCAGCGTGGCGCTGGTGCCGCGCGACACCGAGGGCCTGGAAATCGGCCGCCGCCATTTCGCGCTGAACGTGCCGTTCCACAACGGCCCGATCCGCGGCAAGGACGTGTTCGTTCCACTCGACGCCCTGATCGGCGGACCGGACATGGCCGGCAAGGGCTGGCGCATGCTGGTCGAGGCCCTGTCCGTGGGCCGCGGCATCACCCTGCCTTCTTCATCCACCGGAGGGGGCAAGGCTTGCTCGCTGGCCTCGGGCGCGTACGCACGCATTCGCAAGCAGTTCGGCCTGCCCATCGGGCGCTTCGAGGGCATCGAGGAGGCGCTGGCGCGTATCGCCGGCAAGTCCTACACCATCTCGGCCCTGTCGCGCATGACCTGCACTGCCGTGGACCTGGGCGAGAAGCCCGCCGTGGCCTCGGGCATCGCCAAGTGCCACGCCACCGAAATGGCCCGCGAAGTGATTACCGACGCCATGGACGTGCATGGTGGCAAGGGCATCATCCTGGGGCCGCGCAACTACCTGGGACGGGCCTGGCAGGGCGCGCCGATCTGGATCACCGTGGAAGGCGCCAACATCCTCACGCGCAGCATGATGATCTTTGGCCAGGGCGCGATTCGATGCCATCCCTACGTGCTGAAGGAAATGCAGGCGGCCCGCCTGCCCGATGCGCGTGAACGCCTGGCGACGTTCGACGGCCTGCTGTTCGCCCACGTCGGCTACACCCTGCGCAACGCCGTGCGCAGCCTGGCGCTGGGGCTGACCATGGGACGCCTCGCCACCGTGCCGGAACGCAACAACCGGCGGCTGGCCGGCTACTACCGGAAAATGTCCCGCTATTCGGCGGCGCTGGCGTTCTGCGCCGACATCGCCATGCTCTCCCTGGGCGGCAAGCTGAAGCAGAAGGAACGCATCTCGGCCCGCCTGGGTGACGTACTCAGCCAGCTCTACATGGCCTCGGCCCTGATGTACCGCTACGAAGCGCTGGGCCGGCCTGCGCCTGACCAGGTGCTGCTGGCCTGGTCCTTCCACAACGCAATGAACGAACTCCAGGAGGCGCTCGGTGGTTTCGTGGACAACTTCCCGAATCGCTGGGTTGGACGCCTGATGGCGGCCGTGGTGTTTCCCCTGGGTCGCCGCGAGCGCGCCCCGGGCGACCGCCTGGGCCATCGCGTGGCGCAATTGCTGCTCTCGCCCAACGAGGCGCGCGACCGTCTGACCGCCGGTATTTACGTGTCCGCGTCCAGTGACCGGCCGCTGAGCTTCATGGAGCGCGCCCTGCCCCAGGTCATCGCCGCCGAACCGCTGGAGCGGAAGCTGGCCAAGGCGACCAAGGCCGGTGAGCTGGACGGGTGGACCTGGGAGGCGCGGCTGGCCGACGCCTGTGACAAGGGCGTGCTGAGCGAGACGGAGGCGGAACAGCTGCGCCAGGTGCGCGCGCTGGTTTCGGAAATTATCGCGGTGGACGACTTCGACTCGGAAGACCTGCGCCTGGGCCATGCCGCGGACGAAGCGGAAACCCTGCCCCGATCGGATGCGGCCTGACGCCTCAGAACATCCCCGTTTCCAGGCGGGCGGCTTCTGACATCATCATGTGATTCCACGGCGGGTCGAACACCAGTTCGACCTCGACATCGGCGATGGTGGGAATCAGGGAGATTTTCGACCGCACGTCCTCGACCAGGATAGGCCCCATGCCACAGCCCGGCGCGGTCAGCGTCATCTCCACCCGCACCTGCCGCTCGCCGGACGGGTTGCGGTCGAGGTCGCAGGTATAGACCAGTCCCAGGTCGACGATGTTCACCGGAATTTCGGGGTCGTAGCAGGTCTTGAGTTGTTCCCAGATCAGCTTTTCAACGTCGTCTTCGGTGGCGTCCTCGGGCAAGGCGGGCGGCATCACCGGTTCCTTGCCGATCGCGTCGGCGTCGATGCCCGCCACGCGGAACAGGTTGCCCTCGACAAACACGGTGAAACTGCCACCCAGCGCCTGGGTGATGTACCCCGCGGTACCCGCGGGCATGGTCACCTCGTCGCCCGAGGGGATCATCACCACGTCGCAGTCGCGTTCGAACTGGCAGGGCTGGCTGGTCTGGTTGAACATGCTCGGGTCGAAGGGAAACAGGTCAAGTCGCCTGCCCTTCTAGATGCGGATGACAGCCCCGTGCTTCAAGGAAGACGCGTGGAGCGGGCCAATGACGGCGCGGCAGCCATCCCGCCGCGCCGGAGGGTTCACGAACCCATCAGTTCGGCGAGATAGTTCTGCTCACCCAGACGTTCGATCAGGCTCAGCTGGGTCTCCAGCCAGTCCACGTGTTCCTCCTCGGACTCCAGGATGTCCTCGAACAGTTCCCGGCTGACAAAATCCTTGACGGTTTCGCAATAGGCAACGGCTTCGCGCAATTCGGGAATCGCTTCATTTTCCAGCGCCAGGTCGCATTCGAGCATTTCTTTCGGGTTTTCGCCCACGCGCAAGCGACCGATGTCCTGCAGGTTGGGCAAGCCCTCCAGGAACAGGACACGATCGATCAACGCGTCCGCATGCTTCATCTCGTCGATGGATTCTTCGTATTCTTTTTCAGCCAGTTCTTTCAGGCCCATGTCCTTGAACATGCGCGAATGCAGAAAGTACTGGTTGATGGCGGTGAGCTCGTTGCGCAGCGCCCGGTTCAGAAATTCGATGACCTTGGCATCGCCCTTCATGGAACGACTCCTTGTTGAAGGTGGAAATAGACGGAACAGGCCTGAAGGCCCGACGTCATTTTAGCCAAGCTGGAAATCGAATGATGAAATGAGAGTCGTTTGCAGGGCGGTTCAGGCGCGCTCGGGTTCGCTGGGCTGCCGGGCCACGCCCAGCTGTCCGGACCCCTGCGCGGTGGCCTGGCCGAGGACCTCGGCGGCCGTTACGGCGCAACGGCCGCAGTTGCTCGAACAACCGGTCTGCCGGGCCAGCTGCCGCATGGTCCGCACGCCGCCGCTGACGGCTTCGTGAATGTCGGCATCGGTGACCGCTTTGCAGAGACAGACGTACATGGGGCCAGGGC
This sequence comes from Gammaproteobacteria bacterium, assembly GCA_030431095.1. Lineage (GTDB taxonomy): Bacteria > Pseudomonadota > Gammaproteobacteria > Xanthomonadales > SZUA-36 > Marinihelvus. The sequence continues at coordinate 24,410 of JAUIJU010000027.1, read as the reverse complement.
ATCATTCCGGGCAAGCAACGGGAATGATTTTATTTGTGAATGAGAATGATTGTCAATCACTATTTCGACGGGCCGAACGGCCCGGGCATGCCGGGTCGCAGGGTCACGCCCGGGTCGGGTCGGCCAACGGTTCGAGCAGTTTCAGCGCCCGGTGGTACACGCGGCGCTTGAAGGAAATCACGTTGTCCACCGGGTACCAGAAGTCCACCCAGCGATAGCTGGTGAACTCCGGGGTCTCGGTGCCGTCCAGGATGAACTGCGATTCGTCGGTCACCATGCGCAGCAGGAACCAGACCTGTTTCTGCCCGATGCACAGCGGCTTGGAATCACGCCGCTGGAACCGACGCGGCAGGCGATAGCGCAGCCAACCCGGCGTGGACCCGAGCAGCTCGACATGGTGCCGCTTGAGGCCGGTCTCCTCCTCGAGCTCTCGGTACATCGCCTCTTCCGGCGTCTCGTCGGTGCGCATGCCGCCCTGGGGAAACTGCCAGCCGTCGTTGTTGCAACGCTCCGCCCAGAACACCTTGCCATGGCGGTTGATGAGAACGATGGCCACGTTGGGCCGGTAGCCGTCGGGGTCGATCATGGCGCCCCCGCCGTCAGCACGGGATTCATTGGTGGAAAAATCGGCATGTGGTACTTTGCGGCTTCACCGCGAAGAATGGTAATCAAAACCCTCTGCAAAGCCAATCGAGGGACCACACACTGCCTTCATGCTCACCGCTTCCCCCAGGACCGTTCTGATCGGCTTGTGCCTGCTGTGCGCCGCGTGCCTGGTGCTGGCCACGGCGCTGGGCTCGGTCCCGCACAGTCCCGCTTCCTGGTGGCACGCGCTGACCCATCCAGGCTCTGTCGAAGGAGAATTGCTGTGGCGCCTGCGCATCCCGCGGGCCGGCGCCGCCTTCGTGGTCGGAGCGCTGCTGGCGGTGTCCGGCTGCCTGATGCAGGTATTGCTGCGCAATCCCCTGGCCGACCCCTACATCCTGGGCGTGTCCGGCGGTTCCGCGCTGTTCGCACTGCTCAGCATGTCGCTGGGCCTGGCCGCCGCCCTGATGCCGCTGATGGCCCTGGCGGGCGCGCTGGTCTCGGTGCTGATCGTGTTCGGCCTGGCGCGCGGCAGCGGCCCATGGAGCGGCACCCGGCTGCTGCTGACGGGCGTGGTCACGGCCTCGGGCTGGGGCGCGCTGATCAGCCTGGTCCTGGCCACCGGGCCGGACAACAGCCTGCGCGGCATGTTGTTCTGGCTGATGGGAGATCTCAGCTACGCCCGCCTGCCGGCCTGGGCGGTCGGGGTGCTGCTCGGCGTGGTGGCGGTGATCATGGCGCAGGCGCGCAGCCTCAACGTGTTGAGCATGGGAGAAACCACGGCCCGCCTGCTGGGAGAGTCGACCCACCAGCTGCTCTGGGGCATCTATTTCATGGCCTCGCTGTTGACCGCCGCGGCGGTCAGCGTGGCCGGCAGCATCGGCTTCGTGGGCCTGATCGTGCCGCACCTGGTGCGCCTGATGGTGGGTTCGGACCACCGTGTGCTGGTGCCGGCAGCCACGCTGTTCGGAGGCGCCTTCCTGGTGCTGAGCGACACCCTGGCGCGAACCGTGATCGCGCCGCGCCAGTTGCCGGTGGGGGTGATCACCGCCCTGCTAGGCGTGCCGCTGTTCCTGCTGTTGCTGAACCGGGCGCGCCTGCGCCCGCAAGCGCCATGAACGACTCGCGCCCGGACCTGGCCTGCCAGGGCCTGGCCGCCCGCATTGCCGGGCAGGACGTGGTGCGCGGGCTCGACGTGCGGTTCGGAGGCGGTGAATTCTGGGGCATGCTCGGCGCCAACGGTATCGGCAAGACCACCCTGCTACGGCACCTGGCGGGCCTGTCGCCGTCAGCCACGGGACACGTTTTACTGGGTGACCGTGCGCTGAACGACTGGCCACGGCGCCGACTGGCCCGGCAACTGGGCATGCTGCAGCAACACACGGCCTATGTCTTCGACGCCAGCGTGCTGCAGGTGGCGCTGACCGGCCGCCACCCCCACCTGGGGCGATGGCGCCGCGAGGGACCGGAAGACCTCGCCGGTGCACGGGCCGCCCTGGAGCAGGTGGACCTGGACCGCCTGGAGGCGCGCAGCGTGACCAGCCTGTCGGGCGGCGAGGCGCGGCGGCTGGCGTTTGCCGCCCTGCTGGTCCAGGCCCCACAGGTGATGCTGCTGGACGAACCGACCAATCACCTCGATTTCCGCCACCAGGTGCGCATCATGCGCACCGTGGGCGATCACGTGTACCGCGACGGCCGCGCCGCGATCGCCGCGCTGCATGACGTCAACCTGGCCGCCACCTACTGCAGCCACGTGCTGTTGCTGTACGGAGATGGGGACTGGGAGGCGGGATCGGCCAGTGAATTGCTCACCGCCGAGCGACTCGAGCGGCTCTACCAGTGCCCCGTGACCTCGGTGGATACCGCCGAGGGGCGGCGCTTTCACCCGTCCTTCGTGGACGATTCCGGCATGTCACGCAGCGCTTCGTAACGCCGACCCAGGCGCCAGGCGCCGAGCCCCCAGATCACCATGACCGGCAGGTAGGCCAGGGCGGCCTGGTGTACGCCCAGGCCCAGCGTCATGTATCCCTTGAACAGCCAGCTGGCCGCCACGTCGCTGCCGCGGTAGACCACCGTGTCGATAAAGTTCTTGCTCTTGTACTTGGTCTCCCGGTCCACGACGGTGAACAACATCTCTTTCACCGGTCCCAGCAGGCCGTAGTTCATGGCGCGTTGCGCCACCTGCACGGCCGCGAACAGCACCAGGCCCAGCGAACTGCCCAGCAGGGTGAAACCGGCGGCCAGGATCAGCGGCGGCAGCACGGCCGTGCGCGGCATGCCCATCCAGGCCAGCAGGCGGGCGGTGAGAAAGAATTGCAGCGTGAACGCGATGACCTGCACCACCAGGTCGACGTAGCTGAAGAAGACGGTACGCGCGACATCGTCCATGCCGGACCCGTCGACCAGCACGGCCAGGCCGTTGTACAGGAAGGTCGAGGTCATATTGTGGGTCAGCATCATCAGGCAGATGAGCAACAGGTAGGGTGAACGGAATACCTCGCGCGCGCCCTCCCAGACGCTGCCGCCGATCAACGCCTCACCGCTGCCGGACGTTCGGCGGCGTTCGCGCCGCCCCAGCAGGACGGCCAACGCCGTGGCCACACCCAGCGCGAGCGATGCAAGAACCATGATGCCGCCCACGCCGATCACGCCCACCAGCCTGGCCGTGGCCAGGGGTCCCAGGATGGCGCCGATGGAGCCCCCGGCCATGATGCTGCCGAACAGGCGCTGCGCCTGGCCGGGCGTGAAGATGTCCGCCATGAAGCTCCAGAAAACGGACACCACGAACAGGTTGAACACGCTGAGCCAGACGTAAAACACCAGTTGCACCCGGGGCGCAGCGCCGTCGCCGGAAAATGCCCAGGCAAATCCGAGCAGCTGCACGATGAAAAATCCGTAAGACGCCGGCACGAACACGCCACGCCGGAATTTCGCCACCAGGAAGCCAAAGACCGGCACGATGGCCAGCATGGTCAGGAAAGTGGCGGTGTACAGCAGGTGCAGCACGTCGCTGTGGTTGGAGGCCACCAGCCCGCGAATGGGCCGCAGCATGAAGTAGCCGCCCAGCAAAAAGAAGAAATAGACGAAGGCCAGCGCGAAACGCGGCCATTCACCCGGCTGGACGCGCAACAGCCAGCCGGCGAGCCCGCCGGGGGAGGTCGCGGGCCCGGCGCTGCTCAAGAGATGATCACGCGTTTCAGCCGCCCTGCACGGTCACGGGCTGGCCGGGACGGAGGCGTTCGTTGCCGCGCACCACCACCGTGTCGCCCGCGGAGAGCTCGCCACGCACTTCCACCTGGTCGCCGGCGCCGATACCGGTGGTCACGCTGACCTGCCGCGCCTGGTTGTCGCCGTTGACCACGTAAACGGTCACCCCTTCGGGACGCAACACCAGGGCGTCACGGGGTACGGCCAGCACCTCGCGCATCTCGTCCATGGGGACCGCCACGCGCAGGGTCTGGCCCACCGGAAACAGCCCCGGCTCCAGGTCCAGCCGCAACTCGAACTGGTGCGTGTTCTCGTCGCCGACCGCCACCACGGTACGCACCACGCCCTCGGCGTGGGTCCCCAGCGCCTCCAGCGCCAGGCGCTGACCGGGACTGACGTGGCGGTAGTAAGCCAGCGGTGCGCGCGCGATGATTTCCAGGTGCTCCTGGTCCACCAGGCGCACCACGTTGGATCCATCGCTGGCGCGTTCACCCGGCGTCATCAGTCGCTCCACCACCACGCCGGAATACGGCGCGCGCAACACGGTTCGTCCCAGCTGGTCCTCGATCTGGGCCAGGCGCGATTGCGCCACGCGCAGCTCGCCGCGAGCGACGTCGCGGTCCGACCGGGTCTGTTCGAGCTGGGTGGCGGCCGCCAGGTTGGATTCGGCCAGTCGCACGTACCGTTGCTCCTCGCGATCTAGGAATTCCACCCGGGCGCGGGCGCGCTCGACTTCGGCCACGAGCTCGTCGCGGCGCAACCGCAAACTGGTGTCCTCGATGGTGGCCACCGGATCGCCGGCATTCACCCGGGCGCCCACCTCGGCCACGCTGACCAGGCGCCCGTCCACTTCCGCGGCCAGGCGGGCGTCGTTGCGACTGGTCACGGTGCCGGGCACCAGCGTGACCGGCGCCAGGGTCTGCAGGCTGGCCGTGGCCACGCGCACCAGGGCCGGCGGCGTACCGCTGTCCTGGGCCGGTGCGCTCAGCGGCGCCAGGCCCAGGAACCCGGCCATGATCACGGATCTGAGTCTCATTCGCGAACTATCTCACACGGTTTCGGCAGCTGCATGCCCTACCTGCGAGCGTGCCTCGTTCATGCGCAACAGGCTGGGCAGCAACAACAGGGTGAACAGGGTGCTGACCAGCATGCCGCCGACGATGACCGAGGCCATGCCCCGGTACAGCTCGGAACCCGAACCGGGCATCAGCATCAGGGGCAGCATGCCGAAAATGCTGGTCATGGTGCTCATCAGGATCGGCCGCAGGCGCAGACGCACCGCGCTTTCGACCGCGTCGCGGCGGCCCATGCCCTCGCGCTCGGCATCACGGGCACGGTACACCAGCAGGATGGCGTTGTTGACCACCAGGCCCAGCAGGATCACGAAGCCGATCATGGTCAGCAGGTCCATCTGTTGTCCGCCGACCCCGGCCAGGGCAAGGTCCATGAGGCGCAGGCACAGGATGCCACCGACGGTTGCCATGGGCAGGGTCAGCACCACCAGCAGCGAGTCGATGAACGAACGGAACAGCGCCGAGATCAGCAGGTACAGGATGACCACGGCGAGGATGAAGCTGCCGGACATGCTGGACAGCGCCTCGTCCAGCGCTTCCGCGGTGCCGCTGAGCTTGATGGTGCCGTCCGGCGGCAGCTGCGCGCGCACCACGGGCAGCACATCGCTGCGTACCACCTGCAAAGCCTCTTCGATGGCCATGTCGCCGGGCGGCTGAATCTGCAGGGTCAGGGTGCGCCGACGGTCCACGCGGCGAATCTGTGACGGGCCCGCGGTGCGCTCCAGCCGCACCAGCTCACCCAGCGCGTGGATGTCACCCGACGGCGTGGCCAGCGGAATCGCCGCCAGCTGTTCCGGGGTGTCCCAACCCTCGGCGCGCAGCACCACGTTGTAGCGGCGGTTGCCGTCAAAATACTCCCCGAGAAAGGCGCCGTCGCCCAGTGATCGAACCACGGTCGACATCCGCGCGCGGTTCCAGCCCACTTCGGCAATGCGGCGGTCGTCCGGCACCAGGCGCAACTCGGGCTCGGCCAGCTCCAGCCCAGGCGAGGGTTGCACGCTGGCGCCGGGTAGCGCCTGCATTACCCCGAAAAACCCGGCACGGCCGGCCGCCAGCAGCGACTCGAAGGACTCGGCCTGCAGGTCGAGATTGATCTGTCGCCCGCCGCGGGCGCCGTTGAACAGGGGAGCCCGCGAAGCGAAACCGAAGGTGTCCGGAAAACCCTGCATGATCTCCGCATTGAACATGCCCACCAGTTCGTCGACCTCGCCCGGCTCACTGGCCCGACCGCCGATAAAGGTGCCGAAGCCCGGACTGGAGCCGAGGTAGTAGGAATCCATGCCCGGCCTGCGCTCGCCGGTCAGGTGGGGTGTCAGGCGCGCGTCGATCACGTCCATGATCTCCCGCTCGCCGGTCTCCACGCCGAGCCCCGGTGGCGCCACGATGAATCCCTGGATCCAGTTCTGGCGCCCTTCCGGCAGATAGTCCGCGGGCGGCACCAGCAACACCGCCAGGACCAGCGGGGTGATGGTCAGCGCGCCGACCCAGGTCCATCGCTGCCGGGGGCTGTCGGTCCAGCTCATGATGTGCCGCGTGATCCAGCGCCACCAGTTCCGGTGGTGGTCTTCGATGCCCGTGCCCTTCACCCAGTTCGCGGCGGCCGTCGGGAGGACGGTCACGGCCACCACCAGCGAGGCGACCACCGCCGCGGAGATGGTGATGGCCAGGTCCGCAAACAGTTGCCCGGCCTCGTCTTCCAGGAACACCACCGGCATGAAAATGGCCACGGTGGTGGCGGTGGAGGCCAGCAGGGCGCCCCAGACCTGCGCGGTGCCCCGCTCCGAGGCCTCGTTGCCGTCACGGCCGGCCTCGCGCTGGCGAAAGATGTTTTCCAGCACCACGATGGCGGCATCCAGCACCATCCCGGTGGCGAAGGCCAGCCCGGCGAGTGAAATGATGTTCACGGTGCGCCCGGAAACGTACATCACGATGAACGACATCAGCAGGCACAGCGGGATGGACAGGGCCACGATCAGCGTGGCCTTGAAGCGACGCAGGAACCACCACAGCACAACGATGGCCAGGCCCATGCCCAGCAACAGGTTGTTGCGCACCATGGCGATGGAGGCGTTGATGTACTCCGACTGGTCATACCCCATGAACAGGTTCAGGCCGGCGCGGTCGAGGATGCCGTTGCGCATCTCGTCGGAAGCGGCGCGGATGCCTTCGAGCACGTCGAGCACGTTGGCGCCGGACTCCGGCGCGATGCCCATGCCGATGGCCGGACCGCCGTTCAGGTGCAGCTTGGTGCTGGCGTCCACCATGGTCATCTCGATGCGCGCTACGTCGCGCAAGCGGATGGGCCGGCCATCGCGCCAGGCCAGCACCAGGTCACCCAGCGCATCGACTTCGTACTTGCCGGAAAACCGCACCGTGTACATGCGCCGCCCGACCTCCGTGTTACCGGCGCTGACATCGGTATTGGCGCCCACTTCGGCGGGAATGCCGGTCAGGTCGAGGCCCAGGCCGGCGGCCTTGTATGGGTCGAAGGTGATGCGGACTTCGTGGGTGCGTCCGCCGAAAGCGAACACCGAGGACACGCCGGGCACGCGCTCGAACCGCGTGATCACGTTGTCGTCGACGAAGTCCTGGTAGGTGGCGATGTCACGGTCATTGCCCTCATCGGTGGTGATCTGAAACCAGGCGATGACACGATCGAAATTCTGGCCGCCGGCGTAGATGGCCGGCTCGTCGGCGTCCACGGGATAACGCGGCACCTGGTTCAGGCGGTTCATCACCTCGATCAGCGCCCGGTTCATGTCGGTGCCGATCACGAACTCCAGGGTCAGGCTGGCGCTGCCATAGTTGGCCTGCGAGGACATGCGCACCAGGCCCGGCGTCGAGCGCAGCACGTTCTCCTGCAATTCGATGATCTCCGACTCCACCTCGGAGGGCGAGGAGGCGCGCCAGCTCGTACTCACCACGATCTCTGGCCGGGTGATTTCCGGCGTCATCTCGATGGGCAGGCGGCTCATGCCGATCAGCCCGAAAATCGCCACGAGAATTCCGCCCACGGCCACGGCCACGGGGTTACCCAGGGACAGGCGGGTCAGGGTCATGGCTTCCTCCTCTCACGCGACCCGGGGCGCTGCCGACTGCCGGTGGCCGGGTCTGTCCCGGCCGCCGCACCACCGGGATGCAATGGGCTGGCAGGCGCGGCCCGGCCCGGAACCGCCATTGTATCAGCGCCGGCCGCGCCGTCGACGGTGACGCGGTGCGGCGAGCGCCTGCGACCGACCGGTGGAATCCCAACCTTCCGTGACGCCTTTGCCCTTGCACCCCTTTCCGCAGTCGCTATCATGCATACGCCACCGAATGGAGCCGCATTCCTCCCTTGAGCAGTCACGACATCATCATCGTGGGCGCCGGATCCGCCGGCTGCGTGCTGGCCGCCCGCCTCAGCGAAAACCCCAATCGCCGCGTCCTGCTGCTGGAAGCCGGTGGCCGGGACATCAATCCCTTCATCCATATGCCGGCGGGCCTGTGGCAATTGCGCAACAACACGCGGATCAACTGGAATTACTACACCGAACCGGAACCCCGCCTGGGCGGTCGTCGCATGTACTGGCCACGGGGCCGGGTGCTGGGCGGCTCGAGCTCGATCAACGCCATGTGTTATTGCCGCGGCCATCGCCGTGACTACGACGAGTGGGCGGCCGGCGGCGCTGAAGGCTGGCGCTTCGAGGACTGTCTGCCGTACTTTCTCAAGTCGGAAGACCAGGAACGTGGCGCCAGCGAATGGCACGGCACCGGCGGACCCCTGGCCGTCCAGGACCTGCGCTTTCACAATCCCCTGACGGACCGCTTTCTGGCCGCCTGCGAAACGGCCGGCATTCCCCGCACCGACGACTTCAACGGCCCGCACCAGCGTGGCTGCGGCCTCTACCAGGTGACCCAGCGTGACGGGCGGCGCTGCAGCGCAGCGCGGGGTTACCTCAAGCCGGCGCTGGGGCGACCCAACCTGGAGGTGGCGACGCGCGCCGTGGTCAGCGAGGTGCTGTTCGACGGCGACCGGGCGCGCGGCGTGCGCGCCATGGTCCGTGGCAAGGAACAGCACTTTGAAGGCGGCCAGATCATGCTCAGCGGGGGTGCCGTCAATTCGCCGCAGCTGCTGATGCTGTCCGGGATCGGTCCCGCCGACCACCTGCGCGAAAACGACATCGGGGTGCGCGTCGATCAACCCGGTGTGGGCGCCAATCTGCAGGACCACCTGGACATCGGCACCGTGGTGCGCATCCGCACACGGGAGAGCTACGACACCCTCAATCACGTGATGGCCGGTTTGAAGTACTACCTGGGCCGACGGGGTCCGGGCACCTCGAACATCGCCGAAGGCGGCGCCTTCGTCGTCAGCCCCGAGGCGGGCGACGACCGGCCCGACATCCAGCTGCATTTCCTGCCGGTCCAGCTGGAGGGACACGGCAAAGTCCTGCTGCCGGGCTCCGGCATGACCCTGCACGCCTGCCCGCTGCGTCCGGAAAGCCGCGGCACGATCCGGCTCCGCTCCGCCGACCCGGCCGCGGCGCCGTCGATTCGTCCCAACTACCTGGACTCGGACTACGACCGTCGCATGATGATCGAGTGCATTCGTCTCAGCCAGCGCATTTTCGGCCAGGAAGCCTTTGCCGACGTCGTGAGTGGTCCGGTGTACCCGGAAGCAGGCGTCGAGACCGATGCGGAGATCCTGGATTTCGTGCAGCGCAAGGCGGAAACCATCTACCACCCGGTCGGCACCTGCCGCATGGGCAACGACTCCCGCGCGGTGGTCGATCCGGCCCTGCGGGTCAACGGCGTGCAGGGGCTGTGCGTGGTGGACGCCTCGGTCATGCCCGCCCTGGTCTCTGGCAACACCAATGCCCCCACCATCATGATCGCGGAAAAAGTCGCGGCCGAGATGGCCTGATCAGGTCGCCGACTCGCTGATCAGTGCCGGAATCGGCACGTGCATCGCCGAGCACACGGCGCGCAACAGTTCCAGCTCGGCTTCCACGTAGCGCCCGTCGTGGCGAATGGCCAGGGTCAGCGCGCGCAACAGCTGCTCCTTGCCGGGCGCCGTCAGTTCGTCCAGGCGTTCCAGCGAACGGTCCAGCATGCCCATCCAGTCGTCGGTGGGGGGCATCACCTCGGGCACCTCGCCCAACGCCTCGCCAAGCGCCTCCCGGTAGGCGGCGAAGGCAGCCTCGAGACTGTCCGGCGCGCCGTGCCAGGCGACAACGGCCAGTACTTCGCGCACCGCGTCACGACGCTGGCGCAGGGACTTTTTGCCGGCGACCTTCACCCGGTGCGGGTTGGCCGACTCCCACAGGTACTGGCGCACCAGGCGAGCCAACAGGTATTCGAATACGTCCACCTTTCCGTCGACCCGGATCATGGCGTCGATGGCCCCGAGCATATCCTGCAGCACCTTCATGGGTTGCCGGTGCAGGGCCGGAAGGGCGATCTCCAGCAGTGGCAGGCGTTGCCCGGTGTTCAGTACCCCGCCGCCGTCGATCAGACGGTGCACCGCCTCCGCCGTCCCCTCCCCCAGCCGGTCGGTGATGACCTGCAATTGCAGGCGCCGGGCGTCGGGGTCATCCATCAGCAAGCTGTACAGCAGGGCCACCGGCGCCGACTCGACCGCCCGCGCCACGTGGGTGGCGGGCTCGGGCAGGCTTTCGGCCACCGCCGCGGCCAGCAGGATGCGCTGCATGTCCGGGTTACCGATCTGGTCGATGATGGCCTGCGCATCGAAGGGGCCGCGTCCCGCCGCGGGTGGGTCGCGCCGCGCCTGTTCACGGGCCGCGACGTCTCGCTGGCGCTGCTCGCCGCGCTGGATGCGCGCGGCCAGCACCTTGAGGTCTTCTTCCTGAAAATTTGGCTCCACGCGGGCAATGCGCTGCAGAAGGGGCGGGTGCGTGGCCATCAGGCTCATCTTGCGACCGGGTCCGAACAGCATGTGACCGACCTCCTCGGTGTCCGCCTGGAGGTAGGAATGATCGCCGTACACCGCGATTTTTTTCAGGGCGCCACCGATGCTGTCCGGGTCGCGGGTGAACTGCACCGCGGAGGCGTCCGCCAGGTACTCGCGCTGGCGCGATACGGCAGACTTGATCATGCGGCCGAAAAACAGGCCCACGTATCCCACCGCCACAAGGGTGAGGGCCAGCGCCATGATGCCCAGGGCGCCATTGTTGCGCGACGACCGACCCAAATAATGGGTGTGGAACAGCACGCGCCGCCCGATCAGCGCCAGCAGCAGAATGCCGAACAAGGCGCCCATGAGGCGGATGTTCAGGCGCATGTCGCCGTTGAGAATATGACTGAATTCGTGGGCGATCACGCCCTGCAGTTCGGCACGATCGAGTTTTTCCAGGGTCCCGCGCGTCACCGCCACGGCAGCGTCGGCAGGCGAATAACCGGCCGCGAAGGCATTGATGCCCGCTTCCTGCTCCAGTACGTAGATTTCCGGTACCGGCACGCCGCTGGCCAGGGCGATCTCCTCCACCACGTTGACCAGGCGCCGACGCAGGGGGTCGCGACTGTCAGGGTCCACCAGGGTGCCACCGAGTTGGCGCGCCACCTGCCCACCACCGCCCCTCAGGGTCAGCGTCTTGAACAGGCTGGCCAGGCCGATGATCGCCCCGGTCGCCAGTGCGCCGGCCACCAGGGCACCGCTGTTCGCCTGCAGATTGGCCGCCGAAAACAGCGGAATGTCCGGGGTGTGGCGCAGAAAGCCGAACGAGATCAGCAACACCACGTCGACCACCACCACGACGGCCACCACGGCCAGCAGGAACAACAACAGCAGCCAGCGTGTCTGGCGCCGGGATCGGTCCTGGTGTTCGAAGAAATTCACGCCGGACCCTCCGTGCCCAGGACGGTCACGCGGTGGCTGCCGTCAGCTCCCGGAGCGCCGCGAGGCCGCTCAGAAAGAAACCTCGGGCACCTCCCGCTTGGTCTCGTCCTCGATTTCCAGCAATTCGGCCGGGGCAAAGTTGAACCAGCCGGCAAAAAAGTTGTTGGGGAAGGACTCGCGCATGGTGTTGTAGTCCATCACCGAATCGTTGTAGGCCTGGCGCGCGAACGCGACCTTGTTCTCGGTGGTGGTCAGCTCTTCGGAGAGCTGCATCATGTTCTCGTTGGCTTTCAGATCCGGGTAGGACTCCGACAGCGCGAACAGGCGCCCCAGGGCGCCGGACAGTCCCTGCTCGGCCTCGGCCAGCTGCTTCATGGCCGCCGGGTCGGAGGGGTCCTTCGCGGCCTCCTTGAGGCCCGATACCGCCGCCGTGCGCGCCTTGATGACCGCCTCGAGGGTTTCGCGTTCGTGGGACATGTAGCCCTTGGCCGTTTCCACCAGGTTGGGAATCAGGTCATGCCGGCGCGTGAGCTGTACGTCGATTTGTGCAAACGCGTTCTTGAACCGGTTGCGCGAGGCAACCAGCCGGTTGTAGATGGAAATGGCGAATACCACCGCCGCGGCGATGACGGCAAGTAACACCCAGCCCATGGCCCTACTCCTCAGGTTGTGGAGCCGTCAGTCTAGCAAAATCACGGCGCAGCGCACCGTGCCGCTGGTCACCCGCGCGCGGCCCGTTCCTTGAGCAGTCGGGCCCAGGTATCGCGCAGCGTCACGGTGCGATTGAACACCGCCTTGGCGCCCTGTTCCGCCGCACGATCACGTGCGAAATAGCCGGTGCGCTCGAACTGGTGCATGTCTGCCGCACCGTCGGCCAGCACCGAGGGTTCCACCCAGGCGTTCTCCACCACCTGCAGGGATTCGGGATTCAGGTGCTGTCGATAATCACTGTCCTTGTCCGCCAGCGGATTCTCGACGCTGAACAGGCGGTCGTAAAGACGCACTTCGGCGGCCTGGCCATGAGCCGCAGACACCCAGTGAATGGTGCCTTTCACGCGGCGGTCGGCGCCGGGCATGCCGGAACGGCTTTCCGGATCCAGCTCGCAGTGCAGTTCGGTGACGGCGCCGTCGGCGCCCTTGATCACATCCGTGCAGCGGATGATGAAGGCATTGCGCAGACGCACCTCGCCGCCAGGCTTGAGGCGGAAGAATTTACGCGGCGGGTCCTCCATGAAGTCGCCGCGCTCCACCCAGATCTCGCGACTGATGGGCACACGCCGGCTGCCCCGCTCCGGCTGTTGCGGATGCACCGCGGCCTCCAGCCACTCGGTATCACCCTCCGGGAAGTTGGTCAGCACCACCTTGAGTGGGTCCAGCACCGCCATGGCGCGCGGCGCCGTGGCGTTCAGGTCATCGCGCACGGCGTTCTCCAGGACGCCCATGTCGATGATGGAGTCCGACTTGGATACGCCCAGGTCACGCCAGAAGCGGCGGATGCTGGCCGGGGTGTAGCCGCGCCGGCGCAGGCCGGCCAGGGTGGGCATGCGCGGGTCGTCCCAGCCGTCCACGTGCTTCTCCTCCACCAGTTCGCGCAAGCGCCGCTTGCTCATCACCGTGAAATTGAGATTGCCGCGCGCGAACTCGATCTGGCGGGGGCGCGACGGCGCCGGGATCTGATCCAGGAACCAGTCGTACAACGGCCTGTGGTCTTCAAACTCCAGCGTACACAGGGAGTGTGTCACGTGTTCCAGGGCGTCCGACTGGCCGTGCGCCCAGTCGTACATGGGATAGATGTGCCAGGTGTCTCCGGTACGGTGGTGCGGCGCATTGAGAATGCGGTACATCACCGGGTCACGCAGGTTGATGTTGGGCGCGGCCATGTCGATCTTCGCGCGCAGCACGTGTTCGCCGTCACCGAATTCGCCATCCTTCATGCGCTGGAACAGGTCCAGGTTTTCTTCCGTGGAACGCCCGCGAAACGGGCTGTCTTCACCCGGTTCGGTCAGGGTGCCGCGGCGAGCGCGGATGGTGTCCGCGTCCTGGCTGTCTACGTAGGCCTTGCCCTCGCGCACCAGGTGCAGCGCCCAGTCGTACAGCTGATCGAAATAATCCGAAGCATGACAGAGTTCGTCCCACTCGAAGCCGAGCCAACGCACGTCGTCGAGAATGGCCTGGGCATAAACCTCGTCCTCCTTCAGCGGGTTGGTGTCGTCGAAGCGCAGGTTGGTGCGCCCGCCGAACTCGTCGGCCAGGCCGAAGTTCAGGCAGATCGCCTTGGCGTGGCCGATATGCAGGAACCCATTGGGTTCCGGTGGAAAACGCGTGACGATGGCCGCGTGCTTTCCCGCCTCAAGGTCCGCCTTGACGATGTTGCGAATGAAATTGGTGGGCGTGGTGTCGGTGGATGCTTCCATGGAAAGGCTTCGATCGGCTGGCGGCCCTCTTGCCCGAACGCGTCGCGTGCCGGGAGGCCAGGGAAAGGGCGAATTCTAGCGCAATCACCCATGCGCCATCAGTGCGAATTCTATCCCCGCGCCTTGCGCCCACGTGGGCAGGAAACCATGATGGCTTCGTTCCCACCCGACGCCCATGGCGCCACTCCACCGACTGGAGTGACCCATAATCCCAAGATTCACGGCATCCCTGCTCGCCACGCTCGCCCTGGCTGCGATGGCGGCGGCCTATTTCGCACGGGAGCGTGAGCGGTTTCGTTCACGCACCCGGCATCGTGTAGGCTAGCACTGCCCCGAAACACGGACCCGACACGATGGCCGAAAAGAAAAAAATGAGCCTCAGCGCACGCATCCTCATCGCGATGATCCTCGGCGCTGTCACCGGCTGGATCATCACCCTGCTCGGCAACCCCGACTGGGCGCAGATCTGGCTGACGGACGGGCTGTTTCGCGTGCTGGGCCAGGTGTTCATCGCCCTGCTTCAGATGCTGGTCGTGCCGCTGGTGTTCGTCTCGCTGGTGTGCGGCTCCAGTTCGCTGTCGGATCCGAAAATGCTCGGGCGTGTCGGTGGCAAGACCGTGGCCCTGTACCTGTTGACCACGGGCATCGCCGTGACCCTGGCCCTGACCGCGGCGGCCATCTTCCAGCCGGGACTGGGCGCCAGCAGCCCGGTCAGCACCGTGCAGCGACAGATTGCCGAGGCCACGCCGTTCACCCAGGTGATCATCGACATGGTGCCAAAGAATCCGGTGGCGGCCATGGCCACGGCACAGATGCTGCCCATCATCGTATTTTCGGTGCTGCTGGGCATCGCGATCACCATGAGCGGAAGCCGCGGCGAGCGCATCTCCGCCTGGTTCCAGGACATCAACCACGTGATCATGCGCCTGGTGACCCTCGTCATGCGCTTCGCACCGTATGGCGTATTTGCCCTGATCGCCAACCTGGCCGCCACCAGCGACCTGGCGGACTTCGCCGCCGTGGGCAAGTACGTGATGCTGGTGTTTGCCGTGCTGTTCCTGCACGCCCTGGTGGTCTACCCCACCCTGCTGACTCTGATCGGACGGCTCAACCCGCTGGTATTCCTGGCCAAGATGCGGGCGGCCATGATGTTCGCTTTCTCCACCGCCTCCAGCAACGCGACCATCCCGGTCACCCTGGAGACGGTCGAAAAGCGCATGGGCGTGAGCAACAAGGTGGCCTCGTTCACCGTGCCGCTGGGTGCGACCATCAACATGGACGGTACGGCCATCATGCAGGGCATCGCCACCGGCTTCATCGCCCAGTTCTACGGCATCGACCTGTCCCTTGGGCAGTACCTGATGGTGGTGGCCATGGTGATTCTGGCCTCCATCGGCACCGCCGGCGTGCCCAGCGTCGGACTGGTGGTGCTGGCCGGCGTGCTCACCCAGGTGGGCCTCCCGGCGGAGGGCATCGCGATGATCCTGGGTATCGACCGGGTGCTGGACATGACCCGAACGGCGGTGAACATCACCGGCGACGCAACGGTGACCACCATCGTGGCGCGCAGCGAGGGCGAGCTGAACCTGGACGTTTTCAATGACCCAGATGCCGGCGAATCCTACGAGGAAGCCGCGCTGGAGGCAGGCTCCGGCGCCTGAGGAACCTGCGCGCCCGTCACCCGCCCACCTGCGGGCACGTCATGATTCTTTACGCCGAGCCGATCAGTTTTCGACTCGCCTGACCAGTTCGACACGCCGATTCAGGGCCCGGCCCGCTTCGGTTTCGTTGCGCCCGACCGGGGACGCCGGGCCAACGCCGATCGCCGTGAGCCGGCCGCCATCGACACCGCGCCCGACCAGCGCGTCGACCACTGCCTGTGCGCGATTCCGCGACAGCGCCTGGTTGTAATCCAGCGCGCCCACATCATCCGTGTGACCCACCACGTAGATCGCCATCGAGGCGTCAGCTGAAAGCACCTTGGCGATCTCGTCCAGCGTGGCGTCCGATTCCGGTTTCAGCGTTGCCTGGTCGTGGTCAAACTGAATGCCGTACAGGGCCACGCGCCCGGCTTCGGCGATCTCGGCGCGCATCTGCGCGGCATCCACGAACTCCAGTGTCGGCTCGAAGTCACTGACTTCGAGAATCTCGACCAGCGTCACGGTCCGTTCCCGCACCGATTCGTTGGGATTGTTCGACGCCACGGTCGCGGAAAGCACCCCGACGTGGAACAGGGACGCACCGCTCACGACCCGGGCATAGCGGTATGCCGGGTTGGTGAAGTTGTGGGAAAAGCCCAGCAGGTAGTAAGGGTGGCTCAGCTGGTGGGTCGGCACCATGGATTCACGGGTCCAGAAACGGGTGGCGAGCTGGTGGCCGCTGCACGCTCCCGCGGAACAGGAAAGCACCTCTTCGACATCGCCCACATCAGCCAGCGCAGCCTCGTAGTTTTTCTGCACCGACAGTGGCGACACGCCGGTGGGGTTCAGGTAGAGAATTCGCGTGCGAACGCCTTCGGGCCGTTCGACGACCAACTTGCCGTCGGCGTCTTCGGCCAGAAACGTACCGGCTTCGTAGTCACTGGCGGCAAAACCCAGGATCACCGACTCTGTCACGCGGGGAAACGCCTCGTGGTCGCCCGCACCCGGCATGTCGGCAACCTGGGCCGATGTGGTGGGGGCCAGGAGCAGCAAAAACAGGGATGTGATGATTCGGAACATGTGTTGTCCTCCGGGGCCGTCTGTCATTTCAGTCTAGTTTCTGGGTGTCGGGTGTGCCGGGAATCGGTGATTGTTGTTCTGAAGGGGAATGGAGGATTGGAATGTTGGTCGTCTGGTGAGGGCGGGAATGCTGGACGGGGTCGGCTGGACGACCTCTTTTCCTTGCGTCCCGGAACCCGGTTTCGTGCAAGCGGGTGCTGGCCAAGACCGGGCGCCCCAGAAGATGTCCAAAAAAAACCCCGGTCAGACCGGGGTTTTGAAAGGTGTATCGCGAAAGGCAATAGAAGTGTGGGGACTGCCTGTAAGGGGTGCGATACACCAGGCACAGTCAACTTGCAGAATCTAAGATACTCCACCCCCCGTAAAAATCCCGTAAATGGCTCGTTGCTGTTTCGTGAGGGCGCCAGCAAAGCCTTTCAGGCGATCTTGCGGTGATCCCCAGCCTTCTTCAGGTGCACCAGCAACAGGGAGATGGCGGCCGGTGTGACCCCGGGCACACGCGAGGCCTGCCCGATGGTGTCGGGGCGTGCCTGCAGGAGCTTTTCGACCGCTTCAGCGGACAAACCACGCACCCCGCAGTAATCGAAATCGTCCGGAATGATGCGATGTTCCTGGCTCCGGTTGCGTTCGATCTCGTCGGCCTGCCGCTGCAGGTAGCCAGCGTAACGAACCTGGATCTCCACCTGTTCGGCGACGCGCTCGTCACCGACGCCGGGACCGATGCCGGCGACACCGGTCAGGGTGGCATAGTCCATCTCCGGTCGCTTGAGCAGGTCCAGCGCCGGCACTTCCTTGCTGATTCCAACCCCCAGTTGTCCCTGCAGGGCCTGACCGAGTGCATTGTCCCTGGTCACCCAGAGCGCGGCCAGGCGCTGGGATTCGCGCGTGATGGCTTCGCGCTTGGCGGAAAACGCCGCCCAGCGCCGGTCGTTCACCAGGCCCAGTTCACGCCCGGGCTCCGTGAGACGCAGATCCGCGTTGTCCTCACGCAATTGCAGGCGGTACTCGGCCCGACTGGTGAACATGCGGTAAGGCTCCCGGGTGCCCTGGGTGACCAGGTCATCCACCAGCACACCCAGGTACGCCTGGTCGCGGCGCGGGGTCCAGGGTGCCTCGCCCCGGGCGCGGCGCGCGGCGTTCAGCCCGGCCAACAGGCCCTGGGCCGCAGCCTCCTCGTAACCCGTCGTGCCATTGATCTGGCCGGCGAAGTAAAGGTTGGCCAGGGGCCTGGTTTCCAGGCTGGCATGCAAGCCCCGCGGGTCGAAGAAATCGTACTCGATGGCATAGCCGGGACGCGTGATGTGGGCATTCTCGAATCCCGCGATGGACCGCACGAACGCCTGCTGAACCTCGAAGGGCAGGCTGGTGGAAATACCGTTGGGATAAAGCTCGCGGGTATGCAGGCCTTCCGGCTCGATGAACACCTGGTGGGCGTCGCGATCGGCAAAGCGCACCACCTTGTCCTCGATGGAAGGACAATAACGCGGACCGCTGCCCTCGATGGCGCCGGCGTACATGGGTGAGCGGTGCAGCGCCCCGCGAATGATCTCGTGGGTCCGCTCATTGGTGTGCGTGATCCAGCAACTGACCTGTTGCGGGTGATCGTCCACCTGACCCAGGTAGGAAAACACCGGCAACGGTACGTCACCAGGCTGTTCCTGCAGGCCGCTGAAGTCCACGCTTTTACCGTCGATACGCGGCGGCGTGCCGGTTTTCAGGCGGCCCACCTCCAACGGCAGTTCGCGCAGGCGGGCCGCCAGCGTCACCGATGGCGGGTCGCCGGCACGCCCACCGGCCTGTTGCACCTCGCCGACATGGATTTTGCCGCCCAGGAAGGTGCCGGTGGTCAGCACCACCGTGTCGGCGTGGAACACCAGACCCTGTGAGGTGCGCACTCCGATCACCCGGTCATGATCCAGCATCAGGTCATCCACCGCGGCCTGGAAGACCCGCAAATTGTCCTGCTGCTCCACCGCGCGGCGGACGAAGGCTCGGTACAGGTTGCGGTCACACTGGGCGCGGGTGGCGCGCACGGCGGGACCCTTGCGGGCGTTCAGGGTGCGCAACTGGATGCCCGCGGCGTCCGCCGCCTGCCCCATCACGCCGCCCAGGGCGTCGATCTCGCGCACCAGGTGGCCCTTGCCGATGCCGCCGATGGCCGGATTGCAGCTCATCTGGCCGATGGTCTCGATGTTGTGCGTGAGCAGCAGGGTGCGGGCGCCGGAACGCGCCGCGGCCAGGGCAGCCTCGGTACCGGCATGGCCACCGCCGATGACGATGACCTGTTGGTGTTCACAGCGGTTCATGACCATCGCGCACAGGTGAAAACGGGCGCGTATTATCCGGCCAAAGTGGCCCAAAAATCAAGGAAATACAGCGAATAGGCCGTTAAATCAGGCGTCGCCGGCGGAGACCTGGTCGGCCAGTTCACGGGCCCTTTGCAGATCCAGGAACGCCGCATCCGCCTGCGCCCAGCTGGACAATGCCCGGTCCACGGACGCACTGGCCAGGTCGTCTTCTCCGCGTGCGTGTTGCAGACGCGCCTGCGCCACCCACAGATTGGGCAGTGTCGGGTCCAGCGCGAACCCCCGGGCCAGGGTGTCCTCGGCGCTTTCGAGGCGCCCCGCCAATACTTCGGATTCAGCCTGTTGTGACAGGATCAGGGCCAGGCCGTAGGCATAGAGTTCTCCGGCAATGAAGGAGCGATCGATTTTCTCGATGCCTTCGGCGAGCAGGTCAGCCGTTTCACCATACCGTTCCTGGTGACCGGTAATTTCCGCCGCCACCATGGGCACCTGGAAGTCCAGACCCTTGAAATTGAGCTGCTCCAGCACGGCCTCGAAACGGGCCAGGTGGCCCTGGGCGGCTTCGTAGTCCTCCTCGGCGGCGGCAATGACCACCTCCATCGGCGCCAGGAACTGGTTCAGCGGTGGTTCCGTGACCACGCCGCGGGCCTCTTCCAGCACGGCCTTCGCGGACGCGATGTCTCCCTGCCTGAGGTGCAGGGTGATGATGGTCGAGTGAATCGAGAGGGCGACCACGAAGGGCGGCTGTGACTGGGCGAAGTAGGGCTCGGCCGCGCGCAACTGCCCGATGGCGGCCTCCATGCGACCCAGGCGCGACTCGTAGTAGTGCGCCGCCAGGTGGACGGCCGACAACTGGTTGGCGGTCTCGGCAATTTCCAGCGCTTGCTCCAGCAGGCTGCGGGCAAGCGCGTCGTCCCCTTTGCGCGCGGCGATGATGTGCAGCCGCAGCAGCGGTGACACGGTGTCGTCCTCGATCAGCTGGGCCTGCTCGTAATGGGTCTGCGCTTCATCGAGCGCGCCGCTGTCACGCAACAGGTCACCGAGTTTCAGGCTGGCCTCCATGTCACCGGGGCGCGCCTGCTGGTAGCGCCGGGCGTCCTCGATGGCCGCCTCCATGTCGCCGCGGGAACGGGAGATGTCTGACAGCACCAGGTAGAGACCGGTATTGAGTGAGTCACGTGCCAGCGCCTGCTCGAAGTGCCGCTCCGCCTCGTCGATTTCACCGTTGACCATCAGCAGGTTGGCCAGCTGCGTGTGGGACTGGCTGTCGTCACGCAGGCGCACCTGCAGGCGCAGAAAATCCATCAGCTTCTGTGACTGGCCGGTGGTGCGGTAGTACATGCCCTTGAGCGTTGCGCGGTCGTTGGCCGGCAAGCGGTAATCCAGCTTCTGGGCCTGCGCCAGGACCTCGGCGGCCGCGGGCATGTTGCCGGATTCAACCAGCATGACGCCCTTGATGAACAGCGCAAGGACAAAGTTGGGGTCGATGGCCAGCGCCTGGTCCATGCCACCGATGGCGCCGGCGACATCACTGTCGAACAGCCGCGCATTGAGGCCCGAGATGTAGGCCTTCAGCGCATCCTGCGACTCCCCGTAGGTTTCAGCCAGGGGCAGGTCCTCGTGACCCTGGACCCCCACCGAGGGCACCTCCAGCGCTTTGCGGATCTGTCGCGAGGTTTCGTCCATCATCTCGTAGAGGTCCCAGCCCTGCTGGCTGATCTCCGCGATCTGCGTCATGCCCCCGGCGTCCCAGACCCGGGTGGTCAGCACCAGTTCTTCGCCTTCCCGCGTCACGCTGCCCTCGATGAAGGTTTGGCGGTTGGCGTCCTGGGCGATGTCACGTAACAGCGAAGCCGGTGCGCCCACACCATCATCGAAACCGGCCGCTTTCAGCCGGCCATAGAAGCCGCCGCCCCAGCTGTTGTAAGGCGAACTGGCCAGCAGAAAGGGATCCTGCTGCAGGTCCTGCGTCAGCAGCTCGGTCGCCGCGTACTGCAACCAATCCAGCGCCGGATCGTCGCTTTCGTTCTCGTAAAAGAACACGGCCAGGCGCCGGCGATAGGATTCGCTGGGAATGATGTGGGTTTCCTGTTCCCCCTCCTCGTTGGCCACGGACACGACCTGCGCAGTGACGCCCATGTCCTTGCCGCCGAACAGCGTGAACAGCAACACGGTGGTCGCCAGGACGTTCAGGATCACGCCGAATACCTGGCCCCGCGTGGCCTTGTCCTTGCCGGGACGGCCGTAGGTCCAGGCAAGCAGCAACACCGCCGGAATCAATGTGAACAGACCCCAGAAGACGAGATCGGTGAGGTAGGGAGAGAGCAGGTAGCGTTCCACCAGACGGTCGAGAATCTCCACCACCACCCAGCAACTCGCCACGTAGACGCCCACGGCGGGAAGCACGCGGCGCTCCCGCAATTCGGAAATGAAATCGGCCATAGGAAGGGATTATAGCCACTGCGTGGCGATGCTCCATCCCGGTGTTGCGGCGCGGACGGCGCCCGGCGTCAGTGCTCCCTGTTGCGTGAACTGCCCGGCTGCTTGACCGCCGGCTTGCTGGCGGCAGGCGAGGCCCGGCGCGAAACCGGCTTGCTGCGTGCCGGCGCCCTGGTGCGCGGCGTGGAAGGCCTGACCGTACGCGGGATGCGAGACGTCCCGGGCGTGGGGCGCGCCACCGGTTTGCGGATGACGGGTGTGCGCGTGGAGGTGGCTGGAACCGGGCGCGAGATGCGCGTGACCGGCTGCGGCGTCGTAATGCGCGTGACCGGCTGGGTGCGCGACCGGGTGGGTTTTTCATTGCCTCCACTTCGCACCACCAGGCCCGTGTTGCTGTCGCCCGTGGAGGGCCGGGTCAGCACACTGCGTTGGTATCGGCGGCGGGGATCCTGTGCCGCGCGGTCAAACCGGCGCTCTTCGAAATCCCTTGGCGGTTGCTGGCCGAACGTCCGCTGGAACGCTTCCGAAGGCGTCGCAGGCGGTGGCAGCACGCCACTGGAACCCGGACCCCGCGGCGTGTAAGTGAAGTTGTCGCTGCTGCGCGGATAGCGACGCTCATACAGGTCGGGGTAGCGCCAGGTGGGCGGACACCAGACATAGTTGTAGGAAGGGTACCAGGGATGCCCCCACGCGTAGGTCGGCGACCAGCCGTACCAGGGGTAGTACAGACTGCGGTAGGGATAGCGGTATACGCGGTGCGATGTCCAGGCCACGTACGGGTCACGGTAGCCGAAGCCCAGGTAAAACCAGTCCATCGACCACCAGGGGTAGTAGCTGTAGCCGGGGCTGCCGTGCAGCCTGACCTGCACCGGGGCGTACGGCGCAGGGTCGGACACCACCAGCACATCCGGCTCAGGATAGTGATACCGATATTGCACGCAACCACCCAGCAGCAGGGCCAGGGTGGGTACCAGGAGCCATTGGAGCAGGCGGGTCACGTGTCGGAATCGGCCTTGAACGCTTGGGGTCGAAGATACCCTACCACGCACGCCTGAACCGGGCCTGAACGCCCGGGCGGCGTGTGGGCGGTCATCGTGACTCAGTGTGTCTCGCTGCTGACCAGCACCGCCCCGGCTGAACCGGGCGCCAGCACCACGACGCGCACCTCGGCTACGCCGGCCGCGCGGATGATGGCATCCGGCGTCAGCCGGACTTCCCCCGTAGACCATGCGCTGCCTGACTGTGTCCAGGTGATCTGCAGCGGGCTTCCGTCGTAGGCCACGGCCGGAAAACGGCTTGCGCAGGTCGCACCCGGCGCGATGTGCCCGCAGGACACGAACTCGCCCGTGGCGGGCAACAACAGTTGGATGTCGCTGACCGGGGTTCGGGAACGGTTTTCAAACCGCAGGCCGTCGATACGCACCAGGCGGGAGGACGACTTCCCGCCACCTGACGCGCAGGCCGACAGGACGCCGCTCAGCAACACGGCGACCAGCCCCGCGGCGATCGCCCGGCGCACCTCAGTCGGCGTCCTGGCCGGCCAGGATTCTGTCCATGCGCGCCACCGTCTCGACCACCACGCGGTTGTCGATGT
This sequence comes from Gammaproteobacteria bacterium, assembly GCA_030431095.1. Taxonomy (GTDB): domain Bacteria; phylum Pseudomonadota; class Gammaproteobacteria; order Xanthomonadales; family SZUA-36; genus Marinihelvus. Next base: position 1,237 of record JAUIJU010000027.1, on the reverse strand, counting down.
CGAACAGCGTCATGACCGGCCGATCCAGGTCGGTGATCAGCATCAGCACGGCCGCAAAGGCAACGGCAAGGGACACGGTGGCCACGGGGCTGCGCCGACCCACCAGTCCGGCCTGGTAGCCCATGATCAGCATGGACAGCGCGCCGGTCAGGTACAGAATGACCCAGATCACGTAAGGAATCCGGTTCAGCAGGGCCGCCTCCATGCGTGCCGAGTGCATGTCCATGAGTCCGATCACCGATTCGGTGAACGGGTCACGCTGGCGCCACGAGGCATCCGGGTCCGACTCGGACCGGGCCTGCTCGGTGGCCAGTCGCCACAGCGCCTGCTGCTGCGCCTCGGCGCGTTCCAGCAGGGGCGCCACCTCGCGTACCTGGCCTTCGCTGGAAAGCTGGTGCAGGTGCAGGCGGTCGCCCATGTAGCGTCGCAGCAGGTCACGCGCCTCCCCCCGGTGCGGTTCGGGCAGAAATTCGGCCTGCAGAAAGGCGTCATTGGCCAGGCGCGTCTCCTCCAGCATGGCCTGGACGCGGGTCTCGTAATGGGTCTGGGCGGTGGCGAAGGTGAAGGCCAGCATGAAGGCGGTCAGCCCGAGCGCCGCTCCCATGATGGCGCGCACCTGTGAATGCTGTGCCTTGGCCCGGCTGGCTTGCGGCCGGGCGCCAATGCGAAAGCCGAGCTCGATGAACACCCACATCAGGCCGATCGTCAGCAGAAACAGCGCGCCCGGGCTGAATCGGTCCAGGAAATGCGCGTTGATCAACTCCACGGTGGTTGCCTCCGCCGGTATCAGTCCGCCTTGAGTTTCAGCGCGTTGCTGACGATTTCGTACACGTCCGTGCTCAGGTCGTCCTCGGCCGCGATGCGTTCCAGTTCGGCGCGCATCAGGCCGCGGCGACGTTCGTCGTAACGTGGCCATCGGTTGAACGATGAAGCCATGCGCGCCGCCATCTGTGGGTTGGTGGCGTTCAGACTGATCACACGGTCGGCCAGGAAGCGATAGCCGCGTCCATCCGGTGCATGGAACCCGGTGGGATTGAGCATGGCGAAGGCGCCGACCAGCGCGCGAACCTTGTTCGGATTGCGCAGGCTGAACAGCGGGTGGTCCATCAGCTCGATCACGCGTTCCACCGTGTCGTGACCCGGCTTGACCGCCTGCATGACGAACCACTTGTCCATGACCAGCGTATTGCGGCGCCAGCGCGACTCGAAGTCCGCCAGGGCTTCCTCGCTGCCGGGC
>JAUIJU010000026.1 GCA_030431095.1 Gammaproteobacteria bacterium | reverse complement strand
TTTCATCTCTCGTGGTTTCGGCACCGCGGTCGACGACGATCCCTGGCAGCGGGTGCTGACCTGGTCGGTGCGCCGCGCCCAGGAACCCCGGACCCTGTTCTACCGGGGGGTGTTTTTCGCCAGCGACCGTCCCGTCGACCTGGCCCCGAAACCGCGTTTTCCCGAGCCCCCCGTACTGGAAGAGCCCTTCCAGACAGCGCTGGGTGAGATCGTGGAGGAAGTGCGGGCCGAATCGGCCGACGTGGTCAGTTTCGCCGCCCAGGTCATGGTGCAACTCAACGATCCGGCCCCGGACGACAACATGGCGCTGTTCCTGCAAGGCCCGCTGGGGCTGGACCAGGCGCACATCGCACAAATGATCATGAGCGCCGCGCGCATCCCGGTGGTGCTGCTGCACGGTGTGCGGCTTTCCGACCAGGCGCGCGCCGCGCCCATTGAAACCTTCCTGGCGGTTCACAACGGCACGACCTGGACGGTATTCGACCCGCTCAGCGGCGACCAGGGACTGCCGCCCGAGTTCCTGGCGTGGTGGCAGGGTGACGATCCGCTGGCCGAAGCGATGGGCGCGCGGCTGGAAGACCTGGTCATCAGCGTGCGGCGCCAGTCGGTCAGCGCCCTGGGCCTGGCCAGTGAGCGGGCGGCGCTGGCGGGATCGCACGTCGACGAATTTTCCATGTTGTCGCTGCCCCTGGACCTGCAGTCGGTGTACGAGGTGTTGCTGCTGGTGCCCCTGGGTGCCTTCATCATCGCGCTGTTGCGCAACGTCGTGGGACTGCGCTCATTCGGCACTTTCATGCCGGTCCTGATCGCGCTGGCTTTTCGTGAAACCCAGCTGGTTGCCGGGCTGGTGCTGTTCACGGTGATCGTGGGCGTGGGCCTGCTGTTTCGCTTCTACCTCGAAAAATTGCGCCTGCTGCTGGTGCCGCGCCTGGCCGCCGTGCTGATCATCGTGGTGCTGCTGATGGCGGCGGTGTCCGTGCTCAGCCATCGCCTGGGCGTGGACGCGGGCCTGTCGGTGGCGCTGTTCCCGATGGTGATCATCGCCATGGTGATCGAACGCATGTCCATCGTGTGGGAGGAGCAGGGGCCCAGCAACGCCTTGCTGGACGGCCTGGGCAGCCTGGTCATTGCCGCCATTGCCTACCTGGTGATGGGTGTCGACCTGTTCGCCTGGTGGGTACTGGTCTTCCCCGAGTTGCTGCTCGTGCTGCTGGGCCTGACCATCGCCCTGGGTCGGTACACGGGCTATCGACTCACCGAGCTGGTGCGGTTCCGGGAGCTGGCGCAGTGAGCCTTTTCGCCACGCCGGGGCAATTGCGCGAGGCGGGCGTTTTGAGCCTCAACGCACGCAACGGCGAGTGCATCATGCCGCTGAACGATCGCAGCGCCTATCCGCTGGTCGACGACAAGATCCGCTGCAAGCAGGTGCTCGAGGGGGTTGGCATGCCGGTGCCCGGCCTGATCGGGGTGGTGTCCTATTCGGGCCAATCGGGCAAGTTTGCACAACGCCTCGGCGGCCGCGAGCAGTTCGTGATCAAACCGGCCAATGGCAGCGGCGGAGACGGCATCCTGGTCATTGGTGGCAAGCGGGGTGACCGCTACCTGTCGGTGGGTGGGCGCCTGTGGGACCCCGACGAGATCGCCCATCACCTGACCAACGTGATCAGCGGCCTGTATAGCCTCGGGGGGCAGCCGGACAAGGCCATGCTGGAGGAGTTGGTCGAGTTCGACCCGGTCTTCGACCGGATCGCTTTCCAGGGCGTGCCGGACATCCGGGTGATCGTCTACAAGGGCGTGCCGGTCATGGCCATGGTGCGCCTGCCCACGCGCGCTTCAGACGGCAAGGCCAACCTGCACCAGGGCGCCGTGGGCGCGGGCATTTCCATCGCCACCGGCTGCACCACGGCCGCCGTGCTCGGCAACCACCACGTCACCGAGCACGTCGACACCGGCGCACCGCTGCTGGATTTCGAAGTGCCCGGATGGGCCCGTATCCTGCACATGGCGGCGGCCTGCTTCGATGCCGTGAACCTGGGCTACCTGGGCGTGGACCTGGTACTGGACAAGACCCGCGGACCCCTCGTGCTGGAACTCAATGCCCGACCGGGACTGAACATCCAGATCGCCAACGACGACGGCCTGCGCCATCGCCTGGCGAAGGTCAACCAGGCGGGTTTGTCGGGACTCGACGCCGAGGCCCGCGCCGCCTGGGCGCGGGATTCGCTGGCGCCCTGAGCGGTTCCGCCAGGTGGCGGCTGGGCGCGTCTTCCAGTAAGCTGTGCTGCCCGGGGCGACGAGCGCCCGGGTGCACCATCGAGGTTCCAGGACATGCGCAGAAAGCACCACCACGAAGAAGAAGCCGAAATCAACATCACCCCCATGCTGGACATCGTGTTCATCATGCTGATCTTCTTCATCGTGACCACCTCTTTCGTCAAGGAAAAAGGGCTGGAAGTTTCGCGGCCGTCCAACACCCCGCCCAAGCAGGTCGAACAGAAGAAAGGCCCGATCGTGGTCAAGATCGACGGCAGCAGCAACATCACCCTCCAGGGCCGTATCCTGGAACCCAAGGCGGTACAGGCCAACCTGGAACGACAGAAGGCCGAAAAACCCGATTCACCGCTGATCGTCGCTTCCCATCCGGATGCGGAAACCGAGGCGCTGGTGGTCGTGCTCGATGCCGCCAAGGCCGTGAACATCGGCAGCGTGAGCGTCGCCACCTCGTCAAACCTCTGATCCCGGTCGCGCCGCCCGGCGTGACACACCCGTGAGCGAACGCCCGTGAACCTGCGCCAAGGCGTTTTTCTCGACCTGGCCACCGTGGACAACGGTGATTTGCGCCTGGGCGCGCTGGACCGCTGTCTGCCCGGCTGGGCCTTTCACGCCTTCACGCCCCCGGAGACGCTGGGCGAGCGCCTCGCAGGCGTCGACGTGGTGGTAACCAACAAGGCCGTGCTCGATCGTGACGCTCTGCGGGCGGCCGGTTCGCTTCGCCTGGTCGTGGTCTGCGCCACCGGGGTCAACGTGGTGGACCTGAACGCGGCCCGGGAGCTGGGCATCGCGGTGTGCAACATCCGCGACTATTGCTCCGCGTCGGTGGCCCAGCACGTGTTGACGCTGATGCTGAACCTGGTCACCGGCCAGCCGTTCTACGGTCAACGCGCACGCGACGGTGCATGGCGCGAGGCGGGCACCTTCAGCCTGCACGATCGCCCCATCCGGGAGTTGCCGGATCTGAGCCTGGGCATCATCGGCTACGGTGCGCTGGGGCGCGCCACCGGCGCACTCGCACGGAAAATGGGCATGAACCTGCTGATCGGCGAGCGGCGCGGTCGATCGCCGCGACCGGACCGGCTTTCCTTCCGGCACCTGGTGGAAAACGCCGACGTGGTCAGCGTCCACTGTCCGCTGACGGCGGAGACGCGAAACATGTTCGACCGGGATGTCATGCGCGCGATGAAACCGACCGCGCTGCTGATCAACACGGCGCGTGGTGGCATCGTCAATGAGCAGGACCTGGCCGACGCCTTGCGCGCCGGCGACATCGCCGGCGCCGGTATCGATGTGTTCACGCAGGAGCCGCCACCCGCGGATCATCCCCTGCTGGCCGACGACATTCCCAATCTGTTGATCACCCCGCACAATGCCTGGGGCAGCGTGACGGCCCGCCAGGAGGCCATCGACCAGGTCACGGCGGTGATCCGCTCCTTCGACCGGGGTGTGCCGGTCAACCGGGTAGCCTGAGGTTCACCCGCGTTTCGACGGCAGGTCCAGCCAGCCGCTGGGGTCGTCCTCCGGCGGAAGTTGCAGGTGGTAACCCGGGTCATGCAGCTGCGCGATGACCTCGATGACGTCGGCCTGGGCCAGGGGACGGTCCGGTCCCAGTTCCAGGTCCAGGATTTTCTCCGCACCCTCGAACAGCCTGGCCAGTGCCGGGGGAAGATCCGCCCAGTCCAGCGACGGGTCGACGAACAGGTAGGTATAGTCGCGAGTCGGGCAGCGGTAAACCGCGCACGGCACGGGCGGCGGTTCACCACCGGAATCGCTCACGGACATGCCGCTTCCTGGCAGCCCGCGGCGGTACAGGGTCGAATTTTTGCTATCGTTACCACTACGCACAAGAACAATGACCAAAGGGAGCGCATGATCATGAATCGAACGACGGCAGTGGGCAAGTTGCTGGGGCTGTTGATTTCACTCGTACCGGCGCTGTCCCTGGCGGCCCCGGAACCCTTCGACGTGGAAGCGAAGGTCGTGCAGGAGGGCGACGCTTATCGCCTGGAGATCGTATCCGGCGGGAACTGCAATACGCCCGGCACGTTTGGGTGCGTCGAACCCGAAAAGGACGCCGTGATCACGTTCCGCCTGCTGGACCCGCCGTCCGGCTGGGGATTCAACGGGGTCTACGTCTGCCTGAGCGACGAGCCCGTGAAACCCCGCGACTGCACGTTGAACAAACTGGAGCGCCTGCAGTTCCCCGTGACCCGTGAGAACACGCCTGTCATCAAGCTGCCGCAGAAGAACGGCGTGACGTACGTCCACGATATCCCCGGTGAAGAAACGACCTTCAAGCTCTACAACGCCAACAATTCGAGCAGCAACTACTACTACATCCTGAGGGCGTGCAAACCCGCGAGCGGGCCGGACAAGAACCTGTGCGCCCGCAGCGACCCCCCGATCAAGAACAAGGGAAGGGGTTCGAACCGATAGCCAGCAACCAGGGGGAACGGAGGAGAGACCATGATGTGGAAGACGGTGATCACCCTGGCCCTCTGCGGTGGGCTCGCCGGGTGCGGCTCCCTGCCCAAGCCCGACGAACTGATCGGCGCCGCGGCGCCGACCGTGAGCCTGGGCGTCGACGACCAGACCAACACATTCCGCGTGCTCACGCCGCCGGAAGCGTCCTGCGTCAAGTCTGGCCTGGACATCAATGGCTGTTTCGAGGTCGGCAAGAACCGCGTGGCGTTCGTGCGTTTCAACCTGCAGGCCTCGGACGGGTGGCAGTTCCAGCGCATGCGCATTTGCCTGGGACAGTCGGAACCGGGCGCCAACTGCAACCTCACGCCCTGGAACCGGCTCGAATTCATCGCCGCCACCGCCAGGGACTCGGAGTACGTACTGGCCAACAGCGAGGGTTACATGGACCTGCGCCTGCTGGGCGAGGACCTGGAGACCTACCTGCTGGCGACGCAGAACCTGTACGAACAATGGTGGTACTACCAGGTCCAGGTCTGTCCCAGCGGAACCCCTGTGGGAAACGACGCGAACGACCCGAACTGCCTGTGGAACGAGGACCCGCCGATCAAGAACAAGGGTCGGCGGCTTCGCTGACGAACGGGCGCGCCGCATCCCGCGCGGCTGCCGCCACGGGAACGGCTTGTCATGGCTGAATTCCGCTACCGGGCCTACCTGAGCTACAGCCACCAGGACCAGCGCTGGGCCGCCTGGCTGCATGCGGCGATCGAGGGCTACCACGTGCCGCGCCGCCTGCGGCAGGACGCGGAGCGCCGATTGCCGGCACGCCTGTCGCCGGTATTTCGCGACCGGGAAGACCTGTCTTCAGCCAGCGATCTCAGCGGCCGGCTGCTCGAAGCGCTGGCGCAATCCCAGGCGATGATCGTGATCTGCTCCCCAGCCGCCGCGGCTTCGCGCTGGGTCAACGAGGAAATCCGGCAATTCATCGCCCTGGGTCGTCGCGAGCAGATCCATTGCATGGTGGTCGACGGCGATCCGCAGGCGCCGGCCGGGGAGGGGGGCTGCTTTCCGCCGGCCCTGTTCGAAGGCGTCGGCGAGGCGGGCACCGAACCCCTGGCCGCGGACCCGCGGCCCTTCGCAGATGGTAAGCGGCTGGCGCGGCTCAAGATTGTCGCCGGTCTGCTGGGTGTGCGCCTGGACACCCTGCGCCGCAGGGACCTGGCCCGGCGGCGTCGCTGGCAGCTGTTGTGGGGTGTCGGCGCACTGGCGGCCCTCGCGCTGGCGGTCGTGGCAATGAACGCGCATTTCGCGGAGCAGCGGGAGCGGCGGCAGGCCGAACAGATGGCCACGTTCATCATTGATCTCAGCGAAGAATTGCAATCGGAACTCGACCTGGAGTCCCTGGCACGGATGAGTTCGACCGCCATGGGTTACCTGGACCGACTGGAACCCGAGCGTCTCTCCGCGGACACCCAGTCGCGGGTCGGGCTGGCCTTGCGACAGATGGGACAGGTCAACCAGCAACAGGGCAAATATCGGGAGGCCCTGGGCGCGCTGGAGCGTTCGTACGACGTGTTCGCGGACCTGGCCGCCAGGTTTCCAGAGCACCCCGAAGCGGTATTCGAGCTGAGCCAGGCCGAGTTCTGGCTGGCCAACTATCACCTCGAGCGCGACGAAGACGAACTGGCCCGTGCCCACCTCCAGCGCTATCACGAGATCGCCCAGCGGGAATTCGAGGCCAATCCCGACGACCGGACCTGGTTGCTCGAGCTGTCCTATGCCACCAGCAACCTGGTCAACTTCAGGCTGGCCATTGGCGAACCCATCAGTGCCGACATCCTGGCGGCGCTGGAGGACAACATCGCGCTCGCGGCCCAGGCCATGGACGCCTGGGACGGGGACGTGATGGTCATGTCCCACTATGCGAACGAACTGGCCTTTACCGCCGACGCGCAACTCGACAGTTGCGAACTGGAGTCGGCGCGCCAGACCCGTATGGCGTCGCTGGCGCTGGCGCAGACCCTGGTCGACCGTGAGCCCGGAAACCAGGAACTCGCGCTCGACGTGGTTTACCGTCATTCCAGCCTGGGCCGGGTGCTGAGCCACCTGGGACAGGTCGAGGCGGCACGGCGGGAATGGCAGTCCGCCAGCGACCTGCTGGAAGGGCTGGTGGTACGCAATCCCAGCAGCCGCCTGCTCGCGGAACAGATTGCGCGCAGCCGTCGAGTCACCGGCTGGTTTCATCGCCTGGCCGGAGAATATGCCGCGGCCCGACGTGACCTGGACGCGGCTGAAGGCCTGATGGCGCCCATGGCGCTGGCGGAGGACGCTTCTGACTTTCACCGCGAGGAGTACCTGAAGCTGTTGGAGGAATCGGTTCGGCTGGCCCTGGCGCAGGGGGACGCCGCCACCGCCGCACAAATCCTGCAGTCACACCGGGACATCCTGGCGCGACTGCGCACGGATGAATCCGGCTATGTACCCCACCCCGAACGCCAGATCATCCAGAGATACCTGACCTGGCGCCTCGAAGGCCACGACCCGGCCACGGGTCACCCGGAGCTGCAACCGGTTCTGGACGGCGCCTCGTCATCCTGGCGCAGTTGCGACACCGCTGACTGGGTCGCACGCCATGCCTTCCTGGTGGGTGACATCGCCACGGCGCGATCGCAGATGGACTATCTCGCCCGGGCAGGTTACCGCGATCCGGATTTCCTGGAATTCTGCCGAAGGGAAGGCCTGTGCGACGAGTAGGCGGCGAGCCGGAGCCGCGCCAGCGGCTGAGCATTGCCGTCACCGGCCACCGCGACCTGGTGCCGGACGAAATCCCGCTGCTGCGGGAGAAAGTGCGGGAGTTCCTGCAGCGGATGGTCGCCGAGTATCCCGACCTGCAGGTGGAGTTGTTGTCGGGGATGGCCGAGGGCGCGGACCAGCTCGCGGTCGGGCAGGCCCTGGAACTGGGGCTGCCGGTGCTGGCCATACTGCCTTTTTCACTGGACAGCTACCGCACCGATTTCGCCGACGACGGCAAGGACCTTGAAGCCCTGCTGGAATGTTGCGAGCTGATCACCCTGCCGACACTGCCGGGCGGCGATCCCGCCGTGGATCCGGTCGCCAGGGACCGCCAGTACGCTCAGCTGGGCGTATTCCTCTCCAACCATTGCCAGGTGCTGCTCGCGCTGTGGGACGGCCGGGAGGGCGGCCAGGTCGGCGGCACCGGCAGCGTCATGACCTACCACCTGACCGCCGTGATGCCCGGCTTCGATATCGGCGAAGCCACGCCCAATCTTCTGGCCAGCAACGAAAATGACCTGGCCTATCACGTGGTCTGTTCACGACACCGGAAGGGCGGTGAGCCGGAGGCCGTCATGGCGCCCGGGGAGTGTTACTGGGTCACGGTCGACTTCGGCCGGCAGTCGGGTGATCACATGCCCTGGGATTACGACCTGATGCTCGATCGCCTGGGCACCTTCAGCCGCGACCTGCAACGCTGGTCGGCGGAGATTGCGGAGCAGTCGCGCGGTCTGCTGCACGACGAGCCGGACCTGCCCGTGCCGCCAGGTGTGCGCTACACGGATCGTCTCTATGCCATGGCGGACTGGATGGCGGTCCACTACCGCAAGGATTTCAACTTCGGCCTGCTGCTCAGCCACGTACTGGCGGTGGCGATGGGCGCGGTATTCATCATCTATTCCGAGTTCGTGGAGCGTTGGGGAATGGCTTTGATGTTCATGGCCCTGTTCGCCACCGGCGTGATCTTCCATTTCGTGGGTGAGCGGCGCGAATGGCATCGCAAATATCTCGACTACCGGGCCCTGGCCGAGGGGCTGCGGGTGCAGGTGTACTGGAGCCTCGCGGGGGTGACCGACGCGCGTTCCGCGACCTTCGCCTATGACAATTTCCTGCAAAAACAGGACGTGGACCTGGCCTGGATTCGGCACGTGATGCGCTCGGCGAGCCTGCGTCGAGACCGGCACCACGTGCCGGACGAACGCTGGGTCGACTGGGTGGTCGCCGAATGGGTAGGCGAGGAATCTCCGGGCCACGGACAGCTGGGCTACTACGCCCACCAGGCCCGTTCACGGGTGCGCACCTATCGCCGCACGCAGGTGTTGAGCCTGGTGGCGCTGTGGGGTGGCATCGCCATGGCCGGCTTTCTCGCCGTTTTCGCTACCCGGCTGTCGGAGGACACCACCGTGATCCTGCTGATTCTCATGGGCATCCTGCCGCTGCTGGCCGCGGTCCGCGATGCCTATTCCCACAAGAAAGCAGACAAGGAACTGATCAAGCAGTACCGCTTCATGGCGCATGTGTTCGCCAATGCGCGCGGCAAACTCGATGGGGGCGGCGACCTGGCGTTTCGCCGGCGGGTGCTGCGCGCCGTGGGCGATGCCGCGCTGGAAGAGCACGCCGAGTGGCTGCTGATGCACCGCGAACGGCCGCTCGAGCACGGCGGCATCTGAACGGCGTGGCCCTCAGGGGCAGCTGGTGCCCTGCAGTGTGGTCAGCCGCTGGTAATTACGCGTGCCGGCGCCGAAACCGGGCAGGGTGGAGGCGTAACGGAATGCCAGCGCGCCGCAGCCGTCCCACTCTAGGGTGAACGTGCCCCAGGGCGCGGTCTCCGCGTCTTGCGCATCGTAAGCGCTGCCCCACCGCGCAAATGCGCTGGGCGCCACCACCTGCAGTTCGATCGGGCCCTCGGCCGGCGGGTTGGCCGCCGAGCCGGTGGCCCAGTACTGCGTGCCGTCCGGCGCGAAGGTGAAGAACATGGCCAGCAGGGTGCCGTCGGCCAGCCACTGGATGATCAGCCCCTCGCCGGTGCGGGCCGGGTCGAACCACGACCCGGAGAGGCCGGCCCGTGGCACGGGCGTAAAGTTGCAGCCGGTCACGCCGCCGAGGCGGAATGCGCGCGACAGCAGTCCCTCGTAGCCCAGCCCGGGTTCGCCGGAATAAGCCACGCTGCCGCCCAGTCCATTACTGGCCCGGCAATCGTTGAACACCAGGGACATGCCGCCGGCCGGTGTGTTGACCAGGTCATCGACATCGTAGTCGGCGCCGAAGGAGGGGCCCACCGGTTGCAACAACTCGTCGATCACGATGGCGTTGCCGGTCACTTCGCCCACGCCCAGGAACCAGGCTGGTCCGCTGCCGTCGGTGTTATAGGTGAAGGTGTAGACCACCGCGGTGTTGTCGTCGAGAATTTCCACGTAGTTGCCTTCCCCGTTCCGATCGGGGTGGAAGAACACGCCGCTGTGGCCCGCCTGGATGTCGCCGCTGCCGGCGACTTCCACCGGTCCGATATCGCAGCGGTAATCACCGTCGCCGTCGGCGTCCTGGGGGCGGCCGGTGCCGTACACGTCAGCGTAGCCGCAGGGGAGATCCATCAGGCCGTCACCGTCGATGTCGAGTACGCCCGGCGCACCTGCCTCCACGGCCGGGCTGCCCGGGTCGGGGAAGATCAAGCCGTCGTCATCGATGGTGAAGCCCGGGTCCTGCGCCGGCAGGTCGCTGTCCTGGTCGAGCGAGCAGCTGTCGTCGGCGGAAATGTTGTAGCCCAGTGAAACGAAGGCCCCGGAGCCGAAATCTTCGCACAGGGCCTCGGTGCGGTGTCCTGGCGGTGAGGCGCCCTGCAGGGACGAACCCTCGCCGGCCAGGTCGAACAGGCCGGCGAACAGATTGACGGTGTCGGTGGAACGGATGGCTTCCGCGCCGCCCTCGTAGAAGTTCAGGCCGGAGAGGATTCGGCCCAGCGGATTGTGCAGCCGGACGCTTTCGCAGGGGCCCGAAAAGACGCTGCTGACGACCTCCAGGGTATTGTGATCGCCCACGGCGCTGGCGGCGACGTCGATGGCGCAACCGTAGTTTCCCGCCTCGTTGTCCGCCATCCGGGTCCGGTCCACGACGGCCCGGCTGCTGCCCTCGATGGTCAGGGCGCCGCCGGTGTCACCGGCGCTGTTGCCCTGCAGATTGCTGCCACGGATGCGCACCTGCGACATGCCCAGCGCCGCAATGGCGCCGCCCCTGAGCGCCGCCGTATTGTTCCTCAAGTCACTTCTGAACACCTGGAGACTGGCGTTCTCCCAGGCCACCATGGCGCCGCCCACGCTGAAGGGAGTGCCAAAGTCACTGATGACGCTACGGTAGATGGACAGGCTTCCATTGCCGATCACCTCGATCAGGCGAATCTGTCCCTGCAGGCTGTCGGCGGGCGTGAAGTAAATGTCCGCATCGCCGGCCGGGCGAATGCTCAGCTTGCCGGTCACCACCGGCAGGGCGCTTTCCAGCTCGCCGTAGGCGTCGAGAAACCGGAAATCGGGATAGTGGCCGTTGGCGTCGGGCAGGATGGTGATCTGGCCTTCCCCATTCTGGTTGACGGCTTCGATGGCGGTGCGCAGCCCGTTCACGTCGCCCGCCATGACCTCCAGCATGAGCGCTTCCTGGGCGCAGGCCTCCCATGCGGCAAACAACAGCCATGCGGCCGCGACGGCAACAATACCTTTCATGTGATGAACTCCCCTCGTCGTGTGGTCCGCAGTGCTTGCCGGGCCCTCGCGAATTTCTCTCCCAGATTCAGTATCGCGGATGGGATGGACAATTCAAAATTGCCGGCAGGGCAACAGCGGCGACGGCTTCACCGGTTCAGCCGGTTCTCCACCAGGTCGTTGACCACCTCGGGTTCCGCCAGGGTGGAGGTATCGCCCAGGTTGGAATATTCGTTTTCCGCGATTTTTCGCAGGATGCGCCGCATGATCTTGCCGGACCGCGTCTTGGGCAGGCCCGCGGTGAACTGCACGAGGTCCGGGGTGGCAATGGGGCCGATGTCCTTGCGCACCCACTGGCGCAGCGCGTCACGCAGCGCCTCGTCGGCTTCGATGCCGGCGTTCAGTGTCACGTACACGTAGATGCCCTGGCCCTTGATCTCGTGGGGGTAGCCCACCACGGCCGCCTCGGCAACGGCGGGGTGCGCCACCAGGGCGCTTTCCACCTCGGCCGTTCCCATGCGGTGCCCGGAGATGTTCAGTACGTCGTCCACCCGACCGGTGATCCAGTAGTCGCCGTCCTCGTCACGCCGGCAGCCATCGCCGGTGAAATAGTAGCCCGCATACTGGCTGAAATAGGTCTCGGCAAAGCGTTGGTGGTCGCCGTACACGGTGCGCATCTGGCCCGGCCAGCTGTCGGTGATCACCAGGTAACCCTCGGCCGCGCCCTCCAGCACCTTGCCGTCCTGGTCCAGGATGGCCGGCTTGATGCCCGGCAGCGGTCGCGTGGCCGAACCCGGTTTCATGTCGGTGGCGCCCGGCAGGTTGCTGATCAGGATGCCGCCGGTTTCGGTCTGCCACCAGGTGTCCACCACCGGGCAGCGTTCCTCGCCGACCACGTGGAAGTACCACTCCCAGGCCTCGGGATTGATCGGTTCGCCCACGCTGCCCAGCAATCTCAGGGATTGGCGGGAGGTTTGCTTCACCGGCGCCTCGCCCTGGCGCATCAGCGCGCGGATCGCCGTCGGCGCGGTGTAGCAGACGTTGACCTGGTGCTTGTCCACCACTTGCCAGAAGCGGCTGAAGTCGGGGTAGTTGGGCACCCCCTCGAACATCAGCGTGATGGCTCCGTTGGCCAGCGGACCGTAGACGATATAACTGTGGCCGGTGACCCAGCCGACGTCGGCGGTGCACCAGTACACGTCCCCGTCCTGGTAGTCGAAGACGATCTCGTGCGTGTACGCGGCGTACACGAGGTAGCCGCCGGTGGTGTGCAAAACGCCCTTGGGTTTACCCGTGGAGCCCGATGTGTAGAGGATGAACAGCGGGTCCTCGGCCGACATCTCCTCGCAGGGACAGTCGGTATCGACCCCGGCCTCGGCCTCGTGCGCCCAGACGTCGCGGCCGTCGACCATGTCGATGGCTTCGCCGGTGTTGCGTACCACCAACACATGCCGCAGAACGTCAGCCACGCCGTCCCGCTCAGCCGCGGCGTCCACGTTGGCTTTCAGCGGGACCTTGCGACCGCCGCGTACGCCCTCGTCCGCGGTAATGACCACGCTCGAAGCGCAGTCCAGGATGCGCCCGGCCAGGGCGTCGGGCGAGAAGCCGCCGAAGACGACCGAGTGAACCGCGCCGATGCGCGCGCAGGCCAGCATTGCGACCGCCGCTTCGGGAATCATGGGCATGTAGAGCGTCACGCGGTCGCCCTTTTCCACCCCCAGGGACTTGAGCGCATTGGCCATGCGGCACACGCGTGTATGCAGCTCGCGATAGGAGATGGCCAGGTCGCGGGAAGGGTCGTCCCCCTCCCACAGGATCGCCGTCTGCTCGCCCCGCGTCTCCAGGTGGCGATCCACGCAGTTCCAGCAGGCATTGAGCGTGCCGTCCTCGAACCAGCGCACGTGCAGGTCGTCGCGATCCCAGGAAACGTCTTTCACGGTGCTGAAGGGGCGAATCCAGTCCAAACGCTGCGCCACCCGTGACCAGAACCCCTCGTTGTCTTCCACCGACTCCCGATACAGGGCCTCGTAATCCTCCGCCGTGACCAGGGCCCGGTCTCTTGCGGCCTCGATGACCGGATGCACGATGTGCTGCATGGGGTTCTCCTGTCGTTCGTCGTGTGAGCCGACGGTCATTCTATCCGGCGTCGGGGTCGTGACAAGGGGAAGCGCCTTGTTGATGGGGCTGGCGATATCAGGTTTCTTGCGTGATTGACTTGGTCGGGTTTGGTGCTGTTGTTAGCCGGGAACGGGTGGTTCCCCCTTGGGGCGGGCCTGTCGGGGCGAAGAGTGATTGACCGGGTCGGGTTGGGTTGCTGTGTTGGTCGGGAACGGGTGGTTCCCCCTTGGGGCGGGCCTGTCGTTCGGCCTTCGGCTTCCCTCGCTGCCCTGCGCTTGGTTGGAACGGCTCGCACGGTATGCTTTTCAGGCTCGTGTCAGATCATGGCGCTCGCCTCAGGCCGCTGAAGGCGGCCTGCCCAAGTCGCTCCGGTCGCTCGGCTCACTCCTTAATGGCCCGCCCCAAGGGGGAACCACCCGTTCCCTTGCATCGGAGCACTCGACCCGGTCATCACTTTCTTTGGGTGGGGTTCTTTTGGGGCACCGCGTCTTATCCGGCACCCGCTTGCACATAAGTTATTCCCGGGCCGTAAGGAAAAGCGGTCTGCAGGGGTAAACTGTTGCCGAGAATGCCGGCAGCTTCTCTTGGCTCCCTTCGATTGCGGGGTCCGGCGCAGTGCGCCAGGCTGCCCAGCGGATGAGCCGGAGCCAGGAACATGCTGGCCTCAACGACAAAAGCCGTCTTCACCGGTTTACCCGCCTGCACGCCGGCCCGTTCGACTCGAAGGGGCCGAACCACGGAGGCCACGTGGCGAGGCACCCTGTGGCTAAACGCACTTCCCAGCCGACAAGGCCCGGAAGGGTGACAAGAAAGCACCCCAACAAAATGTGTGGGGGTGGAGGGTCTCGATGCAGGGGGCGGCTGGAGCATCCCGTTGCGGGATCTTTTAAGGGTCGTTGCCGAGCGACCGGAGCGACTGGGGCAGGCCGCCTTCAGCGGCCTGAGGCGAGCCTCGTGATGAAGCACGAGCCCGGGAGCGCATGCAAGCGAGCCGTACCCACCAAGCGGAAGGGCAGGCAATGGAGGCTTTGCGGTTTTCGCGAAGCGAAAGAAGCGAAGCCGGAATGCCGTCGCCCGTGAGCGAGGGAAGCCGAAGGCCAACGTCCCGATCCCGCAACGGGGTGCGCCAGCCGATCCCGGTCAACAGAAACGTCCGCCCGACCCCGGTCAACAGGACCGTCCAGCCGACCCCGTCCAACGCGACCGCCGCTCACAACCCGGCCACGCCCCCTCGCCCAGACACTCAGCGCCGCCAGGTCATCCCCGGCCGCCACCCCCACCGCCACAACAGCGCGCCGCCGCCAATCAGCCCCCCGAGGTGCGCGAAGTGCGCCACCGACGGCATGGCGTTGGTCACGCCCAGCAGCAGCTCGATGCCGGCGTAGATCAGTACGAACCACTTGGCCTTGATCGGTACAGGCAGGAACAACAGCATGACGCGGTTTTCGGGATACATCACGCCGTAAGCCAGCAGCAGACCAAAGACTGCGCCGGAGGCGCCGATGGTGGGCCAGTATTCACCGGTAACCTGTTGTACCGCAAGCTGGGTGAGGGCCGCGCCCAGCAGGCAAACGCCGTAGTACAGTACGAATCTCCGGCTGCCCCAGGCCTGCTCGATTTGCAGGCCGAACATCCAGACGGCGAACATGTTGAAAAATACGTGACTGAAACCGCCGTGCAGGAATCCGTAACTGACCAGCTGCCAGGGCAGGAATCGACCGCTCTCCAGCGGCCACAGGGCCAGCGAGGCGAATACGGCTTCGAGAAGCCGAGGGTTGCCCATCATGTTTATGAACACGTAGATGATGGCGCAGGCGCCGATGATGCCCAGCGAAACAGGTGGATTGGTGACGCCATTGGCGGGCAATCGATTCATGGGGAGCGGGTTCCTGTTATGGCCCGGGCGCGGCGCGGGCTTGGTCTACAATGGGCGCCTTGTTACCACATGCCGCCCCCGGTGGCCGAATTCAATGTCCGAGTCCTTCACATTACCCCCGGCCGGGGCGACCGGCAGGGGCTGAACAGCCATGGATGATCCCGGGGATCCACGCACGCCGAGGCCGTTTTCAGCCGGATTTGCCTGGCTGGGCGCCGCGGTCTCGCTATTGCGCGCCAATGCCGCCCGGTTGCTGTTGCTCGGCTTGTTGTTTCAGCTGCTGGGCGGTGCTTCCCAGGTTGGCATCCTCGGCCTGTTGTTCGTGCTGGCGATCCCGACGCTGACGGCCGGTATGCTGCAAGGCTGTCACCTGGCCGCCCTCGGTGAGCGCCCACCGGCCCTGGTCCTGTTCGCAGGGTTCGGCGGCGGTGCCCGCCTGCTGTCGTTGTTTCTGCTGGGTGGGCTGACCATCGCCGTTACCGGCCTGGTGCTGGTTTTGCTGGTGGCCGGCAGCGTGGCCCAGCTGGATCCCGAGACCGTGACCCGCATCCAGGCTGGAGACCAGTCCGCGGTGCTGTCACTGGACCCGGCGCTGATCCAGCGCATGTTGTTCGGTATGGTCCTCGGCTTGCTGTTGGGCGCCTGCCTGAGCTTCTTCGCCGTCCCCCTGATCTGGTTCCAGGACCGCTCACTGGGCGACGCGCTGGTCACGGGCATCGTGATGCTGTTCCGCCAATGGCGCGCGCTCACCGCGCTGGGGCTTGCATTGGCGGCGATCGGGCTGCCGGTCGGCATCCTGGCCGGCACCCTGATGGCGGCGCAGCTGACTTCCGTCGCGCCGTCCTTCCTGGTGACCCTGCTGTTGATGGCCGTGGTGGTTGTCTACCAGGTGCTGGCCTTCGCTGCCCAGTACGTGGCCTTCCGCGAGGTCTTCATGTCGGGATCAGCGTCGCCGCCCGCGCCTCCGGGCGATGGCGGTGAGCCGGACGATCAGCTGGTGGCCTGATCGGCCGGTTCTTCGGTTGCCTTGTGCGGCAACAGGATGCGGCACATGACGATGCCGATTTCGTAGAGAATCCACATCGGGATCGCCAGCAGGGTCTGGGAGATGATGTCGGGCGGGGTCAGCAGCATGCCGATGGCAAACGCCGCCACCACCACGTAGGGCCGCGCCTTGCCCAGTTGGGCCGTGGTGGTGATACCGGTCGCCACCAGGATGATGGTGGCGATGGGCACCTCGAAGGCGATGCCGAAGGCCAGGAACAGGGCAATCACGAAGTCCAGGTACCGGGTGATGTCCGTCATCACCGCCACGCCTTCCGGCGCGATGCGGTTCATGAAACCGAACACCAGTGGGAACACCACGAAAAAGGCGAAGGCGCAGCCCAGGTAAAACAGCAATACCGAGGAGACCAGCAGGGGTTTCGCCAGGCGTTTTTCGTGTCGGAACAGGGCCGGCGCCACGAAAGCCCACAGCTGGTACATCACGACCGGGATGGCGATCACCAGCGCGAGCAGCAGCGTCATCTTGAACGGGGCCAGGAACGGTGATGCCACGTCGATGGCGATCATGTGGCTGCCTTCGGGCATCTGCGCCAGCAATGGCCCTGCCAGGTACTGGTACAGCTTGCGCGAGAATGGCAGCAGCACCACCAGCACCACGGCCACGGCCAGGCAGGCCTTGAGCAGGCGACCGCGCAACTCGACAAGATGTTCCAGGAAGGTCTGCTCCCGGTCGGTCTCCGGGTGATCGCTCATGGGGCGGGCTTCGGTTCGCCGGGCGCGGCGGAGTCGCCCGCCGGCGATTCAGCCGGTGGCTCGATGGTCGGCGCGGGCGCCGATTCCGGCTCGCCGCCGTCCTGCGAAGAATCGATCTTCCGGTCCAGGCTGTCGCTGAGTTCGCGCACCTGTTGGCGCACCGATTCAAGTTCCTGTCTTGCCTCGTCCAGAGGCTTCCTGGCCTCGGCGGCGGCGAGTTCCGCTTCAACGGTGCGCTTGAGGTTGGCGTAGCTCATTCGCGCCTTGCGTACGAAGCCGCCCAGCGTGCGCGCGACCGCCGGCAGGCGTTCCGGACCCAGCACCAGTAGTCCCAGGATGGACAGCAGGAAGATTTCGGCGAAGCCGACGTCGAACATGGTGGACTGCCGTGGTCAGACCTCGGAGCCCGGCTTGCGGGTCTCCGGGGCTTCCTCCCGGGTGGATGTGCTGGATTCAGGTTCCGGGTCGGCGGCGAGGCGTTCGGGATCGGATGCGTCCTCCTCGCTTTCCATCCCTTTCTTGAAACCCTTCACCGCGCCGCCGAGATCACTCCCGATATTGCGCAGTCGCTTGGTGCCGAACACCAGCACCACGATGAGCAGCAGGATGAGAAGCTGCCAGCCGCTGATTCCTCCAACCATGGTCGAACTCCGATGTGTAATGGGTGAATTTTAGCCCAAGTGGTGCCGGGGGCGGGAACCGCCAGTGCCGGAAGTCGGCGGGGCGAGGGTGTTCAGGGGCGCTGGCGGAGGACCGCGAGGCCGGCCAACAGCAACACCAGCACGGCGGCGAATCGCCCGGCGGAGTCCAGCGTGGGAATGTGCGGGTACGGTGTCGCGTAGCTGGGCTGGGCCGGCGGTGTCGGCGGCTGAGTCGGCTGGCAGCCGGCCGGCGGCGCTACCGCGAGGCTCTCGAAGCCGGACTCGGCGGTGGTGGCGACCAGCGTCGCTGTGCCGGTCACCAGGTCCAGCTGCAGAATTTCGCTGGGCAATTCCTGCTGTTGCGTGCGTCGGTCCGTGATGGCCCACAGAACGCCGGTGTCGTCGAACGACAGCCCTGCCTGGAAATAGTCGCTGGCCGCCGGTCCCAGGGCGCCGATCAGGGTCGTGGCGCCGGTGGCCGGATCGATTTCGTACAGGCTACGCGTATCCTGGTTGCCGTTCTCGTCCAGCAGGCCGTTGCTGAGGCCGAACAGCCGCGTCGGGTTGCCGTAGGCCGCCAGTGCGCTGATATTGGCGCCGACGCTGCCGACCAGGGAGGCCGCCCCGTCCAGCGAAAGCCGGTACAGCGCACCGTCGGCCACCGAGGTGACGAACAGTTCGCCCGAACAGGTGAAGGTCATGCCGAAGTCATTCCCGGACAGGGCGCCGAGGCCGATGACGGGCTCCACTTCGTTGAGGTCCACCGTGGCGTTGCCCTTGCTCACCGGGAACAGGCTCAGGCTGACTTCGTCGATGGCCCACAGGTCCCCGTTGGGATCCATGGCCATGCCCTCGATGTCGGTGAAGGTGGTCGTGGCCGAGCGGACCGGACCCCGCGCAGTGCTGCTGCCATTGGCGAGGTCGATCGCATACAGCTGGTCGCCGCCCGGCTGGTCGGCATTCACGCTGTATCCCACGGGCGCGCCCAGGGCGCTGCCGGCGGACAGCACGAATGAACCGATCACGATGATGCGGGCCAGGGTTTTCATAGCCGGGCAGTATCCTGCCTTCTGAATGCGCGTTGACGGAAGCCTCATGCTAGCAGAATTGGTAGTGGTGACAAGCATTTAAGGTAAGTTAGCGGCCTGTTTCCAGGGGCTGTTGCATGGTTGCAACAGCCTTCCCGGAAGGGCGAATTCCAGGTCGTGTGTCGATGCGGGGCCACACGGGGCGCAACGTGGTGTTTTGGTGGGCTTTGAGGGCCCTGGCCGGTGACAGGTGGGTGGCCGGCGGGTCCGGGTCGAGCGATTGTGTGGTTTTTACGCCACACCGGGAATTTTTCGGGAATTCACCGGCTCGATGGTCTGATCGGGTCTCGAACCTCGTGTGTGGGCAGCTCAGGGGCCGCGGTAGATACAGCCGGCGTTGCAGGTTTCCTGCACGACGACCTGGCTCAAACCCGGCACTGCGGGCGCCAGCCGCTGCCAGATCCAGCGCGCCAGGTGCTCGGAAGTGGGATTTTCCAGGCCCTCTATGTCATTCAGCAGCCGGTGGTCGAGTTGGTCGAACAGCGGTTGGAAGGCGCGCTTGAGGTCGGCGAAGTCCATGACCCAACCCGTGGTCTCGCCGATCTCCCCGGTGACGTGCACCTCGATGCGAAAGGAATGGCCGTGCATCCGCCGGCACTTGTGCCCTTCGGGCACATTGGGCAAAAAGTGAGCGGCTTCGATCTGGAACACGCGAAACAGGTCCATGCTCCGATTGTGACCGCCAGCCAGGGTGCGTTCAAGGCATCGCGGGCGTCATGGTGTCGCTATACTTCACACGCCGCCCCAGCCAATGATTCACCGTGACTGCCATGAAACCCCTGATGTGCCTGTCCGCCCTGTTGCTTGCCGTCCAGGTGTTCGCCGCCCCCGCCCCGGCGCCGGACCGTCAGCGAGGCGAAGGCCCGTTTCAGCGCCTGGTGCTGCGCGAAGTCATGATGGTCAACGGCGAAGGCGCGCCGCCGATCGGACCGGTGGACATCCTGGTCGAAGGCAACCGCATTGCCGAGATTCGCAACCTGGGAATACTGCGACCCATTGCCGGGGATCGGCGCATCGAAGTGCGCGAAGGCGACCGCGTGCTGGAACTGGCCGGGCACTGGGTGTTGCCCGGATTCGTGGACATGCATGGCCATTTCGGGGGTGACGAACAGGGTGTGCCGGCGGAGTACGTGGCCAAGCTCTGGCTGGCGCACGGTATCACCACGGTTCGCGAGCCGGGCAGTGGCAACGGCCTGGACTGGGTGCTGCAGCACCGCGAACGCAGTGCCGCCAACGAGATCGCGGCGCCACGCATCGTGCCCTACGTGTTCTTCGGCCAGGGCAACGACGGGCCGTTCACCGATCCGGACGATGCGCGCCAGTGGGTGCGCGAGATGGCGCGACGTGGCGCGGCCGGCGTCAAGTTCTTCGGTGCGCCACGCGAGATCATGATTGCCGCGCTGGACGAAGCGGAGAAGCAGGGCCTGGGCTCGGCCATGCACCACGCGCAACTGGACGTGGTGAACTGGAACGTGCTCGATTCGGCGCGCCACGGCATGACCACCATGGAGCACTGGTACGGCTTGCCGGAAGCGATGTTCGAAAAGCAGGTGGTGCAGGACTACCCGCTGGACTACAACTACGCCAACGAGCAGCACCGGTTCGGCGAGGCCGGGCGCCTGTGGCTGCAGGCCGCCGCTCCCGGTTCCGACACCTGGAACGCAGTGCGCGACGAGCTGATCGCCCTGGATTTCACGCTGGACCCGACGCTGACCATCTACGAGGCCAGCCGGGACCTGATGCGGGAGATGAAGGCCGACTGGCACCAGGACTACACGCATCCGAACCTGTGGGCTTTTTTCCAGCCTTCCTTCGACGCCCACGGGTCATACTGGTTCGACTGGACCACCGCGGACGAAATCGCCTGGAAGCGCAATTTCCAACGATGGATGACCTTCCTGGACGACTACAAGGACCACGGCGGGCGCGTGACCCTGGGCTCGGATTCGGGCTACATCTGGAAGGTGTACGGGTTCGGCTACATTCGCGAGATGGAGCTGTTGCAGGAGGCGGGATTTCACCCGCTCGAGGTGCTGCGGTCCGCCACGTTCCTGGGTGCCCAGGCGCTGGGCATGAGCGAAGAGATCGGTTCCATCCGCGTGGGCAAACTGGCCGACCTGGTGGTGGTGGGCGAAAACCCGCTGCGCAACTTCAAGGTGCTGTACGGCACCGGGCACTTCCGGCTCAATGCCGACAATGAACCGGTGCGCGTGGGCGGCGTACGCTACACCATCCGGGACGGCGTGGTCTTCGATGCGCCCGAACTGCTCGCGGACGTGCGCGAAATCGTCACGGCGGCGCGCGGGGCGGCGTCGGACTAGCGGCTTCAACCGCCCCCGAAAATCACCTTCGGGCGATTGAACAGGGTGGCGGCGAAGGCGGCCATCAGCAGGCCCAGCACCAGGGTTCCGCCGGATGCGATCAGCAGCCAGGCGGTGGGCACCAGCTCACCGCGCATGAACTCGGCGATCAGCAGGTTCTGCGAAAACATGGGAATGGCCATCATCCACGCCTCGGGCTTCACCGGATTGGACATGAAAATCAGGCTGGGAATCATGGGGATGAAGATCACCAGGCCCATGTAGGACTGCGCCTCGCGGAAGCCCTTGGCGAAGGTCGCCAGCAGGGTCAGCAAGGCCGCGGCAAGGATGGCCACCGGGCCCACCACCAGCAGCAGTTTGCCGATCATGCCCAGGCCCAGCTCCAGTTCGAAACCCAGCGCGCCGGTGGGCATGTAGGGCAGGGCCAGGCGGAACGACAGCAAGGTCAGCATCAGCGAGGCCAGGGCGAAGGCCGCCGTGGCCACCATTTTGCCGGTCATGATCTGCCAGCGCGGCGCCGGGTTCAGCAGCAGCGGCTCCAGCGATTTCCGTTCTTTTTCGCCCGCGGTCGAATCGATCGCCAGGTGCATCCCCCCGGTGAACGCCGTGATCATCAGGAAATAGGGCAGGAAAATCAGTGCCAGGGCGCCGCGGCTTTGCGGGGTGGACAGGTCCACGTCCTTTGGCACCAGCGGCGACGCCAGGCTGGGCGAAACACCACGCAGTTGCAGTCGCTGCGCGCCGATCTGCTGTCCGTAGCCGGCCAGCATGGATTTCACGCGGGTCATGGGAATGTTGGACTCGCGACGCGACGGGTCGGCGATCACTTCCACCAGGGCCGGTTCGCCGGCGCGCCACTGTTCGGGAAACTCGGGCGGAATACGCAAGACCAGCGGCGAGGCCTGGTCGCGTACTACCTGCTCAGGGTCCTCCGGCGCGTCCAGGATCACCACGCCCTGCTGTTCGAGAAAGCCCAGCAGATTGGGCGCGTGTTCGGCGCCCACCACCGGCAGTTCGAGGGTTTCCTCGGCCCGCTCTTCCTGTTTCGAGATGCTCAGGTAGCTCATGCCGATGATCAGGAAGGGAAACAGGATCGGGCCCAGCAGCAGCGAGTTGAAGGCGGCGCGGCGGTCACGGAGGTTTTCCACCACCTCCTTGCGAAACACGGTCCACAGCCCCTTCATGCCAGCAGGCCCTCGTCGGAACCGATCAGCTTGACGAAGGCTTCCTCGATGTTCTGCTCGCCGCTGCGCTCGAGCAGTTCCGCCTGGGTCCCGTCGGCGGCGATGCGCCCCTTGGCGATGATGATGATGCGGTCACACAGCGCGGCGACCTCCTGCATGATGTGCGTGGACAGCACCACCGAGTGCCCCGCGCCCTTCAGGTCGAGAATGAACCGGCGCAGCGCGCGCGTCGTCATCACGTCCAGGCCGTTGGACGGCTCGTCCAGCATCACCGTTTGTGGCCCGTGCACCATGGCGCGCGCGATGGCCACCTTCACCTGCTGGCCCTGCGAGAAGCCGTCAGTGCGGCGGTCGATGAAGTCCTGCATGTTCAGGGTTGTGGCCAGCGATTCGATGCGTTCCTGGATCCGCGCCTTGCCCATGCCGTGCAACTCGCCGTAGTAGGCGATGTTCTCGCGCGCGGTCAGGCGCTTGTAGAGGCCGCGGCTGTCCGGCACCACGCCCAGGGTGCGCTTGATTTCCAGGGCGTCGGTGACCGGGTCCATGCCGTCAATGCGAATGGTGCCCTGGTCCGGCGGCAGCAGCGAATAGAGCATACGCAGGGTGGTGGTCTTGCCGGCCCCGTTTGGGCCCAGCAGGCCGGTGATTTCACCGTCGCGCATCTGGAATGAAATGTCGCGTACGGCCTTGACGTCGCCGAATGACTTGCTCAGGTGACTGACCTCGATCACGGCTCGGGTCCCAGCAGGCTGGTAAAGAAGGGCGCCGGCTCGATGGTATCGACGCACTCGGTGTCCAGTTGCGCCAGCGTGCCGGCCTGGATGAAGTGGGTGGCCACTTCCTGCACGCAGCGGTGACGCATCACCGAGTGGGCCTGCCCGCGGGCCACCAGGTGCAGGCTGAAAGGAAACGTTTCGGCGACGAGTTCAGCGTAGTGCGGCGGTGTCACCGGGTCGCGCTCGCCGGACAGCAGCAGGACGGGCACATCGGCGCGCACCGGCTCGTGGAAATCGTCCGGCACCGCGCCTTTCGGCCACACGCGGCACTGGGCCTCGATGCCTCTGAGCATGATGTCGCCCAGCAGCGTATCGGACTGGTCGGCGCCCAGGTTGAGGAAGGGGTAATCCTCGCTGCACATCACCGACAATTCCATGCCGCGGGCGATGGCCTCGGTGAGGCCGCCCATGACCAGCATGGCCTGGCTGGCGAGCCGGCGCAGGTCGCCGGTTTCCAGGGCCTCGTTCACCAGCAGCGGCAGCAACGCCTGGCTCTCGGAGGTGTAACTGAGAAAGCGCACCGCCACGGCCAGTGTCTCGGCGGTCAGGCGCAGGGTTTCGGGTTCGCCGGTGACCGGGTGGGGCAGGGTGACCTGGCGTGGCGCCTGGCGCAGCTCGGCGAACAGGGCGTTCAGTTCGTCGGCCTGGTTGGGGAACAGGCGGTTGCAGCCGTCCTGCCCGGCGCAGTCGGCCAGCACCCGCGCCACCGCGGCGTCCAGCATGGGGGCGTGCTCCTGGCCCAGGGCCAGTTGCATGGGCACCACGCTGTCGAGCACCACGCTGCGCACGGTGTCCGGATACTGCCGCAGGTAAACCTGGGCGGCCCGTGTACCGTAGGACACACCGACC
Organism: Gammaproteobacteria bacterium; assembly: GCA_030431095.1. Taxonomy (GTDB): domain Bacteria; phylum Pseudomonadota; class Gammaproteobacteria; order Xanthomonadales; family SZUA-36; genus Marinihelvus. Next base: position 13,122 of record JAUIJU010000026.1, on the reverse strand, counting down.
AGGTTGATCTTGTCGTAACCCATGGCCTGCCGCACGCGGTCGATGTCGCCCATGGCGATGGTCGTGGTGTAGTAGCGGGGATCACCGTCCAGTTGCTGCAGGCAACGCTCCGCCTCGCGCGTGATCTCGTCGTAGTCGATGGCGGCGTTGAGGTCCATGACCTCCTCGCTGGGGCACTGCAGCCGATTGGAACCGCCGGTGCCGCGCTGATCGACCATCACGATATCGCGGTTCTTGCGCAGGCGGCGCATGGCGCTGCGTATCATCACCCAGGTTTCGCTGGCGGCCTGGCCCGGCCCGCCGGCGAAAAAGAACACGGGATCTTCGGCCGGCGTCTGTGACCCGGCCTCCCCCACGGCCACGTGTATCCGGACCTGGCGGCCGTCGGGGTCATCCGGGTTCTCCGGCACCTCGAGATGCCCGCACCGCGCTGCCGCGGTGACCGGAGAGCCGGGCATGGACAGCGTGCAGTTGTCGAAGTCGATCGTGTTGTCCTCGGGCAGGGCGAGCGCCCGCGTGCTGATCAGCAGCAGGGTCAGAAGCAGGGCAGCGGTGCGCCCTCCCGGGAGTGGTCGTGCAAGGGAAATCATCGTCAGGACCCAAAGGTTAGAGGCGTGGCGTACCTGCGTCCATAGGCGGTTGGTCATTGGCTGGCCGTGGCGTCACGGGGCCGTATAATAGCCCGCTTGCCGCGCCCTCTCCCAAACCCGGCCCCGAACCGGGCCGCATTCTGAACCCTGGAACCATGCTGGCACTCGACGTACAGGACCTGCGCAAGACCTACGCCAACGGCGTGGACGCCCTCAAGGGCGTGTCGCTGAGCGTGGAAGAAGGCGATTTCTTCGCCCTGCTGGGGCCCAACGGCGCCGGCAAGTCGACGCTGATCGGCATCGTGTCCTCGCTGGTCAATGCCAGCGGCGGCGACGCGAAGGTGTTCGGGGCCAGCGTGATGAGCGACCGCTCGCGCGCCATGTCCTATATCGGCCTGGTCCCGCAGGAGATCAATTTCAATCAGTTCGAAAAACCGCTGGACATCGTGGTCAACCAGGCCGGCTATTACGGCATCCCGCGCCGCGAAGCGCTGGAGCGCGCGGAGCGCTACCTGAAGGAACTGCAGTTGTGGGACAAGCACGACAAGCCCTCGCGCATGCTGTCGGGCGGCATGAAGCGGCGCCTGATGATCGCACGGGCCATGGTCAATGAACCCCGCCTGCTGATCCTGGACGAACCCACCGCCGGCGTGGACATCGAGATTCGCCGTTCCATGTGGGAGCTGATACGGCGCATCAACCAGGCGGGCACCACGGTGATCCTGACCACGCACTACCTCGAAGAAGCCGAGGAACTGTGCCGCAACATCGCCATCATCGATCACGGCAGGATTCGCGAAAACACCGGCATGAAGGAACTGCTGGCGCAGCTGGACGTGGAGACGTTCATCCTCGACCTGCGCGAGCCGCTGACCCGGGCGCCGGTCTGCGACGACATGGAGATCTCACTGCGCGACGAGAACACCCTGGAGGTGAGCCTGTCGAAGTCCAAGTCGCTGAATGCCCTGTTCGCCGAACTGGACCGACTGGGGATTCACGTGATTTCCATGCGCAACAAGGCCAATCGTCTCGAGGAACTGTTCATTCGCCTGGTGGACAAGGGGGAGGCGGCATGAACGCGTCGCTCAACTGGATCGGCTACAAGACCATCGTGCGCAAGGAGATCGTGCGCATCCTGCGCATCTGGGGCCAGACCGTGGTGCCGCCGGCCATCACCATGAGCCTTTATTTCATCATCTTCGGCAACCTGATCGGCAGCCGCATCGGTGAAATGGGCGGCTTCGACTACATGCAGTTCATCGTACCCGGCCTGGTGATGATGTCGGTCATCACCAACTCCTACGGCAACATGGTGTCGTCGTTTTTTGGTGCGAAGTTCGGGCACCACATCGAGGAGTTGCTGATTTCCCCGCTGCCCAACTGGGTGATCCTCGCCGGCTACGTCACCGGTGCCCTGGTACGCGGCCTGCTGGTGGGCGCGGTGGTCATCCTGGTCTCGTTGTTCTTCACGGAGCTGAAAGTGCAGCATCCCTGGGTCACCCTCTCGGTCCTGGTGCTCACCGCCGTGGTGTTCGCCATGGCCGGAATGGTGAACGCGATTTTCGCCGAGAAATTCGACGACATCGCCATCATCCCGACCTTCGTGCTCACACCGCTGACCTACCTGGGCGGCGTGTTCTACTCCATTTCCCTGCTGCCCGAATTCTGGCAGAAGGTGTCGGCCTTCAACCCCATCCTGTACATGGTCAACGGCTTCCGATACGGCATGCTGGGCGTGTCCGACGTGAGCCTGGGTACCGCCTACGCCATCATCGGCGTGTTCGGGGTGCTGCTGTTCGCCACCTGCATGTACCTGCTCAACACCGGCAAGGGGATGCGCAGCTAGGCGCGTGGCTTCTTGAATTCCGGCGCTAACGCCTGCATTTAGCGGCAAATATTTAACGTCCCTGCAAGGCCGATGCAGTAAAATGGCCTCAAAATCACGAGAAACACCCACATCATGACCCACCTTGAACCCAAGACCTTCCAGGAAGAAGGCGTGCGCAACTGGCCGGTGACCCTGACCCTGGGCCTGACCTTCATCCTGGGCGTGACCCTGGTGCCCTGGTATGGTTTCACGGTCGGATTTTCCGGCTGGGCCTGGGCCTTCTTCGGCATCTTCATGTTGCTCACCGGTATCGGCATTGGCAGTGGCTACCACCGCCTCTGGTCGCACCGCACCTACGTGGCCAGTCCCGCCCTGCAGTGGTTCCTGGCCATCGTCGGCGGCATGTCGTTGCAGAACTCCATCCTGATCTGGTCGGCCCGTCACCGGGTGCACCATCGCGACGTGGATGACGATGAGAGGGACCCGTACTCCATCGGACGCGGATTCTGGTTCGCGCACATCGGCTGGATGCTGAAGGACTACAAGAGCGGCGAGGTGGACTATTCCATCGTGCCCGACCTGAAAAAGAATCCGGTGGTGATGTGGCAGCACAAGCACTACCTGGAACTGGTGCTGGCCACCAACATCCTGCTCCCGCTGGGACTGGGTTTCCTGGTCGGCGACCCCATCGGCGTGTTCCTGCTGGCCGGCGTGTTCCGCCTGGTGCTGAACCACCACTTCACGTTTTTCATCAACTCCCTGGCGCACATGTGGGGGAAGCAGCCCTATACCGACGAGAACAGCGCCCGGGACAACTGGTTCCTGTCCATTTTCACTTATGGCGAGGGCTACCATAACTTCCATCACCTGTTTCAGAACGACTACCGCAACGGCGTGCGTTGGTTCGCCATCGATCTGAACAAGTGGTTTATCGGCATGGCCGCGGGCATGGGCATGGCCACCGACCTGCGCCGCACGCCGCAGTTCAAGATCCTGCGAGCGCGCCTGCACATGGACTTCAAGCGGGCGCGCGAGCGCCTGGAAACCGATCCGGCCAACCCGCGCTGGAAGGAACTGCTGGACACGCTGGAAACCGAGTACGCCCAGTACCTGGGCACCATCAAGGAGTGGCAGGCGCTGCAGATGGAGAAAGTCCAGCAGGGCAAGCAGAAACTCGCCGACAGGCTGGACGCCAGTTACCGGGACCTCGAGCGGGCGCTGCACCTGCAGCGCAAGCGCGTGGCCCAGCTGGTGGCGGAGGCTGTGCCTGCCTGAGGATCGGCCGTGATTGACCGGGTCGGGTTTGGTGCTGTTGTTGGTCGGGAACGGGCGGCTCCCCCTTGGGGCGGGCCTGTCGGGGCGAACGGTGATTGACCTGGTCGGGTTGGGTGCTGTTGTTGGCCGGGAACGGGTGGCTCCCCCTTGGGGCGGGCCTGTCGTTCGGCCTTCGGCTTCCCTCGCTGCTCTCCGCTTGGTGGGTACGGCTCGCTTGCATGCGCTCCTTGGCTCGGGATTGATCACGAGGCTCGCCTAAAGCCGCTGAAGGCGGCTTTCCCCAGTCGCTCCGGTCGCTCGGCTCACTCCTTAATGGCCCGCCCCAAGGGGGACCCACCCGTTCCCTCGGTCAGGAGCACCCGACCCGGTCATCACTTTCTTTGGGTGGGGTTCTTCTGGGGCACCGAGTCTTACCTGTTATCCGCTTGCAGAAAACGAACTCCCGGGCCGTAAGGAAAAGCGGTCTGCAGGGGTGCACCGTTGCCCAGTTTGCCAGGCGCTTCTCGTGGCTCCCTTCGATTGCGGGGTCCGGCACAGTGCGCCGGGCTGCCCAGCGGATAAACCGGGGCCAGGAACATGCTGGCCCCAACGATAAAAGCCGTCTTCACCGGTTTACCCGTCTGCACGCCGGCCCGTTCGACTCGAAGGGACCGAGCCACGCAAGCCCCATGGCGAGGCACCATGTGGCTAAACGCACCTCCCAGCCCACAAGGCCCGTAAGGGTGACAAGAAAGTACCCCAACAAAATGTCTGGGGGTGGGGGGTCTCGATGCAGGGGTGCTTCAGCCGACACCGACCAACGAAGCCGTCACCCCCAACACAAGCCAACCCCCCATCCCACATCACGGCAATACCGCCTGCCCCAGGTTGTTGGTGTCCGTCCCGAACCAGATGGAGTTGGTCTGCGGGTCGAACACCATGTGCCGCACGGCGCCGGCGCCGCTGGGTACGGGCGTCTGGCTGAAAAACTCGCCGCTGGCTGGATCGAACCCGACGAAGTTGTTCTGCTGCGGGAAGGTTTCCACGAACCAGAGCCGGTCCTGGCTGTCCACGGCCAGGGCGTAGGGGCCGGATTGTTCGCTGGGGTTGAGGTATTCCTCGAATTCGCCCGTGGCGGGGTCGTAGACGCCCAGCCAGCCTTCGCTGTAGTCGGTGTACCAGACCCGGTCATCGCTGGTGATCGCGATGCGGCGCAGGCGGGAGGCTTCGCGCGGGGTGCGGATCACTTCCAGCGCCAGCGTCTCGGGGTCGACCGTGGCCAGGGCGTTGGCGCCCAGCAGGGCAAACCACGGACGGCCGGTGCTGTCGAGTTTCACTCCGTAGGGACGCGACTTGTCGATGGGGACTTCAACCAGGTCGATCTCGCCGCTGCGCTGATTCAGGCGTCCGACCACGTTCGCCCACTGGGCGGAGAACCAGATCTCGCCTTGCCCCGTGAACACCAGGGTGTGCGGGTCCTTCACGGCATCGTCCGGCATGGGGTAGCGCCGCAGCTCGCCGTTGTTCGGGTTCATCTTGCCGATGTATGCCTGGCGGTTGCCGGCGATCCACAACGCCGCGTCGCGATCGACGATCACGTTATGCGGGCCGGTGCCCGGCGGCAGGTCGAATTTCCGGAACTCCTGCGTGTCCGGGTCGAAATGGCCCACGTAGTCACCGGCCTGGCCGACGAACCAGATGGTGCCGTTGGGGGCCACATCGGGATCACGCGGACGGGTAGCTTCCCACGGCACGGGCCATTCCCGGATTTCGACGGTGACATTCGTTTCCGCCACCGGCGAAACCGGGGCATCCAGGGGCGCCAGCGGATCGTTGTCCTGCGCCACCGTGACGGCGGGAACGCTGCTGAGCAGAACGAGTAGGGCGGTAAAGCGCATGATCATGTCTCCTGAGTCGGGGGACGGACAATGAACCATAACCCACGGCGCAGGGCGCCTGCAGCGTCCCGTGGGTTGGCAGCAGGCGGTATAATGGTGGGCTGCTCCGCCGCCGCGCGGATTCGACACGGAACCCCACCATGAAAATCGAAGACAAGAAGGTCGTTTCCTTTCACTACACGCTCACGTCCGACGGTGGTGAGACCCTGGATTCCTCGCGCGAACGCGGTGAGCCCATGGTTTACCTGCACGGCGCTGACAACATCATCCCGGGCCTGGAAAAGGCCCTGGCCGGTCGCGAGGCAGGCGACACTTTCCAGGTGGCGGTGCCGCCCGAAGAAGCCTACGGCGAGCGCCGTGAAGCCAATGTGCAGCGCCTGACCCTGAAAAAGCTGGGGCTGAAGCCGGCGCAGCTCAAGCCGGGGATGATCCTGAACCTGCAGACATCACAGGGACCGGCGCAGGTCACGGTGCTGAAAGTGGGGCGCTTCAACGTCGACGTGGACGCCAACCATCCGCTGTCAGGCGCCAACCTGAACTTTGACGTCGAAATCATCGACGTGCGTGACGCCACGGACGAGGAAGCGGAGCACGACCACGCCCACGGTCCCGGCGGCCACGCGCACGACTGACACGCAAAACTCGGCTGGCGCTGCTCAGCCGGCGCCGGTCTGCACGCGCCACAGTCCGCGGTAGACGCCATCGCGGTCCAGCAGTTCCTGGTGCGTACCCTGTTCCAGGATTCGTCCCCGGTCCAGCACGCAGATGATGTCCGCATCCACGATGGTGGACAGGCGATGGGCGATCACGAACACCGTGCGGCCCTCGGCCATGCGCTTCATGGAGCGCTGGATGGCCGCTTCGGTTTCGTTGTCGACCGCCGAGGTGGCCTCGTCCAGGATCACGATGGGCGGGTCCTTGAGCACCGCACGGGCGATGGACAGGCGCTGGCGCTGGCCGCCGGACAGTTTCTGGCCCCGCTCTCCCACGATGGTGTCCCAGCCCTCGGGCAGGTCCAGGATGAAGTCTTCCGCTTCGGCCATGCGCGCCGCCTCGACGATGGCCGCTTCGTCGGCGCCGGGACGTCCGTAGGCGATGTTTTCCCGCACCGTGCCATGGAACAGGTACACGTCCTGGCTGACGAAACCGATGGCGGCGCGCAGGTCCTGCACCACCAGTTCGGACAGGTCCTGGCCGTCGAGCAACACCGCACCGGATTGCGGTTCATAAAAGCGCAGCAGCAATTTGACCAGCGTGCTCTTGCCGGAGCCGGTCTGCCCGACCAGGGCCACCGTGGCGCCGGAAGGCACCACCAGGTCGATGTCGCTGAGCACGTCCGGACCCTCGCCGTAAGCAAAGGAAACGTCGCGGAAGAGCACTTCACCCCGTACCGAATCGACGTCCAGCGCGCGTTTTCCCGGCCGCACCCGAACCGGGGTTTCGATCAGGTTCAGGATGCGCCGGGTGGAGGCCATTGCGCGCTCGAACAGGTCGATGGTCTCTGCCATGCGCGTCAGTGGCCACAGGAGGCGCTGGGTCAGGAACACCAGCACGCTGTAGGCGCCGGCGTTGAGTTCACCGTCGATCACCGCTTTGCCACCGTACACCAGCGTGGCGACGAAGCCCGCCATGATGGCCATGCGGATGACCGGGATGAAGGCCGAGCTGATACGGATCGCGCGTCTGTTGGCCTCCACGTACGCCTCGCTGTCGTCCCTCAGACGTTGCAGCTCGTGGGCCTCGCGGGTAAAACTCTTGATGGTGGCAATGCCGGCAATGTTGTTCGACAACCGCGAGCCCAGTGCCCCGACACGCTCGCGCACGTGCGCGTAGAGCGGCTGCGCGCGCCGCTGGAACCAGAAGGCGCCGACCAGGATCACGGGTATCGGCGTAAAAGCCATCAGGGCGATGGGGGGCGAGAGGAAGAAGAACACCGCGCCAACGGATACCACCGTAACCACCACCTGGATCAGGGCATTGGCACCGCCGTCGAGGAACCGCTCCAGCTGATTCACGTCGTCATTGAGGATGGCCACCAGGTTGCCGGTGGAGGCATCCTCGAACCAGGCCATGTCCAGGTCCTGCAGGTGACCGTAGGCATCCAGGCGCAGATCGTGCTGCAGCCTTTGCGCCGTATTGCGCCAGGTCACCAGCAGCAGAAACTCGAACAGCGACTCGAAGGCCCAGACCGCGATGGTCAGGGCGCCCAGCGCAAGGATCTGGTGGAAGGGCTGCTCCAGTCCCAACCCGGACATGAAGCTTTCTTCCTGGCGGACCACCACGTCGATGGCCATGCCGATCAATATCTCCGGCATGATGTCGAACAGCTTGTTGAGCACGGAGAAGACCGTGGCCAGGGCGATCCGCCCGTGGTGCGCGCGGGCGTAGCGCAGCAGCCGCCGAAGGTCGGTGAAGGAAGTGGCGTTCGCTTGCATCGGCGGAGGGTATCACAGCGGTTTCGTGTCGCCGGGCGTTATCATGGTCACCCGCAGCACGGCAGGTGACGGCATGAACATTGACGGGGCGCCCTGGCGCACGATCTGGCGCGACGAAACGTCCGGCTCGGTGGAGATCATTGACCAGACGCGCTTGCCGCACCGTTTCGAAACGCGATCGCTGACATCCCTGGATGATGCCGCGGAGGCCATCGCCGTGATGCGAGTACGCGGCGCGCCGTTGATCGGCGCCACCGCCGCCTATGGGCTGGCGCTGGCGTTGCGAGATGATCCGTCGGACGCCGCCGTGGCGCGCGCCCGCGAACGCCTGGTCGCCACCCGGCCAACGGCCTCCAACCTGGCCTGGGCGTTGAACCGCATGGCGCCGCGCGTGCTGGCGCGCCCCGCATCCGCCCGCGCCGCGGAGGCTTTCGCGCTGGCAGCGGCGCTCTGCGACGAGGACGTGGCGATCAACGAGGCCATCGGTGAGCATGGCCTGGCGCTGATTCGGCGCCTGGCCAGCGAACGCGCCGGAGACGGCCCCTTTCGCATCCTGACCCACTGCAATGCCGGCTGGCTGGCCACCGTGGACTGGGGCACCGCGCTGGCGCCCATCTACAAGGCATTCGATGCCGGCCTGGACGTGCACGTGTGGGTGGACGAGACGCGGCCGCGCAACCAGGGCGCGGCACTGACCGCCTGGGAACTGGCGGCACACGGTGTGCCCTTCGAGGTGATCACCGACAATGCCGGCGGACACCTGATGCAGCATGGCCAGGTGGACCTGGTCATCACCGGCACCGATCGCACGGTGCGCAGCGGCGATGTCTGCAACAAGGTAGGCACGTACCTGAAGGCCCTGGCGGCACAGGACAACGGTGTTCCGTTCTATGTCGCGCTGCCGGGCCCGACCATCGACTGGGACCTGGACGACGGGGTGCGCCAGGTGCCCATCGAGGAACGCGATCCGCGGGAGGTCACCCATATCCTCGGTGAAGACGAGGACGGCGTGCTGCGTGAGGTGCGGCTGGTGCCGAAGGGCACCGCCGCGCGCAACATCGCCTTTGACGTCACGCCGGCGCGCCTGGTCACTGGGCTGATCACCGAGCGGGGAATCTGCGCCGCCGGCGAAGACGGGCTGCTGGGTCTGTATCCAGGCGCGGCGTTCGACCGGGGCGCAGCCTGACGCGACACCCGAGGGCCGGCCGGGCCACGCAGTTTTAACGCGCCAGCGGGCCGCTTGGCCTATACTACGCGCCGCTTGACCAATCTGATCCAACTCCCATGACCCTTCCGATTTCCCTCCGGGCCGCCCTGGCCAGTTTTGCCCTTTTCGTGTTCGGTGTCCCCGCGGCCGAGTCCGCCGTGACGCCCGACAAGGCTTACGACCCCGCGCACGATGACTATTCGTTCGCCAACACGGACGCCTTCGTGACGCGGCACCTGGTGCTGGACCTGTCGGTGGACTTTCCCGCCAGGGCCCTTCGCGGGACCGCCACCCTGCGCCTGGAACGCCTGCACCCCGAGGCACGGCGGGTTGTTCTCGACACGCGGGACCTGGTGATCGGTGGCGTGCGCGTCGGACCTGCCGGTGAGGCGTTGCAGGCGTCCGCGTACCGCCTCGGCGAGTCGCACGAGCTGTTGGGCCAGCCGCTGGAGATCGATCTGCCGGACGGGTTCGAGCCCGGTGACACCTTTGACGTGGAAGTGACCTACCACTCGACGCCCGGCGCCAGCGCGCTGCAGTGGCTGCCGCCGTCACTGACGGCAGGCGGTGAGCATCCGCTGGTGTTCTCCCAGTCGCAGGCCATCCACGCGCGCAGCTGGGTGCCGTTGCAGGACACGCCGGCGGTGCGCATCACCTACGAGGCCGTGATCCGCACGCCCGAGGGCCTGCGGGCCCTGATGAGTGCCGACAACGACCCCGAGGCGGCGGCCGACGGGGTGTACCGCTTCGAGATGCCGCAACCGATTCCCTCCTACCTGCTGGCCATTGCCGCGGGCAACTTCGCGTTCGCCGCCACGGGCGAGGACACCGGCGTCTACGCAGAGCCCGAATTGCTGGACGCCTCGGCCTGGGAGTTCGCCGGCACGCAGGACATGCTGGACCTGGCGGAGAAGCGCTACGGGCCGTATGACTGGGGCCGCTACGACCTCTTGATTCTGCCGCCTGCGTTTCCCTATGGTGGCATGGAGAACCCGCGCCTCTCGTTCATCACGCCCAGCGTGCTGGCCGGGGACCGCAGCCTGGTCTCCCTGATCGCCCATGAGCTGGCCCATTCATGGTCCGGCAACCTGGTGACCAACGCCACCTGGCGGGATATCTGGCTGAACGAGGGGACCACCAGCTACCTGACCGCGCGACTGATGGAAGCGCTCTACGGCAAGGCCCGCGCCGACGAGGAACGGGTGCTCGACTGGAATGGACTGCTGGCCGATGTCGACAGCGTTCCGGAACGCTTTCAGCCTCTGGCGGCGAAGGTACTGCCGAGTGACGGCGAGGGGCCACAACAGTCGATGTACTACGCCAAGGGCCAGTTTTTCCTGGAACACCTCGAGCATCAGTTTGGACGGGAGCGTTTCGATCCGTTCATCGCCGCCTACTTCGAGGCGTTTTCATGGCAGTCGATCACCACGGAAACCTTCCTGGAATACCTGGACGAGAACCTGCTGAGCCGCTACCCGGGCATCTACACCCGTGAACAGGCCGGTGAGTGGCTGTACCAGCCCGGCGTGCCGGCGGACTTCCGGCCGCCCACGTCCCGCACCCTGCAGGCCGCCGCAGCGGCGGCGCGCGGGTTCGGCGCAGGGCGTGTGGACCTGGACCACCTGGACATCTCAGGCTGGAGCCCGCACACCACGGTGAATTTCATCAACGAGTTGCCCGCACCCCTTCCCGCGGAAAAGCTGGCGGCAGCGGACGAACAATTCGGCTTCAGCGCTTCGCGTAACGCGGAAATCACGCGTGCCTGGTTCATCCAGGTGGCGAAGCGCCGCTATCTGCCCGCCTATCCCGCGATGGAGGAGCACCTGGCCAGATTCGGCCGCATGAAGCTGATCGTGCCGGTCTACCAGGCGCTGGCGGAGAACGGACAGGACGCCGAACTGGCCCGTGAACTGTTCGAAGAGCGCCGTGACCGATACCACCCCATCGCGGTGTCGGCCATCGAGAACGCCCTCGACGGCGCTGCACAAAAGACCCAAATCCCCGAAGACGGCCCGTAAGGGGCCGAGTAAGGAGCAATACCCATGAATCGCTTTCTCGTCATTTTCGCTCTGACCGGCCTGTGCGCTTTGCCGGCGCACGCCCGGGACAATTTCGTCACCAGCCCGACCGCCCCCTATCCGCCGGGCTGCGTGTCCAGCGACAATTCCGGAGTTTCCACGCCGACCTTCAGCCGCCAGACCTACAACGACAGCATCATTTCACTGACCGATGCGACCGGGGGTTCCGACGCCAGCGTCAATCTGCGGGTGTTTCGCCGCGGTTGCATCGAAGAAGACCGTACCCTGCTGTACATCGCGCTGGAGTCCTTCCAGGTGAATCGCGTGATCGCCTTTCCCAGGGTATTCATCGAGGTAGGCGGCACCCGCTACCCGATGCGCCTGAGCCCCGAAGCCAATACGTTCGAGGTCAACCACACGGGACTGATGGTCGGCACCGGGACTTACGAGCTGCTGGTCGACGGCGTGGCGGAGAGCCTGGTCAACGAATCCACCAATATCCTCGATCCAGCGGACTACAGTGGCCCCCTGACCCTGATTCTGCAGGACGCACTGAACACCAACAACGAATACACCCTGCCGCTGCCGGCCTGGAACGAGGACATCAAACCCCAGTCCTATCCCCTGAACGGGCGCCTTGGCGGGCCCTGGGTGTCGGCCGGCGCCGAGCGCCAGGGGTTCGTGATTTCCTTCGACGAGTTCCTGGACGAGGAAGGTACGCGGCAGCTGGTGTTTTTCTCCTGGTACACGTATGACCAGGACGGCAACCCTTTGTGGCTGGCCTCCAGCCAGTTCTACAACTACAACGCCTTCTCCGTGGAGCTGCCCCTGAGTCTGCTGACAGGAGGGGTCTTCCTGGGTGGCCAGGCGCCGGCTGAAACCGAGGTCGGCACGGCCACGCTGACCACCGTCGACTGCGGAGAACTCACCCTGGACTACGACCTGTCCGCCCTGGGGCTCGGTACCGGAACCATCACCCTGGAGCGCACTTTTGCGCTGGAAGTGGCCGGCTATGCCTGCCGTGATGTGAAGGCGCGAATGGATTCACCGTAGATCGAAATGGGGTCTGGGCTCCCGGGGCGAACAGTGATTGATCTGGTCGGGTTTTTCGCTTTTGTTGGTCGGGAACGGGTGGCTCCCCCTTGAGGCGGGCCTGTCGTTCGGCCTTCGGCTTCCCTCGCTCACGGGCGACGGCATTCCGGCTTCGCTTCTTTCGCTTCGCGAAAACCGCAAAGCCTCCATTGCCTGCCCTTCCGCTTGGTGGGTACGGCTCGCTTGCATGCGCTCCTTGGCTCGGGATTGATCACGAGGCTCGCCTAAAGCCGCTGCAGGCGGCTTTCCCCAGTCGCTCCGGTCGCTTGGCTCACTCCTTAATGGCCCGCCCCAAGGGGGACCCACCCGTTCCCTTGCATCGGAGCACCCGACCAGGTCATCACTTTCTTTGGGTGGGGTTCTTCTGGGGCACTGAGTCTTACCTGTTATCCGCTTGCAGGAAACGTGCTCCCGGGCCGTAAGGAAAGGCGGTCTGCAGGGGTGAGCTGTTGCCGGGATTGCTAGGCGCTCCTCGCGGCTGCCGTCAATGGCGGGGTCCGGCGCAGTGCGCCGTGCTGCCCAGCGGATGAACCGGAGCCAGGAACGGCGGGCCCCAACGGCGAAAGCCGTCTTCACCGGTTTACCCGCCTGCACGCCGGCCCGTTCGACTCGAAGGGGCCGAACCACGGAGGCCACGTGGCGCGGCACCATGGTGCTAAACGCACTTCCCAGCCGATAAGGCCCGGAAGGGTGACAAAAAAGCACCCCAACAAAATGTGTGGGGGTGGAGGGTCTCGATGCAGGGGGCGGCTGGAGCATCCCGTTGCGGGATCTTTTAAGGGTCGTTGCCGAGCGACCGG
>JAUIJU010000071.1 GCA_030431095.1 Gammaproteobacteria bacterium | reverse complement strand
ACAGCTACTTCCAGCCGCTGCTGATCATGGTGGCCATGCCTTTCGCCTTCGCCGGCGCTATCCTGGGCCACGCGGTGCTGGGCATGAGCATGAACCTGTTCAGTTACTTCGGCATCGCCGCGGCGGCGGGCGTGGTGGTCAACGACAACCTGGTGCTGATCGACTACACCAACCGCCTGCGCGCCAAGGGCGAGCAGGCCCTGGAAGCGGTGGTCAACGCCGGCGTGGCCCGTTTCCGGCCCATCCTGCTGACCACGGTGACCACCATCGTGGGCCTGCTGCCGATGATGTTCGAGCGGTCCATCCAGGCGAAATTCCTGATCCCCGTGGTCATCTCGCTGTGCTTCGGGGTGTTCATCGCCTTCTTCGTCACCCTGCTGCTGGTGCCGGCGCTGTACGCGGTCGGCGCCGACGTGTCCCGCCTGGCGGGCCGCGTCCGCGACCGTGTGCTGCGGCGCAAACCGGAAGCGGGCGCCGGCGACGCCGGCGAGTCAACGGACGAACCGGTGGTCAGTCCGCACTGAGCCCCTCCTCCTCAGGGCTGAGACGGCCGGTCGGCGATGCGCCACCGGCCGTTTCTTTTGGGGCGCGATGGGGCGTGGGCATAACGCCCGTTTTCTATGCCTGGGGCTTGTTCCCTCATCGGATTCAGCCAATTCGTTACACTGTGCGCCCCGACAGACGCACAATCAGCGGAGTCCGCCTTGATCCGACGCCTTTTCACCCTCGCGGCCGTTCTCTCCCTCGCAACCACCGCCACTGCCCAGGACGACGCCTGGGACGTCAACGCCCCACCCGGTGAGTGGCGCAGCATTTCCATCGACACCGCGCAGACCACCTGGTCCAACGTGTCCGTGTCGGCCGACGGCCAGACGGTGGTGTTCGACATGCTGGGGGACATCTACACGGTGCCGATCGGCGGTGGTGACGCCACGGCGCTGACCGGCGAGATTGCCTGGAACTACCAGCCGCGCTTCAGCCCGGACGGCAGCCTGATCGCTTTCATCTCCGACCGCGGCGGGGCGGACAACCTGTGGGTGATGAACGCCGACGGCTCCGGCATGCGGCAGGTCAGCAAGGAAAAAGCCAACATCGTGCACAACCCCGCCTGGAGCCCGGACGGGCAGTACCTGGCGGCCAAGAAGTCCTTCATGGGCAGCCGCAGTATCGCCGGCGGCGAGATCTGGATGTTCCATGCCGGCAGCCGGGGCAAGGGCCTGCAACTGACCGAGCGTCCGCACGGCGACGAGGACCAGAAAAACCAGGCCGACCCGGCGTTCTCGCACGATGGGCGCTACGTCTACTTCGCCCAGGACACCACCCCGGGCCGCGTGTGGCAGTACGGCAAGGACGCCACCGGCCAGATTTTCGTGATCCAGCGCTATGACCGGGAGACCGGCGAGACCGACACCTTCGTTTCCGGCGCGGGCGGTGCGGTGCGTCCGGTGCCCTCGCCGGACGGGCGCTACCTGGCCTTCGTCAAGCGCCTGGTGGGCCTGCGCTCGGCGCTGTACCTGAAAGACCTGCAAACGGGTCGCGAGGTGGCCATCTACGACAACTTCGAGCGTGATCTGCAGGAGACTTCCGGCACCGAGGGCAATGCCCCGGCCTTCGACTGGACGCCGGACGCCTCGGCCATCGTGTTCTGGTCGGGCGGCGGGCTGCACCGCATCGACGTGGAGAGCCGTGAGCTGACAGCGATTCCCTTCCGTGTGCGCGCGGACAAGCAGGTGCGCGACACCCTGCGGCGCACCGTGGACGTGGCTCCCGACACTTTTCGCGTGCGCATGCCGCGCTGGCCGGTGGTCTCCCCGGACGGCGACACGGTGGTCTTCGAGGCCCTGGGCGTGCTGTGGCGACGAAGCCTGCCCGACGGCGTGGCCCAGCGCCTGACCGACAGCGAGGGCGTGTTCGAGTCCTGGCCCAGCTTTTCCCCGGACGGTCGCCAGGTGGCCTATGTGACCTGGTCCGACCAGGACCAGGGCGCGGTGCGCGTGGCCACGGTGCGCAACGGACGCAGCCGACGGGTCACTCAGGAACGGGGCAACTTCGTCGAGCCGTCGTTCTCACCCGGCGGCGAGCGCCTGGTCTATCGCAAGGTCGGCGGCGGCTACCTGCTCTCACCGCTGTGGTCGCTGGATCCGGGCATCTTCACCATCGACGCCGACGGCGGCGAGGCGCAGCGCGTGGCCCGATCGGGCGGTTCACCCCGCTTCAGCGCCGACGGGCAGCGTGTCTGGTTCACCACCGGCGGCGGCAATGGCCTGACGCTGAAGAGCGTCGACCTGCAGGGCCTGGATGAGCGCAGCCACGCCACCGCGAAAAACGCCGTCGACCTGGCGGTGTCGCCCGACGGCGCCTGGGTGGCCTTCATCGAGGACTACGACGTGTATGCCGCGCCGCTGGCGGAATCCGGCAAGGTGCAGGACCTGTCGGCGGGTAATGCCGCGCTCCCGGTGCAGAAACTTTCCGCCCGCGCCGGTGATTTTCTCGCCTGGCGCGATGCCGGTACGCTCAGCTGGAGCCGTGGTCCGGTGCTCTACCAGCGCCGCCTGGAACAGGCCTTCGGTTTTCTCGCGGACGGCGAGCCGGAAGGCCCGGCCGGGGAAGGCGTCGACATCGGCTTCGAGGTGGCGCACGACACGCACGGCCAGGTCATGGCCTTCATCGGCGCGCGCGTGGTGACCATGCGCGGCGCCTGGGACGGCGTGCAGGAAGTGATCGAGGACGGCGTGGTCGTGGTCGAAGGCAACCGCATCACCGCCGTGGGTGCGCGCGGCGAGGTGGAGATTCCCGCGGGCGCCCACCCGGTCGACGCCACCGGCAAGACCCTGCTGCCGGGCTTCGTCGACGCCCATGCCCACGGCGGCCATGCCCGCTCCGGGCTGACACCGCAACAAAACTGGATGCAGTACTCCAACCTGTCCTTCGGCGTGACCACCATCCATGATCCCAGCAACACCACGGCCGATGTGTTCGCCGCCAGCGAGCTGCAAAAAGCGGGCAGGATCGTGGCGCCGCGCATTTTCTCCACGGGCACCATCCTGTATGGCGCCAACAGCAACCGTGCGCACGTGGACGTGGACGACATCGGACAGGCCCGTTTCCACGTCCAGCGCATGAAGGATGTGGGCGCGGTCAGCGTGAAGAGCTACCAGCTGCCGCGGCGCGATTCGCGGCAGATGCTGATCGAGGCCGGCGACGAGTTGGACGTGATGGTGGTGCCCGAGGGCGGCATGAAGTTCCAGCACAACATGAACGAGATCGTCGATGGCCACACCACCATCGAGCACTCCATGACCGTCAAGGACATCTACGACGACGTGCTGCAATTGTGGTCGCAGACCGGCACCGCCTACACGCCCACCCTGGGCGTGGCCTTCGGCGGCATGGAAGGCGAGCGCTACTGGTACGACCGCACCAACGTGTGGGAAAACGAACGCCTGATGCGTTACACGCCCAGATCACGCGTGGAGCCGCGCGCCATCCGCCGCCAGACCGCGCCGGACTCGCATTACAACCACATCCACGTCGCCGCCTCGGCCAAGCAGCTCAATGACCTGGGCGTGAAGGTCAACACCGGCGCCCACGGTCAGCGCGAGGGCCTGGCCCTGCACTGGGAGATCTGGATGCTGGGGCAGGGCGGCTTCACGCCCTGGGAGGCGCTGCGTGCGGCCACCATCAGCGGCGCCTGGTCGCTGGGCATGGATGCCGACATCGGTTCCATCGAGCCGGGCAAGCTGGCCGACCTGGTGCTGGTCGACGGTAACCCGCTGGAGGACCTGCGCCGCAGCGAGTACGTGCACGCCACCATGGTCGACGGCGAGTTGTACGAGGCGGCCACCATGGACCAGGTCTGGCCGGCCGCGGTGGCGCGTCAGCCGTTCTTCTGGGAACTCGAGGGGGGCGACACCATCCACTTCTCCACGGTGGAGTGGGTGCGCCAGCGCCACCAGCGCCACGCCTGCCCGCACTGATGCGTGGGCGCCGTGTCGGCGGCGCGCGAGGGCAAATTGGTCGGTGACGCCGGCCTGGTGTTTCAGGCCGCGCCCAGGGCCTTCTTGCAGCGCGCCAGGTTCTTCTCGGCGCGCTCGCCCAGGGCCAGCGCCAGGGAGACCTGCAGGGCGTCCAGCAGCGCCAGGTGGGCCAGGCGCGAGCTCATCGGCGTGTAGACGCTGGTGTCCTCGCTGATTTCGCAATCGAACAGCAGGTTGGCCTCCCGGGCCATCGGCGACCCGGGCTGGGTCAGGGCGACGATGCAGGCGCCGTTGTCGCGCGCCAGCCGCGCGGCGTCGGCCACCCCCGCCCAGCGGCCGGAATGGGAAATCATCAGCATCACGTCACCCGGGTCGAGCACCGCGCAGGTCTGCAGGATGGTCGGCGTGTCCGTTTGCGCCGAGCAGGGCACGCCCAGGCGGAAGAATTTCTGGCAGGCGTCTCGCGCCACCCATCCCGAGGCGCCGAGGCCGCAGAACACCCACTGGCGCGCCTCGCGCATGGCCGCGATGGCGGCATCGAACGGCAGCTGGGCGGCGACGTCGCGCACTTTCATGATGGAATGCACCGAGCGGTCCATGACCTTCATGACTGCGTCGGCGGCGCTGTCGCCGGGCGTGACGTCGCGGTGCAGGTAGCTGGCCGGCCGGCTCAGCGCCTCGGCCAGGCGGAGTTTCATGTCGGAAAACCCGGATGCCCCCAGGCGTCGGCAAAAGCGCACCACGGTCGGTTCGCTGGTGCCGATTTTCCTGGCCATCTCGGCCAGGGTGGAGTCCAGCGTCTCACGCGGATGATTCAACACCCAGGCGGCGACGCGTCGCTCCGCGCGGCTGCCCTGTTCCCTGATTCGGTCAATGCGCTTGAGCATGTAGCAATACTACATAATCCGGTCACGAAATTCCGGCATAATCTGCCCAAGGGGCGGCAAAACCGTAGTAAAGTTTCCGAAACTTTCTTCCAAGGAACATCATGGCAAAACTGATTCCCGTCGAGGTCTTCGATCTCGTCATCTTCGGCGGCACCGGCGACCTGTCGATGCGCAAGCTGCTGCCGGCGCTGTACCACCGCCATCGCGACGGCCAGTTTCCCGAAGGCAGCCGCATCCTGGCGCTGGGCCGGCACGCCATGAGCAATGCCGAATACCTGGACACGGTGGAGGAAGCCCTGCGCACGAACCTGGGCCAGGGCGAATTCGTCGAGGAACAATGGCAGGCTTACCAGGAGCTGATCACCTACGTGGCGGTGGACGCGCTCAAGCCCGACCAGTGGGGTGAACTCAAGGCACTGCTGGAGGGCTTCGAGGACCGCACCCGGGCCATCTACCTGGCCACCGCGCCCAGCCTGTTCGGTCCCATCGCCGACGGCTTTAGCGCCAATGATCTGATTACTCCGCTGTCGCGCATCGTGCTGGAAAAGCCGGTGGGCCACGACTCGGCCTCGGCCGCGGCGATCAACGACCAGGTGGGGCGCTGCTTCGAGGAAAACCAGATCTTCCGTATCGACCACTACCTGGGCAAGGAGACGGTGCAAAACCTGTTGGCGCTGCGTTTCGGCAACACCCTGTTCGAGCCGCTGTGGGGGCGGGGCGTGGTCGACCACGTGCAGATCACCGTGGCCGAACGCCTGGGCGTCGGTGACCGCACCGCGTTCTACAACACCACCGGTGCGCTGCGCGACATGGTGCAGAACCACATGATGCAGCTGGTCTGCCTGATGGCCATGGAGCCGCCCAGCAGCCTGGACCACGACGCCATCCGCGACGAGAAACTCAAGGTGCTGCGCGGACTCAAACCGATCGGCCACGAAGAGGTCAAGGCCAACACGGTGCGCGGCCGCTATACGGCGGGCGCCATTGACGGCGAGGCGGTGCCGGGCTACCTGGAAGAACTCGAGGCTGACCAGGCCGACGTCGAGGACCAGGGCGCCGAAACCTTCGTCGCCATCAAGCTGGAAATCGACAACTGGCGCTGGTCCGGCGTGCCGATCTACCTGCGCACCGGCAAGCGCCTGAAGACCAAGCATTCGGAGATCATCGTGCAGTTCCAGGAAGTGCCGCACTCCATTTTCGCCGACAAGAAGGCGCAGGACCTGGAGCCCAACCGCCTGTCCATCCGCCTGCAACCCGACGAGGGCGTGGAGCTGAGCTTCATGGCCAAGGAACCGGGCCCCGGCGGCTTCAACCTGCGCCAGGTGTCGCTGGACCTGAGCTTCGAGGAGGCCTTCGGCATCCGCTACCACGACGCCTACGAGCGCCTGCTGGTCGAGGTGCTGCGCGGCAACACGGCGCTGT
>JAUIJU010000070.1 GCA_030431095.1 Gammaproteobacteria bacterium | reverse complement strand
ACGAACACCATGGCGGTGCACGGCGCCACGCCCAGCAGGATCATGCCGGCGATGTACTCGGTGGCGGTCTGCGGATCCACCCAGGGCGCGAACAGCACGCGGAAAAACAGCCAGCCCAGGGCGGCCATGGTGAACGGCTTGATCAGCCAGTTGACCACCAGGGTCAGCACCAGCCCGCGGGGGCGCTTGCCCACGTCGCGCACGGCGGTGAAATCCACCTGGATCATCATCGGGTAAACCATCACCCAGATCAGCACCGCCACCGCCAGGTTCACGTGCGCGAACTCCAGCGCGGCAACCGCCTCGAACAGCGCGGGCAGGGTCTTGCCCAGCACCACGCCGACGATGATGGCCAGGCCCACCCAGACCGAGAGGTAGCGCTCGAACAGGCCCATCAGTGCAGCGCGCTGTCGCGGTGGATGGCCTTCGCGGCGGCGACCAGCGCGGCGGCGTCCAGGTCCTCGACCGGCAGGGCCACCAGCGCGCCCACGCGTTCCTCCAGGTTGCGGTAGGTGGCTTCGAAGGCGGCCGCCACCGTGGCCTGGTCACCCGAAACGTGCGCCGGGTCGGGAATGCCCCAGTGCACCTTCGGCGTCGGTTCCAACCACAGGGGACAGGCCTCGCCGGCAGCCGAATCGCACACCGTGATGACCAGGTCGACGCGCTCACCTTCCAGGTCGTCCATGGATTTGGACGCCGGCGCCGCCACGGGCACGCCGTGGCGTTCGAGCACCACCAGGGCGCCCGGATTGACCTGTCCGGTCGGCTGGCTGCCGGCGCTCAGGCCCTTGAGGCGTCCGTGACCGAGTTGCGTGACCAGGGCCTCGCCGATGATGGAACGACAGGAATTGCCGGTGCACAGCACCAGGACGTTCAGGGGAATGTTCATGCGGAATTCCTTCAGCAGGCTTTTTTCAATGCGGACAAGGACAGTTGCTCACGCGCCGGCGTGACCAGCGCATCGATGGCGGTGTACGCCCAGTCGGGCAGGTCCGGCGCCAGGGCGTAGTGCATCCAGGTGCCATCGCGCCGGGCGCGCACCACGCCGCAGTCGCGCAGCTGCGCCAGGTGACGCGAAATGGTCGACTGCGGCGCACCCAGCGTTTCCACCAGGTCGCAAACGCAGACCTCCTCGTGCGCCACCACCAGGCAGACCAGCTTCATGCGGATTTCCTCGCCCAGGCAACGGGCCAGGCGGGTGGGGTCGAGGGCATTGTTCATCGGCTGACTTCGAATCTATATTCGTATATCCGGCTTAACGAATATTCTATCGCCGCCTGGACTGCGCGGCAAGCCACTGGAATCAGTTCAAACGCGACCCAGTTGTCTGAGCAGGTCGATGGCCAGGGCGGCGCCCTGGATGTTCACGCCCAGGTCCCGCATCAGGCGATTGGCCACCTGCGCGCGCACCAGCGCCTCGCCGTGAAACCGGGGTCCGTCCCGCGCTTCTCGGGGCTCGATGATCCCCTGTTCCACCATTTCCACCACCAGGGATCGCCGCGCACCGCAGGCACGACAGAACTCGTCCAGGGTGAAGGTGATGGTGCGGTCCAGCACCAGGGCATCGTCGCCCGTCTCGTTTCGCTGATTCATGCCTTCACTCCTTCACTGCGTGGATCGAACGCCTCTTTCTCCCGCAACTGCTCATACAGGGCCTTCACCTCGGCGGCAGGCGCCTTCGGCGTCACCACGCGCAGTTCCACGTAGTGATCGCCGTCGGGCTTGCCGGGCAAACCGCGCCCCTTCAGCCGCAGGCGCTGTCCCGTGGACGCGCCGGCGGGCACCTTGAGATCGACGTTGCCGCCCAGGGTCGGGACTGGCACGGTGGCGCCCAGCACCGCCTCCCAGGGCGCCACGGGCAAGGTGGCGTGAATGTCCTTGCGGTGCGCCTCGAAGCGGGGATGGGCCTGGAACTCCACCTGCAGGTACAGATCGCCGGGCCTTGCGCCTTCGCCGAAGCCCGGCCCGCCCTGTCCTTCCAGGCGGATGCGCTGGCCCGAGGTCACCCCCTTCGGGATGGTGACGTTCAGGGTCTTGCGCTTGCGCCGCGGCAGGCCGTCCGGCCCGGGCTCGCTGGTGTCGAGGGAAATCTGCCGCCGCGCGCCGGCATAAGCGTCCTCCAGCGACACGGTGATCTTCGCCGTGATGTCCTCGCCGTCCCTGCGCGCAGGCCCGCGGCCACCGCCGAAGCCGGCGTGGGGTCGGCGCCCCTGGCCGAACAGGGATTCGAAAAAGTCGCTGAAGGCCTCCGAGTCCTCGAAGCCGGAGGCGTCGAAGCCGCCGCCGGGACCGCCCTGGGCGCCCCAGTCGGGCGGCGGACGGAAGTCCTGGCCGTGCGCATAGCCCTGCCCCAGCTGGTCGTAGGCGGCGCGCTTTTCCGGGTCCTTGAGCGTTTCATAGGCCTCGGCCACCTCCTTGAAGCGGTCCTCGGCGTCCGCCGCCTCGCTCACGTCCGGGTGGTACTTGCGCGCCAGCTTGCGGTAGGCCCGCTTGATCTCATCGGCCGGGGCGTCCTTCTTCACGCCCAGCACGTCGTAGTAGTCCTTGAACTTCATACCCCCCTCCCGGGTGCGGCTTGCTGTTCTCATCATCGGAGTTGCCGCGAGAAAATCAAGGGGGCGCCGGCCGGGCCGTTTGCAAGGCGGCCGCGACTCGCGTCCAATGAAGCGCTCACGGAGGACACCACATGAAGAAGACCGCCCTGTTGCCCAGGGGGAAGCTCACGGTATGGCTCATGGCATTGCTGGCGGCATTGCCCGGATTGGGACCGACCCCCCTGTTCGCCACCGAGGCGCCGTTCAGCCGCGGCGTGAACCTGACCAACTGGTTCCAGGCCGGCAGTGCCGGCGAAATCGATTTCCAGCGCTACGACCGGGACGATTTCGAGCGGATCCGAAACCTGGGCGCGGACGTGATCCGCCTGCCGATCAATCTGCACCACATGAGCGGCGGCGCGCCGGACTACGTGCTCGACCCCCTGTTCCTGGGCTACCTGGACCAGGTCGTCGACTGGGCGGAGGCCCTGGACCTGCACCTGGTGCTCGACAACCACACCTTCGACCCGGCTGCCAGCACCGACCCGGCGGTGCGCGAGACGCTGCTCGCGGTGTGGCCGCAGATGGCGGAACACTTCCGTCACCGCGGCGACAGGCTCTACTACGAGGTGCTGAACGAACCGCACGGCATCGACGACGCCACCTGGAACGCCATCCAACAGGACGTGGTGGCGGGCATCCGGGAGGTGGACGACCGCCACACCATCATCATCGGCCCGGCCGGCTGGAACAGCTACCACAACCTCGAGGCCATGCCGGTCTATGAGGACGAGAATCTGATCTATACCTTCCATTTCTACGACCCCTTCCTGTTCACCCACCAGGGCGCCAGCTGGAGCCAGCCGTCCATGGTCAACCTGGCCGGCATTCCCTTTCCCTACCGGGCCGAGGACATGCCACCGCTGCCGGCGGAACTGGAAGGCACCTGGGTGGGCGATGCCTACGAGCGCTACGACACCGAGGGCACGCTGGCGGAGCTCCGCCGCCTGCTGGAGATCGCGGAGCATTTCCGGGATTCGCGTGGCGTGCCCCTGTTCCTCGGCGAACTGGGCGTGTACATGAACAACAGCGACAACGACGACCGCGTGGCCTGGTACGCGGCCGTGCGCGAGATCCTGGACGAGATGGAGATTGCCTGGACCGCCTGGGACTACCACGGGGGCTTCGGCCTGTTCGAGCCCGGTTCCGAAGGGCGGTACGAGCACGACCTGAACGTGCCCCTGCTCGAAGCGCTCGGCTTCGAGGTGCCGCCGCAGACCGCCGCGCGGGTGCAGCCCGACACCGTGGGCCTGGCGGTGTACGACGACCGCGCCGCCGAGGGCGTGCGCCTGGACGGCCAGACCGGCGGCAGCCTGGATTTCGTGTCACGCGACCGGCCCGCCCAGGGCGGCTACGCCATCGAGTGGTCCGGTTCCGGCCAGTACGAGGCGGCGGGTTTCGACTTCAGCCCCGACCGCGACCTGGCCTTCCTGGCCGGCGCGGGCTACGCCCTGGCCCTGCAACTTCGCTGCGACCGGCCCGGCACCCGTGTCGGGCTGCGCTTCCTGGATTCCGACACCGGCCCCAACGACCACCCCTGGCGCAGCGGCGTGGTGCTGGAGGCGGGCGAGCTGCCCTGCGACGATGCCTGGCATGCCGTGCACCTGCCGCTGGCCGGCCTGCCCGAACAGGGCGCCTGGGAGGCCGGCGACTGGTTCGAACCGGTCGGCGACTTCGACTGGTCGGCCATCGACCGCCTGGAGGTGGTGGCGGAAAACGCGCCGCCGGCGCAGGCAAAAGTCTGGATCGACCACGTGCGCATCACCCGGCTGGCGCCGGAGACCACCTGGCTGGACAGGGAGACGGGGATGAACGGCCTGTTCTACGACCCGGCGGCGCCCGGTCACGGCTTCGACTTCAATGTGGTGGAAGAAGGCCTGCTGATCTACTACTACGGCCACACGCTGGACGGTGAACGCCTGTGGCTGGTCTCGGAGGCCCTGCCCGGCAACCTGAATTTCGGCGAAGCCCTGGACCTGGCCTTCTACGAAGTGCCGGCAGGCGTGTTCGGCGCCCCCGGCGGCGACGGCGCCGTGCCCTGGGGCAACATCATTCTGACCCTGCACAGCTGTGACGCCGCCCACGCCGAGTTCGACGGCATCGATGGACAGGCCAGCATGGACCTGGTGCGCCTGGCGGGGGTGCCGGGGGTGTTTTGCAACAGCGACTGAAGCGGTTACCGGGGACGATTCCACCGCCAATTTCCTTGCTAATGAGAATGATTTACATTTAAATACCCGGTTTCCCGCATTCCGCGAGCAACCGCACCATGCAACGACCTCATTTCCCGGCCCGCACGCTGGCCTTGCTGATCTCCACCGCCCTGGCTACGGCCGCCCTGGCGCAGAACCCCGCCGAAGAGAACGACGACGACCTGCTCGAAGAGATTGTCGTTTTTGGCGAAGCCTCCCAGGTGGAACTCACCGGCGAATACGCCGGCGGCCAGGTGGCCCGGGGCGGGCGCGCCGGCCTGCTCGGCAACCTCGACTACATGGACGCGCCCTTTGCCGGGACCGCCTTCACCCAGGCGCTGATTCAGCAGCAACAATCCGACAGCATTGGCGACGTGCTGCAGAACGACCCGGTGGTTCGCGTCGCCAAGGGCTTCGGCAATTTCCAGGAGGTGTACGTGGTGCGCGGCTTCCCCGTGTTCTCGGACGACCTGACCCTGAACGGCCTGTTCGGCATTCTGCCGCGCCAGTTCGTGGCCGCCGAGCTGCTCGAACGCGTCGAGGTGTTCCGTGGCGCCAACGCCTTCATCAACGGCGCCGCGCCCGGCGGCAGCGGCGTGGGCGGCAGCATCAACCTGGTGCCCAAGCGTGCGCCCGGAGAAGGCGTGCGCCGCGCCACGCTGGGCTTCGAAAACGAGGGTCAGGCCTACGCCGCGGCCGACCTGGGCGGACGTTTCGGCGCCGACGATGCCTGGGGCGTGCGCTTCAACGCCGTGTGGCGCGACGGGGAAACCTCGGTCAAGGGCCAGGACCGGAACCTTGACGTGTTCTCCATCGGCACGGACTACGCCGGCGAGCGGTTCCGCTTCTCCGCCGACATCGGCTACCAGGACAACCGCATCGACGCGCCGCGCCCGCAGGTCACTCCGTTCGGCGACGTACCCCTGCCACCCCCATCGGACATCAACTACGCGCAGCCATGGACCTGGACCGACGAGGAACAGCTGTTTGGCGTGGTGCGCGGCGAGTTCGACGTCAACGACATCCTGTCGCTGTGGCTGGCCGTGGGCGGGCGCAATGGCGAGGAAGCCAACGTGCTGGCCAACCCCAGCGCCACCGCCGATGGCACGCTGACCGCCTATCGCTTCGACAACACGCGTGAAGACGACGTGTTTTCCGCCGACACGGGTATGCGTTTTGATTTCGACACCGGCGCCGTGGGCCACCGCGTGGTGATTTCCGCTTCCAGCGTGGAACTGGACTCGAAGAATGCCTACGCCTTCTCGGACTTTTTCGCGCCCTTCGTTTCCAATCTGTACGCGCCGGTGGCGGCGACCCCGCCGAACCCGGACTTTTTCACCGGCGGCGACCTGGCCAATCCGCTGACCACCGAGAAGGTGGACAACCGCAGCGTGGCCATTGCCGACACCCTTTCCTTCCTGGACGAACGCCTGTTGCTCACCGCGGGCCTGCGCCGGCAGGACATCGAGACGGAGTCCTTCGATTACAACACCGGTGCGCGACTGGACGGCTACGAGGATGACAAGGTTACCCCCATCGCCGGCGTGGTGTGGAAACTGGGCGAGGAATTTTCTCTGTACGGCAACTACGCCGAGAGCCTGCAACCCGGCGCCGTGGCGCCCGCGTCCAGCGGCGGCCAGCCCATCCTCAACGCCGGCGAGATTCTCGAACCCTTCACCGGTGAGCAGCTGGAAGTGGGC
>JAUIJU010000069.1 GCA_030431095.1 Gammaproteobacteria bacterium | reverse complement strand
GCGCAAAGGGGTGCGCAGCCTGCTGGAACTGTCCGAGGAGATCGAGGTGGTGGCCGAGGCGCCCGATGGCGCCGAGGCGGTGCGCATGATGTCGGACGTGGCCCCGGACGTGGTGCTGCTGGACATGCGCATGCCGGGCATGAACGGCGTGGAAGTGCTGCGCCAGCTGAAGGAGGGCGGGCAGTTGCCGCCGACCATCATCCTGACCACGTTCGACGATGACGAACTGGTGCTGGCCGGCATTCGCAACGGCGCCAAGGGCTACCTGCTCAAGGACGTGGCCCTGGACGAACTGGTGGGCGCCATCAAAACCGTGGCCGATGGTGGCTCCATCGTCAAGCCGGCCGTCACCGAGCGCCTGCTCAAGGGGCTGGAGAAACTGGAAACCGATTTTTCCGCCCTCGACCGCCCGGATCCACTGACCGAGCGGGAAACGGAGATTCTGCGGCTGATGGCGGGCGGTTACTCCAACAAGGAAATTGCCAATTCCCTGGGCGTGGCCGAAGGAACCGTGAAAAACCACGTTTCCAACATCCTGTCCAAACTGGGTGTGCGCGACCGCACGCGCGCCGTGCTCAAGGCCTTCGAGCTGGGATTCGTTTGAGGTTTGGTGTTTAAGGGGGCGGGGCTGCGACAGCCCCGCCCGGCACCGGTGTTCGGACTGCCCCTGGCAGGTCTCAGGAGGCCTTGTCGAGGTAGTCGAATTCCCGTTTCAGGTTGGAAGACCGATCCGTCACGATGCGCTCGAGCGTTTCGACCCGGTCGCGCAGGTCGCTGTCCAGCTTGTCGATCTTTGCTTCCAGCTCGGAGAGCCGGTCCTCGTCGGCCTTGCCGGCGAAGCGCGCACGGTAGGCTTCCAGGGCGCACCCGGCAATGACAATCAGTGCAATCGCTGTCCACATAGACATGGTTCAATCCCTCTTTCTGACCGATACGTTGAATCTAGGCCAGGGCGATAATTTTCGCCAGTGACACAAGTCATTGTTGAGCGGTGTGGCGGATTCGCCTTGAAACCACGGAACACCGGCCCTAGAAACGGGTCAGACCGCCCGGGCCTTGCAATCGGCGCGCCGATTCACACAATAACGCCCTGGATGCGGCGGCGCATCGGCTCGACAACACGACAAGACGACCAGGACCATCCATGATCGAAGCGATTTCCCTGTGCAAACGTTACGGCGTCTTTACCGCCGTCGATGACCTGAGTTTCCAGGTCGAACCGGGCCAGGTGCTCGGTTTTCTCGGCCCCAACGGGGCCGGCAAGTCCACCACCATGAAGATGCTCACCGGCTTCCTGACGCCCACATCAGGCACGGCGCGCATCCAGGGGCACGACATTCTCGACGACTCACTGGCCGCGCGGCGCTGCCTGGGTTACCTGCCCGAGGGCGCGCCCTGCTACGGTGAGATGAGCGTCAGCGAATTCCTGCGTTTCGTGGCGCGGGCGCGCGGACTGGATGGCGCCGCCGTGTCCGGTGCCGTGGGTGCCGCCATGGAGCGTCTGAACCTGGGTGGTGTGGTTCACCAGCCCATCGAGACCCTGTCCAAGGGCTTCAAGCGCCGCGTGGGCCTGGCCCAGGCCTTGCTGCACGATCCGGATGTGCTGATCCTGGACGAGCCCACCGACGGCCTGGACCCCAACCAGAAGCACGAGGTGCGGCGGCTGATCCAGGACATGTCCGGCGACAAGATCATCGTGATCTCCACCCACATTCTCGAAGAGGTGGAAGCCGTCTGTAACCGCGTGATGATCATCGCCGGTGGGCGTCTGCTGGCCGACGACACGCCGGCCGCGCTGGTGGCGCGCTCGCGGTACCACAATGCCGTGACCGTGGTCCTGGACAATCCCGAGTCGGCCGCCAGCGTGCTGAGCGAGCTGCCACAGGTTTCGCGCGCGGAAATCCGCGACGGGGCGCTGACCGTGTTCCCGGCCGGCGAAGGGCTGTTCGGCGCCGTGACCGGCGCCGTGGAGGCCAACGGCTGGTCGGTGCGCGAACTCCGACTGGAGAACGGGCGTTTCGACGAGGTGTTTCGCACCATCACGCAGGGCGAGACCCGCGGGGAGGCGGCCTGATGAACGCCACGCTCACCGTAATGCGCCGTGAACTCACCGGTTATTTCGCCACCCCGGTGGCCTACGTCTTCATCGTGATCTTCCTGGTCATGACCGGCGTGTTCACCTTCTACCTGGGCGGCTTCTACGAGCGCGGCATCGCCGACCTCGATCCGTTCTTCCGTTTTCATCCCTGGCTGTACCTGTTCCTGGTGCCGGCCATCGCGATGCGCCTGTGGGCAGAGGAGCGGCGTGCCGGCACCATCGAACTGCTGCTGACCCTGCCGTTGTCGTTGCCGCAGGCGGTGGTGGGAAAATTCCTGGCCGCCTGGCTGTTTCTCGGCGTGTGCCTGGTGCTGACCTTTCCCACCTGGATCACGGTCAACTACCTGGGTTCGCCGGACAACGGCGCCATCCTGGCCGCCTACATCGGCAGCTGGCTGATGGCCGGGGGCATGCTGGCCATCGGTTCGTGCATGTCGGCCCTGACGCGCAACCAGGTCATCGCTTTCATCCTCTCGGTGGTGGCGTGCTTCGTGTTCCTGCTCAGCGGCCTGCCCGTGATCATGGACCTGTTCACCGGCTGGGCCCCGCAGGTTCTGGTCGACGCCATCGCCGGGCTGAGTTTCCTGGCGCACTTCGCGGACATTTCGCGTGGCGTGATCGACCTGCGCGACCTGGTCTACTTTGTCCTGGTCATCGCCTTCTGGCTGGTGGCCAACGTGATTCTTCTCGACGCGAGGAAGGGTGAATGATGAATCGCAGAAGCCTCTACTCGACCGGCAGCCTGCTGCTCCTTGCGCTGCTGTTCATCGCCCTGGTAATCCTGTCCGGCCTGGCCCTCACGGGCTGGCGCGTGGACCTCACGGAGAATCGCCAGTACACGCTCAGTGACGGCACCCGCCAGGTGCTGGCCAACATGCAGGAACCGGTCACGCTGTATTTCTTCTTTTCCGAGGGCGCCAGCAGCGATCTGCCCCAGGTGCGCAGCTACGCGCGCTGGATGGACGAGTTGCTGGACGACATGGCCGACCGCAGTGGCGGCCGGCTGACCGTGCGTCGCGTGGACCCGGCACCGTTCTCGCCGGCGGAGGACGAGGCCGCTGGATTCGGGCTGCAATCGGTGCCGGTGGGCGCCGCCGGTGACCCGCTGTATTTCGGCATCGCCGGCAGCAACAGCCTGGACGACGTGCAGGTCATTCCCTTCCTGAATCCGGCCCGGCAGTCCTTCGTCGAGTACGACGTCGCCAAGCTGGTGGCGACCCTGTCCCACCCGGAACAGAAAAAGGTCGGTCTGCTCAGCGCCCTGGACATGGCGCCGGGGTTCGATATGAATACGCAGCAGCCGCGACCGGCCTGGGTGCTGCATGAACAGCTCGAGCAGCTGTTCGACGTGGTCACCGTCAGCGACGACGCCGGCGCTTTTCCGGACGACCTCGACCTGCTGATGGTGGTGCATCCCAAGGCCCTGAACGAGGCCATGCGCTACCGCATCGATCAGTTCGTGCTCGGTGGTGGCCGCCTGGTGGCCTTCTTGGACCCTTTCGCCGAGGCCGACCTGGGTGACAATCCCGCTGATCCGATGGCGCGATTGAACGCCGGCAGCAGTTCTTCCCTGGGGTCGCTGCTGGAAGCCTGGGGTGTCGGCTACGACCCGCTGCAGGTGGTCGGTGATTCGCTCTACGCCCTGCAGGTCAACAGCCAGGCCAGCGCCCGGCCAGTCCGCCACCTCGCCATCCTGTCGCTGGCGCGCGAGGGCATGAATGCCGACGATATCGTCAGCGCCGACCTGGAAGCGGTCAACGTCTCCAGCGCCGGTTGGTTCGAACCGCTGGAAGCGGCCACGACGACCTTCACACCCCTGCTGCGCACCAGCGAGAACGCCGGGCCCATCGAGGCCAGCCGCCTGCGATTCCTGGCCGATCCGGCCGACCTGCAGGACGGTTTCGTGCCCACCGGTGACCGCTACGCGGTGGCGGTGCGGCTGGAGGGCGCGGCCGCCTCGGCCTTCGAGGCGCCACCGGTAGACGCGGACGCCTCCGAACACCTGGCAAATGCCGTTGACCGCGGCATCAACGTGATGCTGTTCGCCGACACCGACATGCTGACTGACCGTCTGTGGGTCAGCAAGCAGAACTTCTTCGGCCAGACCGTGACCAACGCCTTCGCCGACAATGGCGTTCTGGTGGTTAACGCGGTGGACAATCTCCTGGGTACCGACGACCTGATTTCCATTCGCACGCGTGCCACCTCGGCACGCCCCTTCGATCGTGTCGAGTCATTGCGCCTCGAGGCCGAGGGCCGCTACCGCGCCACCGAGGAGCAGCTCAACCAGCAATTGGCGGAGACCGAACGCAAGCTGGCGGAAATGCAATCCGAGCGCACCGAGGGCGACCTGGGCATTCTCAACCAGGACCAGGCCGACGAGATACAGCGCTTCCTGGACCAGCGCACGCAGATCCGGCGCGACCTGCGGGCAGTGCAGCACGAGCTGGACAAGGACATCGATGCGCTGGGCACCCGGCTGGCGGTGCTCAACATCGTGGTGGTGCCGTTGCTGGTGGTCGTCGTGGCCTTGCTGGTGGGACAGGCGCGCCGTCGACGCCGGGAGGCCACAACGTCATGAGCCGTAAGACCGTTTTCCTGCTGCTGATCGCCCTGCTGGTGGTGACCGGCGTGATTTTCCTGCTGCTGCCGGGGGACGCCGACCGCGATGAAGGCGTCAGCGACTCCGTCGTGCTCAGCGGGCTGGAGTCCCGGGTCAACGACGTTGATCGCGTGGTCGTGGTCACCGCCGGCGGCGCCACGGCCGTGACCCTTTTGCGCGACGACCAGGGCTGGCAGGTCGAGGAACTGGCCGGTTACCCGGCAGACCTGAAAGTGATGCGCGACGTGCTCGGCGCACTGGCGCAAGCCACCGTCATCGAGGCCAAGACCGCGAACCCCGACTACTATGCCCGCCTCGGGGTGGAGGACGTCAGTGGCGACGGGGCGGGGGGGCTGCGCCTGGACCTGGCTGCCGGCGAGGAGACCTGGTCGGTGATCGTTGGCGACGAAGCCCCGCGTCGTGACGGCCGTTACCTGCGCGTGGCCGGTCACGAGGGCAGCGTGCTGGCCGATTTCACGGCCGACGTGCCCGAAACTCCGGCCGGATGGGCCGACGCCACGGTGATCGACCTGATGGCCGGCGAGGTCGCCGAGGTGCGCCTGACGCGCCCCGGGGGGGGGACGCTGACGGCGGTCAAGATCAGCGCCGATGAAACCGATTTTTCCCTGGCGGAACTGCCCGAGGGACGCGAGACCCGTTCCGCCTGGGCCGTCAACGCCCTGGGCAATGCGTTGTCCACGCTGGAGTTCGAGTCGGTGGCGCCGGTGGACTCCATCGAATGGGACTCGGCCATCGAGGCGCGCGCCGTGCGCTTCGACGGCCTGGAAGTCACGGCTCAACTGCGACGCAGCGAAGCCGACGGCGACTGGTTGCGGGTGCAGGCCGCGGCGCCGTTTGTCGAGGCCGCCGGGGATGACAACCTCGAAGTGGTCGCGGCAGCGGACGCCATCAATGCGCGTGTTGCGGGCTGGGCGTACCGGATTCCCGGGCACAAGGCCACCGCCATGGACAAGCAACTGGAAGACCTGCTCAAGCCGCTTCCCGAAGAGGGCGAGGACGCCGGCTAGGACGTCCATTCTTTGCTGCTAGACTGGCCTGCCTATGAGTCGTCTGCGCTTCAATTGGGGCACGGCCAGGGCCCACCTCCGCGGGCAATGCGGCCCGTTGTGCGCCTTCATCGACGATTTCGGTGCGCGCCGTTACCAGGTGGGCAAGGGCATGGACCTGTTCCAGGCGCTGGCCCGCAGCATCGCCTACCAGCAACTGTCGGGCAAGGCGGCGGGCACCATCCATGGCCGTTTCGAGGCCCTGTTCGCTGACCAGCGGCCGACGGCCGCCGCGACCCTCGAACTGGGACAGGAGCCGTTGCGCTCCGTGGGCCTGTCGCGCGCCAAGACCCTGTCGATTCTCGACCTGGCCGAACGCCAGGTTCGGGGCGACCTGCCGGCGCCGCGACGCCTGGGACGCATGGATGACCAGGCGGTGATCGACACCCTGTGCCGGGTGCGCGGTATCGGTCCGTGGACGGCGCAGATGCACCTGATTTTCTACCTGGGCCGCCCGGACGTGATGCCGGCCACCGACCTGGGTGTACAGAAGGGCGTCATGAACGTCTATGCGCTGGCGGCGCTGCCGACCCCCGACGAGGTCCTGGAGCGCACCCGGCACCTGGCGCCCTACCGCTCAGCGGCCGCCTGGTATTTCTGGCGCGCGTCCGAGGTGGAGGCGCCGGAAGCCAGAACCTGAACCGGGTCTAGGCCGGTTCAGGCAGCGGGTCGTCGCCGATCGCCGGAGTGTCCGGGGCCCGCTCGGCACAAACGCTGTGCATGAGGGCGCGGGCGCGGTCCATCTCCCGTACGAAGTCCGCCAACTCGGTGATCAGGGTCAGCACCAGGGTGGTGTTCTTGACCGGCCGCCGCTTGCCGTTCAGGTCG
>JAUIJU010000025.1 GCA_030431095.1 Gammaproteobacteria bacterium | reverse complement strand
ACATGGCCAGCCTGAACGCCGACTGGCGATTCGCCGCCGATCGCGCCTACCTGAACCTGAACGTGAACTACACCGGTGAGCAGCTCGACACCTTTTACGACCCGACGACGTTCGTCAGCAGCAACGTGCCGCTGGACAGCTACACCGTGGTGGACCTTGCCGGCGGTTGGCGCCTGACCGACGCACTGGAGTTGACCGCCCGCGTGAGCAATCTGACCGACGAAGACTACGAGGAAGTCCTGGGTTACGCGCGCCCGGGCGTGGCCTTTTACGGTGGCCTGCGGGGCCGCTTCAACTTCTGAAAAGCGGGGTCGGATCCAGTTAAATGGATTTAACTGGATCCGACCCCAAACGGGAGGACGCCGTGCATTATTTGTTCATTGCCGTGGCCGTGTTGTTGCGCTGGCTGCCGCACCCCTGGAGCGTGACGCCCATCGGTGGCATCGGACTGTTCGCAGGCGCCTGGTGTCCGCCGCGCTTCGCCTGGGTGTTTCCGCTGATCCCGTTGGCGATCGGCGATGCCATCACCGGTTTCTACGACTGGCGGATCCTGGTGTTCGTGGCGTTGATCTTCGGCGGCCACTGGCTGGCCACGCGCTACCTGAAACGGCGTCATGTCAAGGCCTAGGGCCATCATGAGCTGGTCCAGCGGCAAGGATTCGGCCTGGACCCTGCACGAAGTGCTCGCCACGGGTGAACTGGAGGTGGTGGGACTGTTGACCACCCTCAACGCACAAGTCGACCGCGTGGCCATGCATGGTGTTCGCGGTGAGCTGCTGCGCGGCCAGGCGCGCGCCGTTGGTCTGCCCCTGGTCGAGATCGGTCTGCCATGGCCCTGTGCCAACGCTGACTACGAACAGCGGTTGGGCGAGGCGCTGACCCGGCTCAGACTGGAACGCGGCGTGACCCACGTGATCTTCGGTGACCTGTTCCTGGAAGATATCCGCGCCTACCGCGAACGACAGGTGTCGGAGCTGGGCCTGGAGCCGGTGTTTCCCCTGTTCGGACGCGACACGCGAGCCCTGGCCCTGGCCATGATCGACAGCGGTCTACAGGCCTGTCTGAGCTGCGTTGACAGCGAACAGCTGGACCCGTCCCTCAGCGGCCGTGCTTTCGACCGGGCTTTGCTGGACGACCTGCCCGGGGGGGCGGACCCCTGCGGCGAGAACGGCGAGTTCCACACCCTGGTCACCGCCGGGCCCATGTTTGAAGGGCGGCTCAGGGTGCGGCGCGGCAAGCGCCACACTGACGGCCGATTCGTGTACACCGACTTCCTGCCGCGCTGAGATGCGCATCGCCTTCCTGCCTCCCGCCTTCCTTCTTCCCAACTTGAATAAACAGGAAAAATACTTCCCCTAATCAACATCTTACCGTCATCGAATCTTCCCTAAGTCCTTGATTTGTCATCCAATCGTCATCTGCCATTCATGGGGCTGTCATTTCCTCTGCCTATCCTGCGGCCAACCCACAGGGGAGAAGCGGCATGAGCACCCTGGTCCCGCTCGACACGAAAGTACGCTGCAGGACGGTCTTCATTTCCGACGTGCACCTCGGATTCCACGGGTGCAGCGCCGGCTTTCTCCTCGACTTTCTCGACCGAACCGAATGTGAAACCCTGTACCTCGTCGGCGACATCGTCGACTTCTGGTACATGAAGAAACGCCGCCACTGGCCGAAATCCCACAGCGACGTGCTCCTGAAATTCTGTGATAAGGCGCGTAACGGCACGCGGGTGGTGTTCGTGCCCGGCAACCACGACGAAGCGGTACGACCCTTTGATGGAATGATGTTCGGCTGCATCGAAATCCAGGACCAGGTCATCCACGAGACCGGTGACGGCCGGCGTTTCCTGGTGCTGCACGGTGACCAGTTCGACAGCGTTGTGCGCTGTTCCAAATGGCTGGCCAAGCTGGGCTCCTGGGCCTACGACATGCTGTTGCGCATGAACACCGGCATCAACCGCGCCCGGCGGTTGCTGGGCCGTGATTACTGGTCGCTGGCGGCCTTCCTCAAGCACAAGGTCAAGAACGCGGTGAGCTATATCTCCAGCTTCGAGGAAGCCGTGGTCCGGGCCGCGGCGGAGCGCGGCGTGGATGGCGTGGTCTGCGGGCACATCCACCACGCGGAGATTTCCGAGATGCACGACATTCAGTACATGAACTGCGGAGACTGGGTGGAAAGTTGCACCGCACTGGTCGAGCGACAGGACGGTACGGTGGAGCTTCTCGAGTGGCGCGAACATGCCCGCCGGGTGAAAGTCGTGAGTGGCGATAACCAGGGTGAACTCTGGGACGATGCCGGGGAAGGGCTCGCCGCGTGAAGCTCGCCCTGGTCACGGACGCCTGGGCGCCGCAGGTCAACGGCGTGGTCACCACCATGCGCAATACCAGCGAGCACCTGCGCGAGCGGGGCGTGGACGTGACCACCATCACCCCGGACCAGTTCAGGTCCGTGCCCTGCCCGGGTTATCGGGAGATTCGACTTTCGATTGCGCCTTACCGGAAGGTGGCGCGAATCCTGGAATCGCGACAGCCGGACGTCATTCACATCGCCACGGAAGGCCCTCTCGGGCGGGCGGCGCGGAAGTACTGCATGCGCCATCACATGCCGTTCGCCACCTCCCTGCACACGCGTTTTCCCGAGTACCTGAGAATGCGTGCGCCGATTCCGCTGGGTTTCACCTACGGGATCCTGCGGGATTTCCACGCGCCGGCGCGGGTCACCCTGGTGCGCACCAGGACCCAAAAGATGGAGCTCGAGGAAAAGGGCTTCAGGCACCTCGAGGTCTGGCCGGGCGCAGTGGACACCCGTCTGTTCTACCCGCGTGGCAAGGGCGCGCTGGAATTGCCGCGGCCCATCAGCCTGTTCGTGGGCCGGGTCGCGGTGGAGAAAGGGCTTCCCGGGTTCCTGGACCTGGACCTGCCGGGTTCGAAGGTCGTGATCGGCGGTGGCCCAGACCTGGACAAGCTCAAAAGCGAGTACCCCGACGCCCATTTCCTGGGGCCGAGGTTCGGCGAGGAACTGGCCGGCCTGATTTCCGCCGCCGACGTCTTCGTGTTCCCCAGCCGTACCGACACCTTCGGCCTGGTCATGCTCGAGGCCATGGCCTGCGGCGTGCCCATCGCCGCCTATCCCGTGCCCGGCCCGCAGGACCTGGTCATTCCCGGCTCCACGGGCTACCTCGACGAGGACCTGGCGTCGGCCTTTTTCAAGGCCCTGGAACTCGACAGCGACGCCTGCATCGAATTCGCGCTCGATCACAGCTGGCAGCGTTCGACGGAGCGGTTTCTGAGTTTCCAGACGCAGATCGACTGGTCGGGCGGTTCCGGGGGGGCGGCAGCGTTGGCCGAGGAGCAGGAGGAGATGGGAGAGCGGGTGGTTTCCCTGTAGAAGATAGCTCCCCTCTGCCGTCTACCTTCTCCCGTCTCCACCCCCCGATATCTGTATCGCTTCCTCCACCTTCCCAATCACATCCCCCACTTCCACCAGGTCCATCACCCCGGGCTCCTCGATCCGGTGCCCCCAGCGCAGCGCTTCGGGTTCCTTGCCGCGAAACCGGCGGGCGGCCTCGGCGTAGCGGTCCACGCACAGGTCCAGGAAGCGGTAGGGCCCGCTGCGGCGCGCCCAGGTGGCGGCGTACAGACCGACCACCGGGGTGCCCAGCGCCGAGGCCATGTGGGCCGGGCCCGAGTCCGGTGTCAGCAGTACGGCGGCGCGTTCCATCACGGCCAGGGACTGGGTGAGGGTGTCCCGACCGACGAGGTTGATCGCCTCGTGCCGCATGGCGCCCTGGATGGCGGCGGCCATGGCGCGCTCGGGGTCGCTCGGCCCACCACTGAGCACGACCTGCATGCCCCGCTCGCCGGCTGCGTGGTCGGCGACGGCGGCGTAGCGCTCGGCGGACCAGTTGCGCAGGGCGTGGCTGGAGCAGGGGCTGAGCAGGAGGATTGGTGCCCCATCGGGCAGTTGCGCGGCCGCCCAGGCCCGATCGTCCTCGCCGACGGGGAGGTCCCAGGTCGGCTCGTCAACCGCGATGCCCAGGGCCCGCGGAAACTCCAGGAAGCCCTGCACCTGGTGCTGAAAGGGCACCTGGGCCACGCGATGCGTGGTGAACCAGGTGTGGCGGTCACGCGAGCGGACCGCATCCCAGCCCAGTCGGACCGGCGCGCTGACGAGGCGGCTGAGCACGTTGGCGCGCAGGGCGACCTGCATGTGCAGCAGCAGGTCAAAGTGACACCCCTTCAGCTGGCGGCGAAGGTTGCCGATGGCGCCGACGCCGCCGCGTTTGTCGAACACGATGAATTCCACGCCTTCCAGGCGCGACAGCAGCTTGTGCTCGAGCTTGCCGATGATCCAGGTGAGCTTCGTGTCGGGCCAGGCTGCGCGCAGGGCGCGCACGACGGGCACGGTGTGGGTGGCGTCTCCCAGCGCGGACAGGCGCAGAATGCAGATGTTGTCCGGGGGGGCATCCAACCGCACAATAGGCTGCGAGGTCCCGTCCATGAAGCCAGTCACCGTCCAGCAAGGTTCAGCGTCCATTGTATATGACGCCGACGTGATGCCCGCCGGGGTAGTCGATCTGTTCGACCCCGGGCACTGGCGGCGGGCGCATGCCCTGGCGGGCTCGGCGCCGGGGCGGGGCACCTCGTTTTTCATCGACGCCCCCTTCGGCGCCGCGGTGCTTCGGCGCTACCTGCGCGGCGGCATGGTGGCGCGTTTCAACCGCGATCGCTACCTGTACCGCGGCCTGGCGGCCAGTCGCCCGTTTCGCGAATTCGACCTGCTGCGGCGCATGGCGGATGACGGCCTGAATGTGCCGGCGCCCCTGGCCGCGCTGTGTGATCGCGACGGCCTGTTCTACCGTGCGGCGTTGCTGACCCGTCGCATCGCTCCGGCACGGGCCCTGCCCGGACATTTCGGCGACCCCGGGTTCGACTGGCGCCGACTGGGCGCCGCACTGCGGTCTTTCTTCGACGCGGGCATGGATCATGCGGACCTGAACGCACGCAATATCCTGGTGCACGAAAAGACCGGCGAGGCCTGGATCATCGACCTTGACGCGTCCCGTTACGAACCCGCGCGTCCGGGCGACGGCGCCGGGCAACTGGCGCGCCTGTACCGATCCCTGCAAAAGCTGTGGCCGGCGGGCGGCCCGGCTCTGGAGCCGTGCTGGAAACAACTTCTCCAGGGGCACGACGGGTGAGCCGGCCGGCCCACAGCGCCCTGGACTCACCGCGCCTTTACCTGGTGCCCGCCACCATCGAACTGGGTGGCGCGGACCTGGACGGCAACGGCGCCCTGGGCGCCGCGCTGGGCGTGCCTGTGCCCCCTGAATGGCCACCCGAGCATCATTCACGGCCGGCGGTGATGGCCATCGTGGAGCAATTGCGCGACCGGGCCGAGCATGGCTGGAGCGCCTGGTACCTGGTCGGGCGTGGCCCCGAGGAAGGCTTGGTGGGTGTTTG
Source organism: Gammaproteobacteria bacterium (assembly GCA_030431095.1). Classification (GTDB taxonomy): domain Bacteria; phylum Pseudomonadota; class Gammaproteobacteria; order Xanthomonadales; family SZUA-36; genus Marinihelvus. Next base: position 34,747 of record JAUIJU010000025.1, on the reverse strand, counting down.
CGGTTTCAAGGGCCGTCCTGACGCTGCCGGCTCGGTGGAAATTTCCTACGCCATCGCTCAGCCGTTCCAGAACGTCGGTTACGCCACCGAAGCGGTGGAACGCCTGGTCCAATGGGCCTTCGGTCACGAACCTGTCACCCAGGTCACCGCCGAGACCTTCCCCTATCTGCGCCAGTCCATCCGCGTGCTGGAAAAGAACGGGTTCTGCCCAGATGGACGGGGCAGTGAGTACGGGGTGGTTCGGTACGTGTTGCGGCGGGGGAGTTTGCGGTGACCCTCTAGCCCCCTGCCTTGTTCCCTACACACTGGCACTCTCCATTTCCATATATTATGATATCAATACAATATCAACGGAGCCTCCGCCATGATCGAAGAAAATGTCCGTAAATGCGCCTCCGGCTACGCCGCCCTGGTGGTTCTGCCCGTATTGACCCTGGGAGTGGTCTACGGCTTCGTGCAGGCCGCCGAGGCGGAAAACCCGGTCGGAATCATCAGCAGCATCGTGGCCTTCGCCATCCTGCTGATCTGCTTCAAGGGTTTTTTCATGGTGGCGCCGAATCAGTCCAAGGTGCTGCAGTTGTTCGGCACCTACGTGGGCAGTGTGCGTGAAACCGGCCTGCGCTGGGCCAACCCGTTCTACAGCAAGGAAACGGTCAGCCTGCGGGTGCGCAACTTCGAGAGCGAGGTGCTGAAGGTCAACGATTCATCCGGCAACCCCATCGAGATCGCCGCGGTGGTGGTGTGGAAGGTGGTGGACTCCGCCGAGGCCGTGTTCGAGGTGGATGATTACGTCAACTACGTGCACATCCAGTCCGAGGCCGCGCTGCGCAACCTGGCCACGGCGCACCCCTACGAGGCGCACGACGACGATATCACCGCCTTGCGCAGCGATCCGCAGGACATCGCCGAGAAGCTCAAGGACGAGGTGCAGATCCGCCTGGGCAAGGCCGGCGTGGAAGTCATCGAAGCGCGCATCAGCCACCTGGCCTACGCGCCGGAAATCGCCTCCGCGATGCTCAAGCGACAGCAGGCCCAGGCCGTGGTTGCCGCCCGCATGCAGATCGTCGACGGCGCGGTGGGGATGGTCGAAATGGCGCTGAAGCAACTGGAACGCGACGGCATCGTGGACCTGGACGAGGAGCGCAAGGCCGCCATGGTCAGCAACCTGCTGGTGGTGCTGTGCGGCGAGGAAAACGCCCGCCCCGTGGTCAACGCGGGCACGCTGCACAACTGACCCGGTCGCGGCATGCCTTCCAAGAAGTCGTTTCCCCTGCGGCTCGACCCGGACATGTACGACGCGCTCAAGCGCTGGGCGGACGACGAGTTCCGCAGCGTCAACGGCCAGATGGAGTACGTGCTGCGTGAAGCCCTGCGCAAGGCGGGGCGTTTACCAAAGCGCAAGGAGCGGTAGCCCTCTCCTGGACTTCGGCTCAGGCGCCGGCGTCGACCCACCGCGCCCTGGCGCCCGGTGTCGGGCCATCAGAAGGGCCACACCTCCAGTCCGTGCACCGCATTTCGCACGTCGGTGGAGAAGTTCACCCGCATCACCATGGCGCCGGATTCCAGGTCGAGGATCGACACCGTGGAGGGCGAGGAGCCGGCGGCAACGAAACGCTGGTCCAGCGCGCACAGGCCCCGGCCAAACCCCTGGCGGGCCACCTGCTCATCGCCCAGGTCCAGGCGGGTGAGATCCGCGTCGTCATAGCGGGGCACCGCGAACGCCATCGCATCGCCGTCGCGCCCGGCGAAACGCACCCGGTCGGCGGCGGTGTCGTTGAACAGCACTCCGTCGCGAAAGGGGCGGGCATTGTGGGTGCCGTCGGGCAACTCGGCCACCAGGCGTACGCTGGCGTCACTGCCGATGCGCAGCAGCCCCCCCGAGCGCAGGCCACAGGCATAGAGCCCGGTTTCGTCGGCCCAGACGCTGTTGAGGTGCAGCTGGTTGTGCGGGCGCGGCCCGACCGCGCCGCCCGGGCCGTCGAGGCCATTGGGATCGTACGGTGTGCCCCGGTAACCGTCTTCCGACCTCGCCATGTGAATGGCCCAGAAAAAGCGCTGACGTTCCAGGTCGAAAGCCAGCAGGCTGTCGTTGAAGGTGGAGGTCAGGTAGAGGTGGTGGTTGAGTACGTGAATTTCGTGGCAGTGCCGCAGGTAGCTGCTGCGGAATGAGCGCTTCACCTCGAAATTCCGGTCATAGACGAACAGTTCGTCGCTGGCCGCCACGTACACCTCGCCGCCGAAGAAGGCGATGCCGCGCAGTCCACGGTCCCATCCCCGGCCCTGCCAGTCGATTTCGCCGGTATTCCAGTCCACCACCTGGCGAATGTCCTGCCGGGCGAAGTCCAGCAGGTAGATACCGCCGTGACTGTCACCCTGGCGTGCGCCGCGTACCACCGAGGAGGCCACCAGTGTAGGCAGTTCCAGGGTGCTGTCACTCATGCCGCGTTGGTCACGCCCACAGGCCCGGCGCCGGCGGGTTCATCACACCGTCATCGTAGCGGATGGGGGGATCGTAGTCGCCGCGTTGCCACAGGGGGCCGTCCAGGTCCACCCAGCGGGCAAACGGTGTCAGGGGAAAGGCCTGCGCCATCGAAAGTGAACTGCCGAGCATGTTGCCCACGAACACGTCCAGCCCCCGTTCGTGGCAATCTCGTGCAAGCGCCAGGCCAGCCGTCAGTCCCCCGCACTTGTCCAGCTTGATGTTGACGGCCTGGTAGCGTCCGCTGATGTCATCCAGTTCGCCGGCGTGCTGACAGGATTCGTCGGCGCACAGGGGAACCGGGCATTCCAGGTCGTCCAGATCGCCGTCCGCGCCCCGGGGCAGGGGCTGTTCGACCAGTTCGACGCGGTGGGCTGTCAGCGCCGGCAGGAGGTCGCGCAGCAGTCCGATGGACCAGCCGCCATTCGCGTCGATCACCAAATCGGCGTCCGGCCGCGCGGCGCGCACGGCCGCCAGTTTGCCGGCGGGATCGTCGGCATCCAGCTTCAGTTTCAGCGCCGGCATCCGGGCATGCGCGGCCGCTTCGCGGGCCATGGCCTCGGCGCTGTCCAGCGACAGGGTATACAGCGTGCGAACCGGCGATGGCTCGACGCCCGCCTGCTCCCAGGCGCGACGGCCCGCGCGACGGCACTCCAGGTCCCACAGGGCGCAATCCACTGCGTTGCGCGCGCCGCCGGGTGGCAATAGCGACAACAGTCCCTGGCGGTCCGTGCCCGCGTCCAGTTCGCGACTCACACCCATGACCTGGTGCGACATCGACTGCGCGGTCTCTCCCAGGTAGTCCACGCCCAGGGCTTCGCCGCGGCCTGTGCCATTCCTGTTCTCCAGGTACACGGTCAGGGTCTCGATGGAGAACACCTCCTCGCTGGCGGTGACGAAGGGCGCCTTGAGTTCCCAGTGGTCGATGGAAAAGGTGGTTCTCACGAGGCTGCGCCCAAGGGTTCGAGGGCCGCCAGCAGGTCGCTCACACCGGTGGCCACCGGATCCACGCAGGGCAAGCCGGTTGCCTTGCGCGCCTCAACCAGGGCGGCTTCGCGCGCGTCGGAGTTCAGGCCAGCCGTGTTCAGGCTGATGCCCACGCAGCGAGCCTGCTCGTTGGTCAGGCGCGCCGCGGCCTCGTACGCCGCGATGGCGGTCACCAGGTCGGGCAGGGGGTAACGGGGAAACTCGTCAATGTGCGTGCGCCCCACGTGGTGGCACAGCACCAGGGCGTCGGGCTGGGTGCCATGAATCAAGCCCAGCGTCACCGCGGCGAACGCGGGGTGAAACAGGGCGCCCTGGCCTTCGACCACGTCCCAGTGCGCGGGGTCGTTGGCGGGACTGAGCATCTCGGCGGCGCCGGCCAGGAAATCCGACACCACCGCGTCCATCGGAACACCGCGGCCTGCGATCATGATGCCGGTTTGACCGGTGGCGCGAAACGTGGCGTCGTGGCCGCTACGCCGCAGCGCGTGGTGCAGGGCCAGGGCGGTGTACATTTTGCCCACGCAGCAATCGGTGCCCACCGTGAGCAGGCGCCGACCCGAACGGCGTTTGCCATTGGCGACGGGTATCTCTCCAGGCGGGCGTCGCACGTCCACCAGACGCGCGACGCTGCGGTAGGCCGCGTTGGCCAGGCGGGGAAAGGCATCCAGCGGCGTGTGCAGGCCGCTGACCACGTCCAGGCCCGCATCCAGCGCCCCGGCCAGGGTGCTCTCCCAGTCGGGTTTGAGGGCGCCCCCGGTCGGCGCGACACCGATCACCACGCTGCGCGCACCGGCGCGTCGCGCCTGGCGGATGTCCATGTCCGGAAGCCCGGTGTCCACGCGGCAGTTGGTGTAGCGCAGCTGCCCCACGCATTCCTCGGGGCGCCAGTGCACCAGGCCCAGTGCGGTCTTGCAGTCGAGGGCGCTGGCGGCGTCGCCCAGGAACAACAGGTAAGGCGGGCGCAGTTCCAGGTCGCCGTTCACAGGGGCGAAAGCCGCTTGGCCGTGCTCTGGATTTTCAAGGAGTGGTTCATGGGCGCTCGAAAAACGGGGGTTGGGGGATTATTGAAAGCCGTCGCCGGGAACGCAAGCACGGCTCGTGGACAAACCGCCGGGACTGTAGGACGCTTTGCTTTTCGCCGTTCGCAGGAGATATTCACATGACCGCCGAACCGAACGCGCCGGGCGGCGCCGGAAGCTGGCAGGCCCGCGACAGCCGGCATTACCTGCACCCCTTCACCGACCACCACGACCTGGGACAGGCCGGCGCGCGCATCATCGAGCGGGCCGAGGGATGCTACGTGTTCGATGAACACGGCCAGCGCATCCTCGATGGCATGGCCGGATTGTGGTGCGTCAACCTGGGTTACGGCCGTGACGACCTGGTCGATGCCGCCACGCGCCAGATGCATGAACTGCCGTACTACAACAGCTTTTTTCAGACCGCCCACCCGCCCGCCATCGAGCTGGCCGAACGGATTGCCAGCATCGCGCCCGTGGGTTTCGAGCTGACCTTCTTCACCGGTTCGGGCTCGGAGGCCAACGACACCAACATCAAGCTGGTGCGGCGCTACTGGGACCTGGAAGGCAAACCGGAGAAACGCCACATCATCAGCCGTAAAAACGCCTACCACGGCAGCACGGTGGCCGCGGCGGTGCTCGGTGGCATGGGGCCGATGCACGAGCAGCTCGGGCCCATGGTGAATTTCATCCACCACATCGAGCAACCCTATCACTTCGGCCTCGGCAGGGAACAAGACCCGGCCGCCTTCGGCCTGGCGCAGGCACGCCTGCTCGAGTCGAAAATTCGCCAACTGGGTGCGGAAAACGTGGCGGCCTTCATCGGCGAGCCGGTGCAGGGCGCCGGCGGGGTGATCATCCCGCCCGACAGCTACTGGCCCGAAGTGCAGCGCATCTGCCGCAAGTACGACATCCTGCTGATCGCCGACGAGGTGATCACCGGATTCGGACGCCTTGGAGAATGGTTTGGCTGTCAGCGCCTGGGTATCCAGCCCGACCTGATCACCTTCGCCAAGGGCGTGACTTCGGGCTACCTGCCCCTGGGCGGCGTGGTCGTGGGTGAGCGCGTGGCCAGCGTAATGCGGGTCAAGGGCGGTGAGTTCGCCCACGGCTACACCTACTCGGGGCATCCCGCGGTATGCGCGGTGGCGCTGGCCAACATCGCGGCGATGGAACGCGAAGGCGTCATCGACCGGGTGCGCGAGGAAACCGCTCCGGCGCTCGCCGACGGCCTGGCCAGCCTGGCGGATCACCCCCTGGTGGGCGAGACGCGAAGCATCGGCCTGATGGGCGCCATCGAGATCGTCGCCGACCCGGTGACCGGTGAGCGCTTCGACGAAGAACTGCACGTGGGTAGCCGCTGCCGCAATTTCTGCTTCGACAATGGCCTGGTGATGCGTGCGGTGGGAGATTCCATGATCGTGGCGCCGCCGCTGGTCATCTCGCCGGCGCAGATCGACGAGCTCGTGAACACCGCGCGCCGGTGCCTGGACCTCACCGGGGACTGGATCGCAAGCCAGGAGTGAATCCGCGCGACCTCGATCCCTGCCTCGATCGCAGGATCGCGCGACGCGACCTGGTTCAGGGCGCCTCGACTCGCCCCGGTGCTCCACGGTTTTCAGGGGGCAGCGCCCGGCGACGCGCGGCCCGCGCGTTCGTCATCGATGTCCTCGCGCCATTCCGACAGGTTGCGCTCGATGGCCCAGAATCCCAGGATCCACAGCACCTGGTCCCAGGCATAGACGAAATGACCGGTGTACAGCCACCAGCCGGCATGGGCGAACAACACGGCGTAGAAAAACCGCGCCGCGTGGCTCGCCAACATCAGCCGGCCCCCGGTCACGCCCCGGTTCTGCAGCCACACGGCGAGTTCGATGGCCCAGATGACCAGCAGCCAGGCGATTACGTCGGACAGGCCGACCAGCGTCTGGCGTTTCTCCATGACCCAGCCGGCCCGGTCGGTCACCACCTCGGGCGCGATCATGTAGAAGGCGTAGTCCCGGGACAGCGACCCGCAGTTGTCCAGGGTGAGGGTCTCGTAGTGGTAGTTGTCACCCCAGGACAGGCCCTCGTCCACCACGTCGCACAGCCCGGTGACCTCGGGGCGTGGCGGCGCCTCCAGCGCCGCCGAGTAGGCGGTGATGCGCGCGACCACCGTGTGCAGCAGCATGGCGTAGCACAGCACGCGTCCCCCGTGCAGCACCCAGGCCAGCCAGGGCCGCTCGAAGGCCTCGTCTTCCAGCGTGTAGGTCTCCAGTTCGAACATGAACAGCAGCCCGTACCACGCCAGGTTGTCGATGGTGGTGGCGAAGGCCTCGGTCCACTCCAACAGCGAGGCGCCGTGCTGCAGGGTGTGGGCCGCCATCTGGAATTCCTCGACGGCGTAGAACCCGCCGTTGAGCAACAGCAGGGTATAGACGGTCCACTTGATGCGCTGCGCACGTCGATGGCGCCGGACGGCGTTTTCGGAACGTGGCCCGGCGGCGTCCGCGCCGTTCAAGGCCGCAGCGCCCGCGGAACGGAGCAGGAAACTCGTGCCGGTGTCATGCGCGCATCATAGCGCAGCAGCAACCCGGTACCGCTTCCGATGCCGCGGCGACTCTGCGAAGATGGAGTCCCCGGCGGGAATCGGAAAACATGGGTCGAGAACGGGACTGGGACAACGCATTCACCGGCGAAACCTTGCGCGGCAAGGTGGCGCATGCCCCGAGTTTTGCCGGCGCGCAAAGCTTTCTGCGTCGACGCTTCAGCCGCGACCTGGACGGGGTCGACGTGGCGGTGATCGGCGTGCCGCTGGATACCGCCACCAGCAACCGCCCGGGCGCGCGCTTCGGTCCCCGGGCGATTCGCGAAGCCAGTTCCGGCATGAACTGGGAACGTCCCTGGCCCTGGGACATCGACCCCATGGAGGCCCTGGCCATCGTCGACTACGGCGACTGCCCCTTCGATTACGGGCAGCCGGAAGGCGTACCGGCGGAGATCACCGCCTTCCTCGAACCCGTGGTGGACCAGGACGTCACCACGCTCGTGTTCGGGGGTGACCATTTCATCACCTATCCCGTGCTCGAGGCCCACGCGCGGCGCCATGGGCCCCTGTGCCTGGTGCATTTTGACGCGCATTCCGACACCTGGTCCGACGAGGAAGGACGCATCGACCACGGAACCATGTTCTATCACGCGGCGAAACGCGGCCTGGTGGATGATGCGAATTCGGTGCAGATCGGACTGCGCACCACCAACGACGACACCCTGGGGTTTCACGTGCTCAACGCCCATTTCGTGCACGAACAGGGCCCACGTGCGGTGGCCGAGCGCATTCGGCAGGTAGTGGGTGAGCGAAAAGCCTACCTGACCTTCGATATCGATTGCCTGGACCCGGCCTTCGCACCCGGAACCGGCACCCCGGTCTGCGGCGGCCTGAGCACCTACCAGGCGCTGGAAATCGTGCGTGGACTGGCCGGCTTGCGCCTGGTAGGCGCGGACGTGGTGGAAGTGGCGCCCGCGTACGACGTGGGCGGCATCACCGCACTGGCGGGGGCCAGCCTGGCGACGGAATTCCTGTGCCTGTTCGCAACGGACCCGGCACGCGGCGGGGACGGCGCGTCGTGAGCGATGCGCCGCTGGTAGGCGTGGTGGCCGATCGCCGCCTGGTCGGCCCGCACCCGTTTCACATGGCCGGCGAGAAGTACCTGCAGGCGGTGTGGGACGGCGCCGGAGCGCGGCCGGTCATCCTGCCTTCGCTGGGCGGGGATTTCGCGGTGGTGAAGTTGCTGGACCGCCTGGACGGACTGTTGCTTACCGGCAGCCCCTCCAATGTCGAACCGCATCACTACGATGGCCCGGCCAGTGAGCCGGGCACCTGGCACGACCCCGAGCGGGACCTGGCCGTGCTGGGGCTGATCCCGTCGGCGCTCGAGCGCGGGCTGCCCCTGTTCGCGATTTGCCGTGGTTTCCAGGAAATGAACGTGGCACTCGGCGGCAGCCTGCACCAGAAGATTCACGCGGTGGACGGATTCCGGAACCACAAGGAAAACCCCGAAGATCCGGTGGCGGTGCAGTACGGGCCGGCGCACACGGTCACGTTCGAGCCCGGCGGATTGTTGCGCCGCATTACCGGGCGCGAGAGCGCGACCGTGAACTCCCTGCATGCCCAGGCGGTGGATCGCCTGGCGGCCGGGTTGGAGGTGGAGGCCCGGGCCGACGACGGACTGGTCGAAGCCTTCACGGTCAATGGAGCGACAGGCTTTAATCTCAGCGTACAATGGCACCCGGAATGGCGCGTGACGGAGAATCCCGTCAGCCTGGCGCTGTTCCGCGCCTTCGGTGAGGCCTGCCGGGTCCGCCAGGCACACACCGGCTGACCAGCGACCCGCGCGGCGAACGCGAAGCGAGAACAGACAAGCGATGCCCCAATCCGATCCACGCAAGAGCAGCTGGTTCTCCGACGCGGTGTTCGGCTTGTTCGAAGGGCTCGACAACGCTCTGTGGGCCTATGGTTTCGCCACCATCCTGTTCGCCGGCGCACTCACCCCCTTTTTGCCCCTGGGCGTCCTGATCATCCTGGTCGGCACCGGCCTGATCGGCCTGTGGGTGGCGCTGACCAGCGCCAGCCGGGTGCACATCGCGAATATCGACGAGCAGGCCGTGGTCATCCTGGCCTCCGTCGGCACCTTGCTCACGGCCCAGCTGGGGCCTGAGATCGACGGCCCGCGCGGTCTGTCGACCATGCTGGCGTTGATGGCCATGACCTCGCTGGCGGTGGTCGTCGCCTTCGTCGTGGTGGGGCACCTGCGCCTGGCGCGCGTATTGGAATTGCTGCCGTTCCCGGTGATCTGCGGCTTCATGGCCGGGATCGGCTGGCTGCTGCTGAACGCGGCCGTTTTCGTTACCGTGGACAGCCACATTTCGACCGACCTGCCGTCACGACTCGCGGCGGGCGACGATACGATCAAGCTGCTGGTCACGCTGGCCTGCGGCGTGTTCATGATCGTGTTCATGGACCGGGTCCGGGTCTCCTGGGCTTTCCCGGCGGTGGCCGTCCTGATCTTCGGGGGGTTTTACGCCTTCGCCCATTTCCTGGGCATCGGCGAAGAGGAATTGCTGGCCGGCGGCTGGCTGTTCGACCTGCCCGCTGACGGCGTATCGCCGCTGTCCCTGCTCGGTATGGCGTCTCCGTCAGCGGTGGACACGGGGTTTCTCTACTCGGCGTTGCCACAGATCATGACCGTGGTGTTCCTGGCCCTGCTCAACGCCTCCATGTCGTTGACCGCGCTGTCCACGGCCGGGCACACACAGCTGGACAATTCCCGCGAGATTCGCAACCAGGGGGTCGGCAACCTGTTGTGTGTGCTCACCGCCTGCCCACCGGGTTACACGGACGTGGCCTCCACCCAGTTGTACCGCGAGTTCGGCGCTTCGCGGCGCGTGATGCCCGTGGTGGCGGCGCTGACCTGCCTGCTGCTGGCCTGGCACGGCAGCTGGCTGGTGTCGTTCATGCCCAAGGTGCTGGTGGGCGCGGTCATCTTCATGTTCGCCTACCGGATGATCGTGGAATGGCTGTTCGAGCGGGTGCGCGGATTCCAGCCGGTGGACTTCCTGATCGTCTGCATCATCCTGGCCATGGTGATCTTTGTCGGCTTCATGGTCGGCATCGTGACCGGCATCGTGCTCACGGTGATCCTGTTCGTGCTGCGTTACAGCATGATCAGCGCCATCCATGGCCGCTATTCGTTGCGTGAGTACCGCAGCTCGGTGGAGCGGCCGCCGTCCATCAACGCCATCCTGGACGAGCACGGGCTCAGCTCGCTGGTCTATACGCTGCGCGGTTTCCTGTTTTTCGGCACGGCCAACGCCATCCTCGATCGCATCAAGTCCGACCTGGTCGAGACCGGGGATGAGCACCTGTCCATCCTGCTGGATTTCAAACGCGTCACGGGCATGGACGTGTCGGCCCTGAACACGTTTCTGCAAGTGCGCCGTCACTGCGAGGCCCAGGGCGTGCAGGTGCTGTACTCGGATGTGCCCATGGACATCCAGATGCAATTGCAGTCACTCGGCGCGGTCAGCCAGGTGGAAGGCAGTCCCTTGTTTTTCGAGGAACTGGATTACGCGGTGGAGGCCATGGAGGAACGCATCCTGCAGCAGTACTCCCCGGAAACTTCCGACATGCGGGTGCGCGACCAGCTGGGCCAGATCCTGGACAACGAGGACAGCCTTGAGCTGGTCATGCACGCCCTGCGACGCATCGAGGTGGCGGAGGGCAAGGCGTTGTTCCTGCAGGGCGACCTGGACAACGGGTTCTACATTCTCGAACGGGGTTCGCTGTCGGCCTACATCGATACCCACGGCGCCGGCAAACATCGTGTCAAGAAATTCGGCCCGGGCTCGTTGATCGGCGAACTGTCGATGTTCATGCCCAGTCGACAACGCACCGCCACCGTGGTGGCCGACGTCAACTCGGTGCTGTATTTCCTCTCCAACGAGGTGGTGTACAGCGACGACCTTGCCGATGCGCGCCTGTCCGGCGCGGTCTTCGAACTGGTCGCGCGCGCGCTCGGCACGCGCATCAACTACATGAACCAGCGCCTGATGCTGGAACTCGACTAGGGTTTCCCGGCTTGCGCTGGATTGGATGCAGGTTGCGATGAAGGTCGATCCGGTCACGCATCGCGCCTGGCTGCGGCCCGACCGGCTGTTCGTGGTGTTCAAGTACAGCGTGTTCCTGCTGTTGACCCTCAACGGGTGGTTCTTCTACCGAGAGGATGCCACCGCAGCGCCGCTGCTGTTCGAGCACGGGGTCAACTGGGGGAATTTCATCGAGGCCTATTCGGCCACCGTGGACACCGTGGCCTGGCTGGTGTTGTTGTGGTTGTTCGAACTGGAAACCGCGGTCATTTCCGACGAGCGCCTGCGCGGCGGGCTGAAGTGGGTGCTCACCGCGGTGCGCACCGTGTGTTACCTGTTCATCATTTCCGCGTTCTGGGGCTACCTGGGCAACTGGCTCCAGGTCACCGGTCTCGAGCCTTTCACCGTGGCCGACGCCTGCAACCTGGTTGGCTCGGGACTGAGCTGGATCGACACCCTGGACGAATACCCGCCAATCGATGCCGCCGCCTGTCTCGGGCTGCAGGGACAGGAACTGGTGCGCATCGGTGGCACGCATATCATCGGGACCACGCAGGCCGCCACGGACATCGGCCGCTTGGCGCTGGTCGACGTGATCAACTCGGCCGACTGGCTGCTGGTGGTGTTTTTTCTCGAAGCCGAGGTGCTGCTGCAACTGTGGGATCGCCTGGGGCCACGCATCACGCGCACGTTCACCGCGGTCAAGGTGGTGCTGTATTCGGTGCTGCTCGGCGCCGCGGTGTACTGGGGCATCGAGGGTGACTTCCTGGATTTCTGGGACGCCTTTCTCTGGCTGGTGGCCTTCGTGTTCATCGAACTGAACATCTTCCAGTGGCAGGCCGAAGTGGAAGAGGAGCGCGCGCACGGGCATGGGCCCGGATTGGAAGGTCAGTCGTAACGCGTGAACCAGCCGGTGATGGACAGTCGGGAGCGGGGGGCGAAGTCGGCGACCTGGGTGACCGCGTGGGGAACGGGCACGCGGAACAGGGTCAGCGAGTTGTAGTCAGGCGCCAGGGCATCGGTCACGCGCCCGCCGGCGTCCTTGAACCAGGTGATGCCGCCGAAGTCCTCGTGCCATTCGCGGGTGAAGTAGAACACGTAGGCCATGTGGCGCTGCTCGAACGGGCTCTCGTCTCCGTGCTCCCGCAGAAAGTGTCCGGGGCGGTAGCGGCAGGCGTGGCAGTCCACGCGATTGAACGCCGTGTCGCCTGACACTTCCTGGACGAAACCGAACAGTTCATCCGAGCCCATGAAGGACAGGAATTCCTGCAGCAACAGCCCGGGATCTCGTCCCTGGCGGCGCGCCTCCAGCACGTCGTACGCGTCATACAGGTACTGGAACCCGTCGCGGGCCTGGCGCTTCACGCGTTCCTCGAGCCTGGCGAGCCCTGCAGGCCCCAGGTCGCGTTGCTGCACCGGGGTGAGACGCTGTGCGGACGCAGTCCGTCCGGACTGTTCGGGGTCGTAGCAGGCCAGTTGCCACGGCACGTCGTTGGCCAGGCAGTCGTGGATGGCTGCGGCGAAGTCCGGCCGCAGCACGTCCGCGATCCTGACTTTTCCGTCGCGTTCGAATCGCCGACGCAGGGCGCCGGTGTCCAGGGCCGGATTGATCAGGGACTGGGCCACGCCGGGCTCAGTCTCCGTCGGCGGTCCAGTGGGGCGTGATCAGCCGCCGTAAGGGCGTGGTCAGCTTGAAGGGCGCGGCGAGCACGCTGCCGGCGTGTTCCACGTCGTCGTCGCCGCCCAGGTCGGTGACCACGCCACCGGCTTCACGAACCAGCAGGGCGCCGGCAGCCACGTCCCAGGGCTTGACGCCGATTTCGAAGTAACCGTCCAGGCGGCCGGCCGCGGTCCAGGCAAGGTCCAGCGCAGCGGCGCCGGTTCGGCGAATGTCCTCGACCTTGCGAAACACACTGCTGAAGATCTTCGTGTACAGCGGCATGGACTGTCGCTCACGAAAGGGAAAGGCGGTGGCCAGGATGGCGCCTTCCAGATCCTTGCGTTGGGACACGCGGATTCGCTGGGCGTTGAGGTAAGCGCCTTTGCCGCGACTGGCGGTAAACAGTTCGTCGCGCAGCGGATCGTAGACCACGGCATGCTCCACGCGCCCCCTGACCTGCTGGGCGATGGAAACGGCAAAGTGGGGAAACCCGTGAAGGTAATTGCTGGTGCCGTCCAGTGGGTCGACGATCCACACCACGTCCCCCTCGCCCCGTTGCCCGCCTTCCTCGCCGAGGATGGCGTGGTCGGGATGAAAGCGGTGGATTTCTTTTACAATGGCCGCCTCGCAGGCCTGGTCCACTTCGCTGACGTAGTCGTGACGCGCTTTGCGCGCCACGGGAACCGACTCGAGGTTGCGCAGCCTGCGGCGCATGATTTCACCGGCGGCATGGGCCGCCTCGGTGGCAATGTTGATCGCGGGATGAGGCATGGGTCCGGAACAGGTGGCAGGCAAGTGAGCACGGGGGGCGCGAATGATACCAGAAGCGCGGCGGCCGGGGCAGAGCGGCTTGGCCGGTTTCGCGTCGTGTTGATCGACACTACCCACCCGGGCAATATCGGCGCCGCGGCGCGGGCCATGAAGGTCATGGGCCTGTCGCGACTGCACCTGGTCAATCCAAAAACCTGGCCTTCGGCCGAGGCCACCGCCCTGGCGTCCGGCGCCGCCGACCTGTGTCACGCGGCCGCGGTGCACGCCGAACTGGAGCCGGCGCTGTCCGGCTGCCGCCTGGTGCTGGGCACCAGTGCCCGACTGCGCAGCCTGTCCATGCCGCAGATGGATGTTCGCGCGGCCGCGAGGCACAGCCTGGCGGAGGCTGCGGAAGGTGACGTGGCGCTGTTGTTCGGTCGCGAGGCGCACGGTCTGACCAATGAAGAAATGCAGCGCTGCCATCACCTGGTGCATATCGAGACCAACCCGGAATTCGGTTCACTGAACCTGGCCCAGGCGGTGCAGGTCGTTTCCTACGAACTGCGCATGGCAGCCCTGGGCGGCGGCGGTGATCAGCGCCCGGCCATGGACTGGGCGCCGGTCGACGCGGAGCAGATGGAGCGTTTCTTCGAGCACCTGGAACAGACCCTGCTCGATATCCGTTTTCTGAACCCGGACCACCCCAAGCGCCTGATGATGCGCCTGCGGCGACTGTTCAACCGGGCGCGCCCGGATCAGAATGAAATGAATATCCTGCGGGGCATCCTGGCAGCCGCCCAGCGCGGTGACTACGGGGCTGCCCGGGACGCTGCCAGGGACCTCGAAAAGCGCCCCTGAACACGACCGGGCGGTTTGATTTTTTCCCTCTTTCTGCTAACTTTCGGGGCAGGGAGTTGCAAAGGATGGCCCCGGTGCTTCCCCGCACCGGGTACGGACCAAGGAATGGTTTAGTCACTCTACTCCTTCCTGCGGCAACGGGCCTGGCCCGAAGTCGCTGCCGTTCATTCTTTGCACCAGCCTTGTAAATCCACGTTATCCCCTACGTGGGCCCTCAAGCTGCTCCCTGCGCCGGGAACGGTGGACCTTGGTCGCGGCCCACGTGGCAGTGATCATTGCGAACCCGGTGACGAATGCTGACTGGCGAGTACTCTCCCTTCTCGTCCAGTCGGCCTCGGGAAGCGGACCGGCTCGGAGCCGGTCCGCTTTTTTTTGGCCAGGCGCAGCACGATCTATTCGTCTGCACTCCCGGACGACAACACCAGCTCGACCGGCGCCACGCGATCCAGGCCCACCACCATCGCTTCGCTCTCCAGCGAACCTACACCCCCGACCGGGTTGCCGTCGGGGGAAAGGCGTGCCAGCAACTGGAGCTCGGTGGCGCCGGATATCGGGCGTCCCGGCATCATGGCGTCGGCGTCGGTCAGGCGCACCGTGGCGGGAAATGCGGTTGGAAGGCGTGCGGCGCCCAGCGGGGGTCCCGGAGACGAAGGATCACGCACGATGACGAACAGGGCGGCCTGCGGCCCCAGGGGTGGCAGGTTCTCCGGCGCCTGCACCACGACCTCGATGCCTGCCCAGGCCGGCGCGGAGGTATCGCCGAGGCGGGCCCGAGCGGCATCGAGTTGGGTCTGCACGCTGGCGGCCACGCTGGAACCGGGCTCCAGCAGGGGCAGCAATTGCCCCCAGTGCCGTACCGCCGCGGCGTCGTCGCCGCCCTGCGCGGCCACCATTCCGGACAGCCAGAGTCCCTTCTGCAGGTCGGGCGCCTGCTGCAAGGCCTCTTCCAGCAGTGAAGGCACGTCCGGGTCCAGGCCCTCGGGTCCGGAGTTGAAAATGAGTGCCTCGGCCAGTTCCACCGCCACCACGGGGTCCCCCGGGGCCATGGCGCGGGCGCGCTCGAAGGCCGCGAGCGCCTCAGCGTAACGTTGCAGCGAACGATAGCTGCGGCCCAGCAGCAACCAGCCCTCGAGGTCGTCCGGGGCTGCTTCCATGCGGGCGGCCAGTTGGTCCACCAGGGCGCTCATATCGGCCTCGCCGGCGTCCTCGATCTGCTGCGGCATGTCGAGGGCGGCGGGCGTTCCGACGCCCTGGTACAGCATCATGGCCGTGACCGGGACCAGCGCCAACAGCGCCAGGCCAAGTCCGGGAAGGCCGGATTCGCGGCGCAGCAGGGGACGGAACAGAAACAGGGCGGTGAGCACCGTGAGGCCGGTGGCGGCCAGCCAGAACGTCAAGGCCGGGGTTCCTCGTCGGGCGCGGCTGTCTCGCCTTCCGCGATCACCTGGTCGAGTGCTTCCTCGGCCAGCATCACGCGGCGCCGGCGAATGGTCAGGGCCAGTACCAGCGCACCGGTGGTCAGCAACAACAGCGGCGCCAGCCACAGCAAGAGCGTATTGCCCCGGACCGGTGGGCGATACAGCACGAAGTCCCCGTAGCGGTCCACCAGGAATCGCTTGATGCTCTCGTCGCTCTGACCCTGGCGCATCATCACGAAGATCTCCTG
This sequence comes from Gammaproteobacteria bacterium, assembly GCA_030431095.1. GTDB lineage: Bacteria > Pseudomonadota > Gammaproteobacteria > Xanthomonadales > SZUA-36 > Marinihelvus. Next base: position 18,704 of record JAUIJU010000025.1, on the reverse strand, counting down.
GCGCAGGTCCTGCGCCAGCTGCGCGTCGGAGTCGGCCAGGCTCTGGTTCTGGCACACCAGGCAGCGCAGTTCTTCGGTCAAGGCCTCGAAGCGCGCCTGCTGCTCCGGCGACTCGAATTCCAACGGCGCGGCGACAGCGTACAACGTGGCCAGCGTGCCCAGCACCAGGCACAGCGCCAGCCGAGCTTTGCGCCAGGCGGTTCGCACGGTGTTCATGTTCCGTCACCCGCGCGTGGCGACAGGCGTGGAATGATTTCGCGTTCGATGATCTCCGGCGTGAGCGCGCCCAGGTGCTTGAACACGATGTTTCCTTCGGCATCCACCAGGAAGGTTTCCGGCGCTGCGTACACGCCGAAGTCGATGCTGATCCGTCCGTCCCGGTCCACCAGGTGCAGGTCGTAGGGGTCGCCCCAGCGTTCCAGCCAGGCGCGGGCGTCCTCCCCTTCGTCGCGAAAGTTGAAACCCACGATGCGGACCCGGTCGCTGCGGGCCAGCTCCTCGATCACCGGGTGCTCCACGCGGCAGGTCACACACCAGCTGGCCCAGAAGTTCACCAGGTAAGGCGTACCGACCAGGTCGGCAGCGCTCACCGTGCGGCGTGGTTCGAACAGGGTCGGCAAGGCAAAGGCCGGCACCGGTTTGCCGATCAAGGGCGAGGGCAGCTCGGATTTCTCGTCCGAATGGAACAGGCCGAACACCAGCAGGCATGCCAGCAGCAGGAAGGCGGCCAGGGGCAGGATACGACTCATGCCGGCACCGCTTCGCCACCTGGCGCCGCCTGCTCACGGGATGCGCTGGACGTCCGCCGGTAGCGACGGTCACTGGCGGCCAGCAGACCACCGGCCGTCATGAGCAACGCGCCCAGCCAGATAAAGCGGACGAAAGGCTTGTGATAGAGCCGCACCGCCCAGGCCTGCCCTCCATCCAGCGGTTCACCCAGCGACACGTACAGGTCGCGCGTCAGGCCAGGGTCGATGGCCGCCTCGGTCATGACCTGTCCGTCGCGCAAATACCGCCGTTTCTGCGGCGCCAGCCGCGCCGCCGGGCGTCCATCGCGGTAGACGGTGAATGCGCCCTCATCGGCAGCGTAGTTGGGTCCGTCAACCCGGCGCATCCCCTCGAAAACGAACTGGTAGCCGGCCAGGTCGAAACGATCTCCTGGCGCCATACGCAGGTGCCGTTCGCTGCCGGTGGCGCCGGTCAGCGAAATACCCACCAGGAACACGCCGAGGCCGAAGTGGGCCAGGGTCATCGCCGTCTCGGCCCGGGTGAACCCACGCGCGCTGCCCTGGCCACGAAGCCGGCGCAGGGGCCAGGCGAGACTGGCGGCCATCAACCAGACCGCGCCGGCCGTTCCCAGCGGGGCGAAGGCGCCGGCTTCGGGCAGCCACATCGCCACGCCCAGCCCGCCCAGCCCGGCCAGTGCCAGCAGCCAGCGCAATTGACCCAGAAGACGTCCGAGCCGATCACGCCGGAAGCGGCTGAACACGCCCAGCGGCAGGGCCGTCACCAATGGCACGAGCAACAACGAAAACATCAGGCCGAAATAGGGTGCGCCGACCGAAATCTTGCCCGCCCCCAAGGCTTCCACGGCCAGTGGGTACAGCGTGCCCAGCAGCACCATGGCCGCCATCACGCCCAGCACCAGGTTGTTGAGCAGCAGCAGGGATTCGCGCGAGACGGTATCGAAGCCGCTGCCCTGGGCCATTTTCGGTGCACGGGCGGCAAACAGGGTCAGCGAGCCGCCGACGACCAGCAGCAGGTACACCAGGATCCAGGTTCCCCGGGTGGGGTCCGAGGCGAAGGCATGAACCGACGTGATGACCCCGGAGCGGACCAGGAACGTGCCGAGCAGGCTCAGTGAGAAGGCCGCGATGGCCAACAGCAACGTCCAGTTGCGAAAAGCGCCGGTTTTCTCGGTCACGGCCTGTGAATGCACCAGGGCGGTGCCCACCAGCCAGGGCATGAACGACGCGTTTTCCACCGGGTCCCAGAACCACCAGCCGCCCCAGCCCAGCTCGTAGTAGGCCCACCAGCTGCCCAGGGCGATGCCGATGGTCAGGAAGGCCCAGGCCACGTGCGTCCAGGGCCGTGTCCAGCGTACCCATTCGCGCGTCACCTGGCCGCCCAGGAGCGCCGCCACCGCGAAGGCGAAGGCCACGGCGAATCCCACGTAGCCCATGTACAGCATGGGCGGGTGGATGATCATGCCCGGATCCTGCAGCAACGGGTTCATGTCCCGGCCCTCGGGCGCCGCGGGCAGCAGGCGGCTGAAGGGGTTGGACGTGTACAGGATGAACAGCAGGAAACCAGCGGAAATCCAGCCCATGACGGCCAGCACGCGGGCCCGGAACGCGGTCGGCAGGGTCTGGCTGAACAGGGCCACGGCCAGCGTCCAGCCTGCCAGCACCAGTGCCCACAGCAGCAAGGAGCCTTCGTGGGCGCTCCACACGGCGGTAAAACGGTACATCATCGGCAATCGCGAGTTGGAATGCAGCGCCACGTACTCGACAGAGAAATCCTGAGCGATGAAGGCCCAGGTCAGCAGGACGTAGGCCAGCACGACCAGCGCGAACTGCGCCACCGCGCCCGGCGTGGCGATGTCCATCAGGGGTGCATGTTCACGACGTGCGCCGAGCAGGGGAAACAGGCCCAGACAGAGCGAAGCCAGCAGCGCCGTGACCAGTGCGACCTGGCCCAGTTCAGCAATCATGGTGTTCCGTCACCGGCGGATTGTGGCCTGGACGGCAGCGGATGGCCCTTTTCAGCCAGCGCCTCGGCCACTTCCGGCGGCATGTAATTTTCGTCGTGCTTGGCCAGCACCTCGGTCGCCTGGAACACCATGGCCTGGTCCATCGCGCCGCGGGCGATCACGCCCTGGCCTTCGCGGAACAGGTCGGGAAGGATGCCGTCGTACGCCACGTCGATGTCTCCCTCACCGTCGGTGACCGTGAAGCGTACTGTCAGGCCATCCTCGGCCCGCGTCACGCTGCCTGGCTGCACCAGTCCGCCCAGGCGGAACGGGCGGCCCGGCGGGATGTTTTCCGCCGCGACATCGCCCGGCGTGACAAAAAACAGCATGTTCTGGCGCAGCGACCAGATGGTAATCGCACTGGCCAGGCCGACGCCAACGAGAATGACGACCAGGCCCAGCAGGCGCTTCTTGCGCTTGGGATGCATATCAGATGGCCTCCGTCCGTGCGCTACGCCGGTAGTGACGGGCCAGGTCGCGACGCAGCCGGCGCATGCGCATCACCGGCGCCACGGCGCACCAGGTGAAGACCAGAGCGCCGGTGACGTATGCGCCGACGATGAAAGGGGTGTGGTCCATCAGTCAATTCCTCCGGTGACCCAGGCCCGGGCCCAGCGCCGGTGCCTGTTTTCTTCCAGCAAGCGCACACGGGTTCGGCTCAGCAGGTTGGCGCCGTAGTAGAACTTGGCGGCCAGCGCGACGATCAGCAACGGCCAAAGCATGCTCGGATGAATGCTGCTGCCGTCCACCCCGACGCTGCCAGGCTGGTGCAGGGTGTTCCACCACACCACCGAGTAATGAATGATCGGAATGTTGACCAGCCCCACCAGGGACAGCAGGGCGGCTGCCCGGGCGCCTTTGCGTGGCTCGTCGAAAGCGCTGTGCAGGCCCATCACACCGAGGTAAAGGAACAGCAGCACCAGCTCCGATGTCAGGCGCGCATCCCACACCCAGTAGGTACCCCAGGTGGGCCGACCCCACAGGCTGCCGGTGACCAGTGTGACCAGGGTGAAGGCAGCGCCGATCGGTGCGCTGGCCATGGCCATGATCTCCGCGGCGCGCACGTGCCAGACCAGGGCGCAGAAGCCGAAAATGGCCATGAGCAGGTAGATGGAATAGGACATCCACGCCGAGGGCACGTGCAGGTACATGATGCGCACGCTCTCTCCCTGAAGGTAGTCCGGGGGCGCGATCAGCAGGCCCCACCACAGCCCCCAGGCGCCCAGCGCGATACAGACCAGCCACAGCCACGGGATGAGCCACCCCGCGAACCGGAACAGCCACGGGGGTGATCCGAACTGGTGAAAGATGCGTTTGGCTCGGCTCATGTCGGTGGTCGGCTTGCTTACTCGAGACTCAGTTTCAGGGCGGCGGCGATGGCCATGGGGGCCAGGGTGAGGGCCGCGACAAGTCCCGCGGCCAGCAGGCCCAACTGCCCATTGTAAGGCAGGGAGTCCGTGGCCGACGAGACGGCGCTGGTCGCCAGGATCAATATGGGTACGTAAAGCGGGAACACCAGCAGGGACAACAGCTGGCCTCCGCGGTTCAGGCTGACCGTCAGCGCGGCGCCGATGGCCCCCAAAAGGCTCAGCGTGGGCGTGCCCAGCGCCAGCGAAGCCACCAGCGCGCCCAGTCCACCTTCCGGAAGGTTCATCCAGATCGCCAGCAACGGGGAAAGCAGCACGATCGGCAGTCCGGCGACCAGCCAGTGGACCAGCGCCTTTACCAGCGCCACCCGCGCCAGGGAATGGCCGCTGACCGCCACCTGTTCCAGGCTTCCGTCCTCGAAGTCGCTGCGGAACAGGCCGTCCAGCGAAACCACGGTGGCCAGCAGGGCGGCAATCCAGATCACCCCCACGGCGATTCGCGCCAGGACCTGGGGGCCCGGACCCACCCCCAGTGGGAACAGGCTGACGACGACCAGCAGAAAGACCAGCGGCAGCAACAGCTCGGTTCGCCGCCGGTAGGCGAGCAGCAGGTCACGTCGCAGCAACGGCAACAGCACGCGCCCGCTCACGCCGGGGCCTCCCAGGGCTGAATGGCCAGTTCCCGCCAGGGCAAATCCGGGGGACGCAGTGCGCCGTGCGTACTCATGACGCAGGCGCCACCGCCGTCCAGGTGCTCCGCCAGCAGCGCGTCCACGACCTTCACGCCCGGCGCATCCAGGTTGGCGTAGGGTTCGTCCAGCAGCCACAGCGACGCCGGTGTCAGCGACAGGCGCGCCAGGGCGCAGCGTTTACGCTGGCCGGCTGACAGGGTGCGGGCCGCCTGGTGACTGGCATCGGCCAGGTCCAGGCGTTCCAGGGTCCGCTGAATCGGTAACGCGTCTCCGCCGCTGAGCGCGGCGGCGAAGGCCAGGTTTTCCACGACGCTGAGATCGGCCTTGAGGCCCAGTTGGTGCCCAAGGTAAGCCACCGTGCCGGCTTCGCGCAGGAGCCGCCCGCTGGTGGGCCGCGCCAGGCCGGCGAGCAGTCGGATCAACGTGGTCTTTCCGGCGCCGTTGGCCCCGGTGATCAGCCACAACTCGCCGCCGCGGACCTCGAGGTCAACGGGAGCGAAAACGGGCTGGAAGTGTCGCTCCAGCAGGAGTTGGTGTGACTTGAGCATTCAGGAGCGGTTCAGTCGCGTGCGCCCATGCTATGACTTGCTTCACAGCAAGTCCACGCGTGCCGGGTATTCTTGCTGAATGCCTGCTACATTGTGCCGCCCGAACGAACCGATGCAGGAAACACAGCATGGATGAGTACGACTATGACCTTTTCGTGATCGGCGCCGGCTCCGGCGGCGTCCGCGCGGCGCGCATCGCCGCCGGGCACGGGGCGCGCGTGGCCATCTGCGAGGAAAGTCGTGTCGGCGGCACCTGCGTGATCCGCGGGTGCGTTCCCAAGAAGCTGATGTCCTACGCGGCGCACTTCGGAGAGGATTTCGAAGATGCGGCGGGATACGGCTGGCAACTGGGCGAGACGGCATTCAGTTGGCCGCGCATGATCGGCGCCGTGCACGCCGAACTCGACCGACTGGAGGGCATCTACCACGGGCTGCTCGACGGCGCCGGGGTGGTGTTGCACGAGGGTCGCGGGGTGTTGGAAGACGCGCACACCGTGGCCGTCGGCGAGCGGCGATTCACGGCGGAGAAGATCCTCGTCGCCACCGGAGGCTGGCCCTGGGTACCGGACTTTGAAGGCGCCGGGCACGTGATCACGTCCAACGAGGCGTTTCATCTCGAACGGTTGCCGGGTCGGGTGCTGGTGGTCGGCGGTGGCTACATCGCCTGTGAATTCGCCAGCATTTTCAATGGCCTGGGCAGCGAGACCCACCAGGTTTACCGCGGCGACCAGGTGCTGCGTGGCTTTGACGGTGACGTGCGCCGGGTGGTCACGCGTGAAATGGCCGCCAAGGGTGTCGATTTCCGCTTCGAGGCCCTGGTCTCGAGGATCGTAGAGACCGATGACGGCCTGGCGGCCACCCTGGACGACGGCAGCACGATAACCACCGATGTCGTGATGTACGCGACGGGGCGCGTGCCCAATACGCGTGGCCTGGGGTTGCCCGAGGCGGGCGTCGACCTGCGCGCGGACGGCTCGGTGCCCGTCGACGAATATGCGCGGACCAACGTGGACAGCGTATTTGCCGTCGGTGACGTGACCCACCGCCTGAACCTGACCCCGGTGGCCATTCACGAAGGGCACGCCTTCGCCGACACCCAGTTCGGCGGCAGACCGCGCGCCACCGACCACGAGGCCGTGGCTTGCGCAGTGTTTTCCAACCCGCAGGTCGGCACCGTGGGCGTCAGCGAAGAAGATGCCACTCACCACTATGGCGAGGTGGAGGTCTTCCGCTCGGAATTCCGGCCGATGAAGCACACCTTGTCGGGGCGGGCGGAAAAGTCCCTCATGAAGCTGATCGTGGAACGCGAAGGCCGCCGCGTGGTCGGACTGCACGTGGTGGGCCCCGATGCACCAGAGATTGTCCAGGGGTTCGCCGTGGCCGTAAAATGGGGTCTGACCAAGGAACAGTTCGACGCCACCATCGGAATTCACCCCACCTCGGCGGAAGAACTGGTGACCATGAGAACGCCCGTCCCGGGCCAGAGGTAATCGTCATGTCGAAAGGATCCCGTAGCGTACTGTCCTGCCTGCTCGTTGCGTGCCTCGCCGCAGGCCCCGCACTGGCCGCCAAGGCGCCCGAAGGCGTCAAGACACGCGCCGGCACGGCGCGATACATCGTTGTGCTCGACGACGCCTCGCTGGTCGAGGAACTGCGCGACCTGGAGCGCCTGACGCCGGTGACGGCCAGTCGCGAGTTGCGCGGACCGCGCGGCAAGCTGAACCTGGGCAGCGAGGTGGCGAAAGCTCGCCAGAAGGACATCGACGCGCGCTTTCGGGAATTCCAGGCCGAGGCCGCCGCGACCTTTGGCCGCGAATTGATCCCGGTGCACCGCTACACCGCCGCGCTCAACGGATTTTCCGTGCGCCTGACGGCCAAGGAAGCACGGCGCCTGGCCAAGATGGACGGTGTCCGCACCGTGCGCCTGGACGAGACCTTCAAGCTGCAGACCGACGCCGGCCCGGGCTGGATCGGCGCGGGTCGCGTCTGGAGCGGCGAGGGGCCGCTGGACCCGAACCGTGGCGAGGGCGTGGTCATCGGTGTCATCGATTCGGGCGTCAACTGGGATCATCCGTCGTTCGCCGATCCCGGTGAAGGCGCGCCGGTGCCGGACCCCAACGTGTACGACCACGAAAACCCCTTCGGCCAGCAGCTGGGACTGTGCAGCGACGCCGAGGTCGGGTGTAACGACAAGCTGGTCGGCGTGTACGATTTCGTTGAAGACGACCCGGACACCGACGTCGTCGAGGAATTCAACAACGGCGCCGACAACGGCTCGCACGGCGCCCACGTGGCGTCCACCGCTGCCGGCAACCCAGTGGCCTTCAGCTTCGGTGTGGGCCTGCCGCGTACCCTGAGTGGCGTGGCGCCGCGCGCCAACGTGGTGTCCTACCGCGTGTGTTACGCGGGCGATCCGGACGACTTCGACGACGACGGTTGCCAGAGCTCCGCCATTCTGGCGGCCATCGACCAGGCCGTGACCGACGGCGTGGACGTGATCAACTACTCGGTGGGCGGTGGCGCTTTCGACCCCTGGGTCGCGCCGGACACGCTGGCCTTCCTCAACGCCGTCGAAGCGGGCATCTTCGTGGCCACTTCGGCCGGTAACGACGGACCCAATGCCGGCACCATGGGACGCCCGGCCAATGCCCCGTGGATCACCGCCGTGGGCAGCGCCACCCACAACCGGGTCCTTGCCGGCGTTCTGCGGAACATGAGTGGCGGAGGCACGACGCCGCCTGACGACCTGGTCGGCACCACGCTGACCGAGGACGGCCTGTCCCAGGCGCCGATCGTGCATGCGTCCGAATTCGGGTTCCCGCTGTGCGGCACCGGCGAACCGGAGCTGGCGGCCAGCTGCGGCGCCAATACGGGCGCCAGCAACCCGTTTGCGCCGGGCACGTTCAACGGCGAAATCGTGGTGTGCGATCGCGGCACCTATGGCCGCGTCGAAAAGGGCAAAAACCTGCTCGACGCCGGGGCCGGGGGTTACGTCCTGCTCAATACCGAATCCAACGGTGGCGAGATCACCAACGAGGACCAGCATTGCCTGCCGGCCACACACCTGTCCGCCAGCCGCGGCGACGAGTTGCGCGACTGGCTGAATACCGGATCGGGTCACAGGGGCTCGCTCAGCGGCTTCCAGGTGGTGCTGGATGAAGACTTCGCTGATCGCATGAGTGATTTCTCCAGCCGAGGCCCGAACCCCTCGCCGGCGGAAAACGTCCTGAAACCCAACGTGATGGCGCCCGGCGACCTGATTTTCGCCGCGGGCCCCACCGGTTCCCAGACCATTGCGCTGGGCGGCACGTCCATGGCCTCTCCGCACGTGGCGGGCGCCGCGGCCCTGTTGCTGGCGGCGAACCCTGACCTGACGCCGGCGCAGATCGCCTCCGTGCTGGAGCTGTCGGCCACCGACGAACTGGCCCGTGACGAAAACCTCGGTGAGGCCACGCACTTCGACACGGGGGCAGGACGGGTACGCCTGTTCGAGTCGGCCACGGCCGGCCTGTACCTCGAGGAATCTCCCGCAGACTTCCGTGATGCCGATCCTTTCGAAGGCGGCGATCCCAGGACCCTCAACCTGGCCAGCATGACCGATTCAAACTGCCGCGCGACCTGCAGCTTTACGCGTACGGTCTCGGCTTTCGAGGGCGGCCACAGCTGGACCGCCAGCAGCAGCGGCTTCCCAGAAGGCGTGGTGGTCACGGTCACACCCGACTCCTTCGACCTGGCGGCGAATGCTGGTCAGCAGATCGAGGTAACGGTGGACTGGTCCCAGGCCGACGTGGCCGGCCAGTGGCTGTTCGGCAAGGTGCACATCGACAGTGGCGGCTTTCCCACCGCCAGCCTGCCGGTTTCCGTGTTTGCTTCCATCGGGGAGTTGCCGGCGGAGTGGGGCATCAGTACGAGCAAGTCATCCGGTTTCGAGGATTTCGAACTCTCGGGCCTGGGTGAGCTGCCACAGGCTACCTTCAGCACGGGCGGCCTGATTCCGGCGGAAGAGATCACCGTGGACCTGGTCGAGGATGCGACCTGGGAAGACCCCTTCGACGGCAGCGAAGGCACGGTCACGTTGCTCTACGACGTCCCTGCCGACACCCTGTGGTTCCACACCGACACGCCGCCCTCGGCCTCCGAGGACGTCGACCTGTTCGTCGGCTTCGACAGCAACAATGACGGCGTGGCGCAGGAGAGCGAACTCGTTTGTCTCAGCGCCACTTTCGAGGACGTCGAATTCTGTGACATCTTCACGCCGGACCAGGGCGTGTGGTGGGTCGTGATTCAGAACTGGGAAGACGGCTTCGATGAAGCGCCTGGCGAGGGACCGGCACAGGCGGTCACCCTGGTCAGCACCCTGGTGGTGAACGACGAGGAGGCCAACCTGGTGGCCACGGGTCCCGGCATGGCAGACCCGCTGGACGATTTGGAGGTGCGTCTGACCTGGAATGACGTCAACGTTCCCACCGGGCGGACCCTGTACGGCGCCGTGGGCATTTCCAGCACGTCGGATGCCAACATCGACGTGGGTGTGATCCCGGTCGTGCTCGATCGCCTGGGCGTGGCCCTGCCTGAAACACGCGCCCTGTTTTCCGGCAAGGAGACGGCCTTTGCGCTGCGCGCCAACACGTCCCACCAGGAACTGTTCATCGACGTGCCGCCTGGGGCGGTTTCCCTGGATGTCAGCGTCGCCGGCGGTGACGCGGCCCAGAACAACAACCTCGAAGTCGACCTGGTGCCGGTCAGCTTCAACCAGGCCTTCGGCGCCGCGCCCGATGCCGGCGGCCCGGGCAACGCCGGGTCCGCGGTGTCCGCGGCGGGCAACAACGGCCAGGGTCCGACCGTCTCCATCGAAGACAGCGTCGACCCCGGCCGCTGGTACGTGGTGGTGACCAACAACGGCAACAATCCGGCGGCGGTTCGCGTCACTGCAACGCTCACCCATGAGGGCACGCCGATTCCGGTGTACGGCGGGCTGTGGGAGCCGGCCTCGCGTCCGGGCATCAACCAGGGCTTCGAGTACACGCCGGCCGGCCCCGTGAACGCCTTCCTCTGGTACACCTACGACCGGGACGGCTCACCGACCTGGTACATCGCCGCCGAGTCCACGGCGATGGGGAACACCTGGACGGCGGACCTGTTCCGTTACACCAACGACGGGGTAACCCAGCACGGAACCCAGGTCGGCACGGTGTCGATCACCCAGTTGGACGAAAGCGACGCGGTCCTGACCTGGACGTTGTACGGCGAGTCCGGCAGCGACCGGGTTACACCGCTGTCGAGGGCCTGCCCGGAAGTCAACGATCCGCCGGTGTCCTATACCGGGCTGTGGTTCCGTGGTGTGGACGGGCTCGGTGGCGCCAGCGTGCTGGCTGACGTCAACCAGGCGTTCATCCACTACCTGTACGACGGTGACGGACGGCCTCGCTGGCTGCTCGCGGCCGGCGGCTTCGAAACCGATGAAATGGTACTGGAACAGTTTTCCGGATACTGCCCGACCTGCAGCGGCAGCGTGAGCTCGGAGTCGGTGGGTGTGCTGGAAGTGACCTTTGACGACAACACCGAGGGTGAGTGGTCGCTGGATTACGAGTTCCTGCCCCCGGCCTCAGGCGGCGACCAGCGTACCGAGAGCATCATCAAGCTGTCGGACAACCTGGCCTGCAGCAACTGAACCCGGCGCCGATCGCCGCCACCGTCCCGGGCCTCAAACGTCCGGGACGGTGGACCGCGGCAGGGGTTGCAGACGCCCGGTGACCAGCCGGGCGGCCTCGTCGAAATCCACTTCTTCCAGTGTTCCGGCGCCGTCCAGCAGACGATCCAGGATCTTGGCCTGGATTTCGCCCCGCCGGTACGCGTCGGTATACGGCCCCCGGTGGAACATGACCAGGGAGTAGCGCGGCACGAAACGGTCGCCGAAACGTCGCTCGAGTTCATGTTCCAGCCGCTTGCGCAACAGGAACACGGGATCGCGAACCGCCATGCGCATCACCTGGTAGTTTTCCAGCGCCATGTCGGCAATGGCGTTGGCCTGTGGCCGCCGTTCGGCCTCGAAGCGCCGGAACGTCTCGTCCCAGTCACCGCCGGTGTCGTCCAGCAGATCGACGAACGCCGCGCAGTCCTCGAAGGCCGCGTTCATGCCCTGGCCGTGAAATGGCACGATGGCGTGGGCCGCGTCACCCAGCAACAGGGCCCGGTCACCCAGGCGCCAGCGTCGGCAACGCACGGTCCCCAGAATGCCCACGGGGTGCTCGGCGAAGTCCTGGCGCAACCGCGGCAGCAGGGGCACCGCATCGGGAAAATGCAGGTGGAAGAAGTCCTCCTGGTGCATCCAGTCGGACAGCCGCTCGAAGGACACGTCTCCGCTGCGGGGTAAAAACAGCGTGCCGGTGAAACTGCGGTCCTCGTTGGGCAGGGCGATCATCATGAAGCCGCCACGCGGCCAGATGTGCAACGCCCCGGGGTCCAGCGCGAAATCACCGTGGTCATCGGGGGGAACGGTCAGCTCCAGGTAGCCGTGGTCCAGCAGCTCCTCGCGCGCGCCCAGGTCCGTTTCTTCGGACATGGCCTGGCGCAGCGCGGAGCCGGCGCCATCGGCGCCCAGCACCCGGTCAAACGGCGCATCGCCGCCATGGGCGAATTGCAGGCGGCTGCGCGCCCAGTTCACGCCGGTCAGCGCGTGTCCGAACCGCAGTTCCACGCGTCCGGTGGACTCGGCGGCATCGAGCAGCAGCCGGTTCAGCCGCCTGCGGTGCACCGACCAGATCACCTCGTCCTCGCTGGCGCCGTAAGGCTGTCGCGTCAGGTCCCCCCACTCCGAGTGCATCAGGCGTCCGCCCATGGGCAGGGTGAATCGGTCGACCTGCTCCAGCAGTTCGGCCAGTTGCAGTGCGTGGCGCCCGCGCGCGGCCAGCGCCAGGTTGATGGAACGTCCGCTTCGGGCTTCGCTGCCACGCGGATCGGGATGTCGCTCGAACAGCACGACGTCCAGGCCACGCCGGGCCAGCAGGGTGGCCAGCAGCGCACCGGCCAGGCCGGCGCCGACGATGCTGATGTGCGTTGTACTCAAGGGCTTCACCCGGGTGCGTTCAGAGATGACAGGGACATCTTCGCTGGTGTTGTCACGCCCTAGATGTGACGGCCCTCGTCGAGTCGGCGAACCAGGTTCCAGCAGTCCTCGAAGCGGTTGTACATCGGCACCGGCGCCACTCGGATGATGTCGGGTTCGCGCCAGTCGCCCACCACGCCATGACGCGTCAGGTGACCGAACAGCCGGCGCCCCGCCTCGCGCCCGGCGCGCACCGCCAGCGACAACTGGGCGCCGCGACGCCCGGGGTCGGCGGGGGTGATGATCTCCACCAGGTCGTCCACCTGCGCACGCAGCAGTTCTTCCAGGAAGCCGGTCATGGCGCGGGACTTGCGGCGCAACGCTTCGTAGCCGGCTTCTTCGAACATTTCCAGGGACACGCGCACGGGCGCCATGGACAGGATATGGGAATTGGACAGCAACCAGGCGTCAGCACCGGCAGCCGGAACGAAATCCGGCCCCATCATGAAGCGCTGTTCCGGGTCGCAGCCCCACCAGCCGTGAAATCGGGGCAGGTCGTCGCTGCCATGGTGCCGCTCGTGGACGAACACGCCGGATACCGAGCCGGCGCCGGAATTGAGGTACTTGTAACTGCACCAGGCCGCGAAATCGGCACCGGCGTCGTGCAGGGAAAGCGGAACATTGCCGGCGGCGTGGGCCAGGTCGAAGCCCACCCTGGCCCCGGCCGCCCTGGCCGCGCGCGAGATGCGCGCCAGGTCGAACGACTGGCCGGTGGCATACTGCACGCCAGGCCACAACACCAGCGCCACGCGGTCCCCTTCACGCGCCAGGTAGTCCTCGAGCTGTTCCTCGTCGACCAGGCGCCGGTCGGATTCGGCGCCCAGTTCCACCAGGCATTCGTCCGGATCCAGTCCGTGAAACCGTATCTGGGACTCCACCGCGTAGCGGTCGGAAGGGAACGGCTGGCGTTCGATCACGATGCGGTTGCGCGCGCCTCGTGGCTGGAAAAAACTGACCATGAGGAGGTGCAGGTTGACCGTCAGGGCGTTCATGGCCACCACCTCGGCCGGTTTGGCGCCGGCCAGGCGGGCCATCGGCTCGCGCAGTCCTTCGTGGTACGACATCCAGGGCCGGGGACCGTGGAAGTGGCCTTCCACGCCCAGTTCGCGCCAGTGCGAGAGTTCTTCGTTCATGTATTCGGCGAGCCTTTTCGGCTGCAGCCCCAGGGAATTGCCGACCAGGTAGGTCTGTGGCTGGCCGTTTTCGTGCTGTGGAATCCAGAAGGCTTCGCGCCAGCCAGCCAGCGGATCGGCCTGGTCGAGTTCCCGTGCCTGTTCCAGGGCCTGCTCCAGTGCGGTGTTGCTCATGGTGACACCTCCGTGGGGTAGAGGATGGGACGGCTGGGCGTGGCGTCGCCCAGCAGGGGGGACAGACCCAGGTGCAGCCAGTACAGGCCGTCCGGCACCGGGTCCGGTACGAAGATCATCTCGGTGGCGCTGCGCCGTGCCGTGTCCAGGCCACGGGGACCGGGGTTGCCGTCCATGCACCACCACAGGCGGTGGATCCGCAGACGGCCGCCGTCATGCGCCGGATCCAGCGACGGCGAGTCCACGAGCAAGTGCTTCAGGGGCAGGGTGGCCAGCCAGCGCATGGCCGCCTCGCTGAACACGGGGTAGGGCGGGGCATGTTCGTAAGCCGTGCTCATGCGCCCCGGATCGTTCGGCAGGGTGCGCACCACCAGGGCTTCCACTGGCAGGTCGCCGTCCAGGGCGTCCTGCAGGTCGTCCAGAGACCAGCATGGGTAGCCGTCCTCTTCCGCTCGTGGTGCGACGCTGACCAGCCGCGCCAGGCAGGGTTCGGTGAACACGGTTTCCTGTACTTTCAGCCGCTCGCGGGTCAGGTGGCCACGGCACTCGGTGTGTGTGCCGTGGCAATGGGGCACCAGCTGCACCACTTCGGCGTTGCAGCTCCCGCCCAGGCGCACGTCCCCCACGTAGTCGCCCGAACGCAATGGCCGTGCGCTGGCCGGCACGTCGGTGAAAAACGTCGGCTGGGGTCCATGGGGGTCCAGTGGAATGGCGATGGGCGTGCCCGCTAGGAGATCGATACGCAGGGTGTGGCCGTCGAGTTCGACTTGGACGTTCACGCTTGGGGGACTCCCGGGTCCGCGGCGGCTGGTCGCTGAGTATAACCAAGGACACCGGAACCCCGGCGCGATTGGGTGTAACCTGCGCCCTGGATCGGGAAAGGACCATGCGCAAAGACCGCTTCACCTACGACTTGCCGCCGGAGCTGATCGCCCAGCAACCGCTACCGGAGCGGCGTGCCAGCCGCCTGTTGTGCCTGGACCGGCGTGACGGCGTGCTGGCGCACCGCCGGTTCACCGACCTGGGCACCCTGTTGCGCCCCGGCGATCTGTTGGTGTTCAACGACACCCGCGTGATTCCGGCGCGGCTGTATGCCCGCAAGCCCACGGGCGGCCGCGTGGAAGTCTTGTTGGAACGCCTGCTTCCCGGCGACCGGTGCCTGGCCCAGTTGCGGGTCAGCAAGAAGCCCGCGCCCGGCACCCGCCTGCAACTCGAGGGTGGCGGCGAGCTGGAAGTGGTGTCCCGCCAGGCGCCGTTTTACGAGCTGGCGCTGGTGGGTGACGACCTGGCGGGCGTGCTTGAGCGGCAGGGCCACATGCCCTTGCCGCCCTACATCGAGCGCGCCGATGCGGAAGTCGACCGGGAGCGCTATCAGACGGTCTATGCGCGCCGCCCGGGCGCCGTGGCGGCGCCCACGGCCGGATTGCATTTCGACGAGGATCTTCTGGCCGGCCTCGATGCCCTGGGTGTGGAACGCGCCTGGGTGACCTTGCACGTGGGCGCGGGCACCTTCCAGCCGGTGCGCAGCGAGCGCATCGAGGACCACGAGATGCATGCCGAGCACCTGGAGGTGGGTGAGGCCGTGGTCGAAGCGGTGGCCCGAACCCGTGCGCGCGGTGGCCGTGTGGTGGCGGTGGGCACCACGAGCGTGCGCAGCCTGGAGACGGCCGCGGCCGGCGGGCAACTGGCGCCGTATGCCGGCGACAGCCGGCTGTTCATCCATCCCGGCTACCGGTTCCGCGTGGTGGACGCGCTGGTGACCAATTTCCACCTGCCCGAATCGACCCTGTTGATGCTGGTCAGCGCGCTGGCGGGCACCGACGCCGTGCTGGCGGCCTATCGCGAAGCGGTTCGCGAGCGCTACCGGTTCTTCAGCTACGGCGACGCGATGTTCATTCATTGATGGTCGGCTACACGCCGATTCCGTGCGTCCGTCGGCAAACGACTGGTTGCCGCCCGGACGCGGTGGCAGAATAGCGGCCCCGCGGGACACCGCCCGTCCGACCGGAACTGGACATGTCAGATTTGCTGGAACAGGTGCGCGAACGCCAGTGGTTCTACACCTTCGAGCTGCCCGACGGCTCGGTCACGCCCACCTATCACGACGGCGAGCTCGACGCCATTCACCACACGCGCTGGCGCATGCTGGAACACACCCTGGAGGGTGTCTACCCGGAGGGGTTTTCTCGGCTGAGCGCGATCGACCTGGCGGCGCACCAGGGCTGGTTCGCCTCTCGCCTGGCCCGCGCTGGTCTGCGCGAAGTGACCTGTGTAGACCAGCGCGAAAGCCACGTTTCCGACAGCCGCCTGATCGCCGAGGTGCTGGGATACCGGGAGATGGGGTTCATCCACAGCGATATTTTCGACCTGGACACCGATGCGCTGGGTACTTACGACCTGGTGCTGATGCTCGGGCTGTTGTACCACCTGGAAAACCCGGTGGGCGCGTTGCGCCTGGCACGGGCCCTGTGCAGCGACCTGTGCGTGATCGAGACGCAGGTGGTGCCGGGCATGAGCGGCATGGTGGATTTCGGCTCCTACCGTTTCGTGCGGCCGCTGAAAGGTTCTTTCGGGTTGATCGACGAGTTGGACGAGACCCACGGTCCCGAGGCCGGCGCCACCGGCATTTGCCTGGTGCCGAGCGTGGAGGCCCTGACCTGGCTGCTGGAGAAAGTGGGTTTTCGTTCCGTGCAGGTTCTGCAACCGCCGGCGGACGCCTACGAGCAGTTGCTCTACGGCAAGCGGGTCATGGTCGCGGCCCGGGTCTGAGGCGGACGTGGAATTCACACGCCTGGGCAATGACGGCGCGGCCCGCCGGGGCCGGCTGATCTTTTCCCGTGGCACGGTGGAAACACCGGCCTTTATGCCGGTAGGCACCTACGGCACGGTCAAGGGCATGACCCCGGAAGACCTGGTCGCCACCGGTGCGGAAATCATTCTCGGCAACACCTTTCACCTGATGTTGCGGCCCGGCACCCCGGTCATCGAGGCCCATGGCAGCCTGCACGGCTTCATGAACTGGGAGCGTCCGATTCTGACCGATTCCGGGGGGTTCCAGGTGTGGAGCCTGGCCGAGCGGCGCAAGATCACCGAAGAAGGCGTCACCTTCGCTTCCCCGGTGGACGGTGCGAAGATTTTCATGGGGCCGGAGGAATCCATGGCCGTGCAGCGTTCGCTGGGTTCGGACATCGTCATGGCCTTCGACGAGTGCACCCCGTACCCCGCGACCGAGCGCGAGGCGGCCGATTCCATGCGCCTGTCCATGCGCTGGGCCAGGCGCTCGCACGACGCGTTCGGCGACAACCCGAACGCCCTGTTCGGCATCGTACAGGGCGGCATCTACGAGGGCCTGCGGCAGGAATCCGCGGCGGCGCTGGCGGAGATCGGCTTTCATGGTTACGCGATCGGTGGTTTGTCGGTCGGAGAGCCCGAGGACGAACGCAATGCGGTACTGGATTTTACCGTGCCGCACCTTCCCACCGAAGCGCCACGCTACCTGATGGGCGTGGGCCGACCGCAAGACATCATCGCGGCGGTGCAGCGCGGGGTCGACATGTTCGATTGCGTCATGCCCACGCGCAATGCCCGCAACGGCTTTTACTTTACGCGCCGCGGCACGTTGAAGATCCGCAATGCGCGATTTCGCGAGGACACGCGCCCCATCGATCCCGAATGCGCCTGTCCCACCTGCCAGGGCTATTCGCGGGCCTATCTGAAACACCTGGAGCGCTGCAACGAGATGCTGGGCGCCCACCTGGCCACGGTGCACAACCTGTGGTTCTACCAGGACCTGATGCGTGGGATCCGCGCGGCGATCGAAGCAGGCCGGCTGGACGCCTGGGCCCGGGACACCCTGCAGGACCTGTCACGCGGGGTGGAGTAAGCCCCTCAACCCGGTCCCCTCGCTGCGTTATAATGCGCCGTTTGCCGCCATTCCTTTTGAAATTGCTCGCGGCGACCCCCATAAAGCGCTCATGAGCCTGTCCCGGGCCGGAAACCGGCACCGGGGGGCGGAAACGACCACACCAAACAACGACACAGAGGGTTCCATGGACTTCCTGATTGCCAACGCCTACGCGCAGGACGCGGCCGCCCAGCCCGGCGGACTGATGCAGTTCCTGCCGCTGATCCTGATTTTCATCGTGTTCTATTTCCTGCTGATCCGTCCGCAGATGAAACGGGCCAAGGAGCACAAGGCCCTGGTGGCCGGTCTGTCCAAGGGGGACGAGGTGGTGACCAATGGCGGCCTGCTGGGCAAGATCACCGACCTGGATGAAGCCTTCGTGACCCTGGAGCTGGCCGAAAACGTGCGCATCAAGGTGCAGCGCCACGCGGTGGCCACGGTCATGCCCAAGGGCACGCTGAAGTCCGCCTGATCCCGCCGCGGCGACCCGCCGTCGGCACGAGACGCCAACCCACGATACCGACAACAAGACGCATGTCGTTTCGGGAGCCATCCCCATGAACAAGTATCCCGCCTGGAAGTACCTGCTGATCCTCCTGGTGGTCGCGCTGGGCGCCCTGTACGCCTTGCCCAACCTCTACGGCGACGATCCCGCGGTGCAGGTGACCTCCACCCGCGGATTCGCCCTGTCCGCCGAGCTGACCACGTCCATCGACGACGCCCTGGCCGGAAAGCAGATTCGCTACAAGAGTTTCGAGGAACTGGACAATCGCCTGCTGTATCGCTTCAACACCGCCGATGATCAACTGGCCGCGGCGGAAACCATCCAGGACGCGGTCGGCAGCAACTACGTGGTGGCCCTGAACCTGGCCCACGCGACACCCGACTGGTTGCGCAGCCTGGGCGGCAAGCCGTTGACCCTGGGCCTGGACCTGCAGGGCGGCGTTCACTTCCTGATGCAGCTGGACATGGAAACCGCCCGCAGCCAGGCGGTGGACGGCTACGTGGACGATATTCGTGCCGCGCTGC
>JAUIJU010000068.1 GCA_030431095.1 Gammaproteobacteria bacterium | reverse complement strand
AGAGCAGCGAGGGAAGCCGAAGGCCGAACGACAGGCCCGCCCCAAGGGGGAGCCACCCGTTCCCAACCAACAACAGCACAAAACCCGAACAGGTCAATCACGCACGAAACCCGTTAATTGATTTTCTCGGAAGCAGGTTCGCTCTGGACCAGTGAGAACTGCTTGGCCAGCAACTGGGTGTCTTCGCCGAGAAGTATCATGTCGGCCACGATGCGTGCGGATTCGCGCAACATCAGGTCGGGACGATCGTCTTCCTCGTCCGCTTCTTCATCACCGGCGGTGTCGTCGTCCAGTTCTTCGCCGGGATCGGCTTCGGCCAGGGGGTCGAGCTCGTCGACCAGCGGGCCCTGCAGGTTTTTGCGGGCTTCGCGCTTGGCCTCCTTGGCCTCCATCTCGGCTCGCCGCTCGGTTTCGAGCAGGGACACGCTGCGGTTTTCGCGGCTTTCGTTGTATTCCTGGATGTCGTCGAGCAGCCAGCCGAACTCGACGTCCTCGGCCACGCGATCACGGAACTGGAAGTCGGCCACGGCCGTCAGCTTTTGCAGGTCACCGGCCGGTTTGAAGGGCGCCGGGTCGATTTCGGTCCACGGCAGGGCATTGGGCAAGGAACGCTCGCCGTACTCCTGCGGATCACCCGCTGACGGGAACCGGATGTCCGGCACCACGCCACGGTTCTGCGTGGATCCCCCGTTGACGCGGAAAAATTGCGCCTGGGTGATTTTCAGCTGACCCATGCGCGGCGAGTCCGCCATGCCGTACTCATCCAGGTCCAGCAGCGACTGCACGGTGCCCTTGCCGAAGGTCGGCTCGCCGATGATGATGCCACGGTCATAGTCCTGGATGGCGGCCGCAAAAATTTCCGAGGCCGAAGCGCTGTATCGATTGACCAGAACAGCCAGGGGGCCGTCCCAGGCCATGCCCGGGTCGGTGTCTTCCTCGGTGCTGACGCGTCCGCTACCGTTGCGCACCTGAACCACGGGGCCACGGTCAATAAACAGACCGGTCAGGGTGGTGGCTTCGAGCAGTGATCCGCCCCCGTTGTTGCGCAGGTCCATCACGATACCGGTAACGCCCTCGGCCTCCAGTTCACCGATCAGGCGCGCGACGTCACGCGTGCTGGAGCGGTAATCCGGCAGATTGCGTGCCCGACCATTGAAGTCGAGGTAGAACACCGGCAGGTCGATCACGCCGATCTTGACCGGTTCGCCGTTTTCCTGGGGCACTTCGATGACGCGGCTGCTGGCGGCCTGTTCTTCGAGCTTGACCTCGTTGCGCACGATGTCGATCACGGAACTGGGGCCTTCCAGGCCGACGTCTTCGGGCAGGACTTCCAGGCGTACCACGGTGTCCTTCGGTCCGCGGATCAGGTCGACCACGTCATCCACGCGCCAGCCGACCACGTCGACCATCTTGCCTTCGGCGCCCTGGCCGACGGAGACCACGCGGTCACCGGCCTGCAAGCGGCCATCCTGGTCAGCCGGACCGCCGGGCACCACGCGGGCGATGCGTGTGTATTCGGACTCACGCCCCAGCAGCGCCCCGATGCCTTCCAGCGAAAGCTTCATGGAAATTTCGAAATTGTCGGACCCACGCGGTGACAGGTATGCCGTATGCGGTTCGATGGCCTGGGCGAAGGCGTTCATGAAAAAGTTGAAGATGTCGTCGGAATTGAGTTCCGAGACACGCCGGTCGAGGTTGGCGTAACGCTCGTCCAGCAATTCGATGGCCTCGTCATGCTCCTTCTTGGACAGTTTCAGACGCAGGTAGTCGTTCTTGACGCGGCGACGCCACAGGTCATCGAGCTGATCGGTGGTTTCCAGCCAGGGCGCTTCACTGCGGTCGTAACGGTAATCTTCCTCGACGTCGAAATCGAAGGGTTCCTCGAGGCGCGCCCGCGCGTAGGTGACGCGCTGGTGCACGCGGTCAAGATAGCGGTTGTAGATATCGAAGGCCGGTTGCAGGTCCGAGTGCCGCAGGGCATCGTCCATGCCATCGCGGTATCGCTCGAATTCGGTGATGTCCGAGGCCAGGAAATAGCTGCGGTTGGGATCCAGCATCTCCACGTAGCCGTCGAGAATCTTCTGCGACAGTTCGTCGTCGAGACGGGTGTCCTTGTAATGCCAGTTGGTGAGAAGCTTGGTGGCCAGGCTGGTGGTGAAGCGCTGCTCCATGGTGGGCTGCAGCAGAACGCTTTCCTCTTCCGGCACGTTGGCCGATGCGCCGGCCACGACCGTGGCGGCCAGCAGGACGATAATCAGTTTGTTGGCTCTCAACACGCTTACTCCGTTGAATCCCCTGTAGTGAGTGGCTCCGCCGGGTCGGCGGGTGTTCATCTCAGACCCGGTGGTTCGGCCAAAGTTTCACCCCGAATGCTGCGTCGGGGGGGAACCATTTAGCCAGCAAAACCGTCCAGCTGGCAAGGGCCGAAGGTTTACCCGAGTGATCAGGCGGGCCGGGCGACGTAGCCGGCCTCTTCGGCCATGACGTCGGCATGATAGGACGAGCGCACCATGGGTCCGGACGCAACGTGGGTGAACCCCATGGCATGACCGACCTCGGCCAGTTCGTCGAAGGCCTCCGGTGTCCAGTATTCCATGACCGGGTGGTGGTGCGGCGTGGGCTGCAGATACTGGCCCAGCGTGATCATGTCCACCTCGTGCTCGCGCAGATCGCGCAGGGCCTGTTCGACCTGTTCACGCGTCTCTCCGAGGCCGAGCATGATGCCCGACTTGGTGGGCACGCCGGGGATTCGGCGCTTGAACTCGCGCAGCAGATCCAGGGACCACTGGTAGTCTGCCCCGGGGCGGACGTTTCGATACAGTGGCTGGACCGTCTCCAGGTTGTGGTTGAACACGTCCGGCGGCCGGGTTTCCAGGATGTCCAGGGCGCGCTCCATGCGACCCTTGCCACGGAAGTCCGGCACCAGCACCTCGACCCGGATACCCGGACTGGACGCGCGGACGCGCTCGATGCACTCGGCGAAATGGCCCGCTCCGCCGTCGCGCAGGTCGTCACGGTCCACCGAGGTGATGACCACGTAACGCAGGTTCATTTGCGCTATGGCGCGCGCCAGGTTGGCCGGCTCCAGGGGATCGGGAGGTTTCGGGCGCCCGTGCGCGACGTCGCAGAACGAACAGCGGCGGGTGCAGATGTCGCCCAGGATCATGAACGTGGCGGTGCCCTTGCTGAAGCACTCGTGAATATTGGGGCAGGACGCCTCTTCGCACACCGTGACCAGCGAACGGGCCCGCAGGCGCTCTTTCAGGTCGCCGACAGCGTTTCCGGATGGCAGGCGCACGCGAATCCACGGCGGCTTGCGCAGTTTCGGCGCGTCGCCGTCGAAGCTCGCCGTATTGCGCGCCATTTTGTCCTCGCCCAGCTGACGGCGCCCCTCGGCGGGCGCGCCTTCTCGCAGGGTGATGGGTATTTTTTGCTCGTCGGCCATGGTTCCTAGGTGCGTCCGGCCAGTGCGGACGACAACCCCCCGGGCAGTCCGTTCACCCGATGCTGGTGCGCCTCATTGTAGCCCAGCAGCGTCGCCAGGCGGCGCACCAGCCGCGCCTGCGCCTCGGCCGTTGAGGTTCCGGAGTGATGCGCGAGCTGGGTCACCTGGAGGCCCTGGAAGCCACAGGGATTGATCCGTGCGTAGGGCGACAGGTCCATGTCGATGTTGAACGCCAGGCCGTGAAAGCTGCAGCCGCGGCGCACGCGCAAACCGAGGGCCGCGATCTTGGCGCCGTCGACGTAGACACCCGGCGCGCCCTCACGGCGCACGGCAGTGACCCCGTCTTCTTCCAGCACGTCGATCAGCGCCTGCTCGAGCAGGTGCACCAGGCGGCGCACGCCCAGGTCGAGACGGCGCAGGTCCAGCAAGGGGTACAGCACCAGCTGTCCCGGGCCGTGGTATGTCACCTGGCCGCCACGGTCCACCTGCACCACGGGAATATCGCCGGCGTCGAGCACATGCTCGGCGCGGCCGGCCTGGCCCTGGGTGAAGACCGGGGGATGCTGAA
Organism: Gammaproteobacteria bacterium; assembly: GCA_030431095.1. Classification (GTDB taxonomy): domain Bacteria; phylum Pseudomonadota; class Gammaproteobacteria; order Xanthomonadales; family SZUA-36; genus Marinihelvus. The sequence continues at coordinate 2,938 of JAUIJU010000068.1, read as the reverse complement.
CGCACCAGAACTCGTCCGGCGTGGTGGCGTCCCGTGAATCGGTGAATGCCTGCATGGCGTGCCAGACCGGTTCGTAGGCCAGCAAACCCAGGTCGCGCACCCACAGGTCGGGACGTTCGGTTTCCGCCGCCCGTTCACGATCGTCTCCCGGACCGCGCCCGTGACTGGCGGCCACGGCGTTCACAGCGCCATGAGCACCCGCTCGCAGTCCGTCAAATCATGATAGATGCGATCGAGTTGTTCGCGCGAGGTGGCCTCGACGGTCACCGTGACCGACACGAAGTTGCCCTCGCCGCTGGCGTTGACACGCACGGCCTCACCGGGAACCGGCGCAGCATGCTTGAACACCAGCGTGGTCACCAGGGTTTCGAAATCGTCCTCATTGCGGCCCATCGCCTTGATCGGAAAAGCACAGGGAAATTCGAGCAGGGTTTCTTCACTCATCGTCGAACAAGCCCCCGCCCCACAACATGAGGGAATCCCAGGTGCGACCGAAGAAGCCGGCCTCGGGCACTTCCGCCAGGGCGACCAGTGGCAGGTCCGCCACGATGGCCTCGTCCAGGGTGATGCTGACCCGGCCCAGTTCCTGGCCCTCGGCAATCGGCGCGGTGAGCGTATCGGGCAGGTGCACGCCCGCCTCCAGGTCGTCGTACCGCCCGCGCGGGATGGTCACGAACAGGTCATCGGCGATGCCCAGCTCGACGTCGTCCGATTCGCCTTTCCACACCGGGGCGGTGTCCAGGCGGTCGCCCGCCCGGTACAGCTGCACGGTCTCGAAAAAGCGGAATCCGTAGCTGAGCAGGCTTTGCGATTCGCTGGCCCGCGACTGCTCCGAGGCCGAACCCATGACCACGCTGATCAGGCGCATGCCCTCGTCCTTGGCGCTGGAGGCCAGGCAGTAACCAGCGGCCTCGGTATGACCCGTTTTCAGTCCGTCGACCGCGGGATCGCGCCACAGCAGGTTGTTTCGGTTGTGCTGGCGAATGCTGTTGAAGGTGAATTCCTTTTGAGAAAACCAGGGATAGTACTGGGGAAAATCGCGAATGATCGCCTGGCTCAGGAGCGCCACGTCGCGGGCCGTGGAGTAATGGTTCTCATCGGGCCAGCCGGTCGCATTGGTGAAATGGGTGTTCTCCATGCCCAGTTCACTGGCATAAAAATTCATCACCTCGGCAAAGGCGGCCTCGGTGCCGGCCAGGTACTCGGCCAGGGCCACGCAGGCGTCGTTGCCCGACTGGATGATGACCCCCAGCAGCATCTCTTCCAGCGTGACTTCCATGCCGGGCTCGATGAACATGCGCGACCCACCGGTGCGCCAGGCCGTCTCGCTCACCGGGACGATGTCCTCGAGCGCGGCGTTGCCGCTTTCCAGTTCCTTGAACACCACGTAGCTGGTCATCAGCTTGGTCATGCTGGCGATGTCCGAGCGCACGTCCGAATCCCTCTCCACCAGCACGCGGTTGGAGTTGAAATCCATCAGGATGTAATTGCGCGCGCCCAGCTGCGGTGCTGCCGGCGTGGGCATCGCCGCGGGCCGGGCAGGCGTTTGCGCCGCGGCCAGCGAGGTCAGCAGCAGGAAAAGCGTCAGGAAAATGGATTGCTTCATGGTCGGCTCGATGTCTGTGGGTTCGGGCTCTGGTTATGGGGCCTTCAACGGGTCACTGTATGAGGGCGTTCGTAGCCCAGTTCAACGACACGGTTGGCGGTGGCCGCCAGGTCGCCGGCGCGCTTGAAGGGACCGACGAGCACCTTGTACAGCCCGTCGACACGCTTGACGTCAACGTCACGGACCCCGTGGTCCTGCAGGTCGTCTTCCACCCGTTTGGCGGAATCCTTGCGGCTGAACGCGCCCACCTGCAGATAAGTATCGTCGCTCAGCTTCGCATTCGCATCCTGGCCGTCGAAGGTGATGGCGCGCACTTCCACGCGGCCGGTGCCCTGCTGCACGATGCCCAGCTTCAGGGCCGCGGCGTAGCTCAGGTCGATAATGCGTTCGGAATGAAACGGCCCACGGTCGTTGACCTTCACCACCACGGTACGACCATTGTCGAGGTTGGTCACCTCGGCATAGGTTGGCAGCGGCAGGGTCCGGTGGGCCGCGGTCGCCTTGTACAGATCGTAGGGTTCACCGCTCGAGGTGCTCCGGCCGTGGAACTTGGATCCGTACCAGGAGGCAGTGCCGCGCTCGCGATATCCGGCAGCACTGTCCATGACGCGGTAGCGCTCTCCCCAGACTTCGTACACCGGTCCATTGCCGTAGGGCGAACGTGGCTCGTAACGGGGAACGGCATCGCGAACGTCACTGGCCGACATGCCCGAGGCGGGCGGGCCGTCAGGGCCGTCGTGCCCCCCCTGGGGGCTGGGGCCGCCGCCGCAACCCGCCAGCACCGCGCACAGGGCGGCACAGGCAGCTGCGCATCCATGAACCGGGCGTCGTTTCACGACCCGCCCATGCCCTCCCGGAGGGCTTCACTGAGCTGGTAGACGGCCATGGCATACATGGGGCTGCGGTTGTAGCGGGTGATCACGTAAAAATTATTGAAACTCATCCAGTAGGCGTTGCGGTCGCGCTCTTCCAGCTTGACCAGCGCCGCCTGGCGCTCCGGCTCCAGGTCGTGCGAAGACCGGTAACCCTGCTCGTGAAACTCCAGCACGCTCATCCAGGGCTTGTAGTTGCGCTTTTCCAGGAGGCTGAAATCGGCGTCCTCGCTGACGGTGACCGGGCGTACCACCGGTCCGCCGGGCTCCCAGCCGTGGACGTGCAGGTAGTTGGCCACACTGCCCACCACGTCGGGCGTGGAGCGCCACAGGTCGCGGCTGCCATCCGCGTCGAAGTCCACCGCGTAGGCGCGGTAACTGCTGGGCATGAACTGTCCCATGCCCATGGCCCCGGCATAGGAACCGGTCACCTCGCTCAACGGCAGGCCCTCCTCCGGAC
>JAUIJU010000024.1 GCA_030431095.1 Gammaproteobacteria bacterium | reverse complement strand
CGGCTCCACCCCGGTGATGCGCGACTCGGAACACCACTTCGTGCGCCTGGAGCGTTTCGAATCGGACCTGAAGGCGTGGATGACGGGCGGCGCGCTGCAGCCCGAGGTCGTCAACAAGCTGCAGGAGTGGTTCACCGATGGCCTGCGCGACTGGGACGTGTCGCGCGACGCCCCCTACTTCGGCTTTCGCATCCCCGGCACGCAGGATAAGTACTTCTACGTGTGGGTAGACGCGCCGGTGGGCTACATCGCCAGTTTCCGGGAGCTGTGCGCTGCGCGCGACCTGGATTTCGACGCCTGGTGGGCGCCGGGCACCGACACCGAGCTGTACCATTTCATCGGCAAGGACATTGTCTACTTCCACACCCTGTTCTGGCCAGCCATGCTGATGGGCGCCGGCCTGCGCACACCCACCGCGGTGTACGCCCACGGCTTTCTCACCGTTGACGGCACCAAGATGTCCAAGTCGCGCGGCACCTTCATCATGGCCCGCACCTACCTGGAGCACCTGGATCCGGACGCGCTGCGCTATTACTTCTGCGCCAAGCTGGGGCCCGGGCTGGGCGACATCGACCTGAACCTGGAGGATTTCGTGGCCCGGGTCAACGCCGACCTGGTGGGCAAAGTGGTGAACATCGCCAGCCGCTGCGCCGGCTTTATCCAGCGTGGTTTTGACGGCAAGCTGGCCGAGACGCTGCCCGAACCCGACCTGTACGAAGCGTTCGTGGCCGAGATTCCCGCCATCGCCGCGGATTTCGAAGGCCGCAACTACTCCTCGGCCGTGCGCCGTATCATGGCCCTGGCCGACCGCGCCAACCGCTACATCGACGAGCACAAGCCCTGGGTGATGATCAAGGAAGACGGTCGCGAAACGGAAGTGCAGGCGGTGTGCACGCAGGGCATCAACCTGTTCCGCGTGCTCATCACGCTGCTGGCGCCGGTGATTCCCTTCACCGCCGAACGCGCGGCCGGCTTCCTGGGCCGCGAGGTCGGGCCGTGGTCCGACCTGGGCGAACCTTTGACCGGCGTCACCCTGGCGCCCTTCCAGCCGTTGCTCCACCGCATCGACCCCGCAAAAGTGGAAGCCCTGGTGGACGCCTCCAAGGCGTCCCTGGAGGCCACCGGCGACAGCGCCCCGTCGCGCAGCCTCGACCTGGCCGACGAGATCACCATCGACGACTTCACGAAGGTGGACCTGCGCGTGGCGCGCATCGTGGCCGCCGAGGCCGTACCTGAGGCCGACAAGCTGCTGCGCCTGACCCTCGACCTGGGCGGGGAAACCCGCAATGTGTTCGCCGGCATCAAGTCGGCCTACGACCCCGCGAAGCTGGTGGGTCGCCTGACCGTGATGGTGGCCAACCTCAAGCCGCGCAAAATGCGCTTCGGCCTGTCCGAAGGCATGGTGCTGGCTGCCGGCGGCGACAGCGGCCTCTTCATACTGTCTCCCGACGAGGGCGCCGAACCCGGCGACCGGGTCAGCTGATACGACCGGGCGGGCGTGAAGGAGCACCTGCTCATCCTGGTCAGCACGGTCCTGGCGAACAACTTCGTCCTCGTTCGCTTCCTGGGCCTGTGTCCCTTCATGGGCGTGTCCAACAAGCTCGAGGGGGCCATCGGCATGTCGGTCGCCACCGCCTTCGTGCTGACGCTTTCGTCGGTCGCCGGTTACCTGATGCACCGTTACCTGCTACAGCCGCTGGGGCTGGAGTACCTCGCCACGCTGGGTTTCATCCTGGCCATCGCGGTGACGGTGCAGCTGACCGAAATGGTCATGCGCAAGACCAGCCCGTTGCTGTACCGCGTGCTGGGCATTTTTCTGCCGCTGATCACCAGCAACTGCGCCGTGCTGGGCGTGGCCCTGCTCAACGTGCAGGAGCAGCACAACCTGCTGCAGTCCGCGCTGTACGGTTTCGGCGCCGCCGCCGGTTTCGGCGGGGTACTGGTCATGTTCAGCGCAATTCGCGAGCGACTGGCGTTCGCCGACGTTCCACTGCCCTTCCAGGGCGCCTCGATCGGCCTGGTCACCGCCGGCCTCATGGCGCTGGCGTTCATGGGCTTCAATGGCCTGGCCAACCTGTGAGGGCGCGGCCGTGCTGACCCCGATAATGCTGTTTGCACTGCTTGGCCTGCTGCTGGGCGTGGGCCTGGGCTGGGCCGCGCGCCGCTTTCGCGTGGAGTCCGACCCGGTGGTGGACCAGATCGACGCCATCCTGCCGCAGACGCAATGTGGCCAGTGCAACTTTCCGGGCTGCCGGCCCTACGCCGAGGCCATCGCCGCGGGCGAGGCCGACATCAACCAGTGCCCGCCCGGTGGCGAGGCCGGCATTCGGGCGCTGGCCGACCTGCTGGGCCGTGAACCCAAACCCCTGAACCCCGACAACGGCGAAGAAGCGGCGCGCACGGTAGCGGTGATCGATGAAGCCCGTTGCATCGGCTGCACCCTGTGCATCCAGGCCTGTCCCGTGGATGCCATCATCGGCGCGCCGAAACTGATGCACACCGTGATCGAGTCCGAATGCACCGGCTGCGACCTGTGCCTGCCGCCCTGTCCCGTGGACTGCATCGACATGGTGGTGCCCGAACCCCGCTTCGAAGACTGGCGCGCACCCATACCCATCCGACTGGCCGGAACCGGCGCATGAGCGAACTCACCGCCGCCGAACTGGAACAGCGAACGGCCACGGCCGGGGACCGCCTGCACCGCTTTCACGGTGGCCTGCGACTGCGGCACAACAAGAAAATTTCCTGCCAGGACCCGGTGCGACATCCCGTCCTGCCGCGCGAACTCGTGGTGCCCCTGCTGCAGCACGGCGGGCCGCCCGCCACGCCCCGGGTACGGCCCGGAGAGCAGGTCCTCAAGGGTCAGCTGATCGGCGAGGCACAGGGGCGTGGCGCCCACGTGCACGCGCCGACTTCCGGCGTGGTGCGTGACGTGGAACGACGCCCCATGGCGCACGCCACCGGCCAGGCGGGCGACTGCGTGGTCATACGCTGCGACGGCGAGGACCGCTGGTGCGATCCAGCGGCTCTTGACCACTGGCGCGACGCGTCGCCCGCCGCGCTGCGCGCCCACATCCGCCAGGCCGGCATCGTCGGGCTGGGCGGAGCGGTGTTTCCCACGGACATCAAGGCCGGCGCCCGCGGCGCAGTGCCCATCCAAACCCTGGTGCTCAACGGCGCCGAGTGCGAGCCCTACATCTCCTGCGACGAGATGTTGATGCGCGAGCATCCGCGCCGCATCATCAGCGGCGCCCTGATGCTACGCCACGCCACCGGCGCCGGGCGCGTGGTGATCGGCATCGAGGACCAGATGGGCGCAGTGAAAAAGTCGCTGGATCGCGCGGCCCGTGAAGGGGGCGACGGCACGGTCACGGTGGTGCGCATTCCCACCATCTATCCCGAGGGCGGCGAACGCCAGCTGGTGCAGACCCTGACCGGCCTGGAAGTGCCGGACGGCGGCTATCCCCACGACCTGGGTCTGGTGGTGCAGAATGTGGCCACCGCCGCCGCCGTGCACCAGGCGGTAGTGGACGGGCGACCGATGATCGAACGCATCGTCACGGTCACCGGCAACGGCGTCGGTCACCCGTGCAACCTGCTGGCGCTGCTTGGCACACCGGTGGGCCACCTGGTCGAAGCCGCCGGTGGCTACACCGACGACGTGGCACGTCTGGTGGTGGGCGGACCGATGATGGGCTACCCGCTGCGTAACGACGGCGAACCGGTCGTCAAGGCCACCAACTGCCTGCTGGCCCTGAGCCACGACGACCTGCGACCGGCGCAGGCGGAGATGCCCTGCATCCGCTGCGGCGACTGCGCCCGGGTCTGTCCCGCGCAGCTGATGCCACAGGAATTGAACTTCCAGATTCGCGCGCGCCAGTGGGACGAGGTGGACAGCTTGGGCGTGGACGCCTGCATCGAGTGCGGCTGCTGCGATTTCGTCTGTCCCAGTCATATCCCCCTGGTCAGCTGGTTCCGCTATGCCAAGGGAGAAGTGAGAAGCCAGTTGCGGGAGCGCGCGGCGGCCGAACGCGCACGACAGCGCTTCGAGGCCCGCGAAGCCCGCCTGGAGCGCGCCCGACAGGAGAAGGCCGAGCGGCTGGCGCGGCGCAAGAAAAAGCTTCAGGACCAGGCCGGGCGCAAAAAGCAGATCGAGGCCGCGCTGCAGCGTGCTGCCGCCAAAGACGATACGGATGGAGGATCCGGCTGATGCGGGAGTTCGAGCCGGCCCAGGCGCCGCACATGCCCTCGCCCCGCACCGTGCAGGGCGTCATGGGCCAGGTGCTGTTGGCGCTGCTGCCGGGCATCGTCGCGCATGCCTGGTACTTCGGACCCGGCATCCTGTTGCAAATCCTGCTGGCCTCGGCGTTCGCCCTGGCCTTCGAGGCGGCCATGCTGCGCCTTCGATCCAAACCCCTGGCGCCGTTCCTGCTGGACGGCAGCGCGGTGGTCACCGCGGTCCTGTTCGCCCTGTGCATCCCGCCACTGGCGCCCTGGTGGATCGCCGCGGTGGCCATGGGCTTCGCCATCATCGTGGCCAAGCACCTGTTCGGTGGCCTGGGGCACAATGTGTTCAATCCGGCCATGGTCGGCTACGTGGTGGTGCTGATCAGCTTTCCGCAGGCCATGACCCAGTGGCTGGCGCCGAGGGAACTGGCGGAGTGGACCCCCGGCCTGGTCGCCAGTATCCAGGCGATTTTCTCCGGCTCCCTGTCCCTGCCCGCGACGGTGGGCATCGACGCAGTCACCGGCGCCACGCCACTCGATGCCCTGAAGACCGGCATCGAGCAGGGTCGCTTCGTCGAAGAAATCCGCCAGGCCCCGATCTTCGGTGACTTTGGCGGACTGGGCTGGGAGTGGATCGCCAACTGGTACCTGCTCGGCGGCCTGTTCCTGCTGTGGCGACGCGTGATTGCCTGGCAGGTGCCGGTGGCCACGCTGTTCAGCGTGCTGGCTCTCACGCTGCCTGCCTGGCTGCTGGACCCCGGCGCCAATCCGCAGCCCCTGCAGCACGTGTTTTCCGGTGGACTGGTGCTGGCGGCGTTCTTCATCGCCACCGACCCGGTCAGTGGCTGCGCCAGCCCGCGTGGGCGGCTGCTCTTCGGCCTGGGCGTGGGCCTGATCACGCTGGTCATCCGCCGCTGGGGTGGTTACCCCGATGGCATCGCCTTCGCCGTGCTGCTGATGAACATGGCCGCGCCGCTGATCGACCGCTACACCCGGCCTCGGATCTACGGCCGGTGAGCGACACACCCGACACCAGCGCGCGCGGCGCCCCGCCCTGGCGCGCCGGGACGCTGCTGGCCCTGCTGGCCGTGATCGGCGTTGGGCTGCTGGCGGCGGTGCACCAGCTGACCCACGAGCGCATCGACGAACAGCAGCGGCGCGTGGTCCTGGAGCGGCTCGGGCAGGTGTTTCCCATGGACCGCTATGACAACGACCTGCTGCAGGACGTGATCCACTTCAGTGCGCCAGGAACGCTCGGACACGATCGCCCGGTCCGCGTGTTCCGCGCCCGCCGCGGGGGCGAACCGGCCGGCGTGATCATGGAAGTGATCGCCCCGGATGGGTACAACGGCGACATCGTGCTCCTGCTGGGCATCGACAACGACGGCACGGTGACCGGCGCACGGGTGATCAGGCACCGCGAAACCCCGGGGCTGGGCGACCCCATCGAGGCGCGCCGCAGCGACTGGATCGACCGCTTCCGCGGCCGCTCGCTGGGCGATCCGCCACGCGACGGCTGGGCGGTGCGCAAGGACGGCGGTGCGTTCGACCAGTTCACCGGTGCTACCATCACCCCGCGTGCCGTGGTCGGGGCCATCGCGCGCAGCCTGGACGCCTTCGAAGCGCACCGCGACACCCTGTTCGAGAAGGAATCGGAACATGACATCGAGCAATGAAACCGGCCGGCTGGGTGCGGTGTTCGCCGACGCCTTCTGGCGCCAGAACACCGGGCTGGTGGTGCTGCTGGGCCTGTGCCCGCTGCTGGCGGTCTCCGGCACGGTGGTCAACGCGCTGGGGCTGGGCCTGGCCACCACGCTGACCCTGGCGGCCTCCAACCTGTGCGTGTCGCTGTCACGCGGCCTGCTGCGCCCGGAAATCCGCATTCCGGCGTTCGTGCTGATCATCGCCTCGGTGGTCACGGCTATCGAGCTGCTGATGCAGGCCTGGTTTCACACGCTGTACCAGGTGCTGGGCATTTTCATTCCCCTGATCGTGACCAACTGCGCCATCATCGGCCGTGCCGAGGCCTTCGCTTCACGGCACCGGCCCCTGCCTGCGCTGGTGGACGGCGTGGCCACGGGCCTGGGCTTTTGCCTGACCCTGGTCCTGCTGGGCGCGCTGCGGGAACTGGCCGGACACGGCACCCTGCTGGCCGATGCGCACCTGCTGGTGGGCGATTGGGGTCGTCACCTGGTGCTGGAGGTCATCCCCGGCCACCCGGGGTTCCTGCTGGCCATGCTGCCGCCCGGCGCATTCATTGCCCTGGGGCTGCTGGTGGCGGCGCGCAACGCCTGGCAGCATCGCCAGGACACGCGACGGGCGGTGCCGGCGCCGGATACCGACCTGGGCCTCACCTGAGCGCGGCCCGGGCCCGATACCATGAACAAAGCCGACCGGGTGGAATTGTTCCGACGCCTGCGCGCCAACAACCCCGAACCCACCACCGAGCTGGAGTACGACTCCGCCTTCGAGTTGCTGGTGGCGGTGATTCTGTCCGCCCAGGCCACCGACGTGGGCGTGAACAAGGCCACCCGCCGCCTGTTTCCCGTGGCCAATACGCCGCAGGCGATTCTCGACCTGGGCCTCGACGGCCTGAAACACCACATCCGCACCATCGGCCTGTTCAACGCCAAGGCGGAGAACATCATGAAAACCTGCCGCCTGTTGCTGGAACGACACGACGGCGAAGTACCCAGTGACCGCGAGGCGCTGGAGGCACTGCCCGGCGTGGGCCGCAAGACCGCCAACGTGGTGCTCAACACCGCCTTCGGCCACCCCACCATGGCCGTGGATACGCACATTTTCCGGGTCGCCAACCGCACCGGGCTGGCGCTGGGCAAAACGCCGCTGGAAGTCGAGCGCAAGCTGCTGAAAAGTGTTCCACCGGAGTTCATTCAGGACGCGCATCACTGGCTGATCCTGCATGGGCGGTACACTTGCCTGGCGCGCAAACCCCGCTGCGGTGAATGTATCGTGGCGGACCTGTGCCGCGAGGGCCGGCGGGGTACCTGGCGCTGAGCGTAACCGCCCGGCCGGCGGGTACGCGCTTTCCGTTCGACGCAAAACGCACTTCGCCGTATCCCGCATGACAGGCATTTCACCGGTGGCCTGTAATATTTTTGGCCTGCCGTCGGTCCAATGGGCCGAATCCGCAGTTTGCGCATCGCGACGCGAGGTTCTAGTCTCAGAAGCGACGTGCTGCGCGCGCTGTCTGGCAAGTCGGGTCCTCGAGGACCCATTTCCCCCAACCTTTGGAGGTAATACCCATGGCTGACAAAAAGTCTGCTCTCATCAAACCCATTGCCGCCGCCGTCGGCGTGGCTTTCGTCTCTTCACTGGCCGTGAGCACCACCGCCACCGCTGCGGACAACCCCTTCGAGCTCACCGACCTGGACGCTGGCTACATGCTCGCCGGCGGTGACAAGGACAAGGGCGAGGAAGGCAAGTGCGGCGAAGGCAAGTGTGGTGACGACAAGGGTGAAGAAGGCAAGTGCGGTGACGAGGACAAGGGCGAGGAAGGCAAGTGTGGTGACGAAGAGAAGGGCGAAGAAGGCAAGTGCGGCGGCTGATCGCCACGCACCGTCCCTGACCGAGGGATTGTCACCTTGAGTCACCTGCCCTTTCCCGTCCAGGGAACGGGTCTTGGACTGAGGCGGGCCCTGCTGGGCCCGCTTCAGGATGCGGATCCCGACCGGCTGGACGCCAGCGTGGACTTCATGGAGGTCGCGCCGGAAAACTGGATCAACGTCGGCGGCCGCCTGGGTCGGGCGTTCCGGTCCTTCACCGAACGCTTTCCTTTCGTCTGCCACGGCCTGTCGCTTTCGCTGGGCGGCCCCGCGCCCCTGGACGAAACCCTGCTGCGGCGTATCCGCGCTTTCCTCGACACGCACCAGGTGCGCTGCTACACCGAGCACCTGAGCTACTGCTCTGACGAAGGGCACTTGTACGACCTGATGCCGATTCCCTTCACCGCCGAGGCGGTGACGTACGTGGCCGGACGCATTCGTCGCACGCAAGACGTGCTGGAGCGGCGCATCGGCATCGAAAACGTGTCGTACTACGCCGCCCCGGGTGCGGAGCTGAGCGAGATCGAATTCATCAACGCGGTGGTCGAAGAGGCCGACTGCGACCTGCTGCTGGACGTGAACAACATTTACGTGAACAGCATCAATCACGGCTACGACCCCGTGGACTTCCTGCAGGCCCTGCCCGGAGACCGGGTGGTGTACGGCCACCTGGCCGGCCACCACGAGGAAGCCGAGGATCTGCGCGTGGACACCCACGGTGCGGCGGTGATCGATGGCGTATGGACGCTGCTCGACACCGCCTACGACACCTTCGGCGTGTACCCGACGCTCCTGGAACGCGACTTCAATTTCCCCGCCGTGCCCGAGTTGCTGGACGAGGTGGACCGGATCCGCCGGGCGCAGGAGCGCGCCGCGGGTCCCGGCCCCGCCCGAACCGCCGACAAGCGCCATGGCTGATGCGCTGCGCGACCTGCAGCTGGGCTTCGCCGCCCACCTGCGCGACCCGGAGGCCCACCCGGCGCCTGCCGACGTGGAAGACCGGCGCATGGCCATCTACCGGCGGCTGTTTTTCCGCAACCTGTCCAATTTCATCGCCAAGAGTTTTCCGGTGTTGCGCCAACTGACCACGGACGAACGCTGGAACCGGCTGATCCGGGAATTTTTCTCGGGGCATGCCTGCCATACACCGATGTTCCCGGAGATTCCCCGTGAGTTCCTGCAGTTCCTGCAGGCGCGCGACGACAAAAACGACCCGCCCTTCTGGCTGGAACTTGCGCACTACGAGTGGGTGGAACTGGCCCTGGACCTGGACGACCGCGAACTGGATGCGGTTCGCGCCAATCCGGACGGCGACCTGCTGGAAGGCGTGCCGGTCATGTCCCCGCTGGCCTGGCCGCTGAGTTACCGATTCCCGGTACACGAGATCCGGCCGGACTTTCAGCCCATGGACCCGCCAGCCGAGCCCACCCATCTGCTGGTCTATCGCAACCGGGCCGACCAGGTGAAGTTCATGCGGCTCAACGCCGTGACCACGCGCGTGATCGCCCTGCTGGGCGAGGATGAGGGTCACAGCGGGCGGCAGGTCGTGGAGGTCGTCGCCAGCGAATTGTCACATCCGCAGCCCGGCGCGCTGCTCGAGCGTGGGCACGCCCTGCTGCGCGACCTGGTGGCGCGCGACGTGCTGCTGGGCACCAGGGCGTAGCGCCATACGAAACACCAACCCGGGACCTGCCGTTCCGGCACACAGAGGACATCGACACATGCTGAGCTTGTACGACGGGCTGACCGCACGCCTGCGCGCCATCGGCGACTGGCTCTGGCCCACCGCCCTCCGCGTCATCCTGTTCTGGGAATTCTGGGAAGCCGGCGTGAAAAAGTATCGCGGCGAAAACTGGTTCGACAATATCCCCTGGGCGGACTGGCAGAAAGGATTTCCCTTCCCGTTCGACCAACTTGGGACTTCGTTGAACTGGACCCTGGCCACGTGGGGTGAACTGGTGTTCTCGGTCGCCCTATTGTTCGGTCTGTGCACACGTTTCGCGGCGTTCTCCCTGATCGTGATCACCGCGGTGGCCACGGCCGCCGTGCACTGGCCGCTGGAATACACCGACCTGACGGAACTGTGGCGCGGCTATGTGATCACCGCCGACGGCGCGGGCAACTACAAGCTGCCGCTGTTGTTCGTGATCATGCTGCTGCCACTGGTGTTTCACGGCGGCGGTAAATTCAGCCTGGACCACCTGCTGATCAGCCTGGCACACCGCAACGACCGCCTGGACGACCGGACCGGCGACCTGCAGGCGCTGGGCCTGGGGCTGTTCGTGCTGGGCATGGCGGTGGTGTTCGTGGAGCCCTTGTGGGGCGGCAGCCTGCTGGCAGCCGCCGCGCTGGCGGTGATTCTTCCGCAGTTCATGGGCAATCCGATGCGGTCGGACGGGTGGTAAAGACTCAATGGCACGTTTCGGGGGTCAGAAACCCACCTGTTTCTGTTCCTCCGGGTATCGCCAGGCCATCGGCATGAACACCACGGTGAATACCGATCAGTCCAGCGCAGCCCGAACAAATGGCGAGGGCATTGGCTCCAGCACGTAACCGGCCTCACGAAACAGGGCCAGCAAACCTTGCTCTCCGGGCAGGTGCAACGCGCCTACGGCGATGAACACGCAACCCTGCGCCAGCAGGGGCAACGCGCTGTCGGCCATGCGCCGATTGCGGGCCACGATGCCCTCGGACCTGAACCAGTCACGGGTTTCGGCTTCCAGGGTGTCCATCTGTTTCGCTGCTTCGTCCTGCAGCGTCACCAGGTCGCCCTCCAGGTAGAGTTCCACCATGTGATCGTGCACGTCCTGCACCTGCCCGTGCTCGGCCAGCGCCTGGTCCAGCAGGTCGATTTGCGCGGGCAGGTCCATGGATTCCAGGAAGGACAGTTGCTGCTCCAGGGTTTCCAGGCCCACGACTTTCAGCCCGGCGCCGGATGCACGCAGAGACAGGTTGAAGTCCAGGAACAGGCCGGATTTCGGCGGTGGCAGGCTGAGGGTCATCATGGCCGCCCAGGGTTTCATGCGTCGCAGCTGCATTTCCGGAATGCCGTAGCCGGCCGAGGCCTGGCGCACGGCGGCGTAGCGGTCCTCGCCGATCTGACCGGCCAGGGTCTGGCCCTGGGGCAGCTGCATGTAGTCCAGCAGGCGGGCCATGGTGGGCAGATTGGGCACGATCTCCATGGCAAAGGTGTCGCAGGCGTTCAGCTGATCGACAAAAGGCTCGGCCAGGTCCAGCACACGCGGATCCTCGCTGTGCATGGTGCCCAGCAGGTAGCCGGCGTGGCCGTCGACGTCGCTGATCTTCCAGTACACGCCCTGCCCGGCCATCGCCGGCGTCAGGGTCAGCAGCAACAGGAACAGACCGGCCACGCCGGAGATCAACGGGTGTGTTCCTGACTTCGGCATGGCAAACTAGGCGGCCAGCGCCGCACGCCTCTCATCCAATTCAAGGCTACATTATGCCGCTCATCAAGGACCGTTTCAGGGGGTTCCTGCCCGTCGTCGTGGACGTGGAGACCGGGGGCTTCAATGCCGCCACGGACGCCCTGCTGGAAGTCGCCGCCTGCATTCTGCGGATGGACGATTTCGGCCGCCTGAGAATCGCGGAAACCATCAGCCTGGACGTGGCGCCTTTTCGCGGCGCCAACGTCGACCCGCGCGCCCTGGAATTCACCGGTATCGACCTCGACAGCGAGGACCGCGACGCCCTGCCGGAAAAAGAAGCGCTGCGCCAGATCTGCGCCCCAGTGCGCAAGGAGGTCAAGGCCACCGGCTGTCAGCGCGCGATTCTGGTGGGGCACAACGCGTCGTTCGACCTGGGCTTCATCAACGCCGCGTTGGAGCGCACCCATTTCCGGCGCAGCCCCTTTCACCCGTTCAGCAGCTTCGACACGGCCACGCTCGGTGGCCTGGCCTTCGGCCAGACAGTGCTGTCGCGGGCCGTGGAAGCCGCGGGCCTGGGCTGGGACGCGAGCCAGGCTCATTCGGCGGAGTACGATACCGTCAAGACTGCTGAACTGTTCTGTTCCGTGGTCAACCGGTGGAAAATCCTTACCGGCCTCTAGGGGCGTGACCTTCGCTACAGGCGCCCCGGTGGCACGGCCGCTATATTGACCCACGTCAGACGAGGGAGAAACAAGATGTCAGGCAATAATTACAGTGTTTTCAATGCGATGGTGGACATCATCGCGTCCCCGGCCCGTGCCCTGGATGAAATTCGCGACCACACGGCATGGCTGTGGTGGCCGTTGATCCTGGTGATGCTGGTCACTTCGGCCGCGTTCGCCTACTACTACAGCTGGGTCGATTTCGACTGGCTGGTGGAGGAGACCATCCGCGGCCTGCCGGCGGAGTCACGAGCCGAGGCCGCGCCGGGCGTACGAAGCTTCATGAGCCCCACCAGCAGTATCGCCATCACCGTGGCCTCGATCGTGTTCATGACGCTGGTCATCAACGCCATCGTGGCAGTCTACCTGCATCTCGCGGCCAAGATGGCGACCAGCGGCGAGGTTCGATACGGCCAATGGTTCTCGCTCAGTGTGTGGAGCGGATTTCCCGGCATTCTCACCGCCATTGCCATGTTCGTGGTCATCTTCCTGGCTGACTCCAACCAGCTCGGCCAGGCGGAGCTGAGCCCGCTGTCGTTCAACCAGCTGTTCCTGCACGCCGAACCGGGCGATGCCTGGTTCAACTGGGGCAACTCGGTGCACCTGGTCACCTTCTGGTCCATCGCCCTGATGGCGCTCGGCATCGCTCGCTGGACCGCGGCCTCGTTCATCAAGGGCCTGGTGATCGCGGCATTGCCCTGGGTGCTGATCTTCGGCATCTGGGCCGCCCTGATCTGAGGCCGGCATGAAGAAACTCCTGGTGTTCGCCGCGCTGGGCGCGGCGCTGGTGGCGTTGGTCCTGTTCTCGAAGATGAACCGGGGCGGTGACGCGGACGAAGTGACCGTGGAAGCGGCCGCGCTGAAGGTGATCCGCAGTTCCGTGCTGGCCTCGGGCACGCTGGCCTATCGTGAACAGGTGCAGCTGGGCTCGGAAGTGATCGCCCGCGTCACCGACGTCCACGTCAAGGAAGGCGACCCGGTGGAGAAGGACCAGTTGCTGATTTCGCTGGAGACCGAGAACCTCGCCGCCCAGCTGGAGCAGGCGGATGCACGGGTGCGCATGCAGGAGATCGCGATCGAACGGCAGAACCTGCTGGTGCGCAACCTCGACCGTCGGCTGCGCAACCAGCGCGAACTGCTGAAGAAAAACCTGGTGGACGAGGACACGGTGGAAAACCTGGCCATCGAGACCAGCATGGCCAGGGTGGATCTGTCCTCGCAGCAGGAAGGTCTGGCGCAGGCACGCGCGGCCCGGGCACAGGCAGCCGACCTGCTGTCCAAGACGCAGATCGTCTCGCCCATCACCGGCATCGTGATCCAGGTGGACGTGAAGGTGGGCGAAACGGTCATCGCCGGCACCACCAACCTGCCCGGCTCCACGCTGATGGTGGTGGCCGACACCTCCGAGATGCTGGTTGAAGTGCGCGTCGACGAGGCCGACATCGCCCAGGTGCGCGAAGGCCAGCGGGCGGACATCTACGCCGCCGCCTTCCCCGACACCCCGCTGGGCGGCGAAGTGGAGTCCATCGCCACCACCGCGCGACAGACCACCGGCCAGCAAAGCCTGTCCTTCCTGGTCAAGATCGTGCTGGACGACCAGAAGGCCCTGGCGGTGCGTTCGGGCATGAGCGCCCGCGCCGACATTTACACGCAGAGCGCCGAACAGACCCTCGCGGTGCCCATCCAGGCGGTACGCTACGACGAAGAAGCCGGTGGCGAGGACAGCGACGAGACCGATCAGGCCTTCGTGCTGCTGTTCGAGGACGGCGCCGCGGTGCGGCGCAATGTGGAAATTGGCCTGTCCAGCGACAGCGACCAGGAAATCAAGTCCGGCATCGAGGAAGGCGACCGCGTCATCGTGGGCCCCTACCGCGTGCTGCGCACCCTCGACGACGGTGACCCTGTTGTCGAGGCCGACCCCAGCGAAGATGACGCCGATGACGGCGACGACGACGGCGAAGACTGAACCCGGCGACGCGGCCACTCCGGCCGGCGCCGATGACGTCATCCGCTTTCGCGGGGTGGCGCGGCGCTACGAGATGGGCGACCAGGTGGTCAACGCCCTGGACGGTGTTGACCTGGACATCGCCCGCAACGAATACGTGGCCATTATCGGCGCCTCTGGCTCGGGCAAGTCCACCATGATGAACATCATTGGCTGCCTGGACCGCCCCACCGAGGGGGAGTACTGGCTGGAAGGCGGCAACGTTGGCCAGATGAGCGAACTGGAACTGGCCCGCGTTCGCAATCGCGAAATCGGCTTCGTGTTCCAGAGCTTCAATCTGCTGCCGCGCGCCTCGGCGCTGAAGAACGTGCAGCAGCCCATGGTCTATCGCGGCATCGGCAAATCCGAACGCGAGAAGATGGCCGCCCGCGCCCTGGAACGCGTCGGCATGGGGGACCGCATGGGCCACCTGCCCAATGAGCTGTCTGGCGGCCAGCGCCAGCGCGTGGCCATTTCCCGCGCCCTGGTGGGCGAACCGGCCATTCTGCTCGCGGACGAACCCACCGGAAATCTGGACAGCAAAACAACACGCGAAATCATGCAGTTATTTGATGAACTTCATAAAGAAGGTCAAACAATAATCATGGTCACGCACGAGCCCGACGTGGCCGCCCACTGCAGTCGCGTGATCCGCCTGGAAGACGGCAAGGTGGCCGAGGACTACCGCCAGGAGAAACGCCCGGCGGCGCAGGAGGACCCCGCCTGATGTTCATGCTGTGGGAAAGCCTGCGTTCGGCGCTCGAGTCCATTCGCGCTCACGGCTTCCGCTCGGTGCTCACCTCGCTGGGCATCATCATCGGCGTGATGTCGGTGATCGCCGTGGTGTCCATCGTGCAGGGCCTGAGCCACACGGTGAACGCGCAGTTCGAGGGCCTCGGATCCAACACGCTGACGGTGCGCTCCTACACCCCCTTCAAAAAAGCCCTGCAGGGCCAGCTGGCGCGCCTGAGCCACGAGGACATGGAACTGATCCAGCGACGCGTGGACGGCATCTCCCACATCACACCCATCCTGTTTTCGCAGTCCGGCGCCCAGGGACAGATCTCGTATCGTTCGCAGACATCGTTCTCACAGGTCTACGGCGTGGGATCGGACTGGATGGAGGTCAACGGCTCATACCCGCAGACCGGCCGCCCCCTGACCCGTGAAGACGATCAGCGACGCCGGCTGGTGTGCCTGATCGGCGTGGACGTGATCGAAAACCTGGAATTGCCCGACGACCCCATCGGCGAGTATTTCCGGGTCAACAACGAGTGGTGCAAGGTCATCGGCGTGATGGAGAAACGCGGCGAACTGTTCGGCTTCTCGCAGGATGACTACGTGATGATGCCCTACGGCACGGCGCGCCGCATGCAGGGCGCCTCGCGCAACCTCGACATCCAGGTGCAACTGCTGGTGGAAGACATGGACCGGCGCGACGAGGTCAAGGGCCGCATTCGTCGCCTGTTGCGCCAGGAACACGGCCTCAAGGCCGGCGAGACGGACGACTTTAGAATCCAGACCTCGGAGCAGCTGACCGAGTCCTTCAACGCCATCATTTCCACCATCACCGCGGCGGTTGGCGGCATCGTGGGGGTCTCGCTGGTGGTGGGGGGCATCGGCATCATGAACATCATGCTGGTCTCGGTGACCGAGCGGACGCGCGAGATCGGCATCCTCAAGGCGCTGGGCGCCACGCGACGCGACATCCTGCTGCAGTTCCTGATCGAGGCGGTGATGCTGTGCCTCGTGGGAGGGCTGATCGGCATTGCGCTGGGCTACGGCGTGGGTGCGCTGGCGGCGACCCTGCTCCCCGGCTTTCCACCGGCTTTCGTGCCCACCTGGGCCATCCTGCTGAGCTTTGGATTTTCCGCCGGCGTCGGCATCGTGTTCGGCATCATCCCGGCCGCCAAGGCGTCCCGGCTCGATCCCATCGACGCCCTGCGCTACGAGTGAGCCCCGCGCCGCGACGGCGCGCCGAACCCGCCGCCCCCCGGGGTCTCGATACTCAGCAGCTGCCCGGCGGCCACCTCGCGCTGGCACTTGGCGGGCAGCGCCTTGCCGTCGAGAACGTTGTGGCCCACGCTACCGTCACCGCCGCCCGCCAGGCCCCAGGGGGCGTTGCGGCGCCGCTCGCTGATCACCGACAGCGAGGCCGGCTCCAGGAAGCGGTATTCGCGGATCACGCCTTCACCGCCACGCCACCGCCCCTGCCCGCCTGACCCCGTGCGCAGCGCATAGCGCTCCACGCGCAGCGGATAGTGGCGTTCGAGCACCTCCACGGGCGTGTTCAGGGTGTTGGTCATGTGGCTGTGTCGCGCGTCGGCGCCATCGGCCCGCGGGCCCGCGCCCATGCCGCCGGCCAGGGTTTCGTAGTAATCCCAGCCGTTCTCGCCCGTCCGGCCCATGGCCAGGTTGTTCATGGTCCCCTGGCTGGCGGCGGGAATGCGTCCGGGCAGCACCTGCGCCAGGGCCCCGCAAACCGCGTCGACGATGCGCATGCTGGTCTCCACGTTGCCGGCCGCCACGGCGGCCGGGGGCCGCGCATTGACCAGGCAACCTTCCGGCGCCTCCACGCGGAAGGCCCGCATGGATCCGGCGCAGGCCGGCACCTGGGGTGGCATCAGGCAGCGGAACACGTAGGTGACCGCCGCCACGGTCACCGGCAGGGGGCAGTTGAGGTTGCCGGGGACCTGCGGCGCGGTGCCCTCGAACGACACGGTCACGACCTCGCCAAGGTCCAGCGAGACAACAATGGGTATGTCCCGGCTGCCCGCGCCATCATCGTCCAGCCGGTCGGTGAAGGTGAACCGACCCCGGGGCAGTTCGTGGAAACTGGCGCCGGCCAGCCGCTCGGCATAGGCCTGCAGCGAGGCGCAGCGGTCCTCGAATACCCGGAGCCCCAGCGATTGGCCCAGCGCTTCCAGGCGCGCCACGCCCAGACGGTTGGCGGCGGCCTGTGCGCTGAAATCACCGAGCGCGGCCTGGCCGTCGCGCAACCGGTCCAGCAGCCCCTGCAGGACGTCACGGCGCCATTGCCCGTCCTGCATGACCAGGGTCGGCGGAATCAGCAGCCCTTCCTGTTCCAGCCGGGTGCTGATCGGCATGGAGCCGGGCGCCTCGGCGCCGATGTCGGCGTGGTGTGCGCGGTTGGCGCAGAACCCCACCAGGCGTCCGTCGATAAAGGCCGGCGCCACCAGCGTGATGTCCGGCAGGTGCGTGCCGCCGTGGAACGGATCATTGAGCACCAGCATGTCGCCGGGCGCCCAGTCACGCGACGCCGCCAGGTCGCTCATGGCGTGCGCCATGCTACCGAGATGCACTGGAATGTGCGTGGCCTGTCCCAGCAGGTCGCCGTTGCGCTCGAAGGCGGCGCAGGAATAGTCGAGGCGGTCGCGAATGTTGGGTGAAAAAGCGGTGCGGCCCAGCAGCGCCCCCATCTCCTCGCACAGCGCAGCCATGCGGCTGGAGAACAGGCCGAGTTCGATGCGGTCCCTGGCGTCCTGGTCGGTCACTGGGTGCGGTGCCCTTGGCGTGGTAGAGCCCCGATTCTAACAGCGCCGACGCTGCCGATACGCCAGGGAAGGCGTACAATGGCCAGCGGTTCAAACCGTTGCTCACCCCCCATGCCCATCGACGGAAAATTGCTGGAAATTCTCTGCTGCCCCGTGTCGCGCACGCCACTGACGCGCCTGTCGCCCGCCAGGCTCGAAACGCTGAATGCATCGATTGCCGAAGGCAAGGCGCTGTACGTGGACGGCGAACGCGTCACCGAAACGCTGGACGAGGCCCTGGTCACCGAGGACGGCAAAGTCATCTACCCCGTTGTCGACGGGATACCCCATTTGCTCGAGGACCTGGGCATCGGCACCACGCAGTTCCAGGACTTCTGATGCCGCCGGGCGCGCCGTCGCCGGCGGATGTTGCCGACGACGTTCGGCGCGCCCTCGCCGAGGACCTGGGCTCGGGCGACCTGACCGCGGACCTGCTGCCGTCGGACGCCGCCCTGGCCACGCGCGTGATCTGCCGCGAAGCGGCGGTGTTCTGCGGTCGGCCCTGGTTCGACGAAACCTTCCGGCGACTCAACCCGGCACTCACCGTGGCCTGGTCGGTGGACGACGGTGACACGCTGGCGCCCGACCAGGAACTGTGCCGGGTTTCCGGGCCCGCGCGGGCCCTGCTCAGCGGCGAGCGCACCGCGTTGAACTTCATCCAGACCCTGTCGGGCACCGCCACGGTGACCCGCCAGTACGTGCGCCGCCTGGAGGGCACCGGGGCACGGCTGCTGGACACCCGCAAGACCCTGCCTGGCCTGCGACTGGCGCAGAAGTACGCGGTGCGGTGCGGCGGCGGCGAGAACCACCGCCTGGGCCTGTTCGACGCCATTCTGATCAAGGAAAACCACGTCAGCGCGGCCGGCGGGATCGGCCCTGCGGTCCGTCAGGCCCTGCGACGGCACCCGGACGTGCTGGTCGAATCCGAAGTGGAATCCCTCGAGGAACTGCACGAGGCCCGCGAGGCCGGGGCCCAGCGCGCCCTGCTGGACAATTTCACCCTGGCCCAGCTACGCCAGGCGGTGGCCGAGACGGACGGGCGCATGCAACTGGAAGCCTCCGGTGACGTCACCCTGGACACGCTGCGTGACATCGCCGAGACCGGCGTGGACTTCATCAGCACCGGTGCTATCACCAAACACCTGCGCGCCATTGATTTCTCGATGCGGTTCCTGGACTGAATGGTCAACGGCGAGCGCCCGCTTGCCTATAATGGCGGCGAGCCACCACCCGGAACGCCCATGACCCTGCGCATTGCCCTGTTCCTTTTCCTGGCCGCGTTCGCCGCCACCGCCAACGCCCAGGAAACCGCAGCGCCCAAACCGGCGAAGATCTTCACCACCAACTCGGTGATCGATGCCCGGGTGGAAGCGCCGTGGAAAACGATCATGCGCCACAAGGAGGAAGACCGGACCTGGGAGGGCGTATTCCGCTACACCGGGGCCGACGGCAACCCCGTCGCGATTCCGGTCGAAATCAGTCCGCGTGGCTTGACCCGCAAGCGCGTGTGCGACTTCCCGCCGCTGCGGCTGAAATTCGACAAAACCGCGGCGAAAGGCACCGCCTTCCGCGGCGCCGGCAGCCTGAAGCTGGTCACCCACTGCTTGTTCAACAGCAAGTACGAGCAGTACTACATCAAGGAGTTCCTGGGCTACCGCATCTACAACCTGGTCACGGAGAAGAGCTACCGCGTGCAGGGACTGGACATGGACTACGCCGAAGACGCAGAAGATTCGCGCCCCATCGAGCGCTTTGCCTTCCTGATCGAAGACCCGGACGACGTGGCCAGGCGCAATGGCCTGGAAAAACTCGATATCGACAACATTCCGCCGTCACGCCTGGAGCCGATGGAGACCAGCCGCTTCATGCTCTTCCAGTACCTGATCGGCAACCTGGACTGGGCGGCGCTGAGCAGCCCGGAGGAATTCTGCTGCCACAACGGCCGGCTGATCGGCGCCGGCCCCGAGGCGCCCAACATCAACGTGATTCCCTACGACCTCGATTCCTCCGGCCTGGTCAACGCCCACTACGCCGCGCCGCCCGACAATCTGCCGGTGCGCAACATTCGCCAGCGCCTGTACCGGGGCTTTTGCCTGCACAACGACACCGTGCGGCCGGCGCTGGAGGAGTACCAGGAACGACGTTCCGCCATCGAGGCCCTGTTCAACGACGAGGAACACCTCGCCAAGGGCCAGCGCAAGCGGGCGCTGGCGTACATCGAGGCGTTCTACGAGGATCTGGCCACCGACGAGGACGTAGAGGAGCGTCTCATCGACAATTGTCGGGGTTGAGCCAGGCCAATTGCTGCGCCAGCTCGGCGCGTTGTTCCTCGCTCAGTGACTCCGGGTCGGGATCGGGCCCGGGCGCCGGGCTGACGCCGCCGGCCTGGCGCAGCTGCTCCAGTCTCGACTGCAGGTAGGCATTGCCCGGGTTCATCGCCACCACCTGTTCCAGGTATCCGACGCGCCCCTCGCTGTCCGCCGGAATGGGCAGGGTATGGCCGTCGGCGTAGTGCGCGATGGCTTCGCCGTCCCTCAGCTCCAGGAACCCGAAGTTCGCCCCGTAATATGCCGCCAGCCCCACGTCGTTGAGGATGACCCTGCCGTCGAAACGCGGCCAGACCACGCCTTGCGTGGGCGTGTGTCCCACCACCATGCGGCTGGCGCCGTAGCGACGCAGGATGGCGTCCACCATTTCCTTCAGGCGAATCTCATTACCGGTCGCCAGGCCGCGATACCACAGTGGGCCGTATTCGTCCTCGATCATGCCCGGATCGTTGTAATCGTAATTCGACAGCTCCTCGTGCGCCCGCTCGGTGATGTTTTCCAGCGTCAGCTCACAGTACTTGGCGCTCAGGCCCGCGTGCAGAAACAAGGTGTCGTTGACCTTGAGCACCACCGGGTCGTCCAGGACGAGGTCGCCATATGCCCCTCCCGGGGACCAGGCCTGGCGATGTTCCACCCAGCCCAGGGGATACTGCTGCTCCCACTCGGCGCGGAACGCATCCAGGTCCATGGCGGCAAAGGCCTCTGGATCTCGCGACTCCAGCGCCGCCAGGTGGTGCTCCCACTGGGCCTCGCGATAACGTTCCGAATTGCGCCCCCGGAAAGCGTCATACTCGCCTTCGGTCACGTAGCGCAGGTCACCGTAAACGTTCATCGCGTCGTGATTGCCGATCAGGGTGTGCACGTAGCCCCCCTTGCGCCGCGCCTGCTGCTTCAATTCCTGCAGGTGATCCATGATGCGCCGCGTGTCCGGACCACGATCCGGCACGTCGCCGGTCTGCACCAGGTGGGTCTCGCCACCGGACCAGCGTTCGCGTTTGTCGACCAGGCCGGCTTCGCGCAGGACGCGAATGTACTGGTCGTAGTCGCCGTGGAGGTCACCCACCGCGATGACCCGATCCACGCCGGTCCAGTGGGTGTCGTCCACCTGCGAGGCCTCACCCCGGGCGCCGGTTGTCGCCAGCAGGGTCAGCACCAGGAACCCGGCCGCAACGGCGGCCCGGGAAACGTTACTTTCGATCATGGTCTGGATTCCTCGCGGTTTCATTCGAAAATGCCTGAATCCTTTTTCTTTTCCTCGCTGCGCGAGCGGCGCATGTAGACCTTGGCCTCGTCGTAGCCACCGTAGTTCAGGGCCCACAGGGTCAGAAACACGTAATTGAACACCAGGGTCATGATGGCGGCAATCATCAGCATGCCAATGCCGGCCGCCAGCCCCACCCCCACGGCAAGGAAAATGAACAGGGAGTCGGCCGTGGACTTGAGCACATTGCGAAACCGGACACCGGCCACGACGCCGGCCAGGCTGAAAGCCAGCGCCAGTGAATTGTGCACGATCAGAACGATGCCCGTGACCGCCACGGGCAGCACGATCATGGTCTCGAGCAGGGACTGGTCGAGCTTGGAGCGTTCGCGGATCTCCATGTACACCCAAGACACCGGCACCATGACGGCCACCGCGCCCAGGATGGCGACGATCAGCCACAACACGCCACCGAACTCGGTGGCGACATTGGATGCGTGAATCTGTACACCGATGAACCCGGTGGGGTCGTTCTCCTGGCCGATCAGGTTCTCGATCACGCCCAGCGGCAGGTGGCGATGCAGATCGGGCACGAACTCGTAGGCCACCCACAGCGCCAGCGCCCAGACCAGGTAATAGGCGGTGAGGCGGACAAAGAGCTTCAGGTCGCGAAGTTCACGCATGGCGTTCCCCCGTTTTCTCCAGCATAACCCATCGAGCCGCGATTCAATTACTACGGACTTCGTAGAAGCTCGGCTTTGCGCTAGACTGACGCCATCGCCCCGTCGAACCCACCGGAGAACGCCCATGAAACGCACCGCTGTCACTACCGTGATCACCCTGCTCCTGGCCACCTTCCTGCCGCTATCCGCCGCGGCCAAGGAAGACAAACAGCCGCCGCCAATGACCGAGGATGGCCTCAAACTGGTGGAGAACAGCGAGTGGGGCCTGGTCTACGTGGAGCCGGGCGCCAGCCTGGAAGGCTACGAGCGGGTCACCCTCCTCGACACCTACGTGGCGTTCAAGAAGGACTGGCGCCGTGAGCAGAATCGCTACGACCGCGGCATCCGCGTGACGCAGAACGACATGGATCGCATCAAGACACGGCTGGCCGATGAGTTCAGGGAAGTGTTCAGCGAGGTGATCCAGGACGCCGGCTACCCGGTGGTCGACGGCGCGGCCGAAGACGTCCTGTTATTGCGCCCGGCCATCATCAACCTCGACGTGCAGGCGCCGGACACCAACCAGGCCGGCGTGTCACGCACCTATGCCGAAAGCGCCGGGGAAATGACCATTTACCTGGAAATCTACGATTCGGTCACCGGCGACCTGCTGGCCAAGGGCATGGACCGCAAGGCGGACCGCCAGGCGGGCTACATGCAATGGCAAAGTCGGGTACAGAACACCCAGGCGGCCAGAACCATTCTCAAGGGCTGGGCCGAGTCCATCGTCCAGGCCCTGGACAAGGCGCACGGCAAAGACTGACCCCGGCCGCGGCAGGTCGCCGTCGCGAAACGCCCCCGCGCTCAACCGCGGCCGGGGGCGGCTGTCAGGCCGACGAAATTGCAGGGCCGATGCCGCCCATCGAGCTGCTCCCTGAGAATGCCGTCCCACCCCGTGCGGCAGGCCCCGGTGGACCCGGGCAAACAAAACACCAGGGTGCGGTTGGCCAGTCCCGCCACGGCACGTGACTGCAGCGTGGAGGTTCCCACATCCGCCAACGACAGGTGTCGGAACAATTCACCGAAGCCGTCCACCCGACGATCGAACAGGGGCGCCAGGGCCTCCGGCGTGGAATCACGCGCTGTCATGCCGGTCCCGCCGGTGGTGATCACCACGTCCACCGCCGGGTCGGCGATCCAGGCCGAGACGATCGCGCGCATGGCGTAGACGTCATCCCGGCACAGGTCCCTTGCCGACAGGTGATGCCCATCGCCCCGCAAACGCCCTACCAAGGTGTCGCCGGACGTGTCGTTTTCGGCCGTACGCGTATCGGACACGGTCAGTACGGCGATGTTCAGGGGGGTGAATTCCAGGGGTTGATGGGCCACGGCGGCCTCCGCAATCAGGGCGAAGAGGCATCTTCCCGTTCCGCGCCCGACCCGGTCAAGTCAACCGGGGCCTGCAGCCGCGCCATGGTCTCGCGACAGCGCTCCTCGTAGCCCGGGTAGCGCCGCTGCGCACCCTGGATGCCCGCCAGCGCCGGCTGCGCCAGGGTTAGGGCCTCGCCGCCGTGGCCCTGGCGGCGACGGGCCTCGGCGAGGAAACAGCGCGTGACATGAACCTGCACGTGTTCCTGGCCGACTGCCGGTTCCAGCAGCGACAAGGTGGTGCGGAACGCCACTTCCGCCGCATCTACGCGCCCGCTGTCGAGTTCCACCAGGCCCAGCGTGAACCATGGCGTGGCCTGGACCGGGCTACCTGGCGGCAGGTAGGTTTCCATGAGATCGCGCGACTCGAGCACCACGCGCCGCGCCTCCTCCAGATCGCCGCTGCCGTGCAGGGAACTGGCCAGGTTCTTCAGGTGCACGGCAAGGGCGCGGTTTCCTTCCGGGCCGGCCAGTCGTCTCGAGGTCGCGACCACCTGGCGCTGCATGGCCTGGGCCTCGGCCTGACGACCCGCCGCGTCGTAGGCGATGGCCAGGTTGTTGCGGGCCGCCAGCAGGCCTTCGCTGTCCTCGCCGGCATGGCGCTCCATGACCGCCACCAGTTCCTCGCCCCAGTGCACCGCAGCCTGGGGATTGCCGCGGCCGCGCTCCAGGTGCGACAGCGCCGCGAGACTGCCGCTGACCCGGTAGTGGCCGTCGCCGAAGTGGGTCCGCGTCGAGGCCAGGGCTTTGGACAGCCGAGCCTCGGCCTCGTCCAGGCGCCCCAGGCTGACCAGGGCGTTGCCGCTGCCGAAAGTCGCCTCGATGCGCAGGGACCACGGCGCGTCCTGCAGACCGTCCAGCAACGCCAGCGCCTCATCGTGATGGGCCAGCGACTGCTCCCAGTCACCCCTGTCGTAGGCGATGATGGCCAGGTCGAGCAGCACGCCCGCCGCCGCCACGGGCTGGTGCGCGCGCAGGCCGGGCAACAGCGCCTCCGCTTCACGTTGCAGTACTTCGGCAGCGGCCAGGTCCCGACTGCTGGTCCACTTCGCGCGCTCGGACAGATTCTCCGCCAGGGCGCCTTCGAAGCCGGGCCCCAATGCCCGGTACAGCGCCGCCGATTCTTCCATCAGCGCCAGTGACCGCGCGCGGTTGCCGGCGTAGCCCTGCAGGGTGGACAGGGTATCGAGCAGTTCGGCGAGCACCTCCGGATCCTCGTCGAGCCGTTCGCGTGCCGCCTCTTCCGCCGCACCCAGCGACGCCCACACCGATGCGGCCTTTCCTCCCACCGCATCGGCCTGCAGGGGATCGCTGCGACGAAAAATATCCACCAACACGTCGCGCACCTCGCCGGCGCGTACCGCCTGGCGCGCAGCCTCGTCGCGCTGGCGCTCCAGTTCGCGGGCATAGAAGGACAGGCTCACGGCCCATATCACCAGCACGACCACCAGGGCGCCGGCGAGACTGGCCGCCACCGGGTGGCGACGGGCCAGTCGCCGGGTCAGCGACCAGGCCGACTCCGGGCGCGCTTCGATGGCCTCGCCGGCCAGGTAGTGCCGCAGGTCTCGCGACAGCGCCCGCGCAGTGCGGTAGCGATCGATCGGGTCATCCCGCAATGCCTTGAGCGCGATGGTGTCCAGGTCGCCACGCAGCACCCGGGCCACGCCCGATGGCGGCAAACCGCCCAGGCGCCGGCGATCCGGTGACTGGCGCAACACCGCGGTGCTTGGGCGGGTGACGCCACCGACGGGTCGGGCGCCGGCGTCGACGGGTAGCGCCATGCGCTCTCCGGTCAGCAGGCGAAACAGCAACAGGCCCAGTTGATACACGTCACTGGCCACACCGACTTCGCCGCCGGTGCGCTGCTCCGGGCTGGCGTACTCCGGGGTCATCGGCGCGAAGCCCGTGGCGGTGCGTGGCATGGTCACCGGCGAAGCGCCTGCCTCGTGCAATTTCGCGATACCGAAATCCAGCAGGTGGGGCCGTCCGTCACGGTCGACCAGGATATTGGACGGCTTGATATCCCGGTGCACGATACCCTGGCGGTGCGCGTAGTCCACGGCATCACAGATGTCCAGGAACAGGACCAGTCGTTCATGCAGGGACAGGTCGTTGCGCGCCACGAAGTCCGTCACCGGCACACCGTCGATAAACTCGGTGACCAGGTAGGGAAATCCGTCGCCGGTCCGCCCACCGTCCAGCAGTCGTGGAATCTGCGGGTGCTGAAGGGAGGAAAGAATCTGGCGCTCTGCCCTCAGGCGCGCAATGGACTGTGAATCGGTGGCCCATCCGGGAAGGATCTTGAGTGCTGCCGTCTGTCGGTACTCACCGTCGTCACGTTCGGCCCGGTAGACCGCGCCCATGCCGCCGGTGGCGATCAACGACGCCAGTCGCCACGCTCCGATTCGACTGCCGACCAGGTCGACGCTGCCAGGCTCGTCCGCCACCGCCTCGGCCGCCACGGCATCGCGCGCCTTCAGCGCCGCTTCGAAAAAACGCGCACCTCGGGCTTCGTCGGCCAGCAGGTCCAGGACCGCGTCGCGCAACGCGGGATCGTCGGCCCAGGTGTTACGAACCCAGGTCTCGCGCAGTTCCTCGTCCTGGTCCAACGCCTGGCTGAAGGCGGCGTCGACACGGGCCCAGTCATCCCTGGAGAGCGGCGTTTTGCGCTCAGGCGCCATTCGGTTCGAGATCGCGGAACAGGTAAACCCGTGCGCGGGTCCAGTCACGTTCCGTGGTGCGCAGGGGCTTGCCGAGCACCTCGGCGGTCTGGCTCATCGAAAGGCCCGCAAAAAACCGCAGCACCACCAGGCGTTCCAGCAGGGGGTCGCGACGTGCCAGGCGACGCAGGGCGTCATCCAGGGCGATCAGGTCCACCACGGGACCTTCGCTACCCACCTGGGCTTCCTGCAGGGTAACGTGCAGCGCGCCGCCGCCACGTTTGTCCGCCTGTCGCTTGCGTGCGTGGTCCACCAGGATCTGGCGCATGGCCATGGAGGCCACGGCCATGAAGTGGTCGCCCTGGCTGCCACCTTTCAGCGCCGGCTCGGCGGCGCTGATCTTGAGGTAGGCCTCGTGGACAAGGGCGGTGCAATCGAGGGTGATGCCGGGGCGGTAACTGCGCAATCGACCGCGGGCGATCTGCTTGAGCTGGGCGTAAACCCCGGGTGTCAGGCCCAGGGCGTGGGCGTCACCGGACGCGGGGTTTTCAGACCCCGGGTTCGTCTCACTGTCGCCCGTCATCCGTGAACTCCCCTTGCAGCGAAAGCGGCTTGGAGTATAGCACCGGGCCCGTCACCAACGGCACGTCTCGTCATCGCCCCACTCCGGTACACTTGCGGCTATCGAAGGCAGGGGATTCACTGCATGACCTGGATCACGCTGGGCTACCTGGCGGGGGGGCTGTTGCTCCTGCTGCTCGGCGGCGAGGCCGTGGTAAAAGGGGCGGCCGGCCTCGGCATGCGCCTGGGCCTGTCCCCGCTCGCGACCGGCCTGACCATTGTTGCCTTCGGCACCAGTGCGCCGGAACTGGTGGTCAACCTGCGCGCCGCTTCGCTGGGCGCCAGCGACATGGCGGTGGGCAATGTCGTGGGTTCAAACATTGCCAACATCGGCCTGGTGCTGGGCATATCGGCCATGGTCATGCCGCTGCGGCTGGACGTGCGCGTCATCCGCAACGACATCTACATCATGGTGGTCGCCGGCCTGCTGGCGGCCGTTTTTCTGGCCGCGGACGCCATGACCCGGTGGGAGGGCATCGTTCTGGTGGCCCTGATCGTGGCCTACACCGTGTTCAATCTCAGGGCCGCCCGAAGCGCCCGACCCGCTTCGCAGGCCAGCTTCGAGGCCGCCATGGCGCAGTCGGAACATGGCTTGTGGCTGGACCTGGTGCGCGTGATCGGCGGCCTGGCGGCGTTGGCCCTTGGCGGGCAACTGTTCGTGCTGGGCGCGGTGGACCTGGCCCTGGCGCTGGGTGTGTCCACCGCCGTGATCGGGCTGACCGTGGTGGCCGTGGGCACCAGCCTGCCGGAACTGTTCACCACCGCCATCGCGGCCTGGCGCGGCTACGGCGACATGGCGATCGGCAACGTGGTGGGGTCCAACATTTTCAACATTCTCAGCGTGCTGGGTTTCACTGCGCTGGTGTTCCCGATCCGTCGCGGGGACATCGGCAACGCCGACCTGGGCATGTTCCTGCTGTCCGCCCTGGTGCTGCTGCGTTTTATCACCACCGGTTCGCGAATGGACCGCTGGGAGGGTGCGGTGCTGTTCACCGGCTACTGCGCCTACATCACGTGGCGCTTTCTCTGAAGGCTCAGCGAAGCAGCGCCCAGGGCAAAAAACCCAGCGACTCACCGGGCTGTACATCCCGTCCGGGTGGTTGCACGGCAAGACCCTCCGCCCAGCAGGCGGAAAGCAGCACCCCGCTGGACTGGTTGGCGTACAGCTCGAGGCCGTGCGCCCCGACGCGGGCGCGCAGGTAGTCCTGGCGCGGACCGCCACGTCGTTCAAACGCCACAGGAAGGTTCACCGGTCGTACCTGGCCGTCATCCCTGCCCTGGCAGGCGAACAGGAACGGGCGCGCCACGACCAGGGCCGTGACCAGGGCCGATGCCGGGTTGCCGGGCAGCCCGATGAAGGGGGTCCCCCCGACCTGCCCGAACGCCAGCGGCTTGCCCGGCTTCATGGCGATCTTCCACAGGGACAGCGCACCCAGGTGCTCGACCACCGATTTGACATGGTCCTCCTCGCCCACCGAGACGCCGCCGGAGGACAGGATCACGTCGGCGCACAAAGCGGCCTTGCCGAAAACGGCCTCGATCCGCGCCGGGTCATCCGGTGCGATTCCCAGGTCCAGCGCTTCGAAGCCCCAGCCACGCAGCAGTTCGCACAGCAGGTAGCGGTTGGAGTTGTAAATCTGACCGGGCGACAGCGGCTCGCCCGGCTCGACCAGTTCGTCTCCGTTGGACACCACCGCCACGCGCAGCGGCCGGCGCACGCGGACGGTCCGCAGCCCGATGGAGGCCAGCAGCCCCAATTCCGGGGCGCGCAGCACGCGCCCCGCGGAGAGCACCTGCTGGCCCTGGCGGATGTCCTGGCCGCGCGGACGGATGTTGGCGCCCGGCCTGGGCATCGTGTCGATCACAACTTCGCCGCCGGATTCGCGGCAATGCTCCTGCATCACCACGGTGTCAGCCCCGGCGGGAATCTCCGCCCCGGTAAAAATTCGCGCCACCGCCCCCGGTGGCAGCCTGCCCGGGGCCTGCCCGGCGGGAATGCGCAACGCGATCGGCAGGGTTTTATGGGCGCCTTCGGCATCGGCATGGCGCAACGCATAGCCGTCCATCGCGCTGTTGTCGGCGGGCGGCACATCGTGCTCCGAGCCGACCGGCGCGGCCAGCACCCGGCCACCGGCGTCGGCCAGGGGCACGGACTCCGTGTCGTCCACCCGCCGGGCGTGGTCGATAAGGCGTTCAATCGCCTGGTCGGGTGTCACCATCAGGAGCGCTCCAGCCACCGGCCCGCCGCGGCGAGGTCCTCCGGCGTGTTGACGTTGAGAAACGGTGGTGGTTCCGCCGCCGGCCAGCGCACCACGCGGTGTTCCAGGCCGTCCAGCAGGGCCATCAGGCCCGGTCCCCGCGGATCGGCCAGCGCCGTGGCCACCTTCGATGCCGCCTGCACCGACCAGGCGGAACAGGCTGGGTGAATGCGCGCCTCGTCCGCGGCCACCACGGCCAGGACGCCCGGCGCCAGGCGCTCGCGCAGCCGCGCCGCCAGGTCTCTCGGCAAAAACGGCGTGTCGCAGGGCGACAGGATCAGGCAGTCCCCGCCGCGCGCTTCGAGACGAGCCAGTGCCGCGCTGAGGCCAGAGAGCGGCCCACGGTGGCTGGGCGCCCGGTCCGGCAGCAGCGCCAATCCGGGCGGCGCCGCATCGCGCGTTTCCGCGGAAACGCTGAGCCACAGCTCATCCACCTGGGGTCCCAGGCGGTCAATCACGTGCTGCAACAGGATACGGCCGCCCAGTTCGATCCGGGATTTTCCCCGCGACGCCGCCAGGCGCCTTGATTCACCGCCGGCCAGGATCACGCCGGGAAGGGAGGCATCGGCTGGCACCTCAGGCGTCCAGGCTGGCGACCGCCGCAAGCGCCGTGTCCGACAGGCCGGCGCCGCCGGTGCGCCTGTGTTCGACAATCCGCTCGCGCAGGGCCGGCGCCCAGAAGCGGCGCAGGTGATCAGCCGTGCGCGCCGCCGCGTCCGGATAGACGTCGAGGTTACGGGCGATGTCGTTGGCCATCTGCACCAGGTGGTCGAGTTCGGTGTCAGTCATCGGCAGCGCTGGAACGTATCCGTTGCGGGTGGGTATAGGCATTGTGGCGGCCCTGGCGGGCGAAACCAACCAGGGTCAGGCCACAGGCCTGCGCCAGGTCCACCGCCAGCGTGGTCGGCGCCGAAACGGCGAGCAACAGCTCGGCGTGGAACATGGCGGCTTTCTGCACCATCTCGTAGCTGGCGCGGCTGGAGACCAGCACGAAGCCCGACGCGGAATCCACGCCGGCGTTCGCCAACGCGCCGATCAGCTTGTCCAGGGCGTTGTGCCGCCCCACGTCTTCGCGCGCGAGACGCACCTCGCCGCGCAGTCCACACCAGGCCGCACCGTGCACTGCGCCGGTCACGCCCTGCAGGGGCTGGCAGTCGTGCAATCCGGCCAGGGCGCGCTGCAGCGCGGCGTCGTCGACGGCAACACGCTGGGCAAGCCGGGGAACGGGCCGCAGGGCCTGCTCCAGCGTTTCCGCCCCGCACAGGCCGCAGCCGGTGCGCCCGGCCAGGTTGCGGCGATGCTGCGCCAGGCGCCGCGCGGTGGCTTCATCAACCGTCATGGCCAGTTCCAGGCCACCCTCGCGCTCGAGCACCTTCACGTCCTTCAGTGCCGTGGGGCGGTCCACGATCCCCTCGGACAGACTGAAGCCCAATGCGAAATCTTCCAGGTCGGCGGGCGTGGCCATCATGACCACGTGGGCGCGACGGTTGTAGCTCAGGGCCACGGCGACCTCGCGCGCAATGGCGTCGCCGTCGTCGGCCACCTGGCCGGCGCGCCAGCGCCGCACCGCGCGGACATCGTGCCCCTCCACGTTCTCAGGCCTTCGCTTCGCTCCGCGCCGCATCCAGCAGCGCTTCCTGGCGCTCCGTGAAGGCGCGGTAGCCGGCCTGCCAGTCCGAAGGCTGCGTCACCCGGGTGACCTGCACGGCGGTGACCTTGTATTCGGGGCAGTTGGTGGCCCAGTCGGAATTGTCCGTGGTCACCACGTTGGCGCCGGTCAGGGGAAAATGGAAAGTGGTGTAGACCACGCCCGGCGGCACCCGGCCGGTGACCACGGCGTGCAGCACGGTCTCGCCCGCCCGGCTTTCCACGCCCACCCAGTCGCCGTCGCGGATGCCGCGGAACTCGGCGTCGGAGGGGTGAAGCTCCAGCACGTCCTCGCCATGCCAGCGTGAGTTCTCGGTGCGCCGGGTCTGCGCGCCCACGTTGTACTGGCTGAGGATGCGCCCGGTGGTCAGCAGCAGCGGGTAACGCCGCGTGGTGCGCTCCTCGGTGGGCACGTAACCGGTGACCGCGAAATACCCCTTGCCGCGCACCATGGCCGTCGAATGCATGGTCGGCGTGCCCTCGGGGGCGTCGGCGTTGCACGGCCACTGGATGCTGCCCAGGCGGTCGAGCCTGTCGTAGCTCACCCCGGTGAACGTCGGCGTCAGCCGGGCGATCTCGTCCATGATCTCCGAGGGGTGGCGATAGTTCATGGGGTAGCCCAGGGCGTTGGACAGCAACTGGGTGACCTCCCAGTCCTCGTGGCCGGCCAGCGGCTCGATGACCTTGCGCACCGGCGAGATGCGCCGCTCGGCGTTGGTGAAAGTGCCGTTCTTTTCCAGGAAGGACGAGCCCGGCAGGAACACGTGCGCGTAGCGCGCGGTCTCGTTGAGAAAGATGTCCTGCACGATCAGGCAGTCCAGCGCGCGCAGCGCCGCGTCCACGTGCTGCGTGTTGGGGTCCGACTGGGCCACGTCCTCGCCCTGGCAGTACAGGGCCTTGAAGCGCCCCGCCACCGCGGCGTCGAACATGTTGGGGATGCGCAGGCCCGGCTCGGGCTGCAGCGCCACGCCCCAGGCGTCTTCGAAGGCGCCGCGCACGGCCGGGTCGGACACGTGGCGGTAACCCGGCAGTTCGTGCGGGAAAGAACCCATGTCGCAGGAGCCCTGCACGTTGTTCTGCCCACGCAGCGGATTCACGCCCACGCCCTCGCGGCCCAGGTTGCCGGTCAGCATGGCCAGGTTGGCGATGCCCATGACCATGGTGGAACCCTGGGTGTGTTCGCTCACGCCCAGTCCATAGTAGATGGCGCCGTTGTCGGCTCCGGCGTACAAGCGGGCGGCCGCCCGCAGGGTGTCCGGGGCGATGCCGGTGGCCTCCGCCGTGGCCTCGGGCGAATTCTCCGGGCGCAGGATGAATTCCCGCCACTGCTCGTAGGCCGGCCATTCACAGCGCTCGCGAATGAAGTCCCCGTCGGCCAGTCCGGCCTCCACGATGGCGTGCGCCATGGCGTTGACGAAGGCCACGTTGGAGCCCGGCCGCAGCTGCAGGTGATGGTCGGCCCTCACGTGTGGTGCACTGACCAGGTCGATTTCGCGCGGGTCGACCACGATCAGGCCGGCCCCCTGGCGCAGACGGCGCTTGAGCCGTGAGGCGAAGACCGGGTGCGCATCGGTGGGATTGGCGCCGATCACCATCACCACGTCGGCCTGCGCCACCGAAGCGAAGGCCTGGGTGCCGGCGGATTCACCCAGCGTGGTTTTCAAACCGTATCCGGTGGGCGAATGGCAAACCCGCGCGCAGGTGTCCACGTTGTTGTTGCCGAAGCCGGCGCGCACCAGCTTCTGTACCAGGTAGGTCTCCTCGTTGCTGCAGCGCGAGGAGGTGATGCCGCCGATGCTGTCGGGTCCGTACTGCGCCTGGATGGCCTTCAGGCGCCCGGCGGCGAAGGCGATGGCCTCTTCCCAGCCCACTTCCCGCCACGGCTGGTCGATGGCCTCGCGGATCATGGGCGAGGTGATGCGGTCCGGATGCGTGGCGTAGCCCCAGGCGAAGCGTCCTTTCACGCAGGCATGGCCCTCGTTGGCCTTGCCGTCCTTCCACGGCGTCATGCGCACCACTTCCCCGCCTTTCAGCTCGGCGCGAAAACCGCAGCCCACGCCGCAATAGGCGCAGGTCGTGAGTTGAACCTGCTCAGGTGCGCCGCGTTCCAGCACCGACTTGTCTTCCAGCGCCGGTGTCGGGCAGGCGTCCACGCAGGCGCCGCAGGACACGCACTCCGATTCCATGAAGGTGTCCAGCTGACTGGCCGCGATCAGGGTGTCGAAACCACGTCCCGCGGCGGTTAGCGCAAAGGTGCCCTGCACTTCCTCGCAGGCCCGGACGCAGCGGTAGCAGACAATGCAGGCGCCCGGGTCAAAACGGAAATAGGGGTTGGTTTCGTCCACCGGCAGGCCGGCGTGGGTACGCCCGCCCAGGGCGTAACGGGACTCGGTGACGCCCTCGGCGGCGGCCAGTTCGGCCAGGGCGTTACGCCCTTCCCCGCTGGGCGCGTGGTCGGACAGGTACAGCTCGATCACGTTGCGCCGCAGGCGGCCGAGTTTGTCGCTTTGAGTGCGCACTGCCATGCCCTCCTCCACCTGGGTGGTGCAGGAGGCCGGCGTGCCCTTGCGGCCCTCGATTTCCACCAGGCAGACACGGCAGGAGCCGAAGGCCTCCAGCCGGTCGGAGGCGCACAGTTTGGGAATGTCGACGCCCGCCAGCGCCGCCGCGCGCAGCACCGAGGTGCCTCCGGGCACGGTGACCGCGGTCCCGTCAACGGTCAGGGAGACCGGTTCGCCGCCGGCCGCGGGCGTACCCAGGTCCGGCTGGGGGGCATAGGGCTTCAGTTCGATCGGGGTGGCCATGGCCGCCTCCTGTCGTCGTGTGCTGACGTGACGCTTACCGGGTAAGACCACGACATCTCAGCAAAAATCCTCCGGAAAGTGTTCCAGTGCGCTGCGCACCGGCTTGGGCGTCAAGCCACCCATGGCGCACAGCGAGCCGTCTTCCATGGTCTCACACAGTTCTTCGAGCAGCGCCAGGGCGCCCTCGCGGTCGTCGCCGGCGCGCAGGCGGTCGATGACCTCCATGCCGCGCACCGAGCCCACGCGGCAGGGCGTGCACTTGCCGCAGGACTCCACCGCGCAGAACTCCATGGCGAAGCGCGCCATGTGGCCCATGTCCACCGTGTCGTCGAACAGCACCACGCCGCCGTGGCCCAACATGCCGCCGACCTCGGCGAAAGCCTCGTAGTCCAGCGGGGTGTCCCACAGCGCTTCGGGCAGGTAGGTGCCCAGCGGGCCGCCGACCTGCACCGCGCGCAGCGGGCGCCCCGAGGCGGTGCCGCCGCCGTAGTCTTCCAGCGCGGTACGCAGCGGTGTGCCGAAGGGCAGCTCCACCAGGCCACCGCGTTTCACGTTGCCGCCGAGCTGCACCGTGAGGGTGCCCTTCGAGCGGCCCGAGCCCAGGGCGGCGTAGGCTTCGGGGCCATCCGCCAGGATCGAACTCGCGGCGGCCAGCGACAACACGTTGTTGATCACCGTGGGCTGGCCGTGCAGGCCCTCGATGGCCGGCAACGGCGGCTTGAAGCGCACCAGGCCGCGTTTGCCCTCCAGGCTTTCGAGCATGGAGGTTTCCTCGCCGCAGATATAGGCGTTGGCGCCCAGGCGCAGTTCCAGGTGGAAGGCCCGGCCGCTGCCCAGGATGTCGTCTCCCAGCACGCCTGTGCGGCCGGCATGGGCAATGGCCTGCTCCAGGGTGTCGCGGGCGCGGGGGTATTCCGAGCGCAGGTAGATGAAGCCCTGCGTCGCGCCCACGGCCAGGCCCGCGATGGCCATGCCCTCGATCAACTGGTACGGGTCGGCCTCCATCAGCAGGCGGTCGGCGAAGGTGCCCGAATCGCCCTCGTCGGCGTTGCAGGCGATGTACTTCTGCTCCGCAGGCGTGTCGTGCACGGTCTGCCACTTGATGCCAGTGGGAAAGGCCGCGCCGCCGCGACCGCGCAGGCCCGAAGCCTTGACCGCGTCCACGATGGCCTGCGGCTCCATGACCAGCGCCTTGCGCAGCCCGGCCAGGCCGCCCAGGGCCTGGTAGTCGTCCAGGGACACCGGGTCGGCCAGGCCCGCCCGGGCGAAGGTCAGGCGATGCTGCCGCGCCAGCCAGGGGATTTCGGCGGGATCGCCCAGGGCCAGGGGATGGTCGCATCGTCCCGGGAAGCCGGCCACGAATAGGTCGGGTACATCGTCCACGCTCACCGGGCCGAAAGCGCGGCGGCCGTGTCCGTCATCGACTTCCACGAGGGGTTCCAGCCAGCAGGCGCCGCGGGAGCCGTTGCGCACCAGCTCGATGGCCAGTCCGCAGCGGGCCGCCTCGCCGAGAATCGCGGCCGCCACGGCGTCGGCGCCCAGCGCGGCGGCGGTGGTGTCACGCGGCACGAACACGCGGATCATGCGGGCTCCTCCCCTGGGTCCAGGTAGGGGTCGATCAGGGCGTCGAAACGCTCCGGCGTGACGCGGGCGTAGACCGTGTCGCCAATGCGCACGGAGGGCGTGCAGGCGCAGTTGCCCAGACAGTACACCGGTTCCAGAGTGAAGCGCCCGTCCGGGGTGGTCTCGTGCAGGCCGATGCCCAGCCGCTCGCAGGCGTGGCGTTCGAGCGCGCCGGCGCCCATGGCCTGGCAGGCCTCGGCCCGGCACAGGTGGATCACCGTGGCGCCGGCCGGTTCCTGACGGAAGTCGTGGTAGAAACCGATCACGCCCTGTATCTCGGCCCGCGAGCGATTCAGGGCGCGCGCCAGGGGCGGCACGGCCTCGCGGGGGATGTGGCCCAGGGTGTCCTGCACCTGGTGCAGGATCTCCAGCAGCGCGTCGGCGCGGGCCTCGTGGGCATCCAGCGCGTCGCGCACCGCCGATTCGGTGGCCTCCGGGCCTGGGGTCATTGTTCGCCCCCGCGACCGCCCTGCACCATGCGTCCGGCCAGCCAGGCGACCAGCAGGTACAACGGCATTTCGATCCAGGTCCAGGCCGGGGTGGCCAGCATGATGGCGTTGGCGACGCCACCGACCAGGGACAGCACCCCGACGATCATGGCCAGCAGCACCGGCCGCGAAGCGCCCAGCCGGGCCGCCACCCAGCCGCCGACAAAGGCCTGACCCAGGTGCGCGGCAAACACGCCCAGCCAGGCCATGGCGGGCATGCTGGCAATGACCGGCTTCATCTGCTCCGGGTCGCCCATGTCGGTGCCTTCGGGCAGGGGAAAGAACACGCCGTTGAGCAGGAGGAAGCCCCAGTTGACGAGGCCGCCGACGATCAGCCCGGCGATGACGGCGAGGATATTCCTGAGCAAGGCTGGCATGGCGTTCTCCCGTTTTTATGTCGCTAACGGAAGTCTACTCCATGGCGGAAGTTTCGACGGCGGGTGCGCCGGCGCGCGTCAGGGCGTGTCGAAAGTCCGCACCCATGCAATGAAACCGGAGATGAATTTCTCCAGGCGCTGGCGGGTCTTCTGGTCGCTAAGCCCGTCGTCCTCAAACGCATTCTGCGCGGCGCCCAGCAGGAACTCCGGCGCCTGGTAGACGGGCGACAGGGTGGCCGACAGCACGTTGCGCAGGTGGGCCTGCATGCGCGCTCCGCCGGTGACGGCCATGGAAGCGCTCAGGATCGCCGTGGGTTTGCCCGCCAGGACGGATTCGTAACCGGGGCGCGAGGCCCAGTCGAGGGCGTTTTTCAGCACGCCAGGCACGGAGTAGTTGTATTCGGGCGAAACGATCAGCAGACCGTCCGCCTGTTCGATGGCCCGCTTCAGCGCGGCCACGGCCGCCGGCTTCTCGTCACCGTCGAAGTCCTGGTCGTACAGGGGGACCTGGCCGATGTCGAAATGATGGACCGTGCTGCCGGCCGCTTCCACGGCGCTGCTGGCCGCCGCCAGCAGCCTGGTGTTGAGCGACGCCTTGCGCAGGCTGCCGCTGATGCCCAATAGATTCATGGTGTGACCCCCCGTGTTCCGTTGAATTCGATAATTCGTCCCCGAGCAAGACGCCTCAGGGTTCCGCGGGGAAATAATAGACGCGCCGGATCAAATCGCCGTCAAACTCGTAGACCGAGACGCTGCGTTGCGAGGCGGGCCCGTCCTGGCTATCCCAGCTCGCCACCTCGACCGCCACCACCCGTTCCTTGCTGACCAGCACCTGCGCCAGTTCAGAACGGCAACTGGTGCAGGATGCGAAGTAGCTCCCCAGCGCCTCGACCAGGGCCTGCCTGCTGGCGGTTTCCACCGAGACCGCGGCGCCGTCCACCGACAGCCACTCGATATCGTCGGTGACCGCCTTGCCGATGGCCTCGAGGTCGCGTTGGTTGAATGCGGCCACGAAGACCTCGACGGCCGCTCGATACTGATCGGCCGGGGTGTCTTCGGCCAGCGCCACGTGGCTCAGTAGTGCAGCGGCCAGCGCCGTGCACGCCGAACGCCGAACGCCGACCATCCATCCAGGAATGCGCATCGAACTGCTCCATCGAGTCGCCGCCACATGGCGGCACAAACAGATCATGCCACGGGATGGCCACATCGACGGCTGTCATACATCGGGAGGAATTGGAAAATGGTGCCGGATAGGTGATTCGAACACCTGACCTACGCATTACGAATGCGCCGCTCTACCAACTGAGCTAATCCGGCACGGTTCCGGGATTGCGGAA
This sequence comes from Gammaproteobacteria bacterium, assembly GCA_030431095.1. Taxonomy (GTDB): domain Bacteria; phylum Pseudomonadota; class Gammaproteobacteria; order Xanthomonadales; family SZUA-36; genus Marinihelvus. The sequence goes on along the minus strand of JAUIJU010000024.1, from coordinate 4,365 downwards.
GGGCGCAGAGTATAGGCAAAAGCCGCCGGCCAGACAATAGAAAAGGCAGGAATTTCCGACGCTTCGTCGCGCCAAAGACCTACCCGGCCAGGGGCCGGTTCGCTCTCCCGTTGCGACCCGGAGTTGCTGCAATCTGGGCGCATCGAACGCAACGGCCAGAGGGGGACGCCATGCGTGATCAACGGGGATTCAGCCTGCTGGAAGTGCTCGTGGCCGCCGCGGTGCTGGCCACCGCCCTGCTGGGCCTGGGCGTCCTGGCCATGCAAGGGCTGGACGACGCCGCTTTCGCGCGTGACGAGCGCGCCGCCGGCCTGCTGATGCGCGACCTGCAGGGCCGTGTGGCGCTGAGCGGCGGCCCGGCCGCCTGGCGCTCACCCGCCGGCCAGGCCGCGGCGGAACTGGGTGACTGGCGCCGCGTGGTGGCGCGTGACCTGCCCCGCGGTGACGGCACCGTGTGCCGGGACGCCACCCCAAGTGACGGCCGCGCCGGCGCGCCGTCCTGTGACGGCGGCGGCCTGCTGGTCGGCAAGGTGTTCTGGCGACGGGGCTCCGGCGGTGAGGCCGAAGCCCGGTACCGGGTGCTGGATTCATGACGGTCGCCACCCGTCGACGGGCACGGGGATTCACCCTGCTGGAACTGATGCTGGCCCTGGCGCTGGGTGCGCTGGTGCTGGCCGGCCTGTTGCTGCTGATCCAGTCCACGCTGCAGTCGATCCGCGCCCAGCAGGCGTTGGCCGGGGTCCAGGCGACGGTGCGCTTCGCCATGCGGGAACTCGGCAGCGAGATCGAGGGCGCGGGATACATCGATTCACCCTGGTCGGAAGGGTCGCCGGACGCCCTGTCCGGCAGCGTCGATGCCGCCACGGTGCACGGTGACCGCCTGGTGCTGCGGCGGTGGTCCCGGCGCAATTGCCTGGGCAACGACAACCCGGTGCGCGACGCCACCGGTGCGCCGACCACCTGGTTGCGGCAGTCCGACTTTTCGCTGCGCGACGGCTGGCGACTGGTCAAGACCTGTCACTACGGTCCCGGGCCCGGCCCGGGCACGCGGCAGCTCAACGCCGCCACCCTGGTCGAGGGGGTCGAGGCCTTCCAGGTGCAGTTCGCGGAGGACCGCGACGGCGACGGCCTGGCCGAGCACTGGGTGGAAGCCGGAAACTGGGCCGATGAAGGGCAGGTGCTGGGCGCCCGCATCGCCCTGCTGGTCGCCAGCGCCGCCCCGGTGCAGGCCCGGGCTGTGGCCACATTCGACCTGCTCGGCCACCGCGTGCGGCCGGCCGACGACGGCCGGCTGCGCCTGCAGGCGCTGGTGACCATACCCGTCCGGGGGCGCCTGCCATGAAGGCGGCTTTTCGTCATCGTCAGACTGGCGCGGCCCTGTTGCTGGCCATGCTGCTCCTGCTGCTGCTCAGCGGCGTGGTGACCACCGCGTTTTCCGACAACCAGTGGCAGCTGCGCATCGCCAGCCACGAGGTGGCCGAGGCGCGGGCCGAGGCGGCGGCGCGCTCGGCGCTGGCCTGGGCCGAGGACTGGTTGCTGAGCCGTCCCGGCGACCAGCGTCCCCCGCCCTGCCCGGCCGCCTGTGGCGCCGGAACACTGGTCCTGGCGGCCGGACAGGCGCCGGCCGACCTGGAAAGCCGCGGCGAAGCCTGGTGGCTGGGCCACGCGCATGCGGACGGCATTGAACCTGATACCGGCGTGTTGCTGGCCTCGCGGGACCACCCCGGAACCCCGCTGGGGCGATGGCTCGTGGAGGAAGCCCACTTCGAGCCCGCCAATCCGGCCGAACCCGGCCAACCGGACACCAGCTACTACCGCATCGTGGCGCGCGCCGCGCGGGCCCCTCGTGGCGAAGCCGTGGTGCTGGAGGCGATCGTCGCCCGACCCTGGGGGGATCCGGCGTGGCTGGACGCGCTGCCCGGTAGCAGCCCCGGATTCTGCCGACAGGCGGACGCCCCGGTGCACTGCGGCCGGCTGGCCTGGCGCCGACGGCAGTGATCTCGCAGCGCCATGGACAGGCCGGCTTCACCCTGGTGGAACTGCTGTGCACGGTAACCATTGCCCTGGTGCTGATGACCGTGGCGCTGCCGACCTGGCGAGACTACCGTTTCGGCGTGGCGCGGGTCGAGGCGGTGCGGGCCCTGCAGCAGGCCGCAGCCTGCCAGGCGGCCCGCGAAGCCGTGGACCTGGCGGTCAACCGGCGCGGCTGCCTGCCGCCGCCCACCAGGTCCTACCGCTTCGTGTTGCTGTCCGCGCGCGGCGGGTTCGGCCAGGGCCACGAGTGGCGCGCCGAGCCGCGGGGCGAGCAGCGCGGCGACGCCTGCGGCACGCTGGCGCTGGCCCACGATGGGCGGCGGCGCCTGCTGGGGGCCACGGGGTTCAAGGCCGATTGCTGGCGGGGCAGCTGAACGCGCCCCCATCGGGGTTCAGGCGCGCAGGCGCAGGCGCAGTTCGCGTGGCAGGGCGAACTCCATGCTCTCGGGAACGCCGTCGATCTCCTCGGGACTGCCGGCGCCGTGCGACTGCAGGCACTCGATTACCCCGCGTACCAGGCTTTCCGGGGCCGAGGCGCCGGCGGTGACGCCCACGGCCCGCAGGCCCTCGAGCCACTCGGGACGGATGTCTTCGGCGCCGTCGATGAGAAAGGCGGGTACACCCTGCTTCTCGGCCAGTTCACGCAGGCGATTGGAATTGGAACTGGTCACCGAGCCGACCACCAGCACCATTTCCGCCTGGCGCGCCAGTTCGCGCACCGCGTCCTGGCGGTTCTGCGTGGCGTAGCAGATGTCGTCCTGGCGCGGACCGATGATGGCCGGGAAGCGCTGTTGCAACGCGGCGATAATCGCCTCGGTGTCGTCCACGGACAGGGTGGTCTGGGTCACGAAGGCCAGGTGTTCGGGGTGGCCGACTTCCAGCGTATCGACGTCGGCCAGGGATTCGATGAGGAAAATCCTGTTGTCGTTGGGCGGTTGCGCCAGCCACTGGCCCATGGTGCCTTCCACCTCGGGGTGGCCGGCATGGCCGATCAGCACCACGTCGCGGCCCTGCTTGCAGTGCCGCGCGACCTCCATGTGCACCTTGGTCACCAGCGGACAGGTGGCGTCGAATACCTTGAGATCGCGCTCCGCGGCTTCGCTGCGAACGTGCTTGGACACGCCGTGGGCGCTGAAGATCACGGTGTTGCCGTCGGGCACATCGTTCAGTTCGTCCACGAAGACGGCGCCCTTGCCTTCAAGGTCGCGAACCACGAAGCGGTTATGCACCACCTCGTGGCGCACGTAAATGGGCGCGCCGAACAGTTGCAGGGCCCGCTCCACGATTTCGATGGCGCGATCCACCCCGGCACAGAAGCCGCGCGGATTGGCCAACAGGAGTCTCATGCCGATTCGTTCCCGCCGTTCGCCTTACGTTCCGCGAAGGATTCGCGGGCCGCATCGAGCAGCAACAGGATGATACCGCAGGTAATGGCCGAGTCCGCGATGTTGAAGGCGGGCCAGTGCCAGTCACCGGCGTGCACGTCGATGAAATCCACCACGTAGCCGTAACGAACCCGGTCCACCAGGTTGCCGACCGCGCCGCCCAGCACCAGGCTCAGGGCCAGGGGCACCAGCCGCTGGCCGCGCTCCAGGCGGAACAACCAGGCCACCAGGAAAACGCTGACCACCGCCGCCAGCACGGTGAAAAACCAGCGTTGCCAGCCGTCGGCCCCGGCCAAAAAACTGAATGCGGCGCCGGTGTTGTGCGCCAGGCGCCAGTCCAGCCAGGGCAAGACCTCCACCGGCTGGAACATCACCAGGTGACTGCTGGCCAGGTGCTTGGTCCACAGATCCAGGGCCACGATGACCACGGCCAGGAACAGCCAGGGCCAGGCGGCGGACCGCCCGGACCGGGAGGCTTCGCGTGTTTGGACAGGAGGCACGGTTATTGGGTCATCGGGTCTTTGGGCCGTCGGCCGTTCAGCCGATCCGGCGCAGTTCGCCGGGGCCTTCCACGTTCTCGATACAGCGTCCGCACAGTTCGGGGTGCACTTCGCTGGCGCCGACGTCTTCGCGCTGATGCCAGCAGCGCACGCACTTGGCGTGTGCCGAGGGCCGCACCCACAGGGCGATCTCGCCCAGCTCGGTGCTGATGCGCTCGGCATGCTCCGGGGCCTCGGCCAGGGAACCGCTGACGGCCTCGGAGGTGATCAGGATGAAGCGCAGTTCGTCGCCCAGCCAGGCCAGGGCCTCGCCCGCGTCGCCGTCGGCGTACAGGCCGACCTCGGTGGCCAGTGAAGAGCCCACGGCGCCATCCTTGCGCAACGCCTCGATGGCGCGGGCAACGGGCTCGCGCAGGGTCAGGATGTGCCGCCAGTGCGTGGCCTGG
>JAUIJU010000023.1 GCA_030431095.1 Gammaproteobacteria bacterium | reverse complement strand
GGGTGGATTCTGTTCGGCGCCCTGACCGGGCAGGCTTCCTGAGGGGTCGGCCCGGGTGAACCGAGCCCACGAACACGCCCATCACCACGCCACGCCCGATTTCAATCGGGCGTTCATGATCGGCGTCGGCCTCAATATCGCGTTCGTGGTCGTCGAGGTGATGTTCGGGCTGGCGGCGAAATCCCTGGCCCTGCTGACCGATGCCGGCCACAATCTGAGCGACGTGCTGGGCCTGATGCTGGCCTGGGGCGCCGCGGCGCTGGCCACCCGCAGCCCGTCCCTGCGCCGAACCTACGGCTACTCGCGCGCCACCATCCTGGCCAGCCTGGGCAGTGGACTGCTGCTGCTCGCGGCGGTCGGCGCCATCGCCTGGGAGGCGATTGGGCGGTTGCTTGAACCCGCCGAGCCGGCGGGGCTCACCATCATGCTGGTTGCGGCCATCGGCGTGGTGATCAATACCGCGACCGCGATGCTGTTCCTGCGCGGCAAGGACCGCGACCTGAACATTCGCGGCGCCTACCTGCACATGGCGGCCGACGCCGCGGTCTCGCTGGGCGTGGTCGTATCCGGCGCGCTGATCCTCTGGTTGGGCTGGAACTGGCTGGATGCCCTGGTCAGCCTGGTGATCGGGGGCGTGATTTTCTGGTCCACCTGGGGCCTGCTGCGCGAGTCGCTGAACCTGGCGGTGGACGCGGTGCCGCCGGGGATCGATCCGCTGCAGGTGCGCAGCTTTCTTGCGTCCCTGCCCGGTGTGACGGACCTGCACGATCTGCATATCTGGGCGATGAGCACCACCGACACGGCGCTGACCGCGCACCTGGTCATGGCGCCCCTGCCGGACACGGACCGTTTTCTCAACGAGGTGTCGCAGCAGCTCCTTGCCAGGTTCGGTATCGACCACGCAACCATTCAGCTGGAGCGGGGCGAGACGGGCCTCGCCTGTCCCCAGGCCGGCTGCGCTCACTGATCCATTCACCACGGAGATCCCATGGACGACACGGTCATCGACCGCGAATTTGCCGAGGCGGTCCGCGAAGGACTGCACCAACGCCCCAGGCGCCTTTCCTCCCGCTATTTCTACGATGCCCGGGGGGACCGGCTGTTCCAGCGCATCATGGCCAGCCCGGAGTACTATCCCACCGATTGCGAGCGGGAGATCCTGCGTGAGCGGGGGCCTGAGATCGCCCGGGCGATAGTGGCCGGCGGGGTGTTCGAACTGGTGGAGCTGGGCGCCGGCGACGGCAGCAAGATGGGCCACTTGCTGGACGCCCTGCACGCTGAAGGTACGGCCTTCGTTTATCGCCCCCTGGACATTTCGCCCCATGTACTCGACCTGCTGGCCGAGCGACTGTGTCCGCAGCGCCCCTGGCTGGACATGCAGCCGTGGGCGGGCAACTACATGGACTGGCTGGCGCAGCCGCGGCGCCCGGGTGTGCGACGCGTTTTCGCTTTCATGGGTTCCAACCTGGGCAACTTCGAGCCACCGGCCGACCGCGATTTCCTGCGCGAGATACGCGATTCCATGAGCGCCGACGACCTGCTGCTGATCGGCCTGGACCTGAAAAAGTCGCCTGAAGTGATCCGCGCCGCCTACGACGACGAAGGCGGCGTCACCGCGAAGTTCAACCTGAATCTGCTGCGGCGCATCAATCGGGAACTGGGCGCGGACTTCGACCTGGACGGCTTCAGCCATCGTCCCGAGTACGACCCCGACACGGGCGCCGCGCTCAGTTACCTGTGCAGCGAACGCGAGCAGCGCGTACGCATCGATGCCCTGGGCGAGACGTTCGCGTTCGTGCAGGGCGAGTGCATCCGCACGGAGATTTCCCAGAAATACGACGACGCGCTGATCGCCGAACTGGCCGCGGCGGCGGGTTTCGAGGTCACGGCCGACTTTCGCGACCGCCGGGGCTGGTTCACCGACCAGTTGTGGCGGCCGATCGGCCCGGGCTGAGCTCGAAAGCGGATCAGCCTTCGGCGGGCGCGCCGGCCGCGACCCGTTGCAGGCGCTCGAAGTGCCCGCCGTTGACCGCGTCCACCGCCGGCGCCAGGCCCTCGAAGCCATCCTCCAGGTAGCCGGAGACCACGTACGTGGACGTGAACGTGCTGCCGCCGGCTTCGCCGGGCTCCAGCGTCCAGCGCATCATGCCTTGCAGTCCCATGTCCGCCAGTGGCCCCAGCGCGCCCTGCAGGCGCAGGGTTCGCCCGGGCGCGATGAACACCACCCGCAGGTGCTCCACCCAGCCGCCGTCCATCATTGCCTCGCACAGGCAGCCGCCTGGCCGGGCCTCCAAAGAAAGTCCTTCGGCGCGTCCGCCATAGCTGTGGCTGGCGTCCCACCAGCGTGGCAATCCGTCGGTCAGCAGGCGCCAGGCTTCCTCGGGCGGCAGCGCCAGCTCGTGGACATGCGTGCTGGTGAATCCGTGCGCGCTGATGGCGGTGACCTCCGCGCGCAGGATCGGCGTGGTCGCCAGCGCGGCCAGCAGGAAGAACATCGTGGCAATTCGGGGCATGTCTCTCTCCAGGGGCCGCGACAGGATCACCCGTCGCGCCAGCGGGTGTCCAGCGGCTTGCGGCGTGGCGAGAGGGCGGGCGCGCCGTAGTGCGTTTCGAGGTAGTCGAGAATCTGCGGTTCCGCCTCGCCCAGGTCCCACAGCTTGTGGTCGGCCTGCATCCAGCGGATCAGCTTTTTCCAGTGGGCCGCGTCCCCCCGGTTCTGGATGACCAGTTGCAGGGAATGACAGGCGCTGCAATGGGCCGCCACCAGGTCGGCCCCCGGGGCGTCGACCAGGCCGTCGGGCCGTGACGTGTCGCCGGCGCCGGCCGGCCAGGGGAGCAGGGCGGCCAGCAACAGGGCGGGCCATGATCGGCCAGGCCGCTTTGGGCGCGGGGTGTGACTAGACGGCATACACCGCCACCCGGTGCGTCGCGTTGTTCAGGTAGCCCTTGGGGTTCCAGCCCGGCAGCAGCATGGGCTGCGCCACGCCGGCCGTGTCCGTGGCCCGCGCCCAGATCTCGTAGTAACCGCGCTGCGGCAGGTCGACGTGGGCCGAGAAATGCTGCCAGGCCAGGCGGTTGGCCGGCGCTTCCAGTTCGGCGGCGCGCCAGGTGGCGCCAAAATCGATCGACAGTTCCACGCGTTCAACGGCGAGGTCGCCCGCCCAGGCATGGCCCCGCACCGTGAGGGACTCGTCCAGCGGCAGGCGCAAGCCGGTTTGCGGGTGGGTGATCAGCGACTTCACCGGCATGGATTCGATGATGCACATGGCCTCGTCGGGCACTTTCTCGCCGGGTTCCACCGGTGCGCAGGGCACCCGGTAGGACTGTCCGCCCATCTTGGCGCCGTCGTGCACCCGGTCGCGCACCAGCAGTTCGTTCAGCCACTTGCCGGACACCGAACCGGGCCAGCCGCCGATCGCCAGGCGCAGCGGGTGTCCGTGCAGCGGGTGCAGGGGCTCGCCGTTCATGCCGAAAGCCACCAGTGATTCTGCCTCGATGGCCTTGGCCAGCGGTACGCCGCGCGAAATCGGGTCCCGTTGGGGATCGCCCGAGAGGTGCGTGTCGGCGCCGCGGTAGGCCACGTAGACGGCGTCGTCCTGCACGCCGCAATCGTCCAGCAAGTCACGCAGGCGAATGCCGTCGAAGCGCGGGCAGGCCACGGCGCCCAGGCGCCACTGGTTGCCCGAGGCGGGCGGCACGAACTCGGCGCGGCCGTTGCCGCCGCATTCGATGACGAGCTGCAGGCTCACGTTTTCAAAACGGCGTTTCAGCTCATCCAGGGTGTAGGACGTTTCCCGTCGAATCGATTCGCCGCGCACGACCAGCGTCCAGCTCCGCGGGTCCACCGCCGGCGGCGGATGCCCGTTGTTGCGCACGAACATGCGTTTGGCCGGCGTGACGCGGTCGTCCAGCAGGTGGGCGGGGGTCTCGACGTTGACGGGCCGGTCGTTGAGTACCTGCAGCCGCGGGTCCTTGCCGGCCAGGACCGGTGGTTGCGCGGCCTGGACCAGGGCCACCGGGGTGAGCCCCGCGGGCAAAAAGCGTTCGAATACGATGGGCGCCCCCAGCAGGACGCCCGCCTGGCCCAGGCCCCGCAGGAATCCGCGACGCCGCATCGGGGCGCCCTCAGGCGGCGGCCGCCGGCGCCTCGCGGCGGGCGTGGTCGGTCAGCACCTGCGCCACGCAGGTGGTCAGTTTGCGCGCGAAAGGAATGTGCAGGAACTCATTCGGCCCGTGGGCGTTGGACTTGGGGCCCAGCACGCCGGTGATCATGAACTGCGCCTGCGGGTACGCATCGCCCAGCATCGCCATGAAGGGAATGGTGCCGCCCTCGCCCATGTACATCACGCCCTGGCCGTAGCTGGCCTGCGAGGCGCGTTCCAGCGATGCGTGCAGCCACGGGGCGATGTCCGGCGCGTTCCAGCCGGTGGCCGACTGGTCGGCCTCGAAGCGCACCTTCGCCTTGCTGGGCGGGTCGGCCTCCAGGGTCTGTTTCATGGCCTGTGAGGCGGCCTCGCCGTCGACGGTGGGCGGCAGGCGCAAGGACAGCTTCAGGCTGGTGTAGGGGCGCAGCACGTTGCCCGCCGAACCCAGCGGCGGCATGCCGTCCACACCGGTGTAAGACAGGGCCGGGCGCCAGGTGCGGTTGAGGATGCGATCCACGTTGTTGTCGGCCTGCGGCTGTACGCCCTCGAGAAACGGGTAGGCCTGCCACACCGCGTCGCCCAGGGCTTCGGCCATGCGCTCGGTCTGGCGCAGGCGCTGTTCCGGGATTTCGGTGTGCAGGTAGTCGGGCAGGACCTGGCCGGTGTTCTCGTCTTCCAGGCGGGCGATCAGCTGGCGCAGCACGCGGAAGCTGGAGGGCACCACGCCGGAAGCGTAGCCCGAATGCACGCCCTCGCCCAGCACCTCGGCGCGCAGGGTGCCCGCCGCCATGCCGCGCAGCGACACGGTCAGCCACAACTGCTCGTAGTTGCCCGCGCCCGAGTCCAGGCACACCACCAGCGAGGGCTGGCCGATGCGGTCGTCCAGGTGCTCGATGTAGTGCGGCAGGTCGTAGCTGCCCGATTCCTCGCAGGCCTCGATGATCACCACGCAGCGGCAGTGCGGCAGGCCTTCGCGCTGCACCGCCAGAATGGCGGTCAGGGAGCCGTAGGCCGCGTAGCCGTCGTCGGCGCCGCCGCGGCCGTACAGCTTGCTGTCCTTGATCACCGGTTTCCAGGGTCCCAGGTCGTCGGCCCAGCCGGTCATTTCCGGCTGCTTGTCCAGGTGGCCGTAAAGCAGGACAGTGTCATCGTCGCTGCCGCCGTTCGCCGCGGGGATGTCCATGAAAATCAGCGGCGTGCGTCCCGGCAGGCGCACGATTTCGGCGGTCATGCCGGGAATGTCCTGCTTTGCGCACCAGGCGAATATCTGCTGCACCGCGTCCTCCATGTAGCCGTGCTTTTCCCAGTCCGGGTCGAAATGGGGCGACTTGTTGGGGATCCTGATGTACTCGACCAGTTCGGGAACGATTTCGTCGTTCCATTTCTCGTCGATGAACTGCTGCGCGGCGCGTTGATCCATGGTTTGGCCCGGTGAATGTGTCAGGCCGGGGATTATCGCATGGACCAAAAAGCCGGCGCGCAATTCGTGGCGTTGGGCATGCGACCGGTGGTACCGTGTAGCGCGTTGCGGCCCTGCGGTCGGCATTCCGGGTCGACGTCGATCTGCAATCAGCCGTCATCCGAATCACGTAAAAACACCCTGATAATCCGACGGATCAGTCACTTATGCACGAGTTAATCTTCACTTTCGATTCCGCGTTCGAGATGTGGGCTTTTTGGGTTGCGGTGGTCGCCCTGGCAGGCTTTTTGCTGGGTGGCGTGTTCATCGTCACGCGCCCCGAACCGGAGGTGGTCGGCCATCCCAAGGGACTGTTCGTTCTGTTCCTCGCCGAGATGTGGGAACGCTTTTCCTATTACGGCATGCGCGCGCTGCTCATCTTCTACCTCGTGCAGCACTGGCTGTTTTCGGACAGCGACGCTTCGATTATCTATGGCGCCTACACGGCGCTGGTCTACATCACGCCGGTGGTGGGCGGCTACCTCGCTGACAAGTACCTCGGTCAGCGCAAGGCGGTGCTGTTCGGCGCGATTCTGCTGACCTTCGGACACTTTTTCATGGCCTTCGAAGGCGACGGCAGCCAGACCGACCCCATGATCAATGTCTTCTGGCTCGCCCTGGCCCTGATCATCGTCGGCTCGGGTTTTCTGAAGGCCAATATCTCGGTCATCGTCGGCCAGTTGTATCCCCGCACCGATGTACGCCGCGATCCGGCCTATACGATTTTCTACATGGGCATCAATGTCGGGGCGGCGACGGCGTCCATCATCTGCGGCTATCTCGGTCAGACCTATGGCTGGAAATATGGCTTCGGCCTCGCCGGATTCGGCATGCTGATCGGCCTCATATTCTTCATCCTCGGTAAACCACTGCTGCTCGGCCAGGGCGAGCCCAAGGACCCGTCGAAGCTTCGCGGGGGGCGTGAATTCGGCATTTACGGCGCCGGCCTGGCCATGGTTGCGTTGTGCTGGGTCGCGATCCAGTACCAGGAAATGGTCGGGTACGTGCTCGGTGCCTTCGGTGGGGGGCTGGTGCTGTACGTGCTGTTCACGGCGGTCACCAAGCTGCCCAGCGATGAACGTGATCGAATTTTCGCCGCGATGTTTCTGATTCTCGTGTCCATCGTGTTCTGGGCGCTGTTCGAGCAGGCCGGCTCTTCCCTGAACCTGTTCACGGACCGCCACGTGGACACGCAGGGCGTCAACGCCTCCATGTTCCAGTCCATCAATGCGATTTACATCGTCATGCTGGCGCCGCTGTTCGCCATGCTCTGGCAGGCGCTCGGCAAACGGGGCAGCGAGCCTTCGGCGCCGCTGAAATTCGGCCTGGGCGTGGTGCAGGTCGGGCTGGGCTTCCTGGTGCTGGTGTGGGGCGCGGAAAGCGTCGGTATCAATGTGCCGACACCGGTCATCTTCATTTTCCTGATCTATCTCCTGCACACCACTGGCGAGCTTTGCCTGTCGCCCGTGGGACTCTCCGCCATGAACCGCTTGAGCCCGGCGCACATGGCGTCCCTGGTCATGGGGACCTGGTTCTTCGCCTCGGCGACCGGCAACTTTGCCGCGGGGCTGATTGCCGCCGCGACCGGCGCCGAGAACGTCGGCGAAGACGCCGGCAAGCAGGTGGTTCTCGAGGTCTATACCACGGTCGGCTGGTACGCGGTGGCGATCGGCGTGGGCGTCATGGTCATCAGCCCATTGGTGAAAAAGCTCATGCACCTCGACACGTTGCGGGACGAAACGGACGGCGAGCACCTCGCCGGCGGATCCGAAGCAGGCCTGGAGGCCCAGGAGGCCGGGGTGCATCCGGAATCCCGTTCCTGACGCCCCTGGCGGTCAGTTCGTGCGGGGCTGCAAAGCCGCCCCCTGACCTTGCTACAATCCCGGCTCGACCCCGACCGTCGTGGAACATGCATAACAGAAGCGTCTCCTGCTTGTTCGCCATCCTGGCGATGTTGATCCTGGCCGCCTGTAGTGAAGACGAGCCCCAGCCGCCGCCGACCGTCGTCGAGCCCGTTCCGGAGCAGCCTCACGCCTGGGACCAGTTCGTCGACCAACAGATCGAAGCGCACCTGGAGGCTCACCCCGCCTGGGCGGTGGTGCAGGGCCGGCACGAGTTCGACGGCCAATTGCCCGACTGGAGCACGGAAGGCCTGGACCGGGAGGCCCGGCGCCTGCGCCAGGCGAAACAGGACGCGCTGGCGTTCGTGGACGATCAGTTGTCGGCGGAACAGCGCTACCAGCGCGACTATTTCGTGTCGCGCATCGACCACGACCTGTTCTGGCTGGTCAAGGCGCGCTGGCCCTACCGCAACCCGCAGTTCTACATCGGCTGGATGAACGATTCGCTGGACCCGGCGCCCTACATCACGCTGGACTACGCCCCGGTGGAGGAGCGGATGGCGGCGTTCACCCGCTACCTCGAGGGCATTCCGGAGGCCGCCAAGCAGATCCGCACCAACCTGCGCATGCCGATGCCACTACCCTGGCTGCAACTGGGCATCGACGCCTTCGGTGGCTATGCCAGCTACTTCCGTGACGAGGTTCCGGCGGTCTGGGCCGGGGTGGAAGACGAGGTCCTGCAAGCGCGGTTCGCCCAGGCCAACGAGCAGGCCGTCGCCGCCATGGCGGACCTGGCCCAGTGGCTGGAGTCGGGCCGCAACATCGCCGATGACAGCTACGCCCTGGGCGCGTCGCTGTACCGTGACATGCTCTGGGACACTGAGCGCGTGCGTATCTCCCTGGAGGACCTGGAGGCGGCCGGGCGGGCCGACATGAAGCGCAACCTGGCCGCCCTGCGCAACGCCTGCGCGGAGTTCGCACCGGGCCTGGACCTGCGCCGTTGCATGGATCGCATGTCCGCGCGCAAACCCGAAGGCGGACCGGTGGAAGCCGCCCGTCGCCAACTCGAGGAGACCCGGGCATTCCTGGTCGGCGCCGACCTGGTGAGCATTCCGGGCGACGAGACGGCCCTGGTGGAGGAGTCTCCACCCTACGCGCGGTCCAACTCGGCCTACATCTCGATTCCCGGGCCGTGGGAAGAGAACCAGCCCTCGGTGTACTACATTTCGCCGCCGAACCCGGAGTGGCCGGAAGACGTCCAGGCCGACTACATTCCCGGCGAGTCGGACCTGCTGTTCACCTCGGTGCACGAAGTCTGGCCCGGGCATTTCCTCAATTTCATGCACGCCAACCGGGCGCCCTGGCTGTTTGGCCGCGCCTGGGTCAGTTACGCCTACGCCGAGGGCTGGGCGCACTACACCGAGGAGCTGATGCTCGAAGCCGGCCTGCGTGACGCCGACCCGGAAACCCGCGTCGGCCAGCTGAGCAACGCCCTGCTGCGCAACGCCCGATTCCTGGCCAGCATCGGCTTGCACACCCAGGGCTGGTCCGTGGAGGAGGCGAAGGTCTTTTTCATGGATGAGGCCTACCAGGGTGAGGGCACCGCCCTCCAGCAGTCGGCGCGTGGCACCTACGATCCGGCTTACCTGAACTACACGCTGGGCAAGTTGATGATCATGCAGCTGCGTGATGACTGGAGCGCCGACCGCGGAGGGCGCGAGGCCTGGCACGAGTTCCACGACACCTTCCTGACCTACGGTGGGCCGCCGGTGCCCCTGGCGCGTCAGCAGATGCTGGGCGAGGACCAGCCCCGCGCCGTGTTCCCCGAGCCGGTTGCCATTATCCAGGCCGCCACGAAAGAGGCCGTGGACGAACCCGTCGAGGCCGTGCGTCAGCTCAACTGGGCCTGGGATTGCGACGACGGGCGCTACGTGGTGAGCAGTTACGAAGACGAAGACCTGCGATTGTTCCTGGACGGAGAGCCCCGGCAGTTGAAACGCGCCCGCTCGGCCTCCGGGGCCCGCTACGAAGGCGATGGCGTCCTGTTCTGGAGCAAGGGCGAGGAGGCCATGCTGGAAACCGGTGGCGCATCCACCACCTGCCGGGTCAATCGCTTCCAGTCCACCTGGGTGGACGCCAAGCTTCGCGGCGTGGCTTTCCGCGCGGTGGGCAACGAGCCGGGCTGGCACCTGGAGCTGTTCATCGACGCGCCCAGCCTGCTGGTCACCGACTACGGCGAGGCGCGGTACCGTTTTGACGCCAGCGGGCCTGAAGATCTCGAGTCCGGTCCCGGAAGGGTCTATACCGGACGCGCCGACGGTCTGGACATCCGTGTCGAGCTCACACCCGGGCCCTGCGCCGACTCCATGGCGGACATCGAGTACGAAACCACCGTCACCGTGACGGTTGGCGGCCGCCCCCTGCTCGGTTGCGGCAACACCCCGGACTGAGGCGGGCAACCGGCGGTGAAGATCGAATTCTTCGGCGCCGCGGGGGAGGTCACGGGCTCCTGCCACATCCTGCAGGCCGGCGGGCACAAGGTGCTGCTCGATTGCGGTTTGATCCAGGGCAGCCGTCAGGACGAGGCCCGCAACCGCGACCCGTTTCCTTTCGAGGCCTCGGACATCGACGCGGTGGTGCTCAGCCACGCGCACCTGGACCATTGCGGCCGTCTGCCCTTGCTGGTGCGTCGCGGATTTCGCGGCAGAATCTTCGCCCAGCGTGCGTCCTGCGAGCTGGTGGCCATCCTGCTGGCCGACGCCGCCCGGCTCGAAGAGCGCGATGCGCACTACCTGTCGCGCAAACTGGGCCGGAACATCAAGCCCCTGTTCACTTTCGAGGATGGTCGCGGCGTGGTGGAAAGCCTGGTGCCGCAACCTTATGCTACGGCCTTCGACGTGGTCCCCGGTGTCCGGGCGACCTTTCGTGACGCGGGGCACATCATGGGTTCCTGCGTGGTCGAAGTGCATTGCCAGGTAGGTGAACAGCAGCGCACGGTGGTGTTCTCCGGAGACCTGGGCCAGTACGACAGCCCGATCCTGCGCGACCCCGAGTCGGCGCCGAGGGCGGACGCGGTGCTGATGGAGTCCACCTACGGCGACCGTCGTCATCGCGAACGCAGCGACACCATCGAGGAGCTGGGCAGCATCATTCGCGGTGCGGAAGGGGGCAACATCCTGATCCCGGCCTTTGCGATCGGCCGCAGCCAGGAGGTGCTGTACCAGCTGGGCAAGCACTTCGAGGACTGGGGCCTGGACCGATTCCGGATTTTCCTCGACAGCCCCATGGCCATCGAGACCACCGAGGTCTACCTGCGCTTCGCGCAGCTCTACGACGAGGAGGCGTCGCGCCTGCGGGCACGCAATGAAAAGATGCCCCTGTTGCCCAATCTCACGATGAGCCGGAAGACCGAGGAGTCCATGGCCATCAACCGGATCCGCTCGGGCGCCATTGTGATCGCCGGCAGCGGCATGTGTAACGGCGGGCGCATCGTCCATCACCTGAAGCACAACCTCCCGTTCGAAAGCACCCAGGTGGTGATCCTGGGCTACCAGGCCCGGGGTTCACTGGGGCGTCGCCTGGTGGACGGGCACGAGCGGGTGCGGATTCATGGCCAGGAGGTGCCGGTTCGGGGGCGGGTGCATACCCTGGGCGGCCTGTCGGCGCACGGTGACCAGGACGACCTGGCGCGCTGGTACGAGGGCATCGGAGGGCGTCCGCCGGTCTGGCTGGTGCACGGGGAGGAAGAGGCGCGGGACGCGTTCGCCGGGTACCTGGCCGGTCGCAGCGGCGCGCAGGTGAACACGCCCCGGCCGGGCGACGTCCTGGACCTTACAGCTTCCTGACCCAGGCCTTGAGGTCCAGCAGGGCCTGCTTGTTTACCGAGTAGTAGCGGTGGGGCCCGTCGGCGGCGTCATTGATCAGACCGGCCTCGCGGAGAATTTTCAGGTGTTGTGACGCCGTCGAGGCGACCACCGGCAGGCGGCGGGTGATGTCGCCGGCAAAACTGGCGCCCTCGTCGTTGAGTATTCTCACGATCCTGAGCCGAACGGGATGGCCCAGCGCGCGGAACGCGTTGGCCATGTGCTCGTCTTTTCTCCGGTTGACCATCGGGGTGTCGCTTTGCTCGTCGTTGTTCGTCGAAATACGATGATAGCGGGCGACGCCATCGGCGTCATGCGCCGCTGCCCTCCGGCAGTTCGAGCACCATCCAGCGATCGCAGCCGCAGTGCCCGGTGGCGCCCATCGGCGCGTCGATGTCGCGAAAGCCGTAGTGCCGGTACAGACGGCGCGCGCCATCCATGCTCTCGAGGGTTTCCAGGTAGCACCGGCGGTAGCCGGCCTGCGTGGCCCAGGTGAGGCAACGTCGCATCAGCGCCGAACCCAGGCCGTGGCCGCGCAACCGCGGCAGGAAGTACATTTTCTGTAGCTCGCAGGTGTCCGCGTCACCACCCTTGAGTGGCGCGACGCCGCCGCACCCGAGCACCTGCCCGTCGATTTCCACCACCCAGAACGCGGCGCCCGGGCCCTGGTAGGCGGCGTGCATGGCGTCCACTTCGGGGTCCTCGATGGAGTAGCCCTCGCCCACGGCGCCGTACTCGGTCATGACCGAACGAATGATGGCCGCCACGGCGGGATCATCGTCGGGCGTGATGGGACGGAAGGGGTCTGCGGGCGTCATGATGTTTTCTTCACGGGTGAGTCGGCATGGTAACCACAGGCCATTCCCGATTGCCACGATGACGTCGTGTCCAAACTTGGCAGACGGCGAACGAATTGGGAAGATGGACCCCAATCCCCGACCCTGACCGGAGAACTGCATGAAGCGCACCCTGTTACTCGCCCTGGCCCTGTCACCCCTGGTCGTACTGGCCGCCGACGACGACCCCATTCCGCAGCGCCAGGACCTGATGTCCGACACCCGCGAGGCGCTCAAACCGCTGATCGGCATGTCCCGGGGCCAGGTGGAATTTGACGCCGCCACTGTCAGCGACAGCCTGGCCGTGTTCGCCACCACCGCCGAAAAGGGCCCCGCCCTGTTCCCCGAAGGCAGCGAGAGCGGGCACGACACCGAGGCCAGGGACACCATCTGGAGCGATCCGGATGGCTTCCAGCAGCGGTTCACCGATTTCGCCGACGCGGTGGCCGCCGCGCAGGCCGCGGACATCCAGAGCCTCGAAGGGCTCAAGGCCGAACTCAACGGGGTGCTGGGCACCTGCAAGGGCTGTCACGACGACTATCGCGTCGAGAAGGACTGAGCGGGCCACGCCATGCGCCGGCTGCTCGTCCTCGCGGGCCTGTTGCTGCTCGGCTTCTGGTGGCTGAGCCGGCCGCTGGGCCTGTCGCCCGAAGACGTGCCACGGCACGCCCCCGACCTGGCCAATGGCGAGCGTATGTTCAACGCCGGCGGCTGCGGTTCCTGCCACGGCAAGGTCGTCGATGGTGAATTGGACCAGCTGGTCATGGCCGGCGGCATGGTGCTGGATTCCCCGGTGGGGCGTTTTCACGTGCCCAACATCACGCCACACGCCGAAGCCGGCATCGGCGGCTGGAGCGAGCTGGATTTCCTCAATGCCATGCGGCGCGGCGTCTCGCCCGACGGCCGGCACTACTACCCGGCCTTTCCCTACACCTCGTACGCGAAGATGAACCGGACCGACCTGCTGGACCTGAAGGCCTGGCTGGACCAGATGCCACAGGACGCCAACCAGGTTGCCGATCACGAGCTCGGGTTTCCCTATTCCATCAACCGCGGCATCGGCCTGTGGAAACGCCTGTTCCTGGATGACGCCCCGGTGATCGACATCGACCGCAACGACGGTCAGCTCGATCTCGGCCGATACCTGGTGGAAGGTCCGGGTCACTGCGGCGAATGCCACACGCCCCGTAATTTTGCTCAGGCCATGGACACGTCGCGCTGGCTGGGCGGCGCGCCGGACCTGGAAGGCGACGGCCGCGTGCCCAATATCACCACGGGCCGCGCCTCCTTCGCCGACTGGTCCGAGGACGACATCGCCTACTACCTGGAGGCGGGCGTCGACCCGGATTTCGACGTGGTCGGCGGCAGCATGGTGGCGGTGCAGGCGCACCTGGCCTTGCTGGATGCTTCGGACCGGGAGGCCATCGCGGCGTATTTGAAGGCGGTGCCGGGGGTGGAGTAGGTTTTTGGTTGGGGTGTTGGCGGGTGAGGGGTACGCACCCATTCCCGGCCAGAAATTCGCCAACGACCGGCCCAAGGCTCACCCATTCCCGGCCAGGAAAACCGCAGCCCCTGGCCAGAATCTCCCCGCACTAGCCCCCGTGACGCGCCCGCAGGGTATCCAGCAGTTCGGACAGGTCGACATCACTGGCGCGCAGCAATACCAGCAGGTGATAGAGCAGGTCGGAGGCCTCCTCCAGCAGTTCTTCGCGGTCGCCGGTGGCGGCCGCCAGGGCGGTTTCCACGCCTTCCTCGCCCACTTTCTGGGCGATGCGCTTGACGCCTGCCTGCAGCAGCTGCGTGGTGTAGCTGCCTTCCGGGCGCTCGAGGTCACGGGCCCGCACGACGCGTTCCAGTTCCGCCAGGAAGGCCAGTTCCGGCCGCGGGCCGTGATCGGCCGCATCGTCGCCCGGTGGGTCGAAACAGGTGTCGGTGCCCCGGTGGCAGGTCGGGCCAGCCGGGCGGGCGCGAACCAGCAGGCAGTCCCGGTCGCAGTCCAGCGCGGCGTCCACGAAGACCAGGTGGTTGCCGGAGGTCTCTCCCTTGGTCCACAGGACCTGGCGGCTGCGGCTCCAGAACGTGACCTTGCCGGTTTCCACCGTGTGCTGCAGGGCCTCCGAACTCATGTAGCCCAGCATCAGTACACGTCCGTCCAGCGCGTCCTGCACCACGGCGGGCAGCAGGCCGTCGAGTTTCTCCCAATCCGGTTCCGTGGTCAGCATGGCCTGACGCTCACACCGGCGTCCGCCAGTGTCGACTTGAGTTGTGCGATGGGCAGGGCGCCCGAGTGGAACACGGTGGCGGCCAGCGCGCCATCCACGTCGGCGGCGGCGAACACGTCGGTGAAGTGCCGTGCTTCGCCGGCGCCGCCGGAAGCGATCAGCGGCACGGCGCACACGGCGCGCGCGGCGGTCAGTTGCTGCAGGTCGTAGCCATCCCGGGTACCGTCGCTGCCCATGCAGTTGAGTACGATCTCACCCGCACCGCGCTCCACCACCTGGCCGATCCAGTCCAGGGTCTCCAGCCCGGTGTGCTCCATGGCGTCCGGGTTGCCGGTCATCTGGCGCGTGGTCCAGGCGCCGTCCTGCACGATGGAATCGATGCCCACCACCACGCACTGGCTGCCGAAGGCGTCGGCCAGGGCGTTCACCAGGTCGGGATTGCGCACGGCGGGGGTGTTGACGGAAATCTTGTCGGCGCCGGCCTGCAGGATGGTGCGCGCCTCGTCCACGCTGCGGATGCCGCCGGCCACGCAGAACGGAATGTCGATGACTTCCGCCACCCGGCGCACCCAGTCGTGGTCCACCGAGCGGCCCTCCGGACTGGCGGTGATGTCGTAGAACACCAGTTCGTCGGCGCCTTCCGCGCTGTATCGCTGGGCCAGCCCGACGATCTCGCCCATGACCCGGTGGTCACGGAACTGCACGCCCTTGACCACCTGGCCGTCGCGCACGTCCAGGCAGGGAATGATGCGGCGCGCCAGGCCGGTGGTGGCGGCATCGGTCATCGCACTGCCTTCAGCGCGGACGACACGTCAAAAGCGCCTTCGAGCAGGGCCTTGCCCACGATGGTCGATGCCGCGCCGGCATCGCGCAGGGCCACCAGGTCATCGATGCGGCTGACACCGCCCGAGGCTTGCAGTTGCAGGCCCGGGTGGCGTGCCAGGATCTCGGCATACAGGTCCAGGTTGGGGCCGCTCATGGCGCCGTCCCGGCCGATGTCGGTCACCAGGACATGGCGGAGCCCGCCGTCGACCAGGTGATTCAACAGGCGCCACAGGTCGATGCGCGCGGACTCCGTCCAGCCATGGGTGCGCGGCCAGGGCACACCGCCGGAATCCAGGCGTACGTCCAGTGCGGCCACGATACGCTCCTTGCCGAAGCGTCCCAGCCAGGACACGAAGCGATCCGTTTCCGTGGCGCACAGGCTGCCCACCACCACGCGGGTGGCTCCGTGGTCCAGTCGCGCCTGGATGTCGCCGCCGCTGCGCACGCCACCGCCGGTCTGCACCGACTGCTCCGCCCGGTCCAGCAACTGGAACAGGGCGCCGGTATCGGCGGCCTCGCCGTCGCGCGAAGCTTCCAGGTCCACCACGTGCAGCCAGGCGGCGCCGTCCTGGTGGTAACGCTCGGCCAGGCGTTCCGGTGGCGTGTCGTAGTGACTGACATTGTTGAAATCGCCATGCACGAGTCGTACACAACGGCCGTCCAGCAGATCGATGGCGGGAATCAGGTTCATGGTCAGCTCAGCTCCAGGAAATTCTTGAGCACCCGGGCGCCGTCCGCGGCTGAACGCTCGGGATGGAACTGCGCCCCGCGAAAGTTGCCCTGTTGCACCATGGCGCTGAACGCCTGTCCGTGCCGGCAGGCGGCGAGCGTATGTTCACCGACGGGCGCATGGTAACTATGCACGAAATAGAACCAGGGCGTGGCGCGAAGGCCCGCGCACAGCGGGTCGTCGCGGGTCTGCCGCGTGTGGTTCCAGCCCATGTGCGGTACGCGCAGCCCCGGCGCGCCGTCGAAGCGCCGCAGTCGGCCCGGAATCAGGCCCAGGCAGCGAACGTCGCCCTCGTCCGAGGCCTCGAACAGCAGTTGCATGCCCAGGCAGATGCCCAGCACCGGCTGGGTCAGGCCGCGGATGCAGTCCACCAGTCCGTGTTTGCGCAGTTGTCGCATCGCCGCGCCGGCGGCGCCGACACCGGGCAGGATCACCCGGTCGGCGCGCTCGATCACGGCGCGGTCGGCGGTGAAGGTGGACTCCATACCCAGGCGATTCAGGGCGAAGCGCACCGAGGCGATGTTGGCGCCGCCGCTGTCGATAATGGCCAGGCTCATGGCGTTGCGCTCACAGGCGGCCCTTGGTGCTGGGCATTTCGTGGCCCTGGCGCGCCAGGGCCGGTCGCAGTGCGCGCCCGGCGCCCTTGAACAGGGCCTCCACCATGTGGTGGGTGTTCTCGCCGGTCACCTGCAGGTGCAGCGCGGCGCGCAACGACTGGGACAGCGAGGCGAAGAAATGTCGCACCATCTCCGTCGAGAGCTGGCCCACGTTATCGCGAGGAAAATCCGCCTCAAATTCGAAGGCCGGCCGGCCCGAAAGGTCGACGGCCACCTGCGCCAGGGATTCGTCCATGGGCAGCACGAAACCGTAGCGGCCAATGCCGCGCCGCTCGCCCAGGGCCTGGTCCAGTGCTTCGCCCAGGGCCAGGGCACAGTCTTCCACCGTGTGGTGCTCGTCGATTTCCAGGTCGCCGTCGCAGTGCAGGGACAGCCGGAATCCGCCATGGGACGCGATCTGGTCCAGCATGTGATCGAAAAAGCCGATGCCGGTGGCGATGTCCGTGCCGGTGGCGTCCAGGTCCACGTCCACGCGAATGTCCGTTTCGCGCGTCTTGCGCCGAACCCCGGCGGTGCGCGGCCTGTCGACCAGTTGGTGGGTGATTCCGGCCCAGTCGAGTCCGTCACGGCCCAGCATGAAGCCGCCGATGCCCATGTTGTCCGCCAGTTGCAGGTCGGTTTCACGGTCGCCGATGACCCAGCTGTCGGACAGGTCCAGCTCGCCTGATTTGAGGTAGCCCAGAACCATGCCGATGCCCGGTTTGCGGTCGGGTGACCCGTCGGACTCGAAGTGCGGATCGATGTGCTCGGCGGCGAAGTCGATACCCTGTGAGCGGAACAGGTCGAGCATCTTCTCGTGCGGCACCCGGAAATCTTCTTCCGGGTAGCTGTCGGTTCCCAGGCCGTCCTGGTTACTGACGATCACGAACGAGTAGCCGGCAGCCTTCAGCGCCAGCAGCGCCGGGATCACGCCGTCCACCAGCGCCAGTTTTTCCAGGCTGTCGATCTGTTCGTCCGGCGGTTCGGTGATCAGCGTGCCGTCACGGTCGATGAACAGGATGCGTTGCTTCTTGGCGCTCATGTCAGGGTTTCCAGCTGTCCAGGGCGGCGTGCAGCGCGGCCATGTCGTTCTCGCCGCCAACGGTGATGCGCACGCAGTGATCCAGCAGTGGCTGGCCGTGAAAATCCCGCACGCGTACGCCATGGACGGCGCAGTGTCGCACCAGGGCGGGTCCGTCGTCGACCTGCAACAGGACGAAATTGGCTTCACCCGGCCACAGTGCGCGAACGCCGCTCTGCCCGGACAGCACATCGACCAGGGCCGCCTTGCGTCGGCGAATGCCCGCCAGCATGCCGGCCTGGCGCCGGCGCGCATCGGCATCGGTCACCGCCAGGGCTGCGCTGATGGCCGGGGCGGTCAGGGGGTAGGGCGGCATGACGCGCCCCAGCAGGTCGATCACGGCCGGGTGGGCGATCACGCTGCCACAGCGCAGGCCCGCCGCGCCGAAGGCCTTGGACAGGGTGCGCAGCACCACCAGATGCGGGTGGCGTTCGACCCGTGCCGCAGCCGAAGCGTCCCGGCAGAACTCAATGTAGGCCTCATCCAGCACCACCAGGGCACGGCCGGTTGTGGCTGTCAGGACCTCGTCAAGCAGTCCGGCCTCCAGGGTGTCCCCGGTGGGGTTGTTGGGGCTGGTCAGGAACACCAGTTTCAGCGCTTCGGCGTCGGCGATGGCCTTCAGCAGCGCCGCGCCGTCCACGCGCAACGTGCGCGGGTCGCGTTCCACCTGGGTGACCCGTGCGCCCTGGATCTGGGCGGCCACCCGGTACATGCCGAAGCAGGGAACGGTTTCCAGGATGGCGTCCCGGCCCGGGCGACAGAACACGCGCAGCAGCAGGTCGATGCCTTCGTCACTGCCGCGAGTGATCAGCAGTGCGTCCTCGTCCACGCCGTACAGGGTGGCCAGGCGGGCGCGCAGGGCGCCGGGCTGCGGCGCCGGGTAGCGATGCAGGTCGAGGGCCAGCCACCCGGCGTCCTCCACCAGGCTGTGCGGCGCCTCGTTGGCGTTCAGCAATACACCGTCCGCACCGGCGCCGCTGCGCGCGGACACGTAGGGCGCCATCGCCAGCACTTCCGGCCGCGCCAGGGCTTCGATGGCCGGCTTGACGTCGTTCACGCCGCGTCCACCGTCGTCTCCAGGCGACAGGCCACCGCCATGCGATGCGCGTCCAGGCCTTCGGCCTCGGCCAGGCGCATGGCGTCGCGGCCGGCGGACTCCAGGCTTTGCTGCGAGGCGCGTTGCACGGTCATGCGGCGCATGAAATCGACCACCGACAGCCCGCTGTAGGCCCGCGCGTAGCCGTACGTGGGCAGCACATGGTTGGTGCCGGAGCTGTAGTCGCCCAGTGACTCCGGGGTCCAGCGGCCCAGGAACACCGAGCCGGCGGCGGTGACGCGCTCCAGCAGGGAGTCGGCGTCCTCGGTGTTGAGGATCAGGTGTTCCGGCGCATAGCGGTTGGAGACGTCCACCGCGGTGTGCAGGCTGTCCACGCGAACCAGGCGCAGATTGTCCAGGGCCTGGTCGAGAATCCCGCTGCGTGTCGTGGCGTGGGCGAGTTCCGGCAGTCGCCCGGCGACGGCCCGAAGCAGGCCGGAATCGTCACTGAGCAGAATGGCCTGTGAATCCGGGCCGTGCTCGGCCTGTGACAGCAGGTCCCACGCCACCACTTCCGGGTCGGCGCCGGCGTCGGCCACCACCAGCACCTCGGAGGGGCCGGCCGGCAGATCCTGCGCCGCGCCGCCGGGTTGCGCGGACACCTGGCGCTTGGCCTCGGTGACCCAGGCATTGCCCGGGCCAAACAGCTTGGCGCAGGCCGGCAGGGACTCGGTGCCGTATGCCATGGCGGCGATGGCCTGCGCACCACCCGCGCGCACCACGCGGTGGATGCCGCATACCCGGGCGGCCGCCAGTACGGCGGGGTGCACCTCGCCACCCGGGCCGGGTGGGGTGCACAGCACGACCTCGGCGCAGCCGGCGATGGCCGCGGGGATTCCCAGCATCAGTACGGTGGAAATCAGCGGCGCCGAACCGCCGGGCACGTACAGTCCCACGGGGCTGATCGGCAGATAGCGCGCCTGGCAGGTGAGGCCCGGCGCCGTTTCCATGCGTAACGGCCGCGGCGCACCGGCCTCGTGAAACGCGCGGACACGGCCCGCGGCGCGCTCGATGGCCTGCAACAGGGCGTCGTCCACCTTGTCCGCGGCGGCCTCCAGTTCCTGGTCCGGCACCCACAGGTCGTCCAGGGCCGCCCCGTCGAAGCGCCGTGTGTAGTCGCGCAGGGCGGCATCGCCGGAGGTGCGAACCCGCTCCAGGATCGCGGTCACGTCGGCTTCCAGCGTTCCCTGGTCCCTGGCCGGGCGCGCCAGCACGGCGGCGCGCCGGGCGCTGTCCAGTGTCGACCATTCGAGGTGTTCGAAGGCGTCCTGCGCGTTCATGCCAGCATCTTCTCCACGGGCATGACCAGGATGGCCGAGGCGCCGGCTGCCTTGAGTGCCTCGAGGTGTTCCCAGAACAGGGTCTCGCGGCAGACCGCGTGCAGCGCGACCTTGTCCCGGTTGCCCTCCAGGCGAAGCAACGTCGGCTGTTCCGCGCCGGGCAGCAATTCGGTGATGGCCTCCACCGCGTCGCGGGGGGCGTGCAGCATCACGTACTTGCTTTCCGCGGCATGCAACACGCCGTCCAGGCGCATCAGCAGGCGGTCGAGCAGGGCCTGCTTGTCGTCGGGCAGGGGACTGGCGCCGCTGAACAGGGCGGCCGTGCTGCGGTAGATCACTTCCAGTTCACGCAGGTGGTTGGCGCGCAGCGTGGTGCCGGTCGAAACCAGGTCGGCAATGGCCTCGGCGGTGCCCAGGCCGGGCGCGATCTCCACGGAACCGGCCAGTTCGACGATGCTCGCGTTGACCCCCTGTTGCTCCAGCAGGTGGCGGGTCAAGGCGGGGTAGGAGGTGGCGATGCGCGCCCCGTCCAGGTCTTTCGCCGACGTCGCGCCGGAATCCTCCGGCACGGCCAGGGACAGGCGACAGCCGCCGAAGCGCAGCGGCCGAAGTTCATCCAGGCCGTCGCCGCCGTTGCGTTCCAGCATGACCTCGCGGGCCACGTTCTGGCCCACGATGCCCAGTTCGCAGACACCGTCCAGCAGCATGCGCGGAATGTCGTCATCGCGCACCAGCAGCAGGTCGACGGGAAAATCCTGTCCGTACCAGAACAGCTTGTCCTTGCTGCGGGCGAACTGCAGGCCACAGCCTTGCAGCAAGGCCAGTGACTTGTCGGACAGGCGCCCGGATTTCTGGATGGCGACTCGAATACGGCTCATGCTCAGGTCCTTTCGCGGCGCAGGGCCAGCCGGTAGCCGCCCTCGCCCATGTTGAGAAACCGCGCCACGCGGCCGATGGTGGTGACGCTGACGCCGGTGATCTCACTGATTTCGCGGTAGCTTCTGCCTTGTTCCAGCAAGGACGCGGTCCACCAGCGGTCGACGATGGCCTCGAGTTCAGACGGCGTGCACAGGTCGAGCAGAAACTGGCGAACCTCGTCTTCCGACTCCAGGGTCAGGAACGCCTGGTAAAGCGACCGGGCCTGGGCCTTGAGCGACGCCAGTTGCTGATCGTTGTGCTGTTTCATAGTGAGAGTGTATTAATGTGTTAGTACGTTAGCTCATGGTACGGAGCGTGGGGTTCTGGGTCAAGTGGAGAACAGGGAGTGGGCGGGAGACGCTTTTGCTTCTTCCCTGTTTAAACCCCCGGGCCCTCGCTGCCATCAAACCCTCACGACGAGATACAATCCGGCGTCCCCGGCGCCTGCTAGGAGAATCGACATGGCACTGAAAACCTTCACCCTGACCACGGCCCTGCTGTTGTCCACTGGCCTGGCCGCTGACGTGCGCGAAGAGGAAAGCTTCACCTACACGCTGGAAAGCGGTGGCCGGCTGAGCCTGGAAAACGTCAACGGCAGCATCAGCGTGGTGGGCGGTACGGGCGACGAAGTACGCATCACCGCCTACAAGAAAGCGGACAACCAGGATGCGCTGGATGACATCGAGATCCTGATCGACGCGGCGCCGGAACGGATCAGCGTGGAAACCAAGTTGCCAAAGAGCCGTGGCTGGTGGGGCGGTGGCAACAGCGGCGCCAGCGTGCGCTACGAACTGTCCGTCCCCTCGGGCACCAACCTGGACGGCATCTCGTCGGTCAATGGCGGTGTCGACGTCTCGGGTGTGTTCGGCAACCTCAAGCTCGAGACGGTCAACGGCGGCATCGACGTCGAGGACGCCTCGGCCGACGCCCGGCTGGAAACGGTCAATGGCGGTATCGACGCCCGATTCTCTTCGCTGACCGGTGACCAGCGCGTGAATTGTGACACGGTCAACGGCAAGATCAGCCTGACCCTGCCCGCCAATACCGACGCCAGCGTCTCGGTCGAGACGGTGAACGGCAGCATCAACGCAGACGATTTCGGCCTGGAGGTCGACAAGGGATTCGTCGGCAAGAGCGTGGATGGTGACATTGGCTCCGGCAGCGCGCGCGTTACCGCCAACACGGTCAATGGTGGCGTGAAGATCCGGAAAGATTGACCTGGTCGGGTTTTTTGCTTTTGTTGGTCGGGAACGGGTGGCGCCCCCTTGGGGCGGGCCTGTCGGGGCGAACGGTGATTGACCTGGTCGGGTTGGGTTGCTGTGTTGGTCGGGAACGGGCGGCTCCCCCTTGGGGCGGGCCTGTCGTTCGGCCTTCGGCTTCCCTCGACTTCCTGCGCTTGGTGGGTACGGCTCGCTTGCATGCGCTCCCGGGCTCTGGATTCATCACGAGGCTCGCCTAGAGCCGCTAAAGGCGGCTTTTCCCAGTCGCTCCGGTCGCTCGGCTCTCTCCTTAATGGCCCGCCCCAAGGGGGACCCACCCGTTCCCTTGCATCGGAGAGCCCGACCCGGTCATCGCTTTCTTTGGGTGGGGTTCTTCTGGGGCACCGAGTCTTACCGGATATCCGCTTGCACAAAACCCGCTCCCGGGCCGTAAGGGAAAGCGGTCTGCAAGAGTGAACTGTTGCCGAGAATGCCGGCAGCTTCTCTTGGCTCCCCACGTTTGCGGGGTCCGGCGCAGTGCGCCGTGCTGCCCAGCGGATAAACCGGAGCCAGGAACAGGCTGGCCCCAACGACAAAAGCCGTCTTCACCGGTTTTCGCGCCTGCACGCCGCCCCGTTCGACTCGAAGGGGCCGAACCACGGAGGCCCCATGGCGCGGCACCATGGCGCTAAACGCACCGCCCAGCCCACAAGGCCCGGAAGGGTGACAAGAAAGCACCCCAACAAAATGTGTGGGGGTGGGGGCTCTCGATGCAGGGGGCGGCTGGATGACCTCTTGTAGGGATCTTTCAGGCGCTGTTGCCGAGCAAGCCGGAGCGACTGGGGTCATTTGGCCAGGGATGGCCAAATGAGGCGCGTCAAATCAGGATGATTTGTCGCGCCGACCCCACCAAGAGCAGGTGCAGAGAGGGAAGCCGAAGGCCAACGGCGTCGATCCCGGAAAGAGGTCGTCCAGCCGACCCCGACCAACGAAGCCGTCACCCCTATCACAAGCCAACTCACTCATCACGACGATCAACCCCCCATTTCAGAAATTCGATGACTGCCCTCCCTTCAACTGATATATTACCGATATATCAGATGGGAGCCACATGGCCATGCACATCGACTGGCGCGGGGTGTTTCCCGCCCTGACCACCAAGTTCACCGGGGACGACGCCCTGGATCTCGACGCCATGGGACGGCACTTGCAGTTCCAGCTCGATGCCGGGGTTCACGGCATCATCCTGCTGGGCTCGCTGGGCGAGAACGCCACCCTGTCGCAGGAGGAAAAACGCCGGGTGATCGAGTTTTTCGTGAACGAGATCGACGGGCGTGTCCCGGTGCTGGCCTGTATCGCGGAGTCCTCCAATCGCGAGGCCCTGGCCCTGGCCGCCGCCGGCGAGCAACTCGGCGTGGACGGGTTCATGGTGTTGCCGCCCATGCGCTACCCAAGCGACCGGCGGGAAACCCTGGCGTATTTTCGCGCCGTCGAGGCAGCGACGGACCGTCCCCTGATGCTCTACAACAACCCGGTTGCCTATGGCACGGACCTGTTGCCGGACGATTTCGCCGAACTCGCGTCCCACGACGGATTCGTGGCCATCAAGGAATCCGCCGCCGATCCGCGTCGCATACCGGTGATTCGTCGCCTGTGTGGCGACCGGTACGCCCTGTTTTGCGGCGTCGACGACCTTGCGCTGGAATGCTTCGCCGTGGGTGCGGTCGGCTGGGTGGCGGGCCTGGTCGTGGCGTTCCCGTCGGAAACCGTGCGCCTGCACGATTTGATGACGCGCGGAAAGTGGGACGAGGCGCGGGCGCTCTATGACTGGTTTCTACCCCTGTTGCAGCTGGATATCGGCCCGAAGTTCGTACAGCAGATCAAGCTGGTGGAGGAGCTGGTGGGTGTGGGCAGTGCCCGGGTTCGCGCCCCCCGCCTGCCACTGCAGGGCGCGGAACGCGCCTACGTCGAACAGGTGGTCGAACAGGCGCTGGCCAGCCGGCCGACATGGTAAGCGCCCCCGCCACCGCGAGACGTCAGCGTACGCAGGCCGAACAGGCCTTCGACGTGCTGGAAAACCGCCTGGTGACCCTGGATCTGCCCCCCGGTGAGCCGGTGCTGGAGAAGGAGTTGGCCGAGATGATCGGTTTCGGACGCACCCCGGTCCGCGAAGCGGTTCAACGGCTCTCCGCCCAGGGCCTGTTGCGGGTTTTTCCACGCAAGGGCCTGGTGGTCACGCCGGTGGAGCGGACCGAACTGGCGCAGATTCTCGAGGTTCGGCGCGTCCTGGAGCGCCTGCTGGTGGTCAAGGCCGCCGAACGCGCCAGCCACGACCAGCGTCGCGCCCTGCACGCCCTGGCCATTCACCTCGACGGACTCAGCGACGACCTGCAGCTGTACATGCGGCTCGACCGCCGCCTGGACGAACTGCTCGCCCAGGCCTGCGGCAATCACTACCTGCGTTCCGCGCTCGCGCCGATGCACACGCATTGCCGCCGCTTGTGGTACATGAATCTGCCCCGCGTGGACCTGTCCAGCGCGGCGACCTTTCACGCGGCACTGGCGCGCTCGGTGGTGGACGGTGATGGTGGCGGCGCGATCCGTGCGCTGAACGGCATCATGACCATCCTGGAGCGGCTGGTGGACGACCTGGGCGTCCTGAATTGACCGACCGGCGCCATTGCCTGGTGATCGGCGCCGGCACCGTCGGCGCCTGTTGCGCCTGGCATCTCGTGGCCACGGGCCACACGGTGACCCTGGTCGACCGGGTTCCACCCGGGCAATCCACCAGCTACGGCAATGCCGCCTGCCTGTCGCCTTCCCAGGTTGTGCCCCATTCCTATCCCGGTGTCTGGAAGAAGGTGCCCGGCTGGCTGCGCGATCCGATGGGGCCGCTGACCATTCGATGGCGGCACCTGCCCTGGGTGGCGCCCTGGCTGCTACGGTTCCTGGCGGCTGGGTCGGCGTCGGGCGTACGGGCCTCGGCGCAGGCCCAGGCTCGACTGATGCATCTCGTGGCGGACGACTGGGACCACCTCCTGGAGCACAATGGGCTGACTCACCTGCTGCGTTCCCGGGGCGCCCTGATGGTGTACGACACGGCTCACGATCACGAACAGGAAAGGTGGCGGCATGCCCTGGAAGCCGAGCTGGGATTCGGTTCGCGTCAACTGGCGCCCGGCGAGGTGGGCGACCTGGCGCCCGCGCTGTCACCACCCGGCGAAGGCGTGGTGTTGCACCTGCCACACTGGCAACACACCGTCGACCCGGCGCGCCTGACTGCCAGCGTGGCGGAGGCGGCATTCGGCGCCGGGGCGCGCTGGCTGCAGGACACCATCACCAACGTGCGCGCCACCCCGGACGGAGTGACCGCCCTCTTGGAAGACGGCGCCCGCCTGCAGGCGGACGTGCTGGTGCTCGCCGCTGGCGCCTGGTCCAACGCCCTCGCGGGACGACTCGATCACACCGTTCCAATGACCGCCAAGCGTGGCTACCACACCACGCTGCCGGCGCCGGGCGTCGAACTCGGTATGCCGGTTATCTCGGGCAGCCGATCTTTCGTGATGACGCCGCTGGACCCGGGGCTGCGCCTGGCGGGCACCGCCGAGTTCGCCCGCCTGGATGCGGCGCCCGACTATCGCCGGGCGAAGGTGCTGGTGGAGCGGGCCCGTAGCTACCTGCCCGACTTGCGGGCTGAGGGTGCCACCGAGTGGATGGGGCAGCGGCCGATGATGGCGGACTCGGTACCGGTCATCTCGGCCTCACCGCGCCACGCGAACGTGTATTATGCCTTCGGCCACGGGCACTACGGCCTCACGCAAGGCGCCACCACCGGGCGCATCGTGGCGGATATGGTGCGGGGCATCGACCCGGGCCTGGACATGGCGCCGTACCGGATCGATCGCTTCTGATGTCCTCCCAAACGCCAGGCGCGGTCACCTTTGCGTGCATCGACGCCCACACCTGCGGCAACCCGGTACGCGTGGTGGCCGAAGGCGGACCACGGCTGGACGGCGACACCATGGCCGAGCGGCGACGGTACTTCCAGGCTGAATACGACTGGGTTCGCACCGCGCTGATGTACGAACCGCGGGGTCACGCGCAAATGTCGGGCGCCATTTTCTACCCCGCGACCCGTGACGACTGCGACATCGGGGTGTTGTTCATCGAGACCTCCGGTTGCCTGCCCATGTGCGGCCACGGCGCCATCGGCGCGGTGACCATCGCCGTGGAGCGCGGCCTGGTGCGACCGGCCACGCCGGGGCGATTGGCGCTGGACACGCCGGCGGGGCGCGTACTGGCCGAGTACCGGTTCGAAGGCGACAAGGTTCGCTCGGTGCGTCTGTACAACGTACCCTCGTTCCTGGCCGCCGCAGACCTGCCGGTGCCCTGTCCGGAACTCGACGCCGAGTTGCGCGTCGACGTGGCCTTCGGCGGCAATTTTTACGCCATCGTCGAGCCGCAACCCGGCTACACCGACCTGGATCAGCTCGATGCCCGGCAGCTCCTGGCCATCAGCCCGGCGCTGCGCCGTCGCCTGAATGAGCGTTACGAGTTCGTCCATCCCGAAGATGCGCGCATCGCCGGGCTGACCCACCTGCTGTGGACCGGGCGCGCGCACGACCCCGCGGCCGACGCGCGCAATGCGGTGTTCTACGGGGACCAGGCCATCGACCGCTCGCCATGCGGCACCGGGACCTCGGCGCGCATGGCGCAGCTGGCGGCCCGTGGCGATCTGCGGGTCGGTGACCGTTTCGTGCACGAAAGCATCATCGGATCGTTGTTCACCGGCCGCGTCGAAGGCGCCACGCGGGTGGGTGATGTGCCCGCCATCCTTCCATCCATCGAAGGCTGGGCGCGCATTTACGGGGTCAACCACATCACCGTGGACCCGGACGACGATCCCTTCTGGAACGGATTCCAGGTGACGTGATGAGGGCGTGGTGCACGGAAACCGCGGCGGCTCCGGCCCGTTCTCCCCGGTTCGCCGTGGCACAATAGGCGGCTTACGCCGGCGCCCCGCCGGCCTCATGCAACAGGAATCTTTTCGACATGATCCAGAACGCCCTGTACCGGTCCCTGCGTCCCGTCCTGCTGGCGCTGCCCCTGGCACTGACTTCGCTGACCGCCAGCGCGGCGGAAGACAGCGAAGCTTTCCGTTCCCTGTACGAGCAGGAATGGGAATTCCGCACCGCCGAGTTTCCCGGCCTGGCGCGTGCCGATGGCGGATCAGAGCCAGTGGATCGCCTGACCCGGGTCAGCGAAGCGGACCAGGAGCGCCGATACACGTACTGGAAGGGCATTCGCGAAGCGCTTGACGCCATCTCCTGTGAACGGCTGAGCCGGGAGGAGTGCATCAACTTCCGCATGTTTCGCCGCCAGATGGACGAGTACATCGACGGCTACGAAACCCGCGCGTACCTGATTCCCTTCAACAGCGACTGGGCGTTCTGGGTCGGCTGGGGCCGCATGTCCGAGCCGAGCAATTTTTCCCGCGCCGTGGATTACGAGGCCTACCTGGCGCGCCTGGAGCAGTTACCGCAGGTCATGGACGAGTACATCGGCCTGATGCGCACGGGCCTGGAGATCGGCATGACGCAGCCGCGGGTGATCATGGACGGACGGGACGTGTCCATTCGCGCCCAGATCGTCGACGCCGTGGAGGACAGCGGATTCTATCGACCCTTCCGAAGGCTACCCGACAGTCTGTCCGAAGCGACCCGCGATGATTTTCAGCGACGCGCCAGGGCGGCGATCGGAGACGGCGTCATTCCCGCCTACCGTGCGTTACTGGCGTTCTTCACCGAGGAGTACGCCCCCGGCGCGCGTGCGTCCCTCGGCGCCACCGACCTGCCCGGAGGCGAGGCCTTCTACCAGGCGCAGATTCGCCGATACGTGACCGAGGACCTCACGCCGAAGGAGATCCACGACATCGGCCTGTCCGAAGTGGCGCGTATCCGCGCCGAGATGGACCAGATCATCAACCAGGTCGAATTCGACGGCAGCTTCGAGGCCTTCCTGGAGTTTCTGCGTACCGACGAGCAGTTTTACGCCGACACACCGAAGGAGTTGCTGGCCCTGGCGTCCTACTACGCCAAGAAGGTGGACGGTCGCCTGCCTTCCATGTTCGGCAAGCTGCCGCGCCAGCCTTACGGCGTGGCGCCGGTGCCGGAAGAAATCGCACCGTTCTTCACCGCGGGGCGCTATGTGGGCGCCCAGGCCGATGCGCGACGCGGCGGCTACTACTGGGTCAATACCCATCAACTCGAAAGCCGCACCCTGTACACCCTGCCGGCCCTGACCCTGCACGAGGCGGCGCCGGGACACCACCTGCAGAACGCGTTGGCCCTGGAGCAGAACGAGCAACCGCCGTTTCGCCGCAACAACTACATCTCCGCCTACGGAGAGGGTTGGGCGCTCTACGCCGAAAAGCTGGGCGTCGAGATGGACATTTACGAAACGCCCTACGAGGACTTCGGCCGCCTGACCTACGAGATGTGGCGCGCCTGCCGGCTGGTGATCGACACCGGCGTTCACGCGTTTGGCTGGTCACGCCAGCAGGCGCTGGACTACCTGGCCGGCAATACCGCGCTGTCGATGCACGAGGTGACCACCGAGGTCGACCGCTACATCAGCTGGCCCGCGCAGGCGCTGAGCTACAAGCTGGGCGAATACGCCATCTGGGAGCTGCGTCGTGACGCCGAGGCGCGCCTGGGCGACGACTTCGATCTACGTGATTTCCACGATTTCATTCTCGGCCTGGGCTCCGTGCCGCTGGACGTGTTGCGGGATGAGGTTGGGCATTGGGTGGGGGAGCAGGAAGTCTAGCCCTCACGACGCCTGAGCCGGTATCGCCGGCAGCCGGAAAAACCGCCGTGCATTCTCCGTCGTCACACGTGCCAGTTCCGCCGGGTGCTCGCCGCGCACGGCGGCCAGGGTGCCGAGGATCCAGGGCAGGAAGCGGGGTTCGTTGCGGTGTGACTTGACCCGTGGACGCAGGTTGCGTGGCTTGAGGTACGGCGCGTCGGTCTCGATCATCAGGCGCCCGGCCGGGATCTCGCCCAGGTAGTCCTTCATGTGGGTGCCGCGTCGTTCGTCGCAGATCCATCCCGTGATACCGATGTGGCAGTCCAGGTCGAGGTAGGCGTGCAATTCCTCGCGGCTGCCGGTGAAGCAGTGCACCACGACTTGCGACAGGCGGTCACGCCATTCGCGCAGCATCGCGTGAAAATCCTGGTGGGCTTCACGCAGGTGCAGGAACAGCGGCAGGCCGCTGTCGGCGCCGATTTGCAGTTGGGCCGCGAAGGCCCGGTGCTGGTCCGGTCGGGGTGAAAAATCACGAAAGTAATCCAGACCGGCCTCGCCCACGGCGACCATTTCGGGCGCCTCGAGCAATTCTCTCAGCAAGGCTTCGCCTGCGTCGTTCCAGTCGGCGGCGCGGTGCGGGTGCACGCCGGCGGTGCCGAACAGCACACCCGGGTGTGCGCGGGCCAGGTCCAGCGCCTGTCGGCTGCCGTCAAAACTGGCGCCGGTGACCACCATTTGCCGCACGCCCGCGGCCCGGGCCGCGGCCAGAACCGCCTCGCGGTCGTCGTCGAAGCTGTCATGCGTGAGGTTGGCGCCGATATCGATCAGTTCCATGGATACTCGCAGCCTGCGGCTCATGCGTCGAAGCGGCGGATTGTAATGCCTGGCCCGTCGGCGTGCAGTCAGGGAGGCGCTGCGCCCCCCGCAGGCGCTAAAATGCGCCTATGAGTGATCTTGGCCCCGCCTTGCCGGACCGACGTCTGGGCGCCTACTGGCGACTGATGCGGTTCGATCGGCCGATCGGCATCCTGCTGCTGCTGTGGCCCACCCTGTGGGCGTTGTGGCTGGCGGCAGAGGGCGTCCCCAGCGTGCAGAACCTGTCGATCTTCCTGGCCGGCGTGGTGGTCATGCGCGCCGCTGGCTGTGTCATGAACGACCTGGCCGATCGCGACTTCGATCCGCACGTGGAACGCACGCGCGAGCGGCCGCTGGCGGCCGGCGAACTGACCCCGGGCGCGGCGCGCGCCCTGTTGGGCGTGTTGCTGGGGCTGGCCTTCGCGCTGGTGCTGCTGACCAACGCGCTGACCATCAAGCTGTCGTTCGCCGGTGCCGCGCTGGCCTTGACTTATCCCTTCTTCAAGCGCTTTGTCGAATTGCCCCAGGTGGTGCTGGGCATGGCGTTCGGCTGGAGTATCCCGATGGCGTTCGCGGCGGAATCCGGCACGGTGCCCGGACTGGCCTGGGCGCTGCTGCTGATCAACGTCTTCTATGCCGTGATCTACGACACGTTTTACGCCATGGTCGATCGCGATGACGACCTGCGCATCGGCGTGAAATCCACCGCGATCCTGTTCGGCCGGCACGACTTGCAGGTCATCGGCGCGCTGCAGCTGGTGATGATCGCCCTGTGCGTGGCGCTGGGCGTGGTGCAGGGCTGGCACTGGCCCTGGTTCCTGTCCGTGGCGGCCGCGGCGGTGCTGTTCGCCCGCCAGTTGTGGACCACGCGGCGCCGGGACCGCCAGGCCTGCTTCCGTGCCTTCCTGAACAACAACTGGGTCGGCTTCGTCCTGTTCCTGGGCATCGTCGCCGAGACCGGGCTGCGCTGATGGCCCTGCTCTCGCGCACGCCCGCCGAGTCCCGGCGCGTTCGCCTGCAGGACCCGGCCGAGGCCGATGGCGGCGAAGTCACCCGCCTGATGCGTGACAGCCGGCACTTTCATCATCCCTGGGTCAGCGCACCCTGCGACATGACCGCCTGGCGGCGCTACCTGGAGCGGGTGAAACGCGACAACGAGGCAGGCTTCCTGATCCGCCGTCGGTACGACGGCGCGTTGTGTGGTGTGGCCAATCTGAACATCATCAGCTACGAGGCCCTGTGCAGCGCCTACCTGAGCTATTACGCGGTGGTGAACATGCAGGGCCGCGGCCTGATGAAGGAGGGTCTCCAGTTGGTGATCCGCCACGCTTTCGACCACCTCGGGCTGCATCGCCTGGAGGCCAATATCCAGCCCGGCAACGAAAGCTCGGTGCGGCTGGTGGAACGCCTGGGCTTCGAATGCGAGGGATACTCGCCGCGCTTCCTGCGCATCAACGGCCGCTGGCGCGATCACGAGCGCTGGGCGCTGCTTGCCGACTGAGCCTCAGCCCAGCGCGCGTGCGGCCACCCACAGGTCGACCGAGGCCGCGCCGGTCAGCGCCCTGGCGCAGGCGCCGGCCGTGGCGCCCGAAGTCAGGACATCGTCCACCAGCACGATGGTCCGACCGTCCAGCGCTGGGCCATGCCAGCGGAATGCGCCGTCCAGGTTGTGTTGCCGGTCCGCCAGGGCCAGGGCAGATTGCGGAGGCGTCCGCCGCCGGCGCCGCAGCCAGCGGTGGCGCAGCGGCCAGCCGGTGGCGCGCGCCAGCAGCAGGGCCAGTTCCGTGGCCTGGTTGAATCCGCGCCACAGGGCGCGCGTCCAGTGCAGCGGGACCGGCACCAGCCAAGGGGTAAGCTCCCGGGGGACGTCCGGCAGGGGTCCACGGAGCATGGCAGCGGCCAGGGCGGAACCGGCCGCCAGGTCGCGACGGTACTTGAGGGCCTGCACCAGCCGATCCACCGGAAAGTCGTAGCGCAGCGGCGCGGTGGCCAGTCGCCAGGCAGGTGGCTGCTGCAGGCAATCGCCGCACGCCATGCCGGCGCGGCCCAGCGGCATGGCGCAACGCGGACAGGCCGTACCGGGGCCGGGCAGACCGGCCAGGCAGTGCCTGCACAGGGCCTGTGGACCGGAAGGGTCGCCGCACAGCAGGCACGCGCCCGGAAACCACCCCCGATGTACCCCGTTTCCTCGCCACGACCCGGTCGACTCGGTTGACAGCCTTCGGCCCCCTCCCGATACTGCTTGCCCAGTCTTCCTGCCGCCCATGAGCGCATCGTCCATGACCACCCCCGTTGCCGTCATCCGACATGACTGGACCCGGGACGAAGTCCTTCGGCTCTTCGACCTGTCGTTCAATGACCTGCTGTTTCGTGCGCAATCGGCGCATCGCCGCAATTTTGCGGCTGACGAAGTACAGATCAGCACCTTGCTGAGCATCAAGACCGGCGCCTGTCCGGAGGACTGCAAGTACTGCCCCCAGAGCGTTCGCTACGACACGGGACTGGAGCGCGAGGCATTGATGGAGCTCGAGCAGGTACGCGACGCGGCGCGTGCGGCCCGCGAGGGCGGCGCCACCCGATTCTGCATGGGCGCCGCGTGGCGGCGGCCGAAGGATCGCGACCTGGACCGCGTGATCGACATGGTGCACGCGGTGCGCGAAGAGGGCCTGGAAACCTGCCTGACCCTCGGGATGCTCGACGCGGCGCAGGCGGAGCGACTGCGCGAGGCGGGGCTGGATTACTACAACCACAACCTCGACACCTCGCCGGAATATTACGGCGAGGTGATCACCACCCGCAGCTACCAGGACCGGCTGGACACCCTGGGCCACGTTCGCGAAGCCGGCATGAAGGTCTGTTGCGGCGGTATCGTGGGCATGGGCGAGTCGCGTGACGACCGCGCCGGCCTGCTGGTGGAGCTGGCCAATCTGCCTGAGCACCCGCAGAGCGTACCGATCAACCAGCTGGTTCGCGTGCCCGGCACTCCGCTGGACCAGGTGGACGACCTGGACCCGCTGGAATTCGTGCGCACCATTGCCGTGGCGCGCATCGTGATGCCTGCCTCGGTGGTGCGCCTTTCCGCCGGACGCACGGAGATGAGCGACGAGTTGCAGGCCCTGTGTTTCCTGGCCGGCGCCAACTCCATCTTCTACGGTGACCGCCTGCTGACCACCGACAACCCCGCCGCGCAACGCGATCGGGCGTTGCTCGAGCGTCTCGGCCTGCGGCCCGCGCCCGGGGAAAGCGCCCCGGTGCGTGGTGAAGAGGCGGCCGAGGCGCGGAGTGAATCGGCCGCCTGAATCCCTGGCCCAGCGCCTGGAATCGGCGCGGCGGCGCCGTGACCACCTCCACCAGGCGCGTCGCCGCCGACCGCTGGAGCCCCTCCCCGGTGGGCGCGTGCGCGCCGGCGAGCGCATCCTGCACAACTTCAGCAGCAATGACTACCTGGGCCTGGCCGCTTCGGCCACGCCGGGGCGGGCGGGCAGCGGCGCCTCGGCGCTGGTGACCGGCTACCAGCCGGTGCACGCGGAACTGGAGCGGGAACTGGCGGATTTCCTGGGCCGCGAGGCGGTGCTGCTGTGCGGTTCGGGCTACCTGGCCAACCTGGCCGTGGCCACTGCGCTGGCCGGGCGCGGCGACACGGTGGTGCAGGACCGTCTGTGCCATGCGTCCCTGATCGACGGCGCACGGCTCTGCGGCGCCGCGCTGAAACGCTATGCCCACGTGGATACCGCTGCGGCGGCCAGGCGGCTTGCCGATGCCCGGGGCCTGCGCCTGCTGGTCACTGACGGCGTTTTCTCCATGGATGGCGACATCGCGCCGCTGGCCGAGCTGGCGGACGTGGCCAGGGAGCAGTCGGCCACGCTGGTGGTGGACGATGCGCACGGTATCGGTGTGCTGGGTGCGGGCGGCGCG
Source organism: Gammaproteobacteria bacterium (assembly GCA_030431095.1). Taxonomy (GTDB): domain Bacteria; phylum Pseudomonadota; class Gammaproteobacteria; order Xanthomonadales; family SZUA-36; genus Marinihelvus. Next base: position 8,371 of record JAUIJU010000023.1, on the reverse strand, counting down.
GGCGCCTGCGAGGAGCTGGGCCTGGATGCGGAGCGGGCGCCGGTGCTGGTCGGTACGCTGGGCAAGGCCTTCGGCGTCGCCGGAGCATTCATCGCCGGCAGCCGCGCCCTGGTCGAACACCTGGAAAACCACGCGCGCAGCGTGATCTACAGCACGGCGCTGCCGCCGGCCGCCGCCAGCTCGGCCCTGGCCGCCCTGGCGCAGATCCGCGAGGGTACGTTGCGCCGGCGCCTGGCCAGTCGCATCACGTTCTTTCGCGAGGGTGCGGCCCGGCGCGGGATCGAATTGCTGCCCTCACGGACGCCGATTCAACCCCTGGTCACCGGCACCGAGTCATCGGCCCTGTCGCTTTCGGCGCAGTTGGAGGCGGCCGGCTACCTGGTCACCGCCATTCGCCCGCCCACGGTACCCGCGGGCACCAGCCGGCTGCGCATCACCCTGAGTGCCGAACACGACGCGGCGGCCGTGGAAGGTCTGCTGGATGCCCTGGTCGCGGCCGGGGCATCCGGCACTGCCGGCGCGAGCGTGACCGGCTGAGCATGTCCGCGGGCACGGACCGGCCGGCGGCACCCAGGCCGACACTCGTCCTGGTGCACGGCTGGGGCATGCACCCCGGCGTCTGGGGCGGATTTGCCACGGCGCTACAGCGCGACTTCGAGGTGCGGGCGCTGGCCCTGCCGGGTCACGGTGAAGCACCGCGGCGCCCGGGCTGGACCGTGGAGGCGCTGGCGGCCGAATGGCGGGAGCGCTTCCCCGGTGCCTGCTGGCTGGGTTGGTCGCTGGGCGCGCAGGTGGCGCTGGCCGCCGCGGCGTCACCGTCGGATGTTCGGCGCCTGGTCCTGGTGGGCGCCACGCCTCGCTTCGTGGCCGGGCGCGACTGGCCCTGCGCCATGCCGGGGCCACGTTTTGCCACGTTCGAGCAAGGTTGCGCCGACGACCCCAGGGCCACCCTGGAGCGCTTCCTGGCGCTGCAGGTCCTGGGCAGTGATCAGGCAAGAGACACCTTGCGTATTCTGCAGCACCGATGTCACGCCGTGCCGCCGCCCTCCCCGGCGGCATTGCTCGACGCCCTGGCGGTATTGCGTTCGACGGATCAGCGCGACATGCTGCCCGGCGTCACTTGCCCGACCCTGTGGCTGACCGGTGAACGGGATCGCCTGTGCCCTCCCGGCGCGGCGCGGTGGGCCGCGGGCAATCAGCCGCGCGGGCGTGTATCATGCCTGCCCGGCGCCGGTCACGCGCCGTTCGTCAGCCACCAGGACGCTTTGCTCGATCTGACCCGGCAATGGTTTCTCGATTCGATTCATGACCCTGACTGAGCTCGACCCCGCCGCGGTGGCCCGCGCTTTCGACCGGGCCGCCCCCAGCTACGATGCCAACGCCGTCCTGCAGCAGGAGGTGGAATCACGCCTGCTGGAACGGGTGGACTATTTCGAGCTGGCGCCGGATCGCGTTCTGGACCTGGGCTGCGGCACGGGTCGCGGCAGCCGGGAACTGGCGGGGCGTTTTCCTGGCGCGCATCGCGTGGCCCTCGACCGTTCCCCGGCGATGCTCGCGCGAACCCTGCAGCGTGACGTCGCGCCGCAGGCGGTCTGCGCGGACATGCACCGGCTGCCCTTCGCGGCGCGACGCTTCGACCTGGTGTTCTCCAGCCTGGCGGTGCAGTGGAGCGCGCGGGAGCCGGACCTGTTCGGCGAAGTGCGCCGCGTGCTGCGTCCCGGTGGGTTGTTCCTGTTCACGAGCTTCGGACCCGACACCCTGCACGAGTTGCGCGCGGCCTGGTCAGCGGCGGATGAGCGGCCCCACGTCAACCGTTTCGCGGACATGCACGACATCGGCGATGCCCTCGTTTCCGCCGGTTTTCGCGACCCGGTCATGGACATGGAAATGCTGGTGCTGGAGTATCGTGACGTGCTCACGCTGATGCGTGAACTCAAGGCCATCGGCGCGACGAACGCCGCCGCCGACCGCCCGCGTGGACTGACCGGCAGGGGTCGGATTCGCCGCGTGGTCCGGGCTTACGAACCGTTCTGCCGCGAGGGGCGCTATCCGGCCAGCTACGAAGTCGTCTACGGCGCCGCCTTCGCGCCGCCCGAAGGTCAGCCCGTGCGCACACCGCATGGCGAGGAAGCCACTTTTTCCATCGATTCACTACGCAAGGGAAAACATCGATCATGAACACCTGGTTCGTTACCGGTACGGACACCGAAATCGGCAAGACCCTGGCCACCAGTGACCTGATGCGTCACCTGGCGGACCAGGGATACCGCGTGGCCGGACTCAAACCCCTGGCCTCGGGCTGCGAGCGCACCGGCGAGGGCCTGCGCAGCGCGGACGCCCTGTCATTGATGCGTGCCGCCAATGTCGAGTTGCCCTACGGACAGGTGAATCCCTATGCCTTCGAACCGGCCGTGGCGCCACACCTGGCGGCCATGGCGGCGGGGACGGAAATCGACCTGGACCGCATCGGTGCCGTGCAGGAGGATCTCGAGGCCGACTGGTTGCTGGTCGAGGGCATTGGCGGCTGGAGCGTGCCGCTGGACGACAAGCGCCTGCTGCGCGACCTGGCACAGACCTTCACCCGCCAGGTGGTGCTGGTGGTGGGCCTGCGATTGGGTTGCATCAACCATGCGCTACTGAGCGCGGAACAAATTCACCGCGACGGGTTCGAACTGGTGGGATGGGTCGCCAACCGGCTCGTGCCGGACATGCCGGAGCTGGAAGGCAACCAGGCCACCCTGGACAGGTTGCTGCCGGCGCCGAGAATTGGCACGATTCCGTATCTTCGCGAGGAGACTCAAGGGGTTGCGGGCAAGTGGCGTTTGCCCTTGACAACACTCAGGTAAAATTCATATTTTTGGTTTACACTTAATGCAACGACGCGTTTCATAACAAGCGACAAAATCCACTTGTTCGTTCGCGGTGCCCCCCTTGCGCCGTGAATGGCACGAGGCCGGTGTTCCCCTTGCACCGGATCTCACTGAAAGGACCGGTTGACCCCTTACCGGTCCTTTCTTTTGCCCGGAAAGTGATGGGGCAGAGTGATGGGGTCAGAGTAAAGTGCCAGAGTAAAACCCCAGGGTTTTGGCCCGTGGCCACCGCACCGCCATGGTTTTACTCTGGCACTTTACTCTGACCCCATGCCTCCGTGTCTCTTATCCCCCGCCTATGGTAGATGCGCCCGCGCCAGGTACTCGTGACTTTGCATTTCGGTCAGGCGGCTGCGGGTGCGCTCGAACTCGAAGGCCAGGCGCTGTCCCGTGTACAGGTCATCGATGGGCGCCTCGGCGCTGATCAGCAGTTTGACCGAGCGGTCGTAGAACTCGTCCACGAGATTGATGAAGCGCCGGGCGGCATCGGGCGTGTCGGCGGTCATGACGGGGACGTTGGACAGCAGTACGGTGTTGAAGGCGCGGGCGATCTCGATGAAATCCAGGGTGCTGCGCGGGCGCTGGCACAGTTCGGCGAAATCGAACCAGATGACACCGTCGCCACGTTGCCGCGCCAGCAGGTCACGCTCGTTCACGCGCAACACCCGCGGCAAGTCGCAGCCGCCGGCCATGGCCTCGAATCGTCGCGCCATGTGCGTCTCGGCGGCGTCGTCCAGCGGATGCATGTACAGCGAAGACTGCTCCAGCAGGCGCAGGCGGTAATCGCGATCGCCGCCGATGGCCATGACCTGGGTGTGTTGCTCGATCAGGTCGATGGCGGGGAGGAACCGCGCGCGTTGCAGGCCGTCGCGATACAGGTCGCGGGGCGGTATGTTGGAGGTGGCGACCAGGGTCACGCCCTGGCGAAACAGGGCTTCGAGCAATCCGGCCAGCAACATCGCGTCGGCGATGTCGGACACGAAGAATTCATCGAAGCACAACACGCGGACCTGGCCCGCCCAGCCGCGGGCGATGGCGGGCAACGGGTCGCGTTCGTGCTGGCGCTGGCGCAATTCGTCGTGCACCCGCGCCATGAAGCGATGAAAGTGGACCCGCAGCTTCTCCTCGAAGGGCAGGGTGTCGTGGAACAGGTCCATCATCCAGGTCTTGCCCCGGCCGACGCCGCCCCACAGGTACAGGCCGCGCGGGGTGGGGTCGTCGGTGAAGGGGCGCCACCAGGGGCTGGGCTGGACGTCGACGAGCTGACCATGCAGGCGATCGAGCGCCTCGACCACCTTGCGTTGTTCGGGATCCGGGCGATAGGCGCCGCTGTCCAGCAGGGCTTGGTAGCGCTCCAGGGGTGAGGTCACGGGCGTTGCCTGGCGCTCAGCCGGTGTCGTGGAACCGTTCGGGCAATTGCGCCGAGACCCCGTTCTTGAGCAGGCCGCGCAGGTCCATCAGCCGCCGGTGAAAAAAGTGGCCGGCGCGTTCCATCACCACGAAATCCGGCGCCGGCTCCACGGTCTCCACCCAGTCACGCACCTCGTCGAAGGGCACCACCTCGTCCTCGTCACCCTGGATGACCAGCCACGGGCAGCCCGGGTGCTGCAGGTCGGCGAAGCTGAAGCGCGAGACCGCCGGGGCTATGGACACCAGCTGGCCCAGCTTGAGGTTTTGCGCCGCGCGCAGGCTGATGTACGAACCGAAGGAGAAGCCGCCCAGCCATAGCTGGTCGTCCGGCCGGGTGCGGCGCACCCACTCGGTCACCGCGAACAGGTCATCGGTTTCACCGTAGCCGTCGTCGTACTGCCCTTCGCTTTCACCCACACCGCGAAAGTTGAAGCGCACGGTGTTGAGCCCGAGTTCGCGCATGGATCGCTCCATGATCGTCACCACCTTGTTGTGCATGGTGCCCCCGTGCTGGGGGTGTGGGTGGCAGATCACGAAGGTAGCCGGCCGGGCCTCTTCGGCCTCCGGCACATCCACCAGGCACTCCAGCCGTCCGGCCGGGCCACGCAGGTACAGCTCGGCGCGTTCATCGGGGAACGCATCGGGGTGAAAGGGAGGCGTGGTCGGGGACATCCGCTGGGCCGCGTCGCAGGTGAGCGGGCATGATACCGTAGCGCCCGCCCGGCGAGCCAGAGCGCCGGGCGGGCCAGCCGAAACCGTGACCGGGGGCCCATGTTCCCGACATGGCCCTGTGGTAGGGTGCGCGCCATGAATTACCTTGCCCACGCGTTCCTCGCCCGCCGTGACGAGGGACTGATGCTGGGCGGGTTGCTGGGCGATCACGTGCGCGGCCTGCGCGCCCTGCGGCGATACCCGCCCCCGGTGACCCTGGGAATCCGCCTGCACCGCCACATCGACCGCACCACCGACCACGACCGGCAGGTGAAGGCTCTGCTCGCCTGTTTTCCGCGGCCGTTTCGGCGCTACGCCGGCATCATCGTGGACGTGGCCTTCGATCACGAACTGGCGCGGCACTGGTCGGACTGGGCGGAAGGCAGCCTGGAGGCCTTTGACAGGCGCCTCCGGGACCTGCTGGTGCGCAACGCGGAACTCGTGCCCGAATCGCTTTCACGGTTCATGAGTTACGCGGAACAGCGCGGTCTGTTCGCCGCCTACCGCGAGGAGCAGGAGTTGCTGCATTCCCTGGCCGGGCTGGGGCGGCGCTTGAGGCGCGCCAATCCCCTGGACCGAGTGGGTGAGATCTGGCCGGACGTGCGGGACGAATGCGCCGCGACCTTTGCGTCGGTTTTCCCGCGGATTCAATCCGACGTCGACAACTGGGTGAGCCGCAGGTCCACGATCACCGGGTCGTGATCCGAGGCACCCAACCAGGCCGGTTCAAGGGGTAGGCGGCGGGGCTGGCCGGCATTGACATTCCAGATGCGCACCCCGGCCACGGCAGCCGCCAGGGCCGGGGTGGCCATGGCGTGGTCCAGGGTGCCGGATTGCCCACGATAGACGTAACTGTAACGGTGGCGCTCACCCACCGGCGCGGTGAGGTCGGCGAACCCGGCCATCAGCAACTGGCGCACCGGGTCCTCCATGCGGTAAGCGTTCAGGTCGCCGAGGATGATGCCCCGCCCCTGGGCGCCGTCGTCCGCGAGTTGCGCTACCCAGGGCGCCAGGGCACGGGCCGCGGCCACGCGAGCGGCGTTCCAGCAGCCCTGTCCATCGTTCTGGTCCTGGTCCCGCCCGTGATCCGGGCAGCTCCCCTTGGACTTGAAGTGGTTCACACTGACCAGGAAGGGGCCACCGTCGCGGGTTGTGAACACCTGCGCCAGCGGGGTGCGACTGAGCAGGTCGAAGGGGGCGGCATCGAGCATCCAGGCCGGGCCACTGGCATCCAGCAGGTCCCGGCGGTAGAACAACCCCACGGCGATTTCATCGGTGCCCACGCGAGCGGCACGCGGTTCGACCACGGCCCACTCGCCTCCGGTGGCGTCTGCCAGGTCTGCGAGCAGGTCCTGTGCTGCGCTGTGCGGTCCGAAGCCATCGTTTTCCAGTTCCATCACCGCCAGCACGTGGGGTTGCAGGTGCTCGACGGCGCCACGCAGGCGGGCGCGCTGGACGCTGAAGGCGTCCGGATTGTCGGCGCCGCGGGGCGTCGGAAAGCCGCCGCCCCGGCCATCGCCATTGAAGTAGTTCTGCAGGTTCAGCGAGGCGAGCCGCACCACGCCGCGGGCGGGTGCCGGCACCGTGGTCAGCGGTTCGCGCATCAGCCGGGCCGGTGTTTCCAGCAGCAGGCGGGGTCCGATGCCGTCATGGCCCAGCACGCCGGTGTCGGAAAGCAATTCGTCACCCACCGCGAACACGGCGGTGTCCCCCGGGTCCAGTTGCGAGAACAGCTCCCGCGAGCGGTTGCTGCGCTGCTGCTGCTGAGCCTCCCGTCCGGGTCGCGCCACCTCGGTGGGTTGTGGCAGCGGTCCGTCCAGGGCGATGCGAAATTCACCCTCGTCGAGCCGGTAGACATCCGTGACCACCGACGCGCTGTCGAGGGCGATGCGCATGCTTTCAAGGGACTCCCGCTCGCGGTTGTCGAGGGGCAGCGATGCGCGTGTCTCCGGGCGGGCCCGGGGCGCACCGCAGGCGGCCAGGGAGGTCAGGTCCCGCAAGGCTGTCTGGGTGTCACGGCGTTCGCCGAGTTCAGCCACGCGACCGTGCGCCGTGACCACGGCGCCGGTGTCGAACGGGGCGCGGTCGACGGCCAGGAACAGGCCTTCCGAAGTGCGTGGGTCGTCGTCGGGTTCCAGTGACTCGATATACAGCCCGGTGTCCGTGGACAGGGTCACCACGCCGGTGACCGCGAGCGCCTGGCCGGTCAGCGGCGAGGTCCAGTCGTCACCCTGGATGGTGTGTAACGGTGTGGCGTCGACCGGGCATTCGGTCAGCGTGGCCGTGCCCGGTGGTTCGGCGCAGCCGGCGGCCAGGGTCGCCAGCAGGAAAGGCGCGACGAGGCGTCGCGAAAAGGCGGTCGGAATGCCGCGCACCGGCGCCGGCCTCACTGGGCCAGCATGTGCTCCACGGCGGCGATGACTTCCGCGTCGGACAGGTCGAGGCGGCCGCCTTTGGGCGGCATGGCGTTCAGGCCGTTGATGGCGTTGTGGACCAGCTCTTCCTCGCCCTTCGCGGCACGTTCGGCCCACAGGTCGGAGCCCGGAATGGGCGCACCGGCGACACCGGCGGCGTGGCACATGGAGCACACCGTGGTGTAAACGGCTGCGCCGTCGATGCTGGCCGGGTCCACCGGTTCGGGCGCCACCGGCGCCGCCGTGGCCAGGTCGGCTTCGGTAATCTCAGTGCGCACCGCGCCCACCGGCAGCGTACGGTCGTTCGCCAGCGTCACGCGGCTGGGATTCACGGCGTCGTCCGGCGAGACGGCGTAGCGCCCGGCAATGACCAGGCACACGATGGCGATGCCCACCAGGATGGCGATCACCAGGCTGAATCGTTTGAGGAAAATGTCGTCTGTGTCGCTCATATCGCGCCTCGAACCCCAGGGGTGTCACGCACCCTCGAACAAGCCGCGCATTATAGCCGCAACGCCTACGCGCTGAAACCTTTCCACGTTGTGATCGAGGTGACAAAGACTTAAAATGCCACGCCCCGGGAACCGGTGATTCCGGTTTCAAAATACCGATCGACAAGCGCCCGTAGCTCAGCTGGATAGAGTACTGCCCTCCGAAGGCAGGGGTCAGAGGTTCGAATCCTCTCGGGCGCGCCAAATAGGAAACCCCGCCTCGTGCGGGGTTTTTTATTTGGCTTGCTCGGCGGAGGCGTTGAACTGGCGATTCGCAGAATTGCCTGGGGTTCGAAAAAATTGCCAGAAGCAATTTTTCACGACGAGCGCAGCGAGGAGCCCGTAGGGCGAGGGCAGAAGTGTCGGGAAACCCTTCCAGCGAAGGGTGAGCGAGGTGGCGTGTTGTTTCACCAGGGCGGGCAGCTCTTAAGGTTGCCTTAAGACTGCCTCCGTAGGCTCCCTTCCGTCGCCTTTC
>JAUIJU010000067.1 GCA_030431095.1 Gammaproteobacteria bacterium | reverse complement strand
GCCACTGGGTGCGCGCCCGACTGGTGGCCGTGTGCACCGGGGACCTGCTGCGGTTCGGCGACATCGAGGTGGAGCCGGAACGCATCGTCAGCCTGTTCGGCGACAACGTGGATGTACGCCTGGCGCCCGAACCGGAATCGGCCAAGTTCGACACCCGCACCGGCCGCTACATGCTGCGTAACCGCGAAGACGAACCCACCTTGTCAACACCCCGGCGGAATCCGGGCACCGGGGACATCGAGGAGCCGCCATCATGAATCACCGCGGAGAAGCCCGATTGCGCATCCTGTGCCTGGCGGTCAGCCTGGCGGCGGCGGTGTTGCTGATCGCCCTGTTGGCGCGCGTCCTGCCTGACACCGCGGCCGCCATCCTGCTGGACGTGAACCGGGCCTCCTGGCCGTTCACCGTGCAGAACGTCCTGTGGCTGGCCTTTTTCGCCGGTCTTGGCGAGGTGTTCATTCGTTGGCGCGCAGGTTTGATCGAAGAAAACCAGTTCGATCGGGACTACCTGCCAGAGGATGACGAAACCGTGCTGCGTCCCGGGGAGGACATGACGCCCATCTACAAGAAAGTGCGCAGCAGTCGCTACCGCCAGGTCTGCTTCGTGCCGCGGCTGATCGAACGATTGGTGCTCAATTTCAACCTGAGCCGATCGGTCGACCAGACCAACGCGCTGCTCAACTCCAGCCTCGAACTGTTTCTTCACGAACTGGACCTGCGCTACAACATCATTCGCTACATCACCTGGCTGATTCCATCGCTGGGCTTTATCGGCACCGTGGTGGGCATCATGCTGGCGCTGAACTATGCCGGCGACCGGGCCAACGTGGAAAGTCCCGAGTTGCTCTACGAGGTGACCCAGCGACTGGGCGTGGCCTTCAGCACCACGCTGCTGGCGCTGGTCATGGCCGCCATCCTGGTGTTCCTGCAGAACCTGGTGCAGGGGCGCGAGGAGAAGACCCTGAACCGGGCCGGGCAATACTGTCTGGACAACCTGATCAATCGGCTCTACGCACGATGAACCGTTTCGGCGCCATCACGCTGGCCATGCTGACGGCCCTGCTCGCCGGCCTGGCCTCCTCGCCTGATGTCATGGCGCAGCTTCCTAACCGTGCGAGCATGCCGGACGAGGTCGTGCTGGTGGTGCGGTCGCTGGGTCCCGAGCGGGTTCTGCCGACGACCGGAGTGGTGATCGGTCGCAACAGCACCGGCGAAGGCCTGGTCATTGTGCCGGCGGCGTTCGTGGCGGACGACGGTGAACTGTTTGTCATGGACGGTGGCACCGACCTGCTGCGCGACGGCCTCCCGGCACGCGTCGTCCGCGAATCCGCCACCGAAGGCCTGGCCCTGCTGGCCGCGGAGGGACTGTCGCGCCCCCCGGCACGGGTCACCTTCAATCCGCCGGACAGCGACCACGAACTGCGCCTCGCCGCGTTTCCCCCGGCCGAAATGATGGCCGGCGGCAGCCTGCCCTTCTGGGTGCCCGTCAACGTGGCCGGCAAGGTCACCGGGCAGCCGCAGACCCTGGTCGCGGGGGGCAGCGTACCCAACCTGACCGGTCCGCTGATCGACCTGTGCGGCCAGTGGGCTGGATTGGTCATGGCCAGCGGCGAACCAGGTATCGATGCCGCCCAGCCGCCCCGCGTGGTGCTCAACGACGAGTTGTTGCGCCTGGCCGAAGCCATGGACATCAATCTGCGCCTGGAAGCCTGTATGCAGGTGGCGCCCGTGGGTGGCGTCGCAGCGCCGACCAGCCGACCGGCTTCCGGTGCAGCGTCGCCACGCCCGTCGCCCGGTGGACTCAAGGGCCTGCTCGAGGAGGCCCGGTTAGGCACCGGCGCCCTGGTGTTTCTGCTCTCCGCGCTGGTCAGCGGGCTGTTGTTCTGGTACCTGGTCCGGCGTCGGGCAGAGGCCCAGAAGCGCCACAAAATTCGCCGCAGCCTGCAGACCGAGACCGTCACGTTTTCGGCTTCCGGACTGCCGACCAATCCTACCCGGCGCCCCGAGCCAGAACCGGCGACCTTCGTGCCGGGAACGCGCCCGCCCGGCACCGCCGGCTGGTTGCGTATCGAGGGCAGCCACGCCGACGGTCGGCCGTTGCGCGCCGTAACCACCATCGGCGAAGGCAAGTTCCAGGCCATCATCGGCCGCGCCGGCGTACAGCTGGCCGCGGACGGACCGGGCATCAGCCGCAAGCATGCGGTCATCGTCGGCGAAGGTGGCCGGCTGACCATTTCCGACCTGGGCAGTCGTAACGGCACGTACGTCAATGGCGTTCACTGCCAGCCGGACGAGGTGTTTTACATCGACGAAGGCGACAAGATTCTGCTCGGCGCGGCCCAGACCACCGTGCGCATCACCCCGGCCAGGGGCCCCGTCACGTGAATCCGCTTGCTTCGGGCCTGCAGGTCGAAGGCCTGCAGGTCCAGTCGTTCCTGTACCGTGACGGTGACCGCCTGGTCTATCGCGCCGCCGACCCGGCGCTGGACGCGACGTTCGAACTGCTGGAGTACGCACCGGATGCGCCGCTGGGCCGACGCGACGAAGCCGGCGGCGTACGCGCCCGGCCTGGCCAGGAAGACGTCTTTGCAGCGGGACGTCGGAAATTCCTGGACGAAGCGCGGCTGGCCGGACGGCTGGATCACCCGGCCCTGCCTCGCGTGGTCCGGGTATTCGAAACCGGCGGGTCTGTATATCAGCTGCGGCCATGGCGGGACGACGCCCCGCTGGCGGTCCGGGTCCGGCGTGGACACTCCCCGGACCCCGACGCCGTCCGCGCGGCCCTGCTGGAAGCCGCCGAAGGTCTGCAGCGTCTGCACGACGCGAACCTGCTGCACGGCGCCGTGACACCCGATGCGCTGCGCCTGGACGCGCAGGGCCAACCCCGGCTTACGTCCCTGGGGGAATCCGCGGGCCACGGTTTCGCCGACGAATCCAACGGGATGGACTGGCGGGCGCCGGAACAGCTCGACGACGAAGGAGCGACGACGGGACCTTGGACCGATGCATGGGGCCTGGCCGCCACCCTGTTCACCTGGCTGACCGGCCAGGCGCCCCCTCCGGCCAGGCAACGCCTGGACACGATCGAGGCGGGCGGGGAGGATCCTTTCGACCGCTCTGTCCTGGACCGTTTCGGCGGCCTGGGTGACGCCCTGGAGCGTGGCCTGAGGCTGGACCCGCGCAGCCGACCGGCGAGCATGGACGACTGGCGCGATGCCCTGGAACGGGTCGACTGGCGCCTGCGCATGGCCCGTGAATCGGGCGACGACGGTCCTGTCGAACGGCGGCCCTGGCTACCCGTGGCCATCGCCGTGCTGGTCACCGGGCTGATGCTGGCGGGCGGATGGTTCCTGTTTTCCGATCGCGAGGCCCCACTGGAGGAATGGCTGGAAGACGTGGACCTGGGCGGAGAACGCGATCGCGGCCCCCGGGTCACGGCGCCCACCAGCGAGGAGCAGGCGCGCTGGGAGGCCGCGCTGGACGCCGACACCCTGCTTGGCTACCGTGGCTTTCTCGAAGATTTTCCCACCTCGATTTACGCGACCCAGGCACAGGTTCAGATCGACATCCTGGACGAAAGGGCCTGGGAGTCGCTTTCCGGCGAGGACACGCGCTCCGCCTACTCGGACTACCTGGATCAGTTCCCGACCGGCCTTCACCAGGCCGAGGCACACCGACGCATCGATGCCATCGATGCCGAGGCCGCCCGCCGGGAACGCGAACGCGTGGAGCGCGAACGGCGAGACAATCTGGCCTGGGCCGAAGCGCGCGCGGCGCGCAGCGTGACCTCGATGGAACGCTATATCGAGGCATGGCCCGCCGGCCTGCACATCGAAGAAGCGCAGCGCATCCGGCGGGAACTGCTGGATCGCGGCAATGACGACCAGGCGTTCGAAGCCGCGCTGTCCCTGGACACCCGAGAGGCTTTCCAGGCCTACATCGACGCCTTTCCACGCGGTGAACACGTCACGGCGGCACTGACCGCCATCGAACGCCTGACCCTCGCGCCGGGCAAACCGTTTCGCGACTGCCCCGTCTGTCCCGAGATGCGCGTCATGCCGGTGGGTGCTTTTCGCCAGGGCGCCTCCGATGAAGATCCCCTGGTACTGGAACAGGAACGGCCACGGCGGTTGGTCAACATCAGCCGGCCGTTCGCGGCGGGGATTTACGAGGTGACTTTCGGCCAGTGGGACGCCTGCGTGGAGGCGGGCGGATGCAGCCATCGTCCGCCGGACAACGGCTGGGGACGCGGCGACCGTCCGGTGATGATGGTGTCCTGGAACGACGCGCAGGAATACGTGGCCTGGCTGAGCGAAAGGACCGGCCAGGTTTACCGTCTGCCCAGCGAGAGTGAATGGGAGTATTTCGCCCGCGCCGACACCACCGGTCCCTGGCAAGGCGGGTCGCCCGCGGCGGTGTGCCTGGTCGGCAACGTGGCGGGTGCGGAGACCGGGTTCGACTGGCAACACGAGGACTGCGAAGACCCGGTGCCGGTGGGCACAGTACCGGTCGGAGCATTCCGCCCCAACAAGGCCGGTCTGTTCGACGTGATCGGAAACGTGGCGGAATGGACCGCCGACTGCATGAACCTGTCCTACCTCGACGCGCCCACCGATGGCAGCGCGTGGTCCCGTGGCATCTGCTCGTCTCACATGACCCGCGGGGGTTCCTGGGTCACCGGTTCGCGCGACATCCGTTTGTCTTCGCGCTTCAATCTGAAGAACGGTGACCGGAACGATTTCACCGGATTCCGGGTCGTAAGGGAAATCGACGAGTAAATCGACCATGCCCCGGTTAACGAACCACGATCGCCCAGCCCTGTTGTCCCGCAGATTGCCGTGCCTGGCGGCCTGTCTCTGGCTGACCGCGCCCCCCCTGGCCGCCCAGGACGGGACGGGTGAAAAGGCGGGCGACGATCCCAGCCGCGAAACCGACATCAGCGAAGACAATTACCGGCGCTTCATGGAACTCGATGACAGTCAGCTGGAGCGCCCGGCCTTTCCCGCCGCGTCGGTTGCCCCTGCCACCCGCCTGCAGAAGATGGGGCAGTTGCCCGAGGAATCGCAAAAGCACCTGCGCAATCAGCTTCGCGGCATCATTCTTCAGCGCGGGCCCTGGACACCGGCTGAACGCGAGACCGACTATCCCTTCGTCCCCAGCCCCGCAGCGCGGCGTGACGGCGAACTCATGCGCCAGGAGGCCGAGGCCTGGACCGAACTGGTCGGTGAATACCACGATCGCGAGGCCGCCATCCTGGCTGACCGTGACGGCGAGGCCGCGGCCGCGGCGGCAATTTCGGCGCGGAACGGACACGCTCTGCAGCCGCCGGACGGCCCGGATGGCGCCGGCGGCAATCCGCAGGCCGCGCAGACCGGCGCCACCGGCGGGAAGCCCGGCGCCGGGCCTGAATCCGGGACTGGCAATGGCGCGGATTCCGGCAAGGGCGAGGACGAAGACGGCTCAGCGGATGAGTCCGGGCGACAGGCGGCGAACGGCTCGGAGGGCGGGCGCGAGGGAACCGGAGATCAGGCCGGCGAAGAGACAGGCGATCAGGCGCGCGAACGCGACCCTCGGGTACGCCACGCGGCGCCCGAATGGACCGACCAGGAAGACCCGGCCGTCCAGGCCGCCCCCAGCACGGATGGCAGCGAACAAAGCGCCGCGGCGTTTCTTCGCCAGCAGGGGCTGACCTCGGGCGAAAGCCCGATCGACACGCCTCCCCCGGACGCAGCGGATCCCGAGCAGGATCCAGGACGATGGGGCGCCGCCGCCAACACGGTTCTGCCGCCCGCGGACGGTGATGTCGATGGCGGTGAGCGCGAAGAAGTTCCGGTGGGCATCGTCGAAGCGGAGGACACGGACGTCGGGTCCGGTGGTCTGACCCTGGAGGAGTTGCGCCGGGTGCGGGGCCTGGAACGCGCGCCCGAGCCCTCTCCGAATTTCGGACCCGAGCCGCCGGAAGACGATCCCACAGCGGTCGACGCACCGGGTGATCCCGAAGCGGATCGGCGAGACGCGCCAAACGCGCACGACGATTCACCCTCGCCGGTCCCCGACGACGACGACTGATCCACTCAGCGGTGGGGCTCGCTCTCCATCAACACCATGTTGTCCAGCATGTCCTCGGTCAGACGGCCCGCCTCGGGATCGAACTGCCCCTCGGGCAGGTAGATCAGTTCGGCCGAACGAATCCGGCGATCGAAGGTGCCAGTGCTGGTCTCATCGTCGAACATGCGTTGGTAGGCATCCAGCTTGCCGCCAACCGATGCGATGGCCCGTTCGGTGAGGGCGTCCAGCTCGGCCTGGAAATCAGCGAATTCGAGCGCGTTGCGCAAGACCACGGTGTGCTGACGATAACGTCGCGCCGCCTCCGCCGCGGTCTCGTCACGCAACTCGGTCGCCATGGCGTCTGCAATGGCCTGGCGCACCAGGATGGTATCGGCGCTGAGACCGGGCGTCATGCCCTGCCCCTTCGCCACGGCGTCTCGTTCCAGCACATCCAGCCGCTCACGAACGGCGTCGCCGTGAACCGAGGTGAACCGGAACAGGCGATAGGCGCCCGCCAGCAGCGAGGCCTGATCCACGATGCGTGCGAGCGGCGTGGTGTAGTCGTCCGGCTGGAAGGGTTGGTCGGCATCACCCACGTCGGCCAGCGGTTCCAGCGCCACAATCAGTTCCCCGTCGACACCGGCGGACACCAGCAGCATCAGGCTGAGCTGACGGTGCTGCTCCGATTCTTCGAGGCCCCGCAAGGCTTCGAAATGGGGATCCTCCGCCCGGGCGGGCCCCATCATGCTCATCGCGATCAGCGTGGCGAGCACGCAGGACAGGAACGGCACCGGCGAAGTCATGGATTCAGCACGCGGGTCGCGGAGGAAGCGCCGTTGAAACCGAAACTGTTGCGCGGACCGGGTTCGCCACGCCCCAGGTCGTCCCCCTGGGCGTAACGTCGCCAGCGTCCGGGTTCGCCGGGGGCTTCTACCCGGACCTGGCCGTCGGGTCGGCCACCGGCGAATGCGCCCTCGTAATAGGTGGCGCCGGTGGCGCCAGCCGGCCTCACGATCATGGCGCCGGTGCCGGCGGCCAGTCCTTCGCGCGCCTCACCGACGTATTCCACGCTGGCGCCGTCAGACGTGCCGGCCACGCCGTAACCACGCCCCGTGGCCTGCCCGGCCCGACACTCACCGTACCAGCGGCCGCGGAGGTCGATGTCCGGGTGGCGAAAGCGACAGGCTTCGTCGCTGCTGACCGCCATCGATCGCACCCGTGACTGGTAAAGGGTCAGCGTCTTGTTACGAAACTCGGCGAAACCTCGCGCGGTAATCAGCTCCTTGGATTCGAGCCACTCGGTCTGAACCGACATCTGTCGCTCGAACGTCGGCGCCATGCGGGCGATGAAATATTCGTTGACTTCCTGCGACTCGGAGCGTGCATCC
>JAUIJU010000022.1 GCA_030431095.1 Gammaproteobacteria bacterium | reverse complement strand
GCGCTTGCCGCTGCGTGGGCTGTCGCCTCCGGATCCTGGCACGGTGCATCTCTGGCTGGTGGACCTGGCGGCCATGGGCAGTCCCCTGCAGCCTGACGAGACCATCGACCCCGCGCATTTTCCGGTTCGACAGCAACGAACCCTGAGGCGGTTCTACCTGCGCCTGTTGCTCGGCGCCTACCTGGACCTGCCGGGCAAGGACGTGCACATTTCCCGCGCCGACCGCGGCAAGCCGGTGCTGGATCCGGCGCACCACGACGGGGGACTGGCGTTTTCCCTCGCTGCCAGTTCCGGCCACTGCCTGGTGGGCGTGACCACCGGCTCGGTCGTCGGCGTGGACCTCGAGCCGCGCGGCAGGCGCACGGGGAAACCCCTGTCGCTGGCGCGGCGCTACTTCAGCCCGGACGAGCTGTTGTCCCTGCAAGAGCAGGAGCCGGAACGGCTGGACGAGGCCTTCCTTCATACCTGGGCGTGCAAGGAGGCGGTGGTCAAAGCCGGCGGTTCGGGCATCGCCAACGCCCTGTGCCGGTTTACCGTGTGCACGCATCCGGGCGAAGTGGCCGCGGTGCTGGCCATGGATGACGATGAGCCACAGGCCTGGCAGCTGCGCAGCTTCGCCATTCCCGGAGGGCTGCTCGGTGCGGTCAGCGTGCGCCATTCGCAACTGGAGACGTGCTGCTTCCGCCTGGCGCCTCCATGATCGCTCGCCGGACGGCCACCCCGGGGGCGTCGGCCTCCAGCCGGATTCCGCCGTCAGGGACGACCACGCCCAGGAACGCGAAGACGGATGCGAAATCGGGAAAGTCCATGCGTTCGTTGTTGTCCCGGTAGACGCTCATGAACACGTCGGTACCGCTCACACGGTCCAGCGTTTCCAGCAGTTCCCGTGCGCGCCAGTGCCTTCCCTCGGAAAAACAGCAGTCCATCAGGCCTGCCAGGGCCGTGTCCAGCGATTGCGCGTTGTCGGTGTGCCGGCGTAGCGCGACGTCCGCCTGCAGCATCATGGCCGCGCCGGTCCAGTACACCCGCATCGTGCCACTCCCTCGCTCCATGGCCCGTTCCAGTGTTTCGCGCCGCGTCGCGCGCAGACCGCGCCGAAACCCCTCGGCCATCGCCTGCCAGGCCTCGCGTTCATCCAGTCGACCGTCACGCGCGCGCAGCACGTTCTGGTAGTACGACGCCAGGCCCTCCGAGAGCCAGCGGTCCTGCCGCGCCACGTAGGGCGCCAGCAAATGGCTGAACTCGTGGGTGGCGGTCCAGTCCGCGTCGAACTCGGCCAGGGGGCGTGTCGGGTCCACGTAAAACTGCACAGAGGGGCCGCCGCCGCGAATCACGTGGGCCCAGGGCACGGGTTCGCCGCGTCGCCCCAGCGGCACCACCACGACTTGCACGTGGCGGCGTGGAAACCGCCCGAACACGGGAGTGACCGCGTCGACCGAGCGGCGGATGAAGCGGGTCAGCGTGTCCTGTTGCCCGGTGTCGAGGTGTCCGAGCAGGGCCACGCGAACGTCACTGCCGGGCACTGCGAAGCGGTGTTGCGTGAATCGCCCCACGGCGCTGCGGCTGGTCCAGCCTGACGGCGTGCGCAGCGGCCTGTAGCGGGTCGGATCGCGTGGGTCCGGCGGCCATGGCGTCGACAGCGCGACCCCTTTCGGCAGGGTCACCTCAGCCACCAGCGGCCGCCGCCACGGCCCTTTCCAGAACCACAGGCCGGTGTCCGCGAGCACCGCGTCGCCGGCGCGGAAGGCCGTGCGGTAGTCAGCGGAATCGGCGGCCCGACCCAGGTCGACGCGCCACTGCAGGCAGGTGTCGCGAGGCAGCCTGGGCAGGTCCACGCGCCGACCGCGTTCACGCACGTCGATGTCCACGCCGCCGCGGTGAATCGGCGAGGCGTACGGCGCAGCCCGGGAAGACCGATACAGGCGATCGGGCGGATCGCCGTGGAAACACAGCTCGGCATCCACCGTGCGCAGGTCTTCGCTGAAGCGCGCCCGGTATCGGTCGTCGGCGAGTAGCGGCCGCGGGCCGACCGCCAGGAGTGCACACAAGGCGATGCGTGCCAGCCAGTTCATGGCGCCATTATGTCTGGTCGCGGTGAAGACCGCGTTCGCGTTCGACTCGCCCGTCGGCAGCAGCGGCCTGTCCGGCCCGTCTGCCGGGCGGCTCAGCGCCGGGCCGAACGGAAAAAGATCAGGGCCGAAAGCCCCATCAGGGACAGGCCCATTACCGACAGGCCGCCCAGGTACCAGGGTCCGGTCTGCAGCCCGGTCAGCAGCGCGCCGGCGATGCCGATCGCACCGGCGGCCAGTACGCCCAGGGTGCGTCGGTGCGAAACCGCGTGTTCGGCGCGCAGGCTGGCCAGGTCCTCGGAGGCGATGCGCGTGGTCAGTTGGCCCTTGACGGCCTGGTCCAGGTAGTCACGCACCAGGTTCGGCATGTCCGGCGCCTGGGCCACCCAGCGCGGCAACTGCCGGCGCAGGTCCTTCGCGACGTTTTCGACGCTGTATTTTTCGTGGAGAATCTTTTCCAGTTCCGGCCGCGCCACGCCCCAGATGTCGAGTTCAGGGTACAGGTCACGGCCGACGCCCTCGATGTTCAGCAGGGTCTTCTGCAACATGATCAGCTGAGGCTGGATGTCGAGGTTGAAGCGGCGCGCCACCTTGAACAGCTTGAACAGCAATTCGCCGAAGGAGACCTCGTTCAGCGGCCGCGTGAAGTTCGGTTCGCCGACCGTGCGCACGGCCGCTTCGAGTTCGTCGATGCGCGTGTCGGCCGGCACCCAGCCCGAGTCGATGTGCAACTGCGCCACCCGCCGGTAGTCGCGCCGGAACAGGGCCAGGAAGTTTTCCGAGATGTAATACAGGTCTTCCGGCGTGAGGCTGGCCACGATGCCGAAGTCCAGTGCGATCCAGGTCGGGTCGTCCGGACGGGTCGCGTCCACGAGGATGTTGCCCGGGTGCATGTCGGCATGGAACAGGTTGTCCCGAAACACCTGCTGGTAAAACACCCGAACGCCGCGCACGGCCAGCTTGGGCAGGTCGACCCCGGCGGCACGCAGGGCGTCCAGGTCGCCGGAATGAATGCCGGAAACCCGTTCCATGACCATCACGTCCTGCTTGCACAGGGGCCAGTGCACTTCGGGAATGTACAGGTAAGGAGAATCCTCGAAGTTGCGCCGCAGGGCGGAGGCATTGGACGCCTCGCGCTGCATGTCGAGCTCGTCGAAAACGAAGGTTTCGAACTCGCGGACGATCTCCAGCGGATGTACCCGCTGGGCGCCGTCCCAGTAGCGCTCGGCCAGTCGCGCCACGGCCTTGAGCAGGTCCACGTCGCGCCGCAGTTGCGCTTCCATGTTCGGTCGCACGACCTTGACCACGACCTCGCGGCCGTCGGGCAGGGTGGCCGGGTGCACCTGTGCGATGGAGGCCGAGGCCAGCGGCTCGATGTCGAAGCTGGCAAAGGCCTCGTCGACGCTCTGGCGCAAGGCGCGCTCCACGATCTGCCGGGCCTCTTCCCCGGGGAAGGGCGGTACGCGGTCCTGCAACAGGGCCAGCTCTTCGGCGATGTCGCGCGGCAGCAGGTCGCGCCGGGTGGACAGGATCTGGCCGAACTTGACGTATACCGGCCCCAGTTCCTGCAGGGCCAGGCGCAGGCGTTCACCGCGGGGTTTGCTGGCGGCATCGCGCGCCCCGGGCACCAGGCCGGTGACCCAGCCCATGGGCCGGTACAGGTGCGTGGCGGCAAGCAGGTCGCCCAGCCCGTAGCGCGCCAGTATGGCGCTGATGCGCAGCAGGCTCAGGAACTGGCGCATGGCGCTGATCATTCGCGGCCCCGCGCCGCGTCGCGCTCCGCGCGGGCCAGGCGGCTTTCCAGACGGTCGATGCCGTCGCGCAGGTCATCGACGGCATCATTGAAGCCGTCGATGTCGTCCTGTCCCGCCAGGGCGTCGGAATCATCGTTCAGGTAGCGTCCGGCCATCGCCAGTGACTCGCCCAGAGCCTGGCGCAGTCCTTCAGCGCCGCGGCGCAGGCCGGCTGACACCTGGAAGCCCAGGGTGTCGCCCAGCCACTCGTCCAGGGGCGCCCGCCAGTCCGGGTCCAGGGCAGCGAACACCGCGCCCAGGTCGCGCGCCAGGGTGGCGTCGCCCTCGATGCGCACCCCGGAGCCCGGTGTGCCCCAGCCGTCGCCGTCCAGCGGGGCGGCCAGGCGAAACAGGGCCGTGGGTGTGCCGCTGACGCGGGTGTCGGCGGCGCGGTCGCTGTCCAGGTTCACTTCCACGGCGCCGTAATCAAAAGTGAAGTACAGGGTGATGCCCAGCCCTTCCAGGTCCAGCTGGACGACTTTACCCTCCAGGCGCGCGAGGCGCTCCCCGGCGTCGGCGTCCAGCGCGAGCACGCGGTTGACGGCTGCTTCGAGCCCGCCCGCGAGCAGACCCGGCAACGGGGTGCGGTACTCAGCCACGGCTGCCACGGTGGATGGCGACGATGCCACCCGACAGGTTGCGGTAGGTGACGCGCGTGAATCCGGCTTCGCGCATCATGGCGGCCAGTTCTTTCTGCGGCGGGTGGCGGCGTATGCTCTCGGCCAGGTACTGGTAGCTGTCGGGGTCGCCGGCCACGTGGCGGCCCAGGAAGGGCAGCAGGCCGAAGGAGTAGCCGTCGTACAGTTTGCGCAGGGGCTCGGCGCGCACCTGCGAGAACTCCAGGATGTGCAGGCGGCCGCCGGGGCGCAGTACACGCAGCATTTCTTTCAGCGCGGCGGGCTTGTCGGTGACGTTACGCAGGCCAAAGGCGATGGTTACCGCGTCGAAGCGGCGTCCGGCAAAGGGCAGGGATTCGGCATCGGCCAGGGCATACTGGATATTGCCCACCAGGCCGCGGTCTTCCAGGCGGCGCCGACCCACGCCCAGCATGGCGGCGTTGATGTCGGTCAGCAGCACCTGGCCGGAGCCGCCGACGCGCGGGCTGAGCAGGGCGGCGATGTCGCCCGTGCCGCCGGCCAGGTCCAGCACGTCCTGGCCCGTGCGGACCCCGGCAGTGGCCACGAAATGGCGTTTCCAGAACCGGTGGACGCCCAGCGACATCAGGTCGTTCATGACGTCGTAGCGCTCGGCCACCGAGTCGAACACCCCGCGCACCAGCGAGGCCTTTTCGTCCACCGGCACGTCCCGGTAGCCGAAATGGGTGGTCTGTTCCTTGCGGTCGGTCATGGCGTCCCCTGGACTCACTGGCGGGCGCCTTGCCCGCAGCGGTCCATTGTACGGCGCAGCGGACGGCGTGGCGACGAGGCGCGGCGATCAGAGAATGTAGCGGCTCAGGTCCTCGTTTCCGGCCAGTTCGTCCAGGTGCTGGTCGACATACTCGCCGTCCAGTTCGATGGTGTCGCCCGAGCGGTCCGGGGCCTCGTAGGACAATACGTCCAGCAAGCGCTCCATCACCGTGTGCAGGCGTCGCGCACCGATGTTCTCGGTGGTCTCGTTCACCTGGAAGGCGATCTCGGCGATGCGCCGGATGGCGTCGTCGCTGAATGACAGCTTGACGCCCTCGGTGTTCATCAAAGCCGCGTACTGCTCGGTCAGCGAGGCGCGCGGCTCGGTCAGGATACGCTTGAAATCGTCGGCATCCAGCGCGCGAAGTTCCACGCGGATCGGCAGGCGACCCTGCAATTCGGGGATCAGGTCCGACGGCTTTGACAGGTGGAAGGCGCCGGAGGCGATGAACAGGATGTGGTCAGTCTTGAGCATGCCGTAGCGGGTGGACACGGTGCAGCCTTCCACCAGCGGCAGCAGGTCGCGCTGCACGCCCTCGCGGGACACGTCGGCGCCCTGGTACTCGGAGCGCTTGGCCACCTTGTCCAGTTCGTCGATGAACACGATGCCGTTCTGCTCGGCGTTGGCCAGGGCCTGTTGTTTGATTTCGTCCTCGTTCACCAGCCTGGCGGCTTCTTCCTCCAGCAGCACCGGGTAGGCGTCGGCGACCTTCATTCTGCGCTTCTGGGTTTTCTGGTTGCCCAGGTTCTGAAACATGCCCTGCAACTGGCTGGCCATTTCCTCCATGCCCGGCGGGGTCATGATCTCCACGCCGACGTTGGCCGAGACTTCGAATTCGATCTCTCGGTCGTCCAGTTCGCCGTCCAGCAGCTTGCGGCGCATCTTCTGGCGCGTGGCGGTATCGGCATCGTCCTCGGGCTGCGGCTCGTTGGCAAAGCCGATACCGTGGGGGCGCGGCAGCAGGATGTCCACGATGCGGTCCCAGGCGGCGTCCTCGGCACGCGAACGCACGCGCTCCATGGCCTGCTCGCGGGTCATCTTCACCGACATGTCCACCAGGTCGCGAATGATGGACTCCACGTCCTTACCCACGTAGCCCACCTCGGTGAACTTGGTGGCCTCGACCTTGATGAACGGGGCGTTGGCCAGCTGGGCCAGGCGTCTGGCGATCTCGGTCTTGCCGACGCCGGTTGGGCCGATCATGAGAATATTCTTGGGTGTGATCTCATTGCGCAGGTCTTCGCTGACCTGCATGCGACGCCAGCGGTTGCGCAGCGCAATGGCCACGGCGCGCTTGGCGTCGGCCTGGCTGATGATGTGGCGGTCCAGTTCCTGGACGATCTCGCGGGGGGTCATCTGTGACATGTTCCGAATTCCGTGCTCAGTCGCTTTCCAGCGTTTCGATGACGAGGTTGTCGTTGGTGTAGATGCAGATGTCGGCGGCGATGCCCAGTGAGCGGCGCACGATGGCCTCGGCGTCCAGTTCGGTCTCGGCCAGCAGCGCCATCGCGGAGGCCTGGGCAAACGGGCCGCCTGAGCCGATGGCGATCAACCCGTTCTCAGGTTCGACGACGTCCCCGTTGCCGGTAATCAGCAGGGAGTCCTTTTCATCGGCGATGGCCAGTAGTGCTTCAAGTCGCCGCAGCACCCGGTCGGTGCGCCAGTCCTTGGCCATTTCCACGGCGGCGCGCACCAGGTGGCCGGAATGTTTCTCCAATTTGCCTTCGAAACGCTCGAACAGGGTGAAAGCGTCCGCGGTGGCCCCGGCGAAACCGGCGATCACCTTGCCCTTGTACAGTCGCCGCACCTTGCGGGCGTTCGCCTTCATGACGGTGTTGCCCAGCGTGACCTGGCCGTCGCCGCCCATGACGACCTGACTGCCGCGCCGCACGGAACAAATCGTCGTTCCCCGGTATTGCTCCACGTTGCTGTACTCCCAGTCCGCGATTGCTTCGAGAAAGTGATATCGGGGTCCGGCGGCGTCAAAACAAGCGGGCTCACCCGGTGCTGGACCGGGGCGCCGGAGGCGCTTAGGCTTGCGCCATGAACTTCGCCGACCTGTTTCGCGCCCTCTACTCGGCGGGCCTGCCGATGTTCCTGCTGGCCTTCGCAATGGTTTGGTGGGCGCTCTATCGGGGTCGGCTGGAAGGTGAGACGTTCAGTGACCTGCAAGCCAGCATCCAGGCCCTCGGCAAGGCGCGCAAGGACAAGGAAAACCGGCAGAAGGAAGACCCGGCGCTGGAGAAATGGTTTCGTTTCGGCGGCGGCTTCTACGGCCTGGTGGCGCTGTATACGTGGCTGCTGATCGAGTGGGACGACGTGGCGGATTTCCTCGGTGGGCTGGCCAGCATTGCACTTCGCCTGGAACTGGGCGCGCTGATTACCCTGTTCGTCAACCTGCTGATCGAGTCGGTCATGAATTTCGTGACAGCCATCGCCTGGCCCGCGTACTGGCTCAGCGTGGCCGGCAACCCCTGGATCTGGATCGGTGTCGCCTACGGCGGCTACTGGCTGGGCATCAGGGCGGCGCAGATCGTCAGCGGACGAAAGTGGCGCGAAGAGTCGCCCGGCCTGGGCCGCTCGATCACCGGCCAGGAGGACGACGCCGGCGAGTGATCCCGGCGCGGAATTTCGCGCAATCCTCGACTAGACTGGGTGAACGTCCCGACTGACCGGCGCGCCTGGAGGCCGTGCGTGGCTCGCCGCCGCGCCCGGGTTCGGTGACTGCCGGATGGAGAATGCTCATGAGCCTTTCACACCGTTTCGCGGCCGAGCTGATCGGCACCTTCTGGCTGGTGCTCGGAGGCTGTGGCGCCGCCGTGCTGGCCGGCGCCGGCATCGGCACCCTCGGCATCTCGCTGGCTTTTGGCCTGACCGTGCTGACCATGGCCTTCGCCATCGGCCACATTTCCGGTTGCCACCTCAACCCCGCGGTCACCGTCGGCCTCAGCGTCGCCGGCCGGGCGCGCTGGGGCGATGCCCCGGTGTACATTGCCGCCCAGGTCATCGGCGCCTGCCTGGCGGCCTGGCTGATCGGCTACATTGCCGGCAGTTTCGAAAACATCGCCTCCAACGGGGTCGGCGAACACTCGCCGGGCGGCTTCGGCATGGCGCAGGGCGTGGTCACCGAGGTGGTCATGACCTTCATGTTCCTGGTCATCATCCTGGGCGCCACCGACCGTCGCGCGCCGCCTGGACTGGCGCCGGTCGCCATCGGCCTGGGCCTGACCCTGATCCACCTGATCAGCATCCCCGTCACCAACACATCGGTAAACCCGGCGCGCAGCACGGGACCGGCCCTGTTCGAAGGCGGTATCGCCCTGCAGCAGTTGTGGTTGTTCTGGGTGTTCCCCATTGTTGGCGCGGCCGTGGCTGGCCTGGTCTGGCGCTGGTTCGAGGCAGGTCCCGCCGAAACCGACTGACCCGCCGGTTCCTCAATCGTCGCGCGGTTTCTTGCGGGCGCGGGGATGGGCCTTGTCGTACACCTCCGCCAGGTGTTGGAAATCCAGGTGTGTGTACACCTGCGTGGTGGAGATGTCTGCGTGTCCCAGCAATTCCTGCACCGCGCGCAGGTCCCCGGAGGATTCGAGCACGTGGCTGGCGAAACTGTGGCGCAACAGGTGAGGATGAACCTGCTGTGGAATGCCCTGATGTCGGGCCCAGTGGCCGATGCGCGCCTGGATGCTGCGCACCGCCAGGGGTCGGCCCTGCCGACTGACAAACACGTGCGGCTCGCTGTAATCGGCCATCTCGGCGCGCACCCGGCGCCATTCCAGCAGGGCGCCGGTGGCCTTTTTGCCCACGGGCACCATCCGCTGGCGATTCCCCTTGCCCTGGACGGTGACCATACCTGAGCCCAGTTCCAGGCGGTCCCAGGTGAGCCCCGCGACCTCGGACAGCCGAAGTCCCGAGGAATAGAACAGCTCCATCATGGCCTTGTCGCGTACCGCGATGGGCGTGTCGGTGGGAAACGACAGCAGGGAATCGAGGGTGTCCGGGTCGAGCGTCGCCGGCAGTTTTCGTCCGGATTTGGGTGCGCGCACCCCCTTTGCCGGGTTGTGCGACACCGCGCTTTCGCGCAGCAGGAAGCCATAGAAGCTGCGCAGCGCGGAAAGCATGCGTTGCAGGGAACGTCCGCCCAGGCCCTGGCGGTGGCGTTGCGCGACCAGGGTCCGGACATGGTGTTCGGTGACCTGGCCTGGCCGCGTGATGGACTCGTCGGCCAGGAACGCCCGGAAGGCGTCCAGGTCGCGTGCATAGGCCGCACAGGTTCGGGGTGAGTAGCCTTTCTCCCGTTCCAGGTGCTGCGCGAAACGCTGCAGCCATTGGTCCAGTTCGTTCACGGGGCGGCCGCCGCCGACGGCATCAGGCTGAGCGGCGTTGCTGCTCCGGCACTTCCAGCGCCAGCCGGGTGCGAATCACCTGCGCCAGCAGATCTAGGAACAGGGTGCCCATGCCCGGGTAGAAGCGGGCCGGGTCACTGCTGCCGATGGCCAGGAAGCCCTGGTCGTCGATCGGCACCAGCGCGGTGGACTGCACCCATTGCGCGCGGCTGCGGAACAGGGCGTCGAGCTTGTTGCGATTGAGCCGGCCACAGGAGGTTTCGCCCTTGTCCAGCTGCGGGCGCAGCGCCTGCAGGTCCGGGTCTTCCGGGTCCACGTTGAACAATGGTGTGCTCTCGCCGGCGTTGACCTCGCGGCCGAACAGGGAGATGTTCAACACGTCCGCCTCGAATTCGTCCTGCAACACCTCGGCCAGGCGGTCGAAGAAGGCGGCCAGGTCGCCGATGGTCATCAGCTCCAGTGTGAGTTCGTGCAGGCGGGTCATCAACACCTCGTTCTCACCGGCGACCTTGATGATCTGGTTCAGCTGGCTGGCCTGCTTTTCATTGCGCGCGCGCAACTGGTCCACCTGGCGCTCGATGAGCGATACCGCTTCGCCGCTTTCGTGCGGCAGCACCAGGTGGTCGAGCACTTCGGGGTGGTGGGTGAGGAAATCGGGGTGGTCGAGCAGGTACTGAGCGACGGACTCGGCGTTCAGCGGGGTGGAGTCGTTCATTCAATCATCCCTTCGAAAACATGGACGGCGGGCCCGGTCAGCGTCACCGGCCCGGCCCCCCGGTCGGTGTCGACCACCAGCGTACCACCGCCCTGTGCCACGCGCACCCTGTCACCGACCCGCCCCAGCCGGCCCAGCCACGCAGCGGCCGCACAGGCCCCGGAACCGCAGGCCAGCGTTTCGCCGGCGCCGCGTTCGAGAACGCGCAGGCGGATGTTCTCGCCGTCGATCACCTGGGCGAAGCCCACGTTGCAGCTCGCCGGAAAAGCCGCGTGCGCGCGCAGCGCCATGCCGATGGTGCTCAGCGGCGCCTGGTCGATGTTCTCGACCTCGATGACCGCATGCGGGTTGCCCAGGGACACCACGCCGAACCGCACGGTGTCGGCGTCCAGGGCCAGTTCGTACCAGCCGTCCGCGCCGGCGGCCTGGCCGGTGAACGGCGCCGTGGCGGGATCGAATACGGTTTCGCCCATGGCCACGCTGACCTGGCCGTCGTCCAGGGTCTGCAGGGCGATGTCCGCCACGGGAGCAGCCACGGTGTAGCGGCCGTCCGCAGTGGGAGACGTGTTCGCGAGAAATCGGCCGACCGCGCGCATGCCGTTGCCGCATTGCTCGGCCCGGCTGCCGTCGGCATTCCAGATGTCCACGCGCGCGGCAACGTCCGTACGTGAATCGTCGTGCAGCACCAGCAGCTGGTCGAAGCCGATACCGGTATGCCGGTCGGACCACTCGCGAACCCGCGCCGGGTCGGGGAATGAACCGTCGGCTTGCGCGGCCGCGGTGCGCAGGTCCAGCAGCATGAAGTCGTTGCCGGCGCCGTGCATCTTGTGAAAGCGGAGGCCCACGGACACGAAGCGGCTAGCTGTCGTCGGATTCGTCGGAGCGTTCTTCTTCCTCCGCCGGACCCTCGTCGGTCTGCGCCGGGTCCTGGTCATCGACCGGCATGGACTCCGCCCGTGACTCGGCCCGGATCGGCTCGACCGGCGTCTCGTCCGGAAGGTACAGCGAACCGCGGTTGCCGCAGGCCCACAACATTGCGGTCAGCGCCAGGGTCAACAGCAGGGAAAAGGATCGGCCGGAGGTCATGGATTCGGTTCAGCGGGTACGGAGCCAGGGCAGTGGACTGGTAGACTATACGCCATGCAAACACCCGAATCAGCCGGTGCGTCCGGCCCGCAAAACCCATCGACCGCATTGCCGGAAACCGTGGAAGTGACCACCGGCCCGTCGCCGGATTCCAGTCCGGATATGAGTGTGGTCTGGCTGCATGGCCTCGGCGCCGACGGACATGACTTCGAGCCGGTGGTGCCGATGCTGGGTCTGCCCCCGGGCGCCTCGGTGCGGTTCGTCTTTCCGCACGCCGACGTGCGCCCCGTGACCCTCAATGGGGGCATGCCGATGCGCGCCTGGTACGACATTGCGTCCCTGACGGCCAGTCGCGACCAGGACGAGGCGGGCATCGCCGCGAGCGCGGCGCAGGTCGCCGCCTTGCTGGCGCGCGAGACCGAGCGGGGCGTACCGCCCTCACGGCAGGTGCTGGCCGGATTCAGCCAGGGGGGCGCCATGGCGTTCCATGTCGCGCTGCGCCACCCCCACCGGCTGGCGGGCCTGGTTTCCCTGTCGAGTTACCTGCTGTTTCCCGAACGGCTGGAAGCCGAGGCCGTAGCGGCCAATCAGGACCTTCCGGTGTTTATCGCCCACGGTGACCAGGACCCGGTGGTGCCGTTCGCCGCCGGCCAGCACTCGGCCGGTGTCCTGCAGCAAGCCGGCTACCCGGTATCGTGGCACAGCTACCCCATTCCACACGCCGTCAGTCCCGAGGAACTGGCCGACATCGGCCGGTTCCTGGCGGCCCGGCTGGGCTGACGGCGCCGCCGATGGTACGGCACGGCGTCGAACGCCAGGTGGGCGAAGCAGCCTGGACGGCGCTGGAGCGCAGCTCCGGCCCGCCGAGCTTCTGTCACTGGCGTGCGGTACTCGGCGTGGCTGCCGTGTCGGTGCTGGCGGCCTGGATGGTTCTGCTGGGGGCGCGCTGGCCGATCGAGTTCACGGTCACTGCCTGGCTGCTCGCTTACGCCCTCGCGCTGGGCCTGTTCTGCACCTACTGCGTGTGCGCCTTTCGCGGCGTGCTGGCGCGCCTGTCTACCCGGGCGGCCTGGGTCAGCGCCTGGTTCGTCGTGGTGGTTTTCGCCTTCGGTTTCAGCTACCTGGCGGGCCTGGTCAGCGCGGTGCTGGGCTTCGGGCCGGCGCCCGATGCGCTCGCTGAGTTCGTGGTGCGTAGCGTGCTGGGCGCGGGCATCGTCAGCCTGGCGCTGTTCCGGTACCTGTTCATCCGCGCCCGCTGGCAAGCCGAAATGCTGGCCGAGTCAGAGGCCCGCGTCGAGGCGTTGCAGGCGCGCATCCGGCCGCATTTCCTGTTCAACAGCCTCAACACCATCGCCAGCCTGGTGCACGACGACCCGCGCAATGCCGAGCGGGCCACCGAGGATCTGGCGGAACTGTTTCGCGGTGGCATGCGCGCCAGTGACGACCTGATTCCGCTCGACGACGAGCTGGCGCTGGCGCGCAAATACCTGGCCATGGAAGAACGGCGTCTGGGCGACCGGCTGCGCGTGGTCTGGGACATGCGGGACCTGCCGGGGGAAGAGCCGGTGCTGCCCATGCTGTTGCAGCCTTTGCTGGAGAACGCCGTGATCCACGGTATCCAGCCGCGCGCGGAAGGCGGCAGCGTGCAGGTGTTCGGCCGTCGTGAGGGCGGCAACGTGGTGATCACCGTAACCAACCCCCTGGCGCCCGCCGGCAGCAAGCCGGGACAGGGCATGGCCCTGGGCAACATTCGTTCGCGTCTCGTCCTGGCCTACAGTTCGCTGGCCAGCCTCATGACCCACAAGGACGACGGCCGTTTTTACGCCGTGCTGACCCTGCCCCATGCTCAATCTGCTGGTCATTGACGACGAACTGCCGGCGCGCTCGCGCCTGCGCCGCATGCTGGGTGAATTGCCCGGTTGCGCGGTGGTCGGCGAGGCCGGCTCCGGCGCCGAGGCGCGCGGGCTGATCCGGCGCCTCGACCCCGACGTATTGCTGCTGGACATTTCCATGCCCGGCGTGGATGGCCTCGACCTGGCTGCCGAGCTGAAGCAGGCGTCTGCCTCGCCGGCGGTGATTTTCTGCACGGCCTACGAAGAGCACGCCCTGGAAGCGTTCGAATACGAGGCGGTCGACTACCTGGTCAAGCCGGTCAGCGCCGAGCGCCTGGCGCAGGCGCTGGCGCGTGCGCGCCGGTTCCTGGGCATGCAGCGGCCGGAGGCATTTCTCGCCGCGACCCTCGGCGGCGCTACCGAACTGATCGACCTCAACGATGTCGCCTGCCTGGTGGCCGAGGACAAGTACACAACGGTCTACCTGCCGGGGCGCACGGTCATGATCGATCACTCCCTGACCGAAATCGACAATGCCCACCCTGGCCGGTTCTTGCGCGTACATCGCAGTGCCCTGGTTTCACGTGACCGGGTTCGCGGCCTGGAGCCGGGCGACGGCGGCATGCATGCCATCGTCGATGGCTGCGACCTCCGTCCCGTGGTCAGCCGGCGGCAGTTGCCGGCCGTGCGCCGCCTGCTGAAGGACATGCAATGAGCCAGGAGATCCGCATCGCCACGCGACGCAGCGCGTTGGCCCTGTGGCAGGCCAACCACGTTCGTGACCGCCTGCTGGAGGCGCACCCGGACGTTCGCGTGGAGCTGGTGCCCATCGTGACGCGGGGTGATCGCATCATCGACCGGCCATTGGCGGACATCGGTGGCAAGGGCCTGTTCCTGAAAGAACTCGAGTCGTCCCTGCTGGCGGGTGAGACTGATCTTGCCGTGCACTCCATGAAGGATATGCCGGCCGAGGAAACCCCCGGTCTGTCGCTGGAGGTGGCCTTGCCGCGCGCCAATCCCTTCGATGCCTGGGTCAGTCGCGGCGGCGTGTCCCTGGCCGACATGCCGGCCGGATCCCGGGTGGGAACCTCCAGCCTGCGCCGCCGATGCCAGCTGTTGGCCGCCCGCCCCGATCTGTGCGTCCTGGATCTGCGCGGCAACGTCGACACGCGCCTGGGAAAGCTCGACGCGGGCGACTACGACGCCATCATCCTGGCCTGCGCCGGCCTGGAGCGGCTGGGCCTGGATCAGCGCATCACGAGTGAACTGGTTTCACCGCAATGGTTGCCGGCGGGGACGCAGGGGATCATCGGCCTGCAGTGCCGCACTGCAGACGCCAGGCTCATCGAGCGCATCCGTCCACTCGCCGATCCCTTCGCGATGATCCAGGCCGCCGCTGAACGGACGGTGCTGGCTCGCCTCCAGGGCAGTTGCCAGGTGCCGCTGGCGGTCTACGCCGAACCCCGGGGACAAGGATTCCTGCTGCGCGCGCTCGTGGGCACACCTGACGGACGGCGGGTGTTGCGCGCCGAGCTCGCAGGCACCGATCCCGGGGCCTGCGGCGAGGCCCTGGCCGCCGACCTGGAGGCGCGTGGCGCCCGCGAGATCATCGCCGGCCTGGCCGGCGGCTGACGGATTGGCCTGCATGCTTGCACGTCCGCAGTATTTACGATAGTGTTCGTACTAAGACGCCCGTATGAGCAGGCTGGGACGCGCAGCCGGTTGGCGGGCCAACGGTTAACCCGGGTGAATTTCCAGGTGCCTGCAGCGGAGCGCTATCCCTACTTCGCCAACACGCAAGCCCCTCAGTGCGACGTCTGCATGCACCTTCACCCGGGTTCTTGATCGCCCCGGTCCCCCGCCGCCCCATTCGTGGGCGGCGGGGCAGGTGCTACACTCGGTGCGGGTTCGCATCGGGTCCTACATGGTTTACACACACGCCCTGGTCAGCCGCCCGCGACCGCAGGGAGACGAGCTGGCCGGCTGGCTGGAGGCCGCCCATCTCGAACCCGTGCACCTGCCCGTGTTTCGCTTCGAAGCCGTCGACGAGCCGGTTTCCGGCGACCGGGCGTGGCGCGAGTCCTCCAGTCGGCTACTGGTTTTCACCAGCCCTCGCGCCGTTCATTTCGGTCTGCCCGCGCTGGAAGGCCGCATGCTGTGGGGCAGCCGCCTGGCATCCATCGGACCGGCAACCACCCGCGCCCTGTCCGGCGCAGGGCTGGATTGCCTGCAGGCGCCGGGGCCGGATTTCGACAGCGAGGCCCTGCTGGACTTCATCCAGGACACCCTGGAACCAGGCGCCGCCCTGTTGCTGACTGCGCCCGGTGGACGCGAGGCCTTGCGTAAGGGACTGGTCGCGCGGGGCTGGGCAGTGCGCGAAGTGCCGGTTTACCGGCGCCTGCTGCTGGACCCGGAACCGAAGGAGGTGGGCCGCCTGGAAGCGGCGGAACGGGTGCTCAGTGTCTGGACCAGCGGCACGGCACTGGAACACCTGATGGAGCGACTGTCTGACAAGGCCCGCCGATTGGTCCGCCAGGGCACGGCCATCGTCATCTCGGAACGCCTGGCGGATTTGGCGCGAGAACAGGGTATCGGGGATGTGCAGGTCACTGAGGGGCCGGGCAACGGTGACATCCTCAAGTGCTTCCACCTGCTGGGTGCCCGTGAATGAGCCGGTGCAAAGCCTGCGCCGATTGGTTAGCATCACTCAATCCGACCGCATGAGGGCCACCCCTCGTGGAAAACGAAGAATCAACCCCTGAATTCGATCCCTTCGCCAGCGAGAAGGCGAAGCCCAAACGAGGCGGCCTGCTGCTGGCCTTCCTGGCCTTGCTGCTGGCCCTGGCCGTGGCCGGCTGGAATGCCTGGCAATGGTGGCTGGACCGCGACGCTGTCGACACCTCCGCCGCCTTGCAGTCCGATCTTCAACAGGTGAGCGCCGGTCAGGCGCAACTGGCCCAGGCTCAGCGTGAACAGGCGCGACGCCTGGAGGCGGTGGAACGGCTGGAACTCGACGACGGGCTGGCCGAATTGGACCAGGCGCTGGACCGGGCGCAGAGCGTGGCAGGCTCCGACCGTGCCCGCCTGGCCGCCCTGGAGTCGTCACTGGCGGACACGGTTGAGCGCCTGGAAGGCCTGGAATCGCGGGTCGGTGCGCTGGTGGTGCGCGGTGAATCGCCCCGCCAGGGTCTGGGCCTGTCCGAGGTGGACTATCTCCTTCGCTCGGCCAACGAGCGTCTGCAGCTCTATGGCGACATGCGCACGGCCGATCGCGCGCTGGACCTGGCCGATCAGCAGCTGGAGGCCATGGATGACCCGGTCTACTTGCCGGTACGGCGCGCCATCGCGGCCGCCCGGTCGTCCCTGGACGAAGTGCAGCGACCGGATGCCATTGCCCTGACGGAAACATTGGGCCGCCTGCAGGCGCGCATCCCGGTCCTGCCCTTCCCGGGACAGGAAGCGCCGGCGGTCGCGGACGACCCGGCGCCGGGCGAGGAAGAGCCCGGGGTCTGGGCGCGGTTCAAAGCCGCCATGAGTGGCCTGGTCAGCGTACGACGTCGCGAGGCGGACGGCAGCCTGATCAGCCTGGAAGACAAGGACTACGTGCGCCAGGGCCTCTGGCTGCAGCTCGAAGCCGCGCGCCTGGCCCTGTTGCGCGAGAACGACCAGGCTTTCGCGTCGGCGGTGGAACGGGCCGATGCGACCTTGCAGCAATACTTCGATCGAGAGGCCGCGACCGTGCAGCGCTTCGACGAAGCCCTGCAGGAACTCGCCGGCACGAGCCTGGCGGTGGCCTGGCCGGACATCTCCACGCCATGGACCCGGCTGCACCAGATTCGCAGCGTACGCGAAGCGCCGCCGCAGGCGGCAGCGGAAGCCGGTACGCCGGACGATCCTGTGGTCGCACCCTCGCCTGACGGGGAGCCGCCGGCCGACGGACCCGACGACGCGTCAGCCGATAGCGCCGG
This sequence comes from Gammaproteobacteria bacterium, assembly GCA_030431095.1. Lineage (GTDB taxonomy): Bacteria > Pseudomonadota > Gammaproteobacteria > Xanthomonadales > SZUA-36 > Marinihelvus. The sequence goes on along the minus strand of JAUIJU010000022.1, from coordinate 29,599 downwards.
TGCCGACCCGGACGAAACGCCTGGCGAGGAGCCTCCAGTCGATCCGGCCGTGGACGACGACACGGCATGAAACGATCGGTCATGCTGCTGACCGCCCTCGGGCTGTTGCTGCTCACCGCGGCGCTGGCGCCGGTGTTCAGCAACGACCCTGGCCTGGTGCAGATCCACTTCATGGGCTGGACCATCGAGACCAGCGTGCTCGTGCTGGTGGGCGGCCTGGTGCTGCTTTGGGCGCTGGTCCAGTTGCTGTTCTGGCTCTGGCGACTGCCCGCGGAGACCGCGCGCAGGGTAGCGGAACGGCGTGGGCTGGCACAGCTCGAGAAGGGCCTGCTGGCGCTGACGGAAGGCGACTGGAAAACCGCGGAGAAGGCCCTGGGTAAATCCGCTTCCCTGCCCGGCAAAACCACCGCGCGCTACCTGGCCGCGGCCCAGGCGGCTTCCAGCATGGAGGCCGAAGACCGGCGCGAGTATTACCTCGAGCAGGCCGACAGTGGCGGCCGCAGACGTCAGTTCATCGTGGAGCTGACCCGGGCGCGATTGTTGTTGCAGAACGGCCAGCGCGCCGAGGCCCTGCCGGTGCTCGAAGGCCTGCACGCGCGGCGCAAACAGCACCCCCAGGTGCTGGAACTGCTGGCGCGTTGCTATCGCGAGCTCGGCCACTGGGACCAACTGCAGGGCCTGTTGTCGCAACTGCGCAAGACCGACGTGATGACCGATGACCAGGTGGCGGAGCTGCAGCTGGAGATTGCCCGCCACCGCCTGTCGGGCGCGGCCGACGCGGCGTCATTGGAAACGGCCTGGAAAGCCTTGCCCCGGTCCATGAAGCGCGACCCGCGCAGCGTGGAGGTGTACGCCGAGCGGGCCGGTGAGCTGGAGCGGGCGGAACTGGCGGAGCCCGTGCTTCGCCACAGCCTCAAGGAAGCATGGAACCCGGCCCTGGTGCTGCGTTATGGGGATCCGGGCGCCGGTGATGCGGGTCGTCGTCTCAAGCAGTGCGAATCCTGGCTGCTGAAGCACCCGGAAGATCCCGCGTTGCACATGGCGCTGGGCCGTCTGTGCGCCGGCCAGCGCCTGTGGGGCAAGGCGCGAACCCACCTGATCAAGAGTCTGGAACTGGAGCCGACCGCAGCCGGCTATGACGCCCTGGGGCAACTGCTGGATCGCCAGGGCGAGCTGGAACTGGCCATGGCCTGCTTTCGTAACGCCCTGCGACTGACCCAGGGTCGTTCACCCGCGCCGCTGCCGCTCGAAAACGCGCGCCTGGCGCCGCCTGACGAGGGCGCTGCATCGGCCTGAAGAAGGAGCAGCCTGCCAGGCGCCGTTTGTGCCGGAATGGCAAGCATTGCATACCCCCTAGTGCGGCCGGGCCAGAATGCTCACCGGTACGTCCGAGCCGAATTCGAAGGAGTCGTAGTACAGGCGTCCTTCGCGAATGCCCTTGTCCTGGAACGCATGTCGGGCCGCATCGATCATGGCCGGCGGTCCGCTCATGTACACGTCGTGGTGCGCCAGGGTGGTGTAGGCGTCGAGCACGGCTTCGTGCACGTACCCGGCAAAGCCGCTCTGCACCCGCTGATCGCCAGGTTCTGAAATGGCGGGGGTGTATTCGATGTGGGTATGGTCGTCCACCCAACCGTGAATCAGGTCTTCCATGTACAGCTCTTCGGTCCGTCGTGCGCCCCAGAACAGGTGGATCGGGCGCGTGTCGCCGTGCGCCAGCAGGTCTTCGATCATGGATTTCAGCGGCGCGATGCCCGTGCCCCCGCCCATCATGATCATGGGGCGACGTTCCTCGTCGTGGCGCACGAAGAATGTGCCCAGCGGGCCTTCCAGGCGGAGGATGTCTTTCAGTTGCATCTCGTCGAACACCCAGCCGGTGAAATCCCCGCCCTCCACGTGACGCACGTGCAGTTCGATCTCACCGTCGCGCGAAGGCGAACTGGCGATGGAAAAGGCGCGACGCTTGCCACCGGGCAGCAGAATGTCGATGTACTGGCCGGCCAGGAACTGCAGGTGCTGGGCCGCGGGCAGGCGCAGCACCACCTTCATCACGGTGTCGGCCAGCGGCGTTTTCTCGACCACGCGGGCCGGCATCATCAGCACCGGTATGTCGCGCACGGCCTCGATCTCGCGGACCTCGACCTCCAGGTCGGTGACGGGAACGGCCTGGCAGAGCAGGATGTCACCGGCATTCTTTTCGTTTTCGTCCAGGCCCAGTGGCGGGTGGATGGGATAGTCGACCTCGCCGGCGCGCAGGCGCCCCTTGCAACTGCCGCAGGTGCCGTTCTTGCAGGAATACGGCAACATGACGCCCTGGCGCAGGGCCGCACCCAGCACGGTTTCGTCTTCGCGCACCTCGAATTCCTTGCCGCTGCCGGAAAGTCGGACCTTGTGTGGGGGCATGGACTGCCTGCCTCTTGTTCATGGAGTGGGACCAAAGGCCTTCAGCGAGACAAGATGGGTTCCCGACCGCCGCAATGCAAGCCGAACGAGGCCGTCACCCGTTCTCCGGCGTGCCTCGGTGGGGCACTCATGTGCTAATCTTTGCCGCTTTTCCAGACCATGGAAGGCCCCAGATTCGCCCATGTGGCACGACGCCCTCAGTCCCCTGCGCTGGTTGTTTCGCGGCAGCCTGTTCCTGCTGCACGCCACCCTGGGCCTGCTGCCCACCCTGCTGGCGCAAAGCACGGCGGGGCGAGCCATTCGCTGCGGGCGGCGAACCCTGGACGTGGTGCTGCTGACCTGGTGGTCGCGCTGGATGTGCCGTATTTTCGGACTCGAGCCCATCGTTCGCGGGGCGCCCCTGGACGGCCCCGTGCTGATCGTCGCCAATCACCTGTCGTGGGCGGACATCCAGGCCTTCCACAGTGTGGCCGAGATGGGTTTCGTGGCAAAAGCGGAGATCGCCGGATGGCCTGTCCTGGGCCACCTGGCCAGCGCCGGCGGTACCATCTTTCACCAGCGTGGCAGCCGGGATTCCGCGCACGGCGTGATGGCGCAGGTGCTCGATCGTCTGTCGTCTCGTGGGCGGGTCGCGGTGTTTCCGGAAGGCGGCGTGTTTCCGGGGGTACATGTCAAGCGATTTCATGCCCGCATGTTCAAGGCCGCGCAGGAGGCGGGCTGCCCGGTGCAGCCGGCAATGATCCGCTACGTGCGTGACGGACGCATCGACCCGGAAGTGACTTTTTTGGCGGGGGAGAATTTCTTGCAGAACCTGGTGCGATTCATGGGCCGACCCACCAGCCGCGCAGAGGTGGTTTTCCTGGAACCGTTCGATGTCGGCGACCAGCCGCGCAAGGTGCTGGCGCAACGGGCGGAGACAGCCGTCCGCGCGGCTTACGAGGCGCCGGTGGGCGTGGCGGCAGGGACGGCATGAACGAGTTCATCGCGCCACTGGGCCTGCGCAGCCCCCACACCCAGTCCGTGCTCAATTCCAGCGCCTTGCGGCGGGGCCGCGTGCAACGCCGTGCCGCGCGCATGCTGGCGGGCGAGGAAACGCTGATTCTCGACGGTGGCGAAGGCGTCCGCCTGCAGGGGCACCTGTCGCGGCAGGAGCGCGATTCCCTGGGGTTGGCCGTGTTGCTGCACGGCTGGGAGGGCAGCACCCGGTCCAATTACATGCTGGCCACCGGCGCCCGGCTGTTTGGCCAGGGTTTCGACGTGTTGCGACTGAACTTCCGGGACCACGGCGACACCCACCATCTCAACCCCGGGATTTTTCATTCCTGCCGACTGGACGAGGTCATCAACGCCCTGGGCGATATGCAGCGCCGGCTGGGGGCGTCAGCCTGGCAGCTGGCCGGATACTCGCTGGGAGGCAATTTCGCCTTGCGGGTGGCGCGACACGGGCCGGCAAGGGGGCTGGACATGCGCCAGGCCTTCACCGTGTGCCCGGTGATCGATCCGGCCAGCGTGTTGAAGGCGATGGAAAGCGGACCCACATTCTACGAGACATATTACGTCCGCAAGTGGTCGCGATCGCTGCGCGCGAAGCAACAGGTATTTCCAGACCGTTACGACTACGAGGAGTGGTTCAACCTGCCGGGTCTGCGCGCACGCACCGAGTACTTCGCCACGCGCTACTACGACTTCGGTTCGCTGGAGGATTACCTGCAGGGTTACTCGGTCGCCGGTAATCGCATGCGCGGGCTGGAAGTGCCCAGCGTGGTGCTGACCTCGCGCGACGACCCGGTCTGCCCGGTGGATGACCTGGCCCTGCTGCCGGCTTCACCGCAGCTTGAAATCCGGGTCACGAGGCACGGCGGCCATTGTGGATACCTGAAAAACTGGAAGCTCGACAGCTGGGCGGAAGACCGGATCGTCGAGGCCTTTCTGCAGGGTGCCGGGCATCCTGGACACACGAGAAATCACGTCGATGATGGAAAAAGCGCAGCAACACCTGGAGGCGGGTGAACTGTCCGAGGCGGAAGACCTGTTCCGCGCCGAGATCGAGAGCAATCCCAGCAACGCGGAGGCCGTGTTCCTGCTCGCCCGGGTTCGGCAGCAGCGCGGTGACCTGGACGATGCCCTTGAACTGTTCCGCGAGGCGGAACGCCTGGAGCCGTTCAATCCCAACATTTTTCATGCCCGGGGTGTGCTGCACATCAGCCGCAAGGAAGGCGAAGAGGCGGGCCAGGCCTTTCAGCAAGCCCTGGACATCGATCCAAACCACATTCCCTCGCGCATGGCGCTGGCCTTCATCGAGCTGGCGTCCGGCCGTTTCGAGGCGGCCGAGCACGCTGCTGACCAGGTGCTGGGCGAAGAGCCGGAGAACGCCCAGGCGCTGACCTACAAGGGGACCGCCGCGCTCGAGCTGGGGCGGCCCGAAGAAGCCATGGTGTACCTGCAGGAGGCCCTGCGGGTCGAACCCGAGGCGCTGACCGCCCAGGCGCAGCTGGGTCGGGCCTTCATGGAGACCGGAAACGCGGGTTTCGCCGTGCAGTGTTTCGAGAACGCCCTGCAAAAGGCGCCAGGCTCGGCCGACCTGCTGGAATACCTGGGCCGGGCACAGCTCGACATGGGCGAAGTGATCCCCGCCCTGAAACCGCTGCGCGAGGCGGTTAACAAGGGCCGCGCCAACCCGGACCTGTTCCGCGCCCTGGCGGCCTGTGAGACCGCGGCCGGCCACCCGGGCCAGGCGGAAGGCCTGCTCGCGGCGGCCCTGCAGATGGCGCCCGCCGGCGAAGCCCCGCGCGAGGACCTGGTGCTGCCCCTGGCCGAACTGCTGATCGCTCGCGGCGCCACCGACGGCGCCCTCGCCGCGCTGGATACGTTGTTGCAGGCGGGAGTCGAGAGCGAATCGCTGGACATCCTGGTATGTCACGCCCAGTTGCGCGCAGGGAACACCGCTGCCGCCATCGCGGCCATCCAGCCGCGGTGCAACCGCGAGGACGCCTCTGCCGAGGCCCGGCTGGCCTACGTGCAGGCGCTGGAGGCGGATGGTCGCGAGGCCATGGCGCAGGAACTGTTCGAAGCCCTGCTGGCGGAAGACCCTCCTTCCGTCGACGTGCTGCTGTACCGGGCGCGCAAGTGGTTCGATGCCGGTGATGTCGCCGCCATCGACGCGCTGCAGGACCTGGTCAATCGACCCGGCCTGTCGACGCAGCGTCTGCTGCAGGTGCGTCGCCTGCTGGCCGAGGCCCTGCACGCGGCGGGTCGTTTTCCCGAGGCGGCCGGGCAATACGCCGCCCTGGCGCACCGCTGCGCGGAAATCCTTTCCATCGACGCGGACTTCGAAGGCAGCGGCGTGGACCCGACCACCGCGATGACGCCCGAGGCCACCGCGGACTGGCCTCGCGAGGCGCCCGGCGACGGCCGCCCGGACCCGGTGTTCGTGATCGGCTGGCCAGGCTCCGGGCAGGAACGGGTGCTGCCGTCCCTGGCCGCGCATTCCGGCCTGCGCATGGTGATCGATCCCGGCCCCAACCAGGCCCAGCGCCGGGCCCACGTCGATCGACCGCGTGGCGCCGACGCCCTGGCGCGACTCGACGATGCCCAGGTGCAGTTGCGCCGTGGCCGCTATTGGAAAGCGATGGAAAGCCTGGGCGTCAAAGGCGGTGAAAGAACCGTGCTGGATGGCATGTGGCTGACCGTCGAGGCCCTGCCGACCATCGCGCGGCTGTTCCCCGGTGCACGGGTGCTGGTGGTGACGCGCGACCCGCGAGACATGAGCGTGGCCTGGATGATGAGCGGCTACCGTGACCTGGGTCTGATGGCGCGCATTTACGGCAACCAGCTGGCATTGCTGCAGCGTTGTCGCGAAGCCCTGCCGCTGAACTTCGTCGACGTGGACTACGATGCGGTCGAGGCCGCTCCGGCCGAATCGCTGGCGGCGATCCAGGAGGCCCTGGGGCTGGCCCCCGAAGACGCTGTCACCGCCACCTTCGAGCAGGGCGCGTTACCGGTGCCGATCACCGCGGGCGTGTACCGGGACTATGCCGGGGAGCGCGCCGGGGAGACCGAAGAGGCGCCCGGCTCCGACGCGGTGCACTGATCGGCCGGCCTCGCCGTGCGGCGAGGCCGTCGCTCATACCCCGTAGCCGTAGCGCTCCATGTGCGGACGCAAGGGTGACATCAATGGGTCCAGGTGGGCGCGGTATCGCGTCCAGCGACCCGCCGCGCGGTCGTAAATCTCCTCACCCACCTGCTGGTAACTGCTGGTCCGCACGCGGTCGCGGGTGGCCAGGCGGTCTGCGCCCGCCAGCCGCAGGTTCCCGGCGTCCAGGTCCAGGAACCGGCAGACGCCGGCCAGGGCCTGGCCGGGATTCGCCACCAGGTCCTCGTAGCGCACGGTGTGGACCGGCCGTTCCAGCGCCTCTTCCAGCCTCGCCCACAGGTCCATGATTCGCGCGTACGTTCGCGCCGAGTGATCCAGCGTGTCGAAATGAATGTTGGTTTCGTTCACGGCGTACTGCTGCATGAAGTTGCTCAAGACCACGTCACAGGGGTGGCGCGCCACGAACACCATCCTCGCCGCCGGGAACAGGCGCTGGATCAGTCCGGCGTGCAGGAAACGCAGGGGCATCTTGTCGATCAGAAGGCCGGGCGGGTCGCCGCCCAGCAGGGTGCGCGCCGCGGCGAAATAGCGCTCCCGGCAATGTGACGCGCCTGCCGCGTCAAGGCCGGCGAGTGCCGCGGGGTAGGGTAGTGATGCCCGCTCCAGGTGCCGCACCACCTGGTCCAGGGTCGGTGGCTCTTCCAGCGCGGCGACCCCGGAGTGGGTGGCCAGCGAAGTGTCGACCAGCGTGGTTCCGGAGCGGGGAAAGCCCACCAGGAAACACAGGCCGGCGCCGTGGCTGCGCTCGGCGTCGGGCGCTGTCGCGCCCGGCATGCCGGCATCGATCCATGCCTCGAGCGCCTGGCAGCGCCGCGCCAGGGCGTCAGGGTCGACGGCGCGCGAACGCACGCTCCGGCGTGCCAGGGCATTGCCACGCTCCAGGGCCTGGATGGCGGCGTCCGCCTGGTTTTCCCGGTCCAGGTTCAGGCCCAGTTCAAACCAGTACTGCTGTTGCAGCCGTGTGGGCATGGAGCGCGGGTCCAGGCCGCGCAGACGTCTGACGGCGGCTGCGGAGTCGTTCCTGCGCCGTTCCAGTTTCGCGCCCTCCAGGTGCAGGCCCGGATGCTGCGGGTCGGCGCCGAAGCCCTGGCGCAGGGCCTCGATGGCCTCGTCGATGGCGTTCGCCTGTTCCAGAACGCCGGTCAGCTCGATCCAGGTTTCCACGTCCCGCGGGTCCAGTTCCGCGGAACGCCGCAAATGCGCCAGCGCCGCTTGCGTGTCGGTGCGTTCGTTGTACAGCTGGCCCAGGTAGAGGTGGGCCAGGGCGTGTTCCGGGTCGAGCCCGATGGCGTGTTCCAGGCGGTGCTGCGCCTCGTCGAGGCGTCCCAGCAACAGCAGGGTGAGGCCGCTGTCCACCAGGGCGCCCGCATGGTCCGGCACGCGCGCCAGCAACTCATCGAATACCGCCAGCGCCTCTCGCGGCCTGTCGGCGAGGGACAGTGTGATGCCCAGGTCGTGGCGGGCGGCGAGGGAGCCGGGCGACAGCGACACGGCGCGGCGGAACGACTGCACGGCCGCGGACGTGTCACCCGAGGCGCGCTCGGCGTGGCCCCGGCTATGCCAGGCCCAGGCCAGGTCGGGGTCGGCCCCGGTCGCCTGCCGAAAGGCGCGCAGGGCGTCTTGACCTTTACCGAGATTGTGCAGGGCGCGGCCGGCATGGTTGAGTGCCGAGGCCAGGCCGGGCGCGGCGGCCAGGGCCTGTTGGGCGGCCTGCAGGGCGCCGGGCAGGTCGCCGTCACGAAACGCCAGGAAAGAGCGGCTGACCGCAGCCTCGGGGGAGTCGCCGTCGGCCAGGAGGTGAGCGATGTCCGCCGCCTCTTCATCGCGCCGTTCGGCCACCAGCAAGTCGCGGAGGCCTACCGCCACGGGCTCGTGATCCAGTGATTCGCGCATCAGGGCCTCGGCGGCCTCCAGGTCACCGTGTTGCAGCAGTTCGCGGGCCTTGTGCAGGAGCGATTGGGGCATGGGGCGAGCCGGTATCGATCAGGCGTGCGGAAATGGAGCGGGTGATGGGAATCGAACCCACGTCATCAGCTTGGGAAGCTGAGGTTCTACCATTGAACTACACCCGCGCGGTGGTGGGGATGGTAACCGGAAGCCGCGGGTCCGGCAAAGCCGTGCGCCCGCTTCAGAACGCCAGGTTCAGCTTGACGTAGAGCGAGTCCCAGCTGGCATTGACGTACTGGTTGAAGGGTTCGTCGTCCACGGTCACGTCGATGTCGACGATATCGAGGCCGGCCGACAGTCCCCAGTGTTGTGAAAACCACCAGTCCAGTCCGGCGGACAGGGCGAACACTTCGCCGTCGTACTTGTCGATGTTGGCGCTGAGCCAGTCCACGCCGACCCGTCCCGCCAGGCGTTCGGTAAACGCATAGCGTGCGAACAGGCCGAGGGTGGGCAGTGGCGCGAGAAAATCTTCCGTCTCCTGGCCCAGCACCTCGCCGGAGTCGCCGTTGACCAGCGCAAGCCCGCCCGCCCAGTCGAGCGCGTAAATGCCGAAGCCCGCACCGGCTTCCCAGCGGGGCTTTTTCCAGAACGAATAGTGCGCATTGAGGACGTAGAAACGGGAGCTCAGGTCCATCGCAAGGCCGCTGCCCGCTGGGATGACCAGGTCGCCGTACGTGTAGTCCTTGTCGGTAAAAAGGCCGCCGTCGAGCTTGGAGACATAGGTCGTGAAGTCCAGCCGCCACCGCCGTGGCGCCTGCCAGGTGGCGGCGACGTAGTAGTCGTTGTCGTCCGGGTCGATGCCCAGGGCCTCGAGATCGATCAGGGTCACGCGGGCGCCGTCGGGGGCCAGGCCGATTTTCGGATCGTTCTCGGTGAACGCCGTGCCGACGGAGATCAGCCAGTCGCTGGCGATCGTGGGATTGGTGGTGGCGTCCTGGGCGACCGCGGGTGTGCTCGCCAGCAGACTCAGGAGGATCGATAGGGTTCGGTGTTGCGGTTTCCTGGTCAAAAGCGCTTCCTCGGTGGGCGATTGGGCAATATCAGCATAGCGCCGCGTGTTCAGGTCGGCAGGAAAGCCGGCGCTCATGTCGCAGCCTGCAACGCCGCCACGTGCGCCCGGGTCGCCGTGGCCAGGCCCTCCAGGTCATAGCCGCCTTCCAGAATGGACGCCACGCGGCCATCCGCGCAGTCGTCCGCCACGGCCATGATCTCGCGGGTGATCCACTCGAAATCGGCATCCAGCAACTGGAGCTGGCCCAGGGGGTCGCGTTGGTGGCCGTCGAAGCCGGCGGAGATCAGCACAAGGTCCGGTGCGAAGGCGGCCAGCGCGGGTAGCGCCTTGCGCGACCAGCTGGCGCGAAACGAGGCGCTGTCCGAGCCCGGCGCCAGGGGCAGATTGAGAATGTTGCCCACGCCGGTCTCTTCCGGGTGGCCGCTGCCCGGATAGAGCGGCATTTGGTGACTGGAGATGAACAGCACGCTGGGGTCGTTCTCGAAAATCTGCTGGGTGCCATTGCCATGGTGCACGTCGAAATCGAGCACGGCCACCCGTTCGATGCCGTCGGAAGACTGCGCGTGCCGCGCCCCGACCGCGACGTTGTTGTACAGGCAAAAACCCATCGAAAAGTCCGTGCCGGAATGGTGGCCGGGTGGGCGCGTGGCGACAAACGCGTTCGGCGCGTTGCCGGCCAGCAACTGTTCGATGGCGAAGCACAGCCCACCCGCGCCCCGCGCGCTGGCGGCCACCGAGCCCGCATTGACCAGCGTGTCCGCCTCGTTCAATGGAACGCGACCCTCGACCGGTTCCATCTCGTCCAGCCAGGCCTGGTAACGCGTGTCGTGCACGCGGTCGAGTTGCTCGCGGCCGGCCAGCGGGGCGGGCAGGTATTCCAGGCCACGCAGGCTTTTTAGGCCACCCATGACCGCCGCCAGGCGGCGGACCTGCTCCGGGTGCCGGGGGCCCGGATCGTGCCGCAGGCAGTCGTCGTGGTGGATGATCAGGGTGCTCATGGGGGCCCGTCAGGCTGGGTAGGGCAGAGCATACTCCCGTCAGCGCGCCGCGCGCTACCGGGTCATCACTGGTGGCGCCGGAAACCGTCTCCGTCGCCCGGTTGGTGGTACGGGCTCAGCGGGGCGCGCGGTCCAGGGGAAGCCGGGTCGATTCCTTGACCTCCTCCATGACCACGTAGCTGCGCGAGCCGTTGACCCCGGGCAGTGCCAGGATTTTTTCCGCCAGGAAGGCCCTGTACTCCTGCATGTCCCGGACCCGGGCCTTGATCAGGTAATCGAAGTTGCCACTGACCAGGTGGCAATCCAGGATCTCGGGCAATTCCCTTGCCTCCCGGCGAAACTCGCGGAACACGTCCCGGGCCGTGTGGGTCAGGCTGATCTCGGCAAACACCAGGAGACCGGCGTCGACTTTCTCGGGGTCGAGCAGGGTGGTGTAGCCGCGAATGAAACCGTCCCGCTCCAGACGCTTCACCCGTTCCAGGCAGGGCGTTGGGGTCAGGTTCACTTTTTTCGCCAGCTTTACGTTGGAAATTCGACCGTCGGCCTGCAGTACTTCCAGGATGCGGCGGTCGATGCGGTCCAGGTCGGCCAGTTGCTTGTCGTTGCGGGGCATGGGCTCACTGCGAAATAAGGCTGTTGCAGCATAAACATCTGCAATCATTCAATCAATGGCACAAACTGCTGGATCAAGCTCATTAAAATAGCTCATCAGTTTACGGGAGACCCGTTATGAAGATTGGTGTGCCAAAGGAAATCAAGAACCACGAATACCGCGTCGGCCTGGTGCCGGGCTCCGTGCGCGAGCTGACCAGCCGCGGCCACGAAGTCTACGTGGAGGCCCACGCCGGCGAAGGCATCGGCATGCTCGACGCTGATTACCAGGCCGTGGGCGCCACCATCCTGCCCGACGCCGCAGCGGTATTCGACACCGCCCGCATGATCGTCAAGGTCAAGGAGCCGCAGGCGGTGGAGCGCGCCATGCTGCGCGAAGATCACATTCTCTACACCTACCTGCACCTGGCGCCTGACGCGCCCCAGACCGAAGACCTGGTGAATTCCGGCGCCACCTGCATCGCCTACGAGACGGTCACCGACAGCAAGGGCCGCCTGCCGCTGCTGGCGCCGATGTCTGAAGTGGCCGGCCGGCTGTCCATCCAGGCCGGCGCCGCTTGCCTGGAAAAAGCGAAAGGCGGGTCCGGTGTACTGCTGGGTGGCGTGCCGGGTGTGCAACCGGCCAAGGTGGTGGTCATCGGCGGCGGCATGGTCGGCTTCAACGCCACCCAGATGGCGGTGGGCATGGGCGCCCGGGTCATCCTGCTGGACCGTAACGTGGACGTGCTGCGTCACTTCGACCAGGTCTTCGGCAGCCAGGTGGAGACGGTCTACTCGAGCGCCGACTCCATCGACATTCACATCGAGAATGCGGACCTGGTCATCGGCGGGGTGCTGATTCCCGGGGCAGCGGCGCCCAAGCTGGTGACCCGCCAACACCTGTCGCGGATGCGTCCCGGCTCCGTGCTGGTGGATGTCGCCATCGACCAGGGGGGGTGCTTCGAGACGTCGAAACCCACCACCCATGCCGAGCCCACATACGTGGTGGATGACATCGTGCACTACTGCGTGGCGAACATGCCCGGCGCCGTGCCGCGCACTTCGACTTTCGCCCTGAACAACGCCACGCTGCGCTACGCGATCGCGCTGGCCGACAAGGGCGCCCGTGCGGCCCTGCTGGACGACGAGCACCTGCTCGAAGGCCTGAACGTGCACCGTGGCATGGTGACCTACGAGGAGGTAGCGCGCGACCTGGGCTACGACTACACCCCGGCGCGCGAAGCGCTGCAAACCCCCTGATTGGGCTACCATGTGCCGCCCCGGTCATCATGAACCGGGGCAACCACCGGAACCGATGAGCGTGACGATGAAAAACATGGATTCCTTCTGGATGCCGTTCACCGGCAACCGCGTCTTCAAGCACAACCCGCGTCTGCTGGAAACCGCCAGCGGCATGCACTACACCAAGCCCGACGGCAGCCGGGTGCTCGACATGGTCGCCGGCCTGTGGTGCTGCAACGCCGGGCACAACGACCCGCGCGTGGTCGAGGCGATCCAGGCCCAGGCCGCGGAGATGGACTACGCTCCGCATTTCAATTTCGGCCACACGGCGGCCTTCGAGGTGGCGGAGCAGCTGGTTTCTATCACGCCGGACGACATGAACCACGTGTTTTTCACCAACTCGGGATCCGAGTCGGTGGACACCGCCCTGAAGATCGCCCTCGCCTACCAGCGTGAGCGCGGCAAGGGCACCAAGACCCGCCTGATCGGCCGCGAACGCGGGTACCATGGTGTGGGCTTCGGCGGCATCTCTGTGGGTGGTATCCCGTACAACCGCATGCAGTTTTCCGCGGCGATGCTGCCGGGTGTGGACCACCTGCCCCATACCCACGACATCACGCGCAACGCGTTTTCGCGGGGGCTGCCCGAGCACGGCGCCGGCCTGGCCGACGAACTGGAGCGCATCGTGCAGTTGCATCACGCCGACAATGTTGCCGCGGTCATCGTCGAGCCGGTGGCGGGTTCGGCCGGCGTGCTGATTCCGCCCAAGGGTTACCTGAGGCGCCTGCGCGAGATTTGTGATCGCCACGATATCCTGCTGATTTTCGACGAGGTCATCACCGGATTCGGACGCTTGGGTTCCGCCTTCGCGGCGCAGGAGTTCGACGTAAGGCCCGATATGATCACCACGGCCAAGGGCCTGACCGGCGGCGCCGTACCCATGGGTGCGGTGTTCGTGGCGGACGTCATCTGGGACGAGTTCATGGGCAAGCCGGGCAGCGCCATCGAACTGTTCCACGGTTACACTTATTCTGCGCACCCACTGGCCGTGGCGGCCTGCAAGGCGACGCAGCAGATCTACCAGGACGACGGGCTGTTCGCCCGCGCGGCGGAGATGGCGCCGGTATTCGAGGACGCCCTGCATTCACTGCAAGGGGCGCCCCACGTGATCGACGTTCGCAACTATGGCCTGATGGGCGCCGTCGAACTCGAACCGGAAGAGGGCGCGCCGGGCGCAAGGGCCATGCGCGCCCTGCAGGCGGCATTCGACGCCGGCCTGATGATTCGCGTGACGGGCGACACCCTGGCCTTCAGCCCGCCGCTCATCATCGGGGAAGCGCACATTGCCCAGGCAGTGGATACGGTGCGCCAGGTCCTGGAGGGCCTGTGAGCGCCCCGGCGGAATCCAACAGCGTGAAGGAAACGCTGTGTCACTGGATCGGCGGCGCACGCGTGGCCGGCGACAGCGACCGCTACGGCGACGTGTTCAATCCGGCCACTGGCGCGGTGCAGGCCCGCGTGCCCTTCGCCAGCGCCGCGGAGCTTGATGGTGCCGTGCAGGCGGCGGAACAGGCCTTCCCCGCCTGGGCGGCGATGCCGGCCCTGCGTCGGGCGCGGTGCATGTTCCGGCTGAAAGGCCTGCTCGAGGCGCGCATGGACGACCTGGCCGCGATTCTCACCCGGGAGCACGGCAAGGTGCTGGACGACGCCCGGGGCGAAGTGCAGCGCGGCCTCGAGGTGGTGGAATTCGCCTGCGCCGCACCCCAGCTGCTGAAGGGCGAGTACTCCGACCAGGTCGGCGGCGGCGTGGACAGCTATTCCCTGCGTCAGCCCCTGGGGGTGGTGGCCGGCATCACACCCTTCAATTTTCCGGCCATGGTGCCGTTGTGGATGATCCCCATGGCCCTGGTCTGTGGCAACACCTTCGTGCTGAAGCCGTCGGAACGTGATCCTTCCGCCTCGCTGTTGCTGGCGGAGCTGCTGGCCGAGGCCGGTGTGCCCGACGGCGTGTTCAACGTGGTGCACGGCGACCGTGAAGCCGTCGACGCCATCCTGGCGCACCCCGACATCGCCGCCATCAGTTTCGTGGGCTCGACACCGATCGCGAAGAAGATCGCCGGGACCGGCGTGGCCAACGGCAAGCGCGTGCAGGCCCTGGGCGGCGCCAAGAACCACCTGGTGGTGATGCCGGACGCGCCGATCGCTGCCGCCGCTGATGCCTTGATGGGTTCGGCCTTCGGCGCCGCGGGCGAGCGCTGCATGGCCATTTCCGTGGCCGTTGCGGTGGGTGACGAGGTGGCCGATGCGCTGGTCGCTGAACTGGCGCCGCGGGTCGCGTCGCTAAAGATCGGCGCCGGCGCCCGGCCCGGGGTGGAAATGGGGCCGCTGATCACGGCCGAGCACCGCGCGAAAGTAGCCGGCTACGTGGATGCCGGCGTGGCGGAAGGCGCCGAGCTGGTGGTGGACGGCCGGGACTACGTAAACCGGGATTCTCCCGACGGATTCTTCCTCGGTGGCTGCCTGTTCGACCGGGTCACGCCGGAGATGACCATCTACCGCGAGGAGATTTTCGGTCCGGTGCTGTGCGTGGTGCGCGCGGCCAGCTATGCCGAGGCGCTGGAGCTCGTGAACACGCACGTGTACGGCAACGGCGTGTCGATCTTCACCCGCGAGGGTGACGTGGCGCGCGACTTCGTGCACCGCGTGCAGGCCGGCATGGTGGGGGTGAACATTCCCATCCCGGTGCCGCTGGCCTTTCACAGCTTCGGCGGCTGGAAGCAGTCACTGTTCGGTGACCACCACATCTACGGTCCCGAGGGCATCCGCTTCTACACGCGCCTCAAAACCGTCACGCAGCGCTGGCACGAGGGCATCCGCGAAGGCGCCGACTTTCATTTTCCCCAGCTGGGGTAACGCGCCGCCGACGAAAATACGGGTTCCGGGAATCTTCAAGATTTCTCCCAGATTCCTGCGTTCCGGCTTCACAGTCGGGTTCTAATCTGGCCGCCTGATCCCGTACACCCGGCCGGAGGAGCCCGCCATGAGCCCATTCAAACGCCAGCGCAACGTCCCTGCACCGTCCGCCGAATCCGATCGGCCCGCCATGCCGGCTCGCCGGAAAATGCTGGGCGACGCCGGCGCCTTCGGCGTGGGCGGCCTGGCCCTGTCCCTGGCCCCCGGCGGTTCGGCGCTCGCCCTGACCAACGCCAATCAGCAGGGCCTGTCCGGCAGCTGGTTCAATACCGAGCACTCGGGCCAGGGCCTGCTGCTCGAGGTTTACCCCGACCTGAACGGCAACGGCATCGGCGTGCTGTTCGGCGGCTGGTTCACCTTCAGCGACCTGGTGGGCGGCGTCAGTGAACAACGCTGGTACACCCTGCACGGCGAGATGCTCGAGGGTGAAGACGAGGTGGCGGTCACAATCTACGAGAACGCGGGCGGGACCTTCAACACCACCCCCGTCACCTTCGCCGAGCAGATCGGCACCGGCGTGGTGACCTTCGCTTCCTGCTCGGAACTCACGCTGGACTTTTCCTTCGATTCCGGCGTGAGCGGCACCACCACCATGATTCGCGCCATGCAGACCGTCGGCTGCAACGACGCCGGCACGGCGCTGGACAGTGAATTCGCGTTCTCAGGCGCCTGGTACAACCCGGAGACGTCGGGGCAGGGCCTGGTGGTCGAGATCAATCCGGCCCAGAACTATGCCTTCCTGGCCTGGTACACCTATGCGCCCGATGGCAGCGGGCCGCGCTGGTTCACGGCCCAGGGGGGCTTTTCCCCGGGTGACCGGACCGTGTCGCTGGAACTCCATGTCACCACGGGCGGGCGGTTCAACGCATCCGACGAGGTGACGCACGACCCCGTGGGAACCGCCGAAATGAGCTTTGGCAGTTGCAACGACGCCACGTTCGAATTCGAGTTCACCGCCGGCGAACTGGCGGGCGCCTCGGGCCGTAACGTGCTGCAACGCTCCGGCCCGGCGCCGGGCGCCTGCGTGTTCGGCTCGTCCTGCGTGGTCATCCCGGAAGAGACCGAGGGTCCTTACCCCCTGCTCGACGCCCTGGATGACCCGGAAATCCTGCGCTCGGACATCACCGAGGGGCTTCCCGGCGTGCCGCTGTCCGTGGTCATGAAACTGGTCAACGTCAATGACGGTTGCTCGCCGGTCGCCAATTCGGCAGTGTACATCTGGCACTGCGACAAGGACGGGGTGTATTCCGGCTATGGCCAGGGCAGCGGCGAGCAGTTCATGCGTGGCGTCCAGGTCAGCGACGCCAGCGGGCAGGTGGTGTTCCAGACCATTTACCCGGGCTGGTACACCGGCCGCATCACCCACATCCACTTCCGCGTGTACCTGGACGAGGAGACCACGGGCCGGGGGGTGGCCACGTCGCAGATCGCCTTCCCGCAGGACGTGACGGAGGCGGTGTACAATACCTCGCTATACGCCGCACATGGCCAGAACACCTCGGTCACCAGTTTCAGCCGGGACAACGTGTTCAGCGACGGCGTCACCTATCAGCTCGCCGAAGTCAGCGGCAACGCCAGCATCGGCTACGTCGCTACCCTGATCGTCGGTATCGCCGTCTGACCGCGGCAGACGCCGGCGTGAGCCCGCCCGTCGTTCCCGGCGAGGCGGACGGCTGATCGAGGAGAACGCGAATATGCGCCTATGGCACCGGCTCCTGGCGTGCATGGCGGGCCTGGCCATCGCTGCATTGCTGGGCTACGCCACCTGGCAGTGGCTGAGTTTCGACGAGGGTCTCAGCGACTATCTCGACGGCCTGGCGATGGACCAGGCCGAGACCGTCGCGCCGCGCCTGGCCGAGGTCTGGCTGGAGGACGGCGGCTGGTCTTCCCTGCGACAGCACCCGGAACGGTTTGGTGGCCTGGTCGAGGTGCGCCAGGCGACCGGAACGTCGTCGCGCGCTGCACGCCCCCCCGGAACGTCACCGGATCCCTTGTCTGCACCCGGGTTACCACCCGGGCCGCCGCCCGGCCCGACGCCGGGTGATCGATCCGCCGGCATGCCCGAATTCCCGGAAGGCCCGCCGCCATCGGCCGAGGGTCCCGGCGGTCCGTCGCCGGATCCGGAAGACCGGCGACGGTCGCCGGGTCCGCCCTCGGCCTACGATTCCATCGGCAGACGACTCCAGCTGACCGATGTCGATGGCGTCCACGTTGCCGGCAGCAGGGCGGCCGACGTGCTGGCCGGATCGGTGCCGGTGATTGCCGCGGGGCGCACCGTCGGCATTCTGAACGTCGCTTCGCTGCCGCCCCTGCAGGACTCTTCCGCCGACCTGTTCGCCCGGGCCCAGCTCCGCTCGGCCCTGGTGGCCGCCGCCATGGTGCTGTTGCTGGCCACTGTGCTCGCCTGGGTCCTGTCCCGCGGCCTGCTCAGACCCGTGTCCGAACTGGCCGCCTCGACCCGGGCGCTGGCTTCCGGGGACTGGTCGCGCCGTGTCCCGGACGACCGGCGTGACGAATTCGGCGAGCTGGCCCGGGATTTCAATCACATGGCCGGGCGCCTGCAAGCCAACCACGAGGCCCGGACGCGCTGGGGACAGGACATCGCACACGAGCTGCGCACGCCCATCACGGTTCTGCGCGCGGAACTGCAGGTGCTGCTCGACGGCATTCGACCGCTCGATCCCGATGCGCTGGGCTCACTGCTGGCGGAGGTCGATCGTCTCGATCGCCTGGTGGAGGACCTGCGAACCCTGTCCCTGGCGCAGGATGCCGAGCTGGGAGACACCTTCGGGCCGGTCGAACTCACCGGTCTGCTCGATGACAGCATCACGCGACACCTGGACCCGGGATCGACCGAATTGCAGGTGGACTGGGAGCCTCCGGCCGGCGAGATCCATGTCTGGGGAGACGC
The DNA here is from genome assembly GCA_030431095.1 of Gammaproteobacteria bacterium. Lineage (GTDB taxonomy): Bacteria > Pseudomonadota > Gammaproteobacteria > Xanthomonadales > SZUA-36 > Marinihelvus. The sequence goes on along the minus strand of JAUIJU010000022.1, from coordinate 11,369 downwards.
GTCCCGGCTGACGCAGCTGATCGACAACCTGCTGATCAATTCGGTGCGATACACCGATGTTCCGGGCCGCGCCAGGATCCGGCTGGGCGCCAGCGAAAACGAGGTGTCCGTGCGCGTCGAAGACTCCGGTCCCGGTGTTGCGGACGAAGACCTGGAACGGATTTTCGACCGCCTGTACCGCGCTGACCGATCACGGTCCCGGCAATCGGGTGGTTCCGGCCTGGGCCTGGCAATCTCGCGGGCCATCGCCGAGGCGCACAATGGCTCGATCGTCGCCGCGCATTCCCGGCTGGGCGGGCTGGCCCTGCGCGTGAGCCTCCCCCGCTATACTCCGGACCGTGACTGACAGCGCACGAATCCTGGTTGTCGAAGACGAACCCAAGATCGCTTCCGCCCTGGCGGAATACCTCGTGGCGGCCGGGCATCATGCGGACGTGCTGCATCACGGCGGCAAGGTCCTGGACCGGCTGGAGCGCGAGCCGGTGGACGTGGTGCTGCTGGACGTGATGCTGCCCGGCGTCGACGGCCTGACGCTGTGCCGGCAGATTCGCGAGCGGCACGACGTCGGCATCGTCATGGTCACGGCCCGGGTCGAGGAAATCGACCGCCTGCTGGGGCTGGAGTTCGGCGCGGACGACTACATCTGCAAGCCGTTTTCCCTGCGCGAAGTCGTGGCCCGCGTGCAGGCCCTGCTGCGCCGCTTGCAGGGTGGCCGGCAAGCCAGCTCCCTGCCGTTCGAATTCGACGCGAAGCACATGCGGATCCGAAACGGAGACAGCGAAGCGAGCCTGACGCGCGTGGAGTGCCGCCTGCTGGCGCGCCTGTGCGACCAGCCCGGGCGCATTTTCTCGCGCGCTCAGCTCCTGGACGCCATCTACGACGATCACCGGGTGGTCGGCGAGCGCACCATCGACAGCCACGTGCGAAACCTGCGGCGCAAGCTCGAGGACCTCGGCGTGGAAGCCATCGAGTCGGTGTACGGGGTCGGTTTCCGACTCGTGGCCTGAGTCGGCGGGGGTTACCGGCGCAGCACTCGCCAGGTCAGCACGGCGCGGGGCAGTTCAGCCTTCGCGCCGGTCCCCATGAATCCAGATAACCTCCTTGCCCCCGTCGGCGCGGGCCAGCACCCGGGCGGCGACAAACAGGTAGTCGGACAGGCGGTTCAGGTAGCGGATGCTGGCCGGGTTCACGTCTTCCTCCCGAGCCAGTGAGACCGTCTCGCGTTCGGCGCGGCGGCACACCGTGCGCGCGACGTGGCAGCGCGCCGCGGCCTCGGAACCGCCCGGCAGGATGAAGTCCTCCAGGGCCGGCAGGTCGGCATTGAGCGCGTCCAGGTCGCGTTCCAGGCCTTCGACGTAGTGGTCCGGAATCAAGGTAGTACCGGGCATGCACAGCTCGCCGCCCAGGTCGAACAGTTCGTGCTGCACGCGGTCCAGGGTGCTGCGCACGGCGTCCTCCACCCCGGTGGCCAGCAACAGCCCGACGGTGGCGTTGAGTTCGTCCACGGTGCCGAAGGACGCTACCCGCAGGCTGTCCTTGTCCACGCGCGAACCGTCGCCCAGGCCGGTGGTGCCGGCGTCGCCGGTACGCGTGTAGATCTTTGAAAGTCGTTTACCCATGGCGCGGTTTCCGAACGGGTTGCGAGGGACGCGCCAACATAAGCGATTTGCCTGCCGCCGTCACGCCCGGCGCGGCTTTCACGGGATTGAAATCGTCCGGGGGCTGCGTATAGTGGCGGTCCCGTCGCTCGCGGGGATGCCTCAGGAAAACGCCGATGGCCCAGACCACTCCTCTCCACGCCGCCCACGTCGCCGCCGGTGCGCGCATGGTGGATTTCGGCGGCTGGGACATGCCGATCAACTACGGTTCACAGATCGAAGAGCACCACGCGGTGCGCCAGGACGCCGGCATGTTCGACGTCTCGCACATGACCATCGTGGACCTGCGCGGCGATGGCGCGCGCGCGTTCCTGTCGCGCCTCCTGGCCAACGACGTGGCCAAGCTGCAGACGCCGGGCAAGGCGCTCTACAGCTGCATGCTGCGCGAGGATGGCGGGGTCATCGACGACCTGATCACCTATTTCCTGGCCGAGGATTTCTTCCGCCTGGTGGTCAATGCCTCCACGCGAGACAAGGACCTGGACTGGATTCGCCGGCAGGCGGGGGCGTTTGCGTTGTCGGTGGCCGAGCGCCCCGAGCTGGCCATGATCGCGGTACAGGGACCCAGGGCGACCGAAAAGGCGGCGCGCCTGCTCGACACGGACACCTCGCAGCAGGCACTGAGCCTGAAGCCGTTCAATGCAATTTCCGATGGCGACTGGTTCATCGCGCGCACCGGCTACACCGGTGAGGACGGGTTTGAAATCGCCCTTCCCGCGGATGTCGCCGAAGCCGCCTGGAACACGCTGGCGGCCGCCGGCGTGCGGCCCTGCGGCCTGGGCGCACGCGACACCCTGCGCCTGGAGGCCGGCATGAACCTGTACGGCCAGGACATGGACGAGACCGTCACGCCGCTGGAATCGGGGCTGGCGTGGACGGTGGCGCTGGATGACGATCGCGCCTTCATCGGTCGCCAGGCCCTGGAACGGCAAAAAGTCGAGGGCGTGCCTCGCCGCCTCGCCGGACTGGTGCTGGAGGACCGCGGCGTGCTGCGCCACGATCAGCCGGTGCACACCGCTGCCGGCGAAGGGGTGGTGACCAGCGGCACCTTTTCACCCACGCTGCAGCGCGCCATCGCGTTGGCGCGGCTGCCGACCGGCGATGCCGGCGAGGTCACCGTCGAGATTCGTGGCAGGCAGCTGGCCGCCCGCGTGGTGCGCCCGCCCTTTGCCCGCAACGGCGCTGTGTGCGACGGCGTGCTCTGAGGCTTGCACCGGCCTGCGCAACGACTAGAATTTCCCTGACGCCCACCTTTGGACAGCCCCCATGAGCAACGTGCCCGAGAACCTGCGCTACACCGAATCCCACGAATGGATCGACAATGAAAACAACCAGGCGATTCGTATCGGTATCACCGATCACGCCCAGGCGCAGCTGGGCGACCTGGTGTTCGTGGAACTGCCGAACCCCGGTGACGAGTTCGACCAGGGCGATGCCTGTGCGGTGGTGGAATCGGTGAAAGCCGCCAGCGACATCTACGCGCCGCTCGCCGGCGAGGTGGTGGCCATCAACGAGGACCTTGAAGGGTCCCCCGAACTGGTCAACAGCGATCCCTACGGCGCGGGCTGGCTGTTCGCGATCAAGCCGGCGGACCCGGCGGACGTGGACGATCTGCTGGACGCGGAGACCTACGCGCAGCAACAGGAAGACTAGGGCCTTTCAGCAACCCCGGGAACCCCGCTGTTGCCGACCGGGTTCAGTACTTGAGCCCCATCGCGTCGTAGACGAAGGACATCAGCCAGGCGGGGCCGATCAGCAGGAACTGCACGTCCCTGAAGAAGGACGGCTTTTTCCCTTCCACCTTGTGGCCCAGGAACTGGCCGATCCAGGCCGCCACGAACAGCGCCAGCGCGATCTGCCACAGGGGCCAGGGGGCATTCGCCGCCACCCAGGCGGCCAGCCAGATCATGACGGCGTTGTAGGCCAGCAGGCCCAGTCCGAGGCGGAATGACAGGCGAAAGTAGTACACCTGGGCCAGCAGCAGCACGAGCGTGGCCCAGTTGACCGGCACCGGGCCGACGCGCAACGCCCCGGGAAACGGGATGCTCCACAACAGCGCCACCACCGTCCACACGATGACCGGCACGCAGACCCAGTGAACCGCCTTGTTGGTGGGGTCCTGGTGGCTCTCGCCATACTCGTCGAGCAGGGCGTTCAGCTGGCTCACGGTGCGCCTTCCATCAGGCGCACCACTTCTTCGTACTGGGCGCGCGTGTGATCGATCAGTTCGGCGGGCACCGACGGCCCCGGAGGGGTCTTGTCCCAGTCCAGCGTTTCCAGGTAGTCGCGGACGATCTGCTTGTCGAAGCTCGGCGGACTGGTGCCCGGACGGTAGCTGTCGGCCGGCCAGAAACGCGAGGAATCGGGGGTCAGCACCTCGTCCATCACGTGCAGGACGTCGTTCTCGTCCAGGCCGAACTCGAACTTGGTGTCGGCGATGATCACGCCCCGGGCCTCGGCATGGCGGGCCGCGGTGTCGTAGAGCCGGATGCTCACCTCGCGCACCTGCTCGGCGCGTTCGCGGCCGACCCTGTCGGCAATGGCCGCAAAACTCACGTTCTCGTCGTGGTCGCCCACGGCGGCCTTGGTGGAGGGCGTGAACAGCACCTCGGGCAGGCGATCGGCCTGGCGCAGGCCTTCGGGCAATGCGATGCCGCACAGGGCGCCGGTGGCCTGGTAGTCCTTCCAGCCCGAACCGATCAGGTAACCGCGAACGATGGCTTCCAGGGGCAACGGGCGGAGACGCTTGACCAGCATGGCGCGTGGCGCGAGTCGTTCGGCCAGCCGGGCGTCCCCGAGCACCTCGGCCAGGTCCAGGTCATCGGCGAGGTGGTTCGGCACGATGTCCGCGGTCAGGTCGAACCAGAATCGGGAGATTCGCGTCAGCATCTCGCCCTTGCCGGGAATGGGGTCGGGCAGCACCACGTCGAAGGCGGAGAGGCGGTCCGAAGCCACCATCAGCAGGTGGTCGTCACCGACGGCGAAGGAATCGCGAACCTTGCCCTGGTGGACCAGGGGCAAGGTGCTGATCATGTCGGTCTGATACGGGCTGTGCAAGATCGTGAATCCGCGTCCGGGAGCGTGGCGATTATATCGACTTACGACGCCATTCAGCAGGTCGGCCTGGTCACGGCGTCGGGCCGGCGGGTGCGGGCGGCCGAATCAGATGACCTCCAGGTAGTCCGGGCGGTGCACCAGGCACAGCGCCAGCACCACCAGCACCAGCGGCAGCAGGACCAGCGCGGCGACGGAAAAAAGCACCGTGATCTCCGCCAGGCCGAGGATGCCGCTGAGCGCGCCCAGCAGGGTGAACAGCGCCGGCAGTTGCTCCCGGTCACGCAGGAGGATCAGCGCCACCGCCAGGTCGGCCAGTCCAAACAGCACCAGGAACGGCACCCAGATCGCCAGGACGAGCACCGTGACCGCGCCGGCGTCCAGGAACCAGCCACACAGGGCCACGGCGAACAGGGCACCGTGAAACAGGACCGTCAGCACGGCCAGGGCGGCCAGTGGAACGTCCAGTGCGCGGTAGTTGAGCCGCTCACGCAGCGCGCCGCGAAGCGCCCAGTAGGCCCAGGCCATGCACAGGCCCAGCAACAGGAACATCCCGTCTGCGAAGCCGGGCCCGCCGTCCAGGGCCCGTGCGCCACTCAGTCCCAGTCGCACGGCGTCGGTGATCCAGAGCAGGGGAAGGCCGATGGCGGCCGCCAGGGCAGCCAGGGCGGGGGGAAAATAGTCTTTGTCGGTCATTGGGGGCTCCCGTTGCGTTGTGCGGTGCCAGGCGCCATCACGGCGCCTCGTCACCCCGCGTGTACTCGAGCAGGTCACCGGGCTGGCAGTCCAGCGCCCGGCAAATCGCTTCCAGGGTCTGAAACCGAATGCCCCGCACGCGTCCGTTCTTGAGCAGCGACAGGTTGGTCAGCGAGATGCCGACCTGCCGGGACAGTTCCGTCAGGGTCATCTTGCGCTGCGCCATGGCCACGTCCAGGTTCACGGTGATGGGCATTCGCCATTCCATTTTATGAAATACAGATATTATTTTATATAAAACATAAAACATCAGAGTGCAAGTCGCGCGCCTTCGGGGAAACACCGTGGCGTGGCAGGCACGGCGACCCCGCCCGACTTTGAACCGGAGGCATCGGCCCCCACATCACACGGATGAGCGCATCGTCCTTCCCCATTCCCCGCCACTGGTGGGGCAAGATCGTCGGCGGTGTCCTGGGCATGATGAAAGGCGGCATCGGCGGGCTCTTCATCGGCCTGTTCCTGGGCCACATCGTCGATCGCATGATTTTCGGCCTGACCGGCAAGGAGCGGACCCGCCAGCTGTTCTTCACCGCGCTTTTCGCCTGCCTGGGGCGGGTCAACAAGGCCGACGGGCGGGTCACCGAGGCCGAGATCGCTTCTGCCGAGCGCCTGATGCGCCGCCTGGAGCTGGACGAGCAGGAACGGCGCATGGCCATCCAGGCCTTCAACCTGGGCAAGGCGGCGGATTTCGACCTGGAGGGCGAACTGCAGGAGTTCGTCGGCTACACGCGCCTGCGCACCGATTTGCGGCAGATGTTCATGGAAGTGCTGATGGAAGGCGCCGCCATCGACGGACAGATATCGGGGCCGGAACAGGAAGTGCTGGTGCGTGTGGCCAATACCATCCAGATTCCGCCGGCGATTTTCTACGCCATGTACAACGCTTTCACCGCCACCCATGGCCCGCGCGGCCGCGCGCCTGGCGGAACGGCGCGGCCGACGCCCAGCATCGACAACGACTACGCCGCCCTGGGCCTGACGCGTGAAGCCTCCGAGCAGGAGATCAAACGCGCCTACCGCAAGCTGGTGGGGCAGTACCACCCGGACCGCCTGGTGTCCCAGGGGTTGCCCGAGGAGATGATGGAGAAGGCCAAGGAGCGCGTGCGCGACATCAACCTGGCCTACGACCGCATCAAGGCCGCGCGCGGCATCCGCTGAGCTTCGGGTACACTACGCGCGCCAGCCCGTTGCCTGACGGAAACCGAGTGAAACGCCCATGAAGCAAACGCCGGTCATCGCCCCGTCCATCCTGTCCGCCGATTTCGCCCGCCTGGGGGAGGACACGGCCGCCGTGCTCGACGCCGGCGCCGACTGGGTGCACTTCGACGTGATGGACAACCACTACGTGCCCAACCTGACCTTCGGGCCGATGATCTGCAGCGCCCTGCGGGCTTACGGCATCGCGGCGCCCATCGACGTGCACCTGATGGTGGAGCCCGTCGATGACCTGATCGAACGTTTTGCGAAAGCGGGCGCCAGTTCCATCACGTTCCACCCGCAAGCCAGCCGCCACGTGGACCGTTCCATCGAGCTGATCCGCGACCTGGGCTGCCAACCCGGGCTGGTGCTGAACCCCGCCACCCCGGTCGGCGAACTGGAATGGGCGCTGGAGCGCCTGGACATGGTCCTGCTCATGACCGTCAACCCCGGCTACGGCGGGCAGTCCTTCATTCCCTACGTGATGGACAAGATTCGCCGGGTACGGGAGATGATCGACGCCTCCGGCCGGGAAGTTCGTCTCGAAGTGGACGGTGGCGTCAAGACGGGCAATATCGGCGAAATCCACGCGGCCGGCGCCGACACCTTCGTGGCCGGCTCGGCCATCTTCAACAGCGACGACTACGCGGCGACCATCGCCAGCATGCGCGCGGCGCTGGGCGCCTGAGCAACCGCATGCGATGGGTGGGCCTTTGTGCCGTCGTGGCGCCCGGCCTGCTCCTTGCCCAGGCGCCGCCGGGATACTACGAGAACATCGAAACGCGCGACGCACCTGCCTTGCGTGAATCGCTTCACGAATTGATCGATGACCACCAACGGTACCCGTACACGTCGCACAACGTGGATACCTGGGACATCCTCGAAGAAGCCGACAGGGACCCGGATGACGACGTGCGGATCATCACGCTGTACCGCAACTCCAGCCACGCCCGGCGAGGTGGAGGCAATGACGAGTACAACCGGGAACACACCTGGCCGAAGTCCTACGGGTTTCCGGACAATGACGGGGGTAACCAGAATTACCCCTACACGGACCTGCACCACCTGTTCCTGTCGGACATCGACTACAACTCGGCTCGATCCAACAAACCGTACGAGGATTGCGCCGGCGAGTGCGAGGAATGGCCCACCGAGGCGCGAGGACCCCAGGTGGGCCCCATCCCGGGGCGAAGCAACTGGACCGTCGGTGAATTTACCGAAGGCCGGTGGGAAGTCTGGGCTGGGCGTCGGGGCGACGTGGCCCGGGCCATGTTCTACATGGACGTTCGGTACGAAGGCGGCAACCACGGAGTGACGGGCGACGTCGAGCCCGACCTTCGCCTGACCAACGACCGCGCACTCATTGACGGTGCGCGAACCAACCAGAACGAATCGGTCGCCTGGATGGGCATGCTGGACACCCTGCTGGCCTGGCATGCCGAGGACCCGCCCGATGCTACGGAGCGCCGGCATCACGAGACCGTTGCGGCTTTCCAGGGTAACCGTAACCCTTTCATCGATCACCCGCAGTGGGTGAATTGTGTCTACCTGGCGCAATGCGAGTGGTCGATCAACCCTGGGCTGAACGATGCCTGGTTTGATCCGGCGACGGCAGGCCAGGGCTTTTTCGTGACCGTATACCCGCAACTCGGCTTACTGTTCCTGGCGCACTTCACATTCGATTCCGAGCGGCCTTCCGGTGATCCCGGCGCCGTGGTGGGCGCACCTGGCCAGCGCTGGATAACGGCAATCGGTCCGTTCTCGGGCGACAGCGCAGAGCTGACGGCGACCCTGACATCGGGCGGCGTGTTCGATGACCCGACGCCGACCGCATCCCAGTCACCTTACGGGACCTACCAAGTCACCTTTCACGACTGCAACGCCGCCACCATCACGTATGCGTTTCCCGAACCGGGGCTGTCAGGGAACATCGACGTTCAGAGGGTAGTGCTGGACAACGTTGCGCTGTGCGAGTCGCTTGCCTCCGGCGACACCGCCAACTCCGTCTCGGGCAGCGCCGTCACCACCAGGCGCAGCGGCCCGCCGGCCGTGGGTGCATCGAAGGGATAGCAGGTCACCAGGGTGAGCCGTTCGCGGCCGGGACGGATCACCAGTTCCTGTCGGCGGCTGTCCACGATGTCCATCCACGCCACCCGGTATGCGCGTCGGCGCGTGCCGTCGTTCAGCGTGATGCGATCTCCGGTTTTGAGATCGCGCAGGCCGGCGAAGTGCGTGTCCCGGTGGGCGCTCAGGATTACGTCACGCTCGTGCATGGCGGTCAGCGCCGCCGGCCCCCAGGCCAGGTTGCGTCCCGAGGCCCCTTCCAACACCAGTTGACGAAGCTCCAGCCGGGGAATTTCCAGCACCCCGACCGGAGTGGTGTCCGCCCAGGGCCAGGGTCGGGCGTCGTCGACACCCGCCAGGCGCGCCTGCCAGGCGCGTTCCAGCAGTACCTGGCCAAGCGCCGCCTTGGCGGGAATCCAGGCCGCCTGCAGCGTGAAGAAAAAAGCGGCGGCGATCATCGCCGCCGCGAGTGGCCGGTGGCGGACCCTCATGGTCGTGGCGCGTGGGGCCCACGACGGCGAGGCACCGGCGAGCGAGACAGGTGGCGGACCAGGCCGCGAAGGGAGGGGGCGTCGCCCTGCAGCCACGCGACCTGCCCGAAGGGCCGCAGGAACAGCCCTCCCGAGATAGCCAGCACCAGCAGCGACAGCAGAAGCTGAGTCTTCCAGCCGGTGGCCGTGGCCGGGAACCCGGCGCCGGCGGCGCTGCCGGCCGGGAGCAGGCTGGGCACGTTGACGCCGGCCAGGCGTTCCCCGGCTGGCCGCGACGGGGTCCGGTCGACGGCCACCAGGCTGGTGTAGGACGTCAGCAGGCCGTGGTCGAGGGCAACATCGGTGATGTGCGCCTGCATGGCCGTGGCATCGGCGCCGAACATCATGCTGTCCTGCAGCGCTTCCACCTTGCGCTGCGCCCACAGGGTGGCCAGGGTTTCCTGGCCGGCTTCGATTTCGGGCCAGGCGTCGTGCACCCAGGGCTGGCCATTGAGTTCGCCGCACAACTGGACGTTGCCAGGCTGGCGGGGCAGGCGCGCCACCACCCACAGGGGCTGGCCGGCGTACAGGTCAGGGATCACTTCGGGGTAGTACTCGGCCTCCACGCCCCAGTCGATGCACAGATCGGAAACCGCGGGCAGGCGAAGGTGCGCCCACAGGGCGGACATGGTGTCGGTCACGTCCTCGAGGCGACCGATATGGGTGTGGTGCCCGCGTCCGATCTCGGCGGCCTTGCGCATGAACCAGCCGTTCGGCGCCGCGCCGATGCCCACGGTGAACAGGCGGCTGTCGCCCAGGCGATCGGCGATTTCGCCGAGCAGTTCACGTTCGTTGCCCACGCTCCCGTCGGTGATGAACACCACCTGGCGCACGCCGTCCCCCGGGGCCGGCCCGGCGGGTCGGCGCAGGGCTTCGCGCAGCGCAGGCGCCATGTCGGTGCCACCGTCGGCGTGCAGGCTTCCGATCCACGCCTCGGCCGTGGCCAGGTTGCTGCCGGTGACGGGAACCGCATCGTCGAACAGGGGTTCGGTGATGGAGTTGAACTGGACCAGGTTGAAGCGATCATCGGGGCCCAGGGCGCCAACGGCCTCGAGCAGCGCGGCCCTGGCCTGTTCGATGGAGGCGCCCTGCATGGAGCCGGAGGTGTCGATCACAAACACCACTTCGCGCGGCTGCGGCTGCAGCGCGCTGTCCTGCGGGGGAATCAGCATCAGTTGCGCGTAAACGTCGCCACCGTCCGACCAGGTGGATAGGGACGAGCGGGGCTGGGCGCCGAACTCGGGCATCCAGCGCAGTTCGAAGGCACGGTCGGTGCGCTCGTCCGGGTTCAGCAGGGTGACCTGGTAGCCGTCGTCCAGTGCCTGGATGTCGACGTCGTGATGCAGGCTTTCCACGTTGGCCAGCGGCACACCGGCCTGCAGGTCGACCTGCAGGCTGAAGCGGTGGCTGGTGGCGTGTTCCAGGGTCGCCAGTTGCGGCGCGGGCGCGGGCGACCCGGCTCCATGTTGCGCCTCGGCGCCCCAACGCGGGGTAAAGGTGGTGGGCAGGCGCAGACGAAAGGCGCCGTCGCGGTAGTCCACGCTGGCCAGGAAGCCGATCATGACATGGACCGAATCGCCGGGGCCGATGTTGGCCAGGCGTGTGCTGAACTGGTTGGCGCGCTCCTGGCTGACCAGGCTGGCCGTGCGCCCCTCGGCCCGGGCCTGCTGGTAAACGCGGCGGGCCGTGTCGCGCTCCTGGATTTCCCCCTCGAGCACGCGCTCGCCCACCTTGACGTAGAGCCGGTCGACCGCTGCGCCGTCGGGCAGGGGAAAGCGGTAGGTGCCTTCGACCCAGTCGTTGCTGTCGTTGCGGAAGCTCTGCACCACGTGGACGCGTGCCAGCTGGCCCGTGACCTCGGCATGCATGACCGTGTCCAGCGCGAGGATCAGGTGAGACTGGTCCCCGGCCTGGAGGCTGAGCCCCCAGGGCTCCGCCTCCTGGGCGGTGGCGGCGCGCAGGGTCAGAAGGCCGCCCAGGATGGCGGCCAGGGTCAGCAATACGCGGTCCTGCCAGCGCAGTCCGAGGCGGTGCCGTTTGGGGGGGCGGTGACCTCGGTGCAGTTCGGGGTGGCTGCGGCGGCTCTGTGCTTCCAGGCGCTGGCGAATGG
>JAUIJU010000066.1 GCA_030431095.1 Gammaproteobacteria bacterium | reverse complement strand
CCCAGCAACAGGTACTCCATCAGCTCGCCGGAAAAGAACGCCGAGCGGTCACGGGTGCGGTCGCTGGGATAGTGGAAGGCGAGGGTCGCCAGCGCGTCGAGCACCCGGAACGTGCCGGTAATGCGACCGTAAAAAGTTTCCACGCCGATGATGGCCACGATGACCTGCGGCTCCACCGCATAGCGTTCCGAGACCTCGGCGACCAGGGCCTCGTTCTCACGCCAGAAATCGATGCCCTCCGCGATACGCTGGTCGGTCATGAAAATGGGGCGGTACTCATACCAGGGCTTGCCCTCCGCCGGCGTGGCGATCAGGTCGGCGATGCGTTGCTTGTATTGCGCCTCGGCGAGCAGCGCCTGGACTTCGGCAGGGTCCATGTCGTGTTCGGCGGCAGCGCGTTCGACGAAGGCCTCGCTGCCCGGATGAAGCTGCTCGTCGGCCTGCGCCAGCGGCAGCGCAAGCAGCGCGGTCAACAGGAAGGGGGCGTGTTTCAGGGGTTTCATTCGGCTCCTCGATAATCACGGGTGCGCTGGCCGGCGTGCCTGCCCGGGGCCGCGCACAGCCCCGTTCGGCCAGAGTGTAACCGAAGCGCGGCCGGTGATTGCGGCGCGAATCGGGCAGTGCGCGATCAACGCACGAACTTGCGGTTGCCCCAGGCCGACATCATGATGCCGAAGCCGGCCAGCAGCGTCACGGCGGAGGTGCCGCCGTAGCTGATCAGCGGCAACGGCACCCCCACCACGGGCAATACGCCGGCGACCATGCCTCCATTGACCAGCACGTAGACGAAAAGTGTCATGGACAGGCTGCCCGCCACCAGGCGGGAAAAGGTGTCGCGCGCCACGCTGGCGATGTACAGGCCGCGCCCCACCACGAACAGGTACAGCGCAAACAGCGCCAGCACGCCCAGCAGGCCAAATTCCTCCGACAGCACCGCCAGGATGAAATCGGTATGACGTTCGGGAATGAACTCCAAACGGGATTGCGTGCCGTTCAGCCAGCCCTTGCCGGTGAACCCCCCTGACCCCACCGCGATCTTCGACTGAATGATGTTCCAGCCGTCACCCAGGGGATCGGACTCGGGATTCAGAAAGGTGCGTACGCGGTCACGCTGGTATTCCTTCATGACCAGCCACAGGGCCGGCAACGCCGCCACGCCCGCGGCCGCCAGGCCGACGATCACCCGCCAGCGCAGCCCCGCCAGGAACAGGGTGAAGCAACCGCTGATGCCCACCAGGAGGGCGGTGCCGAGGTCCGGCTGGCGCACGATGAACAGCGCCGGTACCGCCAGGATGGCCACGCTCACCAGGAAATCGCGCGGTCCCGGCGGCAGTACCCGTGGATGCAGGTAGGCCGCCACCATCATGGGCACGGCCAGTTTCATGATCTCCGAAGGCTGAAATCGCACGACGCGCAGGTCCAGCCAGCGATCAGCGCCCTGGCCTTCGCCAAGCACCCAGGTCGCGGCCACCAGGACCAGGCCCAGGCTGTACACCCAGGGCGTCCACAGGCGCAGGATGTGTGGCGGCGCCTGGCTCAGGCCGACCAGTACGCACAAACCGATACCCAGGCGCACGGCCTGGCGCACCACCGTGCCGCCGTCCTCGCCGGAGGCGGAGTACAGCACCGCCAGTCCGCCGAGCATGATCACCAGCAACACCCCCAGCAGAGGCAGGTCGAGGCGGGGAGCGCCCAGCCAGCCGGGCAGCCAGCGTCTCAAGGGCGATATCCCATCAGTCGCTCCTGGCCCAGCCAGGCGTCCAGCGTGGCACGGGCGATCGGCGCAGCGACTGTCGATCCGGCGCCGCCATGGTCCACCACCACGGCCACGCTGATGCGCGGCGCCTCGAACGGTGCGAAGGCGATGAACAGGGCGTGGTTGCGCAGTGATTCGTCCAGCTCGTCCTGCTCGTAGTCGACCGACTGGTCCTGGGTGAACACCTGGGCGGTGCCGGTCTTGCCCGCGATGACGTAGTCCGCCTCCAGGCTGACGTTGCGCGCCGTGCCGCGCGGCGCGTTGACCACGCGGCGCATGCCCTCGAGCACCAGGTCCCAGTGTTCGGGATTGACCACCCGCACCCCTGGGGTCTCCGGTGCGGTTTCACGGTGCGCGCTCTCGTCCAGCGGCCCCTTGACCGCGAACACCACGCGTGGCTTCCGCATCACGCCGCGGCTGATCAGCGCCGCCTGTGCATTGGCCAGTTGCAGCGGCGTGACCACGTTGAAGCCCTGGCCGATGCCCGCGATGACCGTCTCGCCCGGGTACCAGGGTTCGTTGAAGCGCCCCCGCTTCCAGTCCCTTGAGGGCAGCAGGCCACTGCTCTCTCCCGGCAGGTCGACGCCCGTCGGCGCGCCGAAACCGAACTGGGCCAGGTAGTCGTGCATGCGATCGATGCCCAGGTCGTAGGCCACCTGGTAAAAATAGGTGTTGACCGACTCCTCCAGCGCCCGCCGGATTTCCACCGACCCGTGACCGCCTTTTCTCCAGTCGCGGTAAGGCCGGTCGTAGTTGGGGAGAAAATAGCGCCCGCTGGAGAATATCTTCTGTTCCGGCTGCACCACGTCCAGCTCCAGGCCGGCCAGGCCGACAAAGGGCTTGAGGGTGGACCCGGGTTCGTAGCCGCCATTCAGGGAACGATTGATCAGGGGCCGTCGCGGCTGCTCCAGAATGGCCTGGTAGTCAGCCTGGGGTATGCCGTTGACGAAGGCGTTGGGGTCGAAAGCGGGCTTGCTGACCATGGCGATGACCGAGCCGTCGCGGGGGTCGATGGCCACGACCGAGCCGGCGTGGTCGCCCAGCGCGTCCCAGGCCGCCTGCTGTACGTCGACGTCGATGGACAGCACGAGGTCGGCGCCGTCCACCGGGTCTTCGCGCTGCAGCACGCGCTGGCTGCGCCCCCGCGCATTGGTCTCGACACGTTCGACACCGCTGTCGCCGTGCAGCAAACGCTCATACTGGCGCTCCACCCCCAGCTTGCCGATGTGCGTGGTGGCGCGGTAATTGTCGCGGTCCACCTGGCGCAGGTCGCGCTCGTCGAGCCGGCCCACGTAGCCGACGACGTGGGTGAGCAGTTCGCCGTAGGGATAGTGTCGACTCAGGTACGGCACCACGGCCACGCCTTCGAAGCGGTGGCGATTGACGGCAAAGCGGGACACTTCGCCCTCGTCCAGGTCCAGGCGCAGGGGCACGCTGTGAAAATCACGGTACCGCCGGCGGGTTTTCTCGAAACGTTCCAGGTCTTCGTCGGTCAGCGTGACGATTTCGCCCAGTCGCGCGAGGGTCTCGTCCAGGTCACCGGACTTCTCCGGAATGATTTCGAGCCGGAATGCCGGCCGGTTGCCGGCCAGCAGTCGACCACGCCGGTCGTAGATGACGCCGCGGTTGGGAGGGACCGGGCGCACCTGCACGCGATTGGACTCCGAACGCGTGGTGAAGTCCTCGTGCTGCCACAGTTGCAGCCAGGCATAACGCACGGCCAGCAGGCCGAACAGCGCGACAATCACGGTGAACCCGATCACGGCCCGGTGGCGGAAGCCGTCCTGCTCCTGCAAGCTGTCCTTCAGTGGCTTGTTCACGGGTGAGCGGCGCATGGCGATTCAGTGTCGGTCGGCCTGGCGACGGGCCAGGCGCAGGTGATCCAGCCCCAGGAAAATCCAGGGCCACAGCGCGGTGCCCACCAATGGTGCCAGCCAGTAGCGCCAGGTGGGCAGCGGTTCGCCCAGCAGGGTGATGGCCCACAGCAGGATGATGCGATCGTTGACCAGCAGGGCCAGTACCGCCAGGGCCTGCTGCCAGGGCGGGAAAAAACGCATGCGGGCGCGAAAGCGCCGCACCAGGTAGACAAGGACCACCAGGCTGAACGCGTGCAGACCCATCAGTGAAACGGTCAGGAGATCGAGCACCAGCCCGACCACGAATGCCGTGCCCAGGCTGACCGGCTCGGGCACTTCCATGGTCCAGTAGATCAGCACCAGGCCCACCCAGTAGGGGCGCAGGGGTTCCAGCCAGCCCGGCAGGGGAATCAAGGTCAGCAACATGGCCACCGCCAGGGCGGCCACCAGCAAGCCGGCGCGATCGCGGGGGCGACTCATGGCGGCGTCTCGCCCTGGGCCGGGTCGTGGGCCGCCTCGTCGTCCGCTCCGGATCCAACTGGGGTATCGGCGCCGGCGTCGGCAAGCAGCACCAGCAACACTTCGCGACCGCGATCCAGCGCCGCCAGGGGGCGCGCGTCGACGTTCATGAACGCCTCGCCGGTGTCACGGTCAACGCGGCTGACTTCGGCCACGGGAAAACCGGAGGGAAATCGCTCGCCGAGGCCTGAAGTGACCAGTACGTCACCCTCGCGAACATCGGACTGTAGCGGCAGATTGGGCAGCGACAGGCGTTGTGATTCGCCCGTGCCCATGGCGACGGTACGCTGACCGGTCCGTAGAATCTGCACGGGAATCGCGTGTTCCGGGTCGGAAATCAGGCGAACACGGGCCTGGCCGCCGGTCACGCTTTCGACCTGGCCCATCACGCCTTGCCCGTCGATGACCGCCTGGCCCTCGAAAACGCCGTCCACGGCGCCGCGATCGATCAACACCTGGTGGGCATATGGATCGAGGCTGACCTGCACCAGTTCTGCGAAACGGAACGCGACGTCGCGTCCCGCGGTGGCCTGCAACAAGTCACGCAGGCGTTGATTTTCTTCTTCCAGCGCGGCCAGTCGCTGCATCTGGCCGGCCTGCGTCAGCAGTTGCTCGCGCTGCGCCTGGTTTTGCGCCACCACCGAGCGGTAGGAGCGGCCATAGGTGCTCACCCCGCGCACGGCCTCCACCGGCGCCGAGGCCACTCGGTAGACCGGGGCCACGAGCGACTCGGCGAAGGCGCGAAAACGGGGAATGAACTGGCCGCGCTGGTCGAGCAGCATCAACAGCCCGGCCAGCAACAGGTAGGCCATGAGCCGGGTGGTGCTCGGCCGGCCCTGCGCCGGGTTGGTGGTGACGGTGGCGGTATCGATGGGCACCGGTCGGCTCGGACAGACCCTAGTTCAGCGCGAAGAAGTCTCCGCGATTCTGGTCCATCATCTCCAGGGCCTTGCCGCCCCCCCGGGCGACACAGGTCAGGGGATCATCGGCCACGAACACGGGCAGGCCGGTCTCTTCGCTGATGAGTTTGTCCATGCCGCGCAGCAGTGCACCGCCGCCGGTCAGCACGATGCCGGTCTCGGCCACGTCGGCGCACAGCTCCGGCGGGGTTTGTTCCAGCGCGATCTTTACCGCGTCGAGAATGCTCGACAGGCTCTCGTTCAGGGCCTCGAGCACCTCGTTGGAATTGATGGTGATACGCCGCGGCACGCCCTCGGCCAGGTTGCGGCCGGACACAGACAGTTCCTCGGGCTCCTTGTCGGGCCAGGCGCAACCGATCTCGATCTTGATCTCCTCGGCCGTGGCTTCGCCGATCAGGGTGCCGAAATTGCGCCGAACGTAGTTGATGATGGCCTCGTCGCACTGGTCGCCACCGACACGCACCGAGTTGGAATACACCAGTCCGTTGAGCGAGATGACGGCCACCTCGGACGTTCCGCCGCCGATGTCCAGCACCATGGCGCCCCGCGCCTCGTGCACCGGGATGCCGGCGCCGATGGCCGCCGCCATGGGCTCTTCCACCAGGAACACCTCGCGGGCGCCGGCCCCCTCGGCGGACTCCTTGATGGCCTTGCGCTCGACCTGCGTGGAACTGCAGGGCACGCAGACCAGCACACGGGGACTGGGCCGCAGGAATCGCGACTCGTGGACCTTCTTGATGAAGTGCTGGAGCATGGCCTCGGTCATGTTGAAGTCGGCGATCACACCATCCTTCAGTGGCCGTACCGTGCGAATGTTGCCCGGCGTGCGGCCGAGCATCTTCTTGGCCGCCGCACCCACCGCCGCGACGGACTGCGGTCCCCCCGGGCCGCGGTCCATGCGCACGGCCACCACGGACGGCTCGTCCAGGACGATGCCCTGACCGCGCACGTAGACCAGGGTGTTGGCGGTGCCCAAATCGATGGAGAGGTCGTTGGAAAACAGACCTCGGAGAGATTTCAATACCATGTTGTTCTGTCCGGGGGAGGAAACTGCGCAGGAGGCCGCGTAGATTAGCAGCATGCCCCATGAGCGGCAAGGTGAAAAGCCCGGAGGCCAGCCATGATGCGGTTTTGCGGCGAAGCGCCCCATACGTGCCACATGGGCTACAATGCCAGCCGAATCCCCACCCTGGATACCGATGTCGGCGTTGATTTGCGGGTCATTGGCCTACGACACCATCATGCTGTTCCCGGAGCGATTCCGGGACCACATTCTGCCCGAGAAAATGCACATCCTGAACGTCTCCTTCCTGGTGCCGGAGATGCGACGGGAATTCGGTGGCGTGGCCGGGAATATTTCCTACAACCTCAAGCTGCTGGGGGGCGAACCGTTTCCCATGGGCGCCGTCGGTGACGATTTCGGCCCGTACCAACGGCATTTCGACGCGCTGGGCATCTCCACGCGGTACGTGCGCCACCTGACCGGTGAATTCACGCCTCAGGCCTTCATCACCACCGACCAGGAAGACAACCAGATCACGGCCTTCCACCCCGGCGCGATGGCGCACAGCCACATCAACCGCGTGGCCGACGCCGAGGGCGTGCGCATCGGCATCATCGCGCCGGACGGCAAGCAGGCCATGATCCAGCACAGCCACGATTTTTTCGAAGCGGGCATCCCCTACATCTTCGATCCGGGCCAGGCCATGCCCATGTTCGACGGCGAAGACCTGCGCGGTTTCATCGAGCGGGCCGACTGGGTGGTCATGAACGACTACGAGTACCAACTGGTGAAGGACCGCACTGGACTGAACGGAAGGGACATCGCCGAGCAGGTCCGCGCCGTGGTGGTGACCCTCGGCGCCGGTGGCTCCAGCGTGTACCAGAAAGGTGAGAAAACGCATATCGACGCGGCGCCGGTGCGCCAGATCGAGGACCCCACCGGTTGCGGCGACGCCTACCGCGCCGGACTGATTCACGGACTGCTCAATGACATGGACCTGGTGACCGCCTGCCGTATCGGCTCGGTGATGGGCGCCATCAAGATCGAGCACCTGGCGCCCCAGCACCACCGGCCCGAACCCCAGGAGATCGCCGACCGGTTCGAAGCCGCCTACGGCTACCGGTTCGAATGAGCCCCGCGCCCTACCTGCTGGGCGACGACGATCCTGAACTGCAGCGGCTGGCCGCCCAGCACGAGGTCTGGCGTGCGGTCACCGAGGAGGGCTGGCGGCGGGCAGGCGTGGCCGATGGTGACAACGTGCTGGACGTGGGGTGCGGGCCCGGGCTGACGACCGTCGAACTGGCGCGCCGGGTGGGGCCGGATGGATCCGTGACCGGCCTGGAACCCTCCGAGCGTTTTACGTACCACCTCGAGGCCTGTGCCGCGGAACTGGCGCTGGAGAACATCCGGGTTTTGCGCGGCGATATCGCGGACCTGGACGACGAGGCGACCTTCGACCACATTCACGTGCGCTGGGTGCTGTGCTTTCTCGACGAGCCCGCCGCGGCAATCGGCCGGCTGGCCAGGGCGCTGAAGCCGGGTGGGCGCCTTCTGACCCTGGATTACTTCAACTACCACGCCTTTGCACTGGCCCCGCGCATTCCGGCCATGGCCGCCGTTGTGCGGGCGGTGTTCGATTCCTGGGCCGCCTCCGGGGGCAGCCTGGACGTGCAGGGACAAACTGCGACGGCCTGCGAACAGGCCGGGCTGCGCGTCACGGAAATCGAGCAGGTCAGCGGCATCACGCGACCCGGCGAGGCGCTGTTCGGCTGGCCGGAGGCGTTCCTGCGCGGCTACCTGCCGCGCCTGGTGGACGATGGCCTGCTGCCCTGGGACACCTGTCGCGATTTCCTCGAGCAATGGGACCGTCGCAAGGCGGAACCGGGCACGTTTCTGTACCTGCCGCCACTGCTGCGGGTGATCGCGGAAAAGCCCGCCGGCCCTTGATCACGGCTTGACAAACCGACCGTCTGAACGCAGAATTGCCGGCCCTTCGGACGCCCGTCCGAACAACCAGTTTCGGTGATGTAGCTCAGCTGGTTAGAGCGCGGCACTCATAATGCTGAGGTCGGTGGTTCAAGTCCACCCATCACCACCAGTAAAATCAACGGGTTGCAGCCACCGGCTGCAGCCCGTTTTTCTTTTGGGGTGCATGGGGG
>JAUIJU010000178.1 GCA_030431095.1 Gammaproteobacteria bacterium | reverse complement strand
CGCAGCAGGGATTCATCCATCTCGCCCAGGCCGGCTCGGGTGGCCTCGGCATCACGCCCGGCGGCCAGCGCGGTGAGTTGGGCCAGCAGGTTGGCCAGCAACTCGTCGTGGGCTTCAACATCGTCATGGTCGGGCTGGGCCACGCCCACGAAATTCAGCGGCACGACATCGCTGCCCTGGTGCATGGCCTGGAACACCGAGTGCTGCGCCTCGGTGCCCGTCTCGCCGAACACCACGGCCGCGGTCGCCAGAGCGGATGGCTCGCCATCGGCGCGCACCGACTTGCCGTTCGACTCCATGATCAGTTGTTGCAGGTACGCCGGCAACAGCGCCAGTCGCTGGTCATACGGCATGCAGCCCCAGGCCGCGTAGCCGCAGACGTTGCGGTGCCACACGCCGATCAGCGCGGACAGGACGGGCAAGTTGTCGCCCAGCGGCGCTTCGCGGAAGTGACGGTCCATGGTGGCGGCGCCGTCGAGCAGTTCGCGGAATCGGTCCGGACCGACTAGGGCCGCAGCGGACAGGCTGACCGGCGACCACAGCGAATAGCGCCCGCCGACCCAGTCTGAAAAATACAGCAGGCGTTCCGGCTCGATGCCGAAGGCGCCGGCCCGCTCCACCTGGCTGGTGACGGCGAACAGGCGGCGGTGCGCGGGCTCGACGCCCAGGGCGTTCTCCAGCCAGCTGCGCAGGCGTTTGCCATGCAGCAGGGTATCGCCCGTGGAGAAGCTCTTGGACACCAGCACCACCAGCGTGGTGGACGGATCGAGGCGCTGCATCAATTCCTCGCGGCGCAGGGCATCCACCGAGCCCAGGAAATGAACCCGCAGGCGCGCCCCGGGCTCGCCCAGAGCGTCGCAGACCAGCCGGGTGCCCAGCAGGGAACCGCCGATGCCCACGTGCACGATGTCGGTCACGGACTCACCGGGCGAACCGGGCAACTCACCACGACCCAACTGTTCCGCGAAGGCCAGCATACGCGCCATGGGGTCGCGCACGCGGGACGCCTCGTCGCCACCGACCCGTTCGAGCACGTCGGCAGAACGCAGCGCCATGTGCAGCGCCGGCCGGTCCTCGGTTTCGTTGACGTGCGCTCCGGCGAACAGGGCGTCGCGACGCGCCGCCACCCCGGAGGCCTCCGCCACCTCGAGCAACTGCGCCAGGGCTGTTGCATCCAGTCGAACCCGGCTGAAATCCAACAGCAGGTCCTCGAAACGCCGGCTGAAACGATCGAAACGACCGGGGCGCGTCATCAGTTCGCCGAGCGATTCGGCCTTTAGGCGATTGTTGCTTTTTTGCAACATTTCCTGGGTATCCGGGTCGATGAAGGCCCCGGTGTGGTTTTTAGGCGTCATGGCCGGTCTCGTCAGGATCGTGGCGGGAGTCGAATGCGAATTGTGTGAGGAAACGTGACCTGAGCGCAATGCCCCGGGAAACCGGCACCCTCGACATGTGATCCTTATCTCTATGTTATGAAACGAGTTTTACCGAGTCTCGCTATTTCTTTAAGGGCAAAAAAAATGCCCCTTCCCAAGTCAG
>JAUIJU010000065.1 GCA_030431095.1 Gammaproteobacteria bacterium | reverse complement strand
AGCCTACCGTGCGCGCTTCGCCGGCAAGGCCGACGAGGACCGGCTCTCCGAGCTGGAAGCAAAGATCGACAAGCTGGACAGCGACCTGCGCGACCGGGTCGAAACGCTCGAGCGCATCGTGACGGACCGCAAGTCGAACCTGGCGCGCGAGTTCGACTACCTGGACAAGGCTTCGTAAATTCGTTCGCCATGGCGGCCACGGGGAAGAGGGTCGCGAGCACCTCTTCCCCGAATCTTGATGCCAGGCCTCAAACAAACCCCAGTTCGAAGGCCTTGAGCACGGCGCGGGTGCGGTCGCGAACACCCAATTTGGACAGGATGTTGGAAACGTGGTTTTTCACGGTTCCCTCGGCCACGCCCAGGGAATTGGCAATTTCCTTGTTGGAGTAACCGCCCGCCATCAGCCGCAGAATTTCTGTTTCCCGCTCGGTCAGTGGATCCGGGCGGTCGAGGGCGGAAAATTCGGTTTCCATTTTCTCCAGCCCCTTGAGCAGGCGCTCGGTGACGGCCGGCTTGACGATGGAACCACCGTCGGCGACGGTCTTGATGGCGCCCACCAGTTCGTCCAGGGCCACGTCCTTGAGCAGGTAGCCCTTGGCGCCGTTGCGGATGCCGGCCAGCACCAGTTCGTCATCGTCAAACGTGGTCAGGATGATGGTCGGCGGCAACTGACCGCCCTCCTTCAGCTGGCGCAGCACTTCCACGCCGTTCATGCCCGGCATGCGCATGTCCAGCAACACCACGTCCGGGGCCACGTCCGCCATCATGCGCACAGCCTCGGCGCCATCGGGCGCCTCGGCCACCACCTCGATCTCCTCGGACAGTTCCAGCAGGCTGCGCACCCCTTTGCGCACCAGGTTCTGATCGTCCACCAACATCACTTTGATCATCGTTTCGACCTTTTATCCTTCCAGGGGCATCCACAGATGCAGGGTGAAGCCGGCGCCCCTTGCCGACTCGATCTCCAGTTTACCGTTCAGTGAAAGCAGGCGCTCGGACATGCCGTTGAGGCCGTTGCCCGCGCTGACCCGGGCCACGCCACGGCCATCGTCACGGGCGCTCATGGCCAACCCGTCTCGTGCCTCCGACACGCGAATCCACAGGTTCTTGGCCCGCGCGTGGCGCACGCTGTTGGTGATGATTTCCTGGGCGCTGCGCAACAGCACCTGGGCGCGATCCGGGTCCAGCAGGACCAGATCGGAAGGCAAGTCCAGGTGTATCTCCGGCGCGGGCACACCGCGCACCAGGGTGCGCAGGGCGTCGGCCAGGTCCACCTTGTCCTCCTGGCGCATGTCGCTGACCACCTCGCGCACGTCCGCCAGCAACAGCTTGGCCAGCGAGTGTGCCTGCTGCACGTGTTCCAGGGCCTTGCCCTCGACGAGGTGCGTGACCACCTCCAGGTTGAGGGTCAACGCGGTCAGGTGGTGACCCACCAGGTCGTGCAGCTCGCGGGCGATGCGCACGCGTTCGGCGATGCGCGTGTTCTGCTCCAGCAGTGCCTGGGTGGCACGCAATTCGTGGTTGAGCTTGCGCAGTTCCTCGCGCGAGCGCTGTTCTCGCGCCGCGGCCAGTGAGCCGATGAACACAAACAGCGAAATGCCCAGGAAGAACCCCGCGTTGATGACGGCGTCGACCACTTCCAGCCCGGGAATGCGCAGCACGACCAGGCAGAAAAGGATGCCCTGCACCAGCAACCAGGACGTGGCCGGCAGTAGGGTCAGCATCCACGGCAACAGCGCCGCGACCGCCAGCAGCAGCACGCCGCCCAGGCTGGTGACCGAGACCAGGCTGGCGCCGAAGGCGCTGCCGGTCAGCAGGGACAGGTACAGCAGGCGTTTCCAGGGGGGGATGCGCTGCGGATGCTCGCGCAGGCTGAACCAGTACACCGCGCCGAACAGCAGGTGCAGTCCCCACCAGGCCAGGTAGACGTTGCGCGACGGTGGATTGGCGGTCACCAGGTCTGGCACCAGCAGGGGCAGTCCGGCGCAAAACCAGATGAACATACCCGCCAGGCGCAACTGCGCGATGGGACGCCGATATCGGGTGAGCAGGCTCATGCGGCCGAAATTTCCTTGCGGGTCGGGGGACTGCGCGCATAATAGCCCAGGTCGTCACCCTGACCCCACAAGCCATGGCACACGCCCAATCCGACTCCCTCCCGGTCCTGCGCCTGGACGCGGTGCGCCGTGATCACGTCGAAGGTCTGCTGGCCCGCCTCGGGCTGTCCTTGCAGGTCGTACCGGACCAGGAGGACATTCCGGGCAGCTACTGGGGCGACGAGGAAGCCGGCCTGGTGGAAGACCGCCTGCTGGCGCGGCGTGACACGCCCTTGCACTCGGTGCTGCACGAGAGCTGCCACTACGTGTGCATGGACACGGCGCGCCGGCGCGGCCTGGACACCGACGCCGGCGGTGACTACGAGGAAGAAAACGCGGTGTGCTACCTTCAGATCGTGCTGGCGGATTACCTGCCGGGCCTCGATCGCACACGAATGATGCGCGACATGGACGCCTGGGGGTATTCTTTCAGACTGGGATCGGCCAGGGACTGGTTCGAATCCGACGCCGAAGACGCCCGGGACTTCCTGGCGTCACATGGGCTGATCGACGGTGAGGGACAACCGACATGGAAGCTGCGCACCTCGTGAGCAGGGAAATCAAGCCATTCGAACTGACCACGCGGCGACTGTTGCTGCGCCCGCTCGGCGGAGACGATGCGCCGGGCATGTTCGAGATCTACTCCGACCCCGAAACCATGCGCTACTGGTCTTCCAGCCCAGTGGACAACCGGGAGCAGGCGGCGCAGATGATCGCCCAGGACCTGCAACTGCAACTGGGGGGCACCGCCGCCTTCTGGGCCATCGTGCTGCCACGTACCGGGCGGGTGATCGGTAAATTCACCCTCTTCCACCTCAACCCGGACCATGGGCGTGCCGAAATCGGCTACGTGCTCAATCGCCGATTCTGGCGCAAGGGCTACGGCGCCGAGGTGCTGGCGGCCATGCTGGAAACCTGTTTCGACCAGTTCGACCTGCATCGACTCGAGGCCGACATCGACCCGGACAACGCGGCCAGCCTGGCGCTGCTGGCCAAGTTCGGGTTCGAGCGCGAGGGACTGTTCCGGGAACGCTGGCGGCAGGGTGGCGAATGGCGCGACAGCGTCATGGTGTCCCTGCTGGCCACCCACTGGCGCCTGGCGCGAGCCCGCTGAACCCCCTGGCATCCGGAACGCGTCGTCCCCCCCGGATTCAGATCACGATCCAGCCCTGCCACCAGGCCAGGCCGGCCGCGCCGGCCGCCAGGGCCGCGGCGGCCAGCCACCAGGGCCACGCCGGGCGACGAACCTGCGTGGCCTTCCCGGTGAGTACGCGCTCGGGGCGCAGCCCCGGCGCCTGCAGGATGAAGCGGCTGCGGCCCACGCGCAGCTCGTCGCCGCCGGCCAGGGCCAGCTCCGTGACCTCGTCACCGTTGACCGTGACCCCCGACCCGGCCGCCGCACTCAGCTGCACCGCGCCGTCCGGGTCGACGCGCACCGTCGCCAGAACCTGGCCGTCACCGGCCTCCTCCAGCTGCACGTCACAATCCGGGCCACCACCCACCGTGAGCGCCTCGCCCAGGGGAAACGACTGGTTGATGACGGGCCCGGAGGTGCCCTTGAGTCGATAGTTGCTCATGCCTCTTCCGCCTGTTCCTGCAACAGGACCACCACGCTGGCGGCGATGCCTTCGCCGCGCCCGCAAAAACCCAGCCGTTCCGTGGTGGTCGCCTTGACCGATACCTGGCCGCGGTCGATTCCCAGGTCCTCGGCGATGCATGCACGCATTTCGGCCACGTGCGGTGCCAGCTTCGGCGCCTCGCAAAGTACCGTGCCGTCGACATTGGCCACGCGGTATTCGCCTGCCCGCACCAGGCCCACGACGGCACGCAACAACGCCCGGCTGTCAGCGTCGGCCCAGCGCGGGTCGGAAGGGGGAAAATGGTGGCCGATGTCACCCAGTGCAAGGGCGCCCAGCAGGGCGTCGCACAGGGCGTGCAGCAGCACATCGCCATCGGAATGGGCGACCAGGCCCTGGTCGTGGGCGATGCGTACGCCACCCAGCATCACGTGGTCACCCGGACCGAAGGCGTGAACGTCCAGGCCCTGGCCGATGCGCCACCCCGCCCTGGCTGCGGCGCCACTCATGACCAGGAGCGCCGTCTGAGCAGCGCCTCGGCCAGCAACAGGTCGCCCGGCCAGGTGACCTTGAAGTTGGTGGTGGCCCCGGGCACCAGCAACGGGTGGTGACCGCCGGCCTCCATGGCGCCGGCCTCGTCGGTAGGGGGCTTTCCCGCTTGCAGCTGATCACTCAGCGCCTGGTGCAGGAGTCCGGCGGGGAACAGTTGCGGGGTTTGCGCGGCCCACAGGTCGTCGCGCGACTGGGTGGCGACGATGGCCGCGGGCGAGGCGCCGTCACCGCGCTTGAGGGTGTCGCTGACCGGCAGGGCCAGGATGGCGCCGGCCGGGGCCCGCAGGCCGGCGTCCAGCAGGCGGTTGAGCTCTTCCATGCCCAGGCAGGGGCGCGCGGCGTCGTGCACCAGCACCCAGTCGGCACGGTGCGCCTGGCGGACGTACTCGAGTGCATTCAGCACGGAATGGGCCCGGGTGTCACCGCCTTCGGTCCAGTCGACCGGGCACTCGGCGTCGAACTCCAGGCGGGCGAAGGCCGAGTCGTCGGGTGCGACCACCACGGTGACGCCACGCACCGCGTGATGCGCCGCCAGGCGTTCCACCGACCATTGCAGCATGGGGCGCCCCAGCAGGGGGCGGTATTGCTTGGGCAGACCGGGGCGCGACGCCAGGCGAAGGCCCTGGCCGGCGGCGGGCACGATGGCGTGGATTCGCGGCAGCGCCACGTCCGGCTCAGCCGTTGCCGTCCGGGCCGTCGTTCCGGGAGCGGCCTTCGTTGCCGCCCTCCGGCACCACCTGGAAGAACTCCTCGCCTTCGCGGATCAGGCCCAGTTCGCTGCGGGCGCGCTCTTCCACGGCCTCGAGGCGCTCGCGCAGGTCCTCCACTTCGGCCAGCAAGGCCTCGTTGCGCTCGACCAGTTCGCGGTTCTCGGTCTCCTGCGCGGCCACGCGGTCCTTCAGCGCGCTGATGTCGCTGACACCGCCGTCCCCGAACCAGAGCTTGAACTGCAGCAGCACGAGCACCAGCAGGAGCATGGCGATGATGACGCGCATGCCGGAATCAGATATCCAGGCCCGGAACGTTGCCGAATGCGTCGCGGCCGGCATAGTGCGCCGCCTGCCCCAGCGCCTCCTCGATGCGCAGCAACTGGTTGTACTTGGCGATGCGATCCGATCGCGACAATGAGCCGGTCTTGATCTGGGTGGCCGTGGTGGCCACCGCCAGGTCGGCGATGGTGCTGTCCTCGGTTTCCCCGGAACGGTGCGAAATGACCGCGCCGTAGTTGGCCGAAGCCGCCATCTGGATGGCATTGAGCGTCTCGGTCAGGGTGCCGATCTGGTTGAACTTGATCAGAATGGCGTTGGCGATGGAGCGTTCGATGCCCTGGGCGAAAATGCCCGTGTTGGTCACGAACAGGTCATCGCCCACCAGCTGGCAACGGCCGCCGGTCAGGCGCGAATGGATGGCCCAACCTTCCCAGTCGTCCTCGGCCATGCCGTCCTCGATGGAGATGATGGGGTACTGGCGGGCCCAGCCGTCCAGGTACTCGGCGAAGGCCTGGGAATCGAAGGAACGCCCTTCGGAAGCGAAGTGGTATTCGCCGTTTTCGTAGAATTCGGTGGAAGCCACGTCCAGGCCCAGGTAGACCTCCTGCCCCACCCTGAACCCGGCCTTTTCGATGGCCTCCAGGATCACTTCCACCGCGGCTTCGTTGGACGGCAGATCCGGGGCGAAGCCACCCTCGTCACCCACCGCGGTGCTCAGCCCACGGCCTTTGAGCACCTTCGCCAGGGCGTGGAACACCTCGGCGCCGCAGCGCAGGGCCTCGGAGAAGCTGGGCATGCCCACCGGCAGGATCATGAACTCCTGCACGTCCACGGAATTGTCCGCGTGGGCGCCGCCGTTGATGATGTTCATCATGGGCACCGGCATCTGGTGCCGGTCGGTCTCGGTCAGCGAGGCCCACAGCGGCTTGTCGTCCTGGTCGGCCACGGCACGGGCGGCGGCCAGGGACACACCCAGCAGGGCGTTGGCGCCCAGGCGCGCCTTGTTGGGCGTGCCGTCGAGCTCGATCATGGCCTGGTCCAGCGCGGCCTGGTCGCGCGCATCCATGCCGGTGACCCGCTCGGCGATGGCGCCGTTGATGTTGGCCACGGCCTGTCGCACACCCTTGCCGCCGTAGCGCGCCGGGTCGCCGTCGCGCAGTTCGATGGCCTCGCGCGCACCGGTCGAGGCGCCGGACGGCACCGCGGCGCGCCCGAAGCCGCCGGAGGCCAGGCGCACGTCGGCTTCCAGCGTGGGGTTGCCGCGCGAATCGATGATTTCGCGCGCGTGAACGGATGCAATCTCGGTCATGTCAGGGCCTCGAATGGGTTTAGTGGTCGATGTCTCAGTGGTCGATTTCGTGCTCCAGGAACGGGCGCGACTTGGCCACGGCATCCAGTTCCTTCAATGTGCTGAGCAGGTCTTCCATGAGGTGCAGCGGCCAGGCATTGGGCCCGTCGGACAAGGCATTGGCCGGGTCGGGGTGCGATTCCATGAACACCCCTGACACGCCCACCGCCATCGCGGCGCGCGTCAGTACGGGAACGAACTCACGCTGTCCGCCGGAGCTGGTGCCCTGCCCGCCGGGCAGCTGCACCGAGTGGGTGCCGTCGAACACCACGGGACACTGCGCCTCGCGCATGATGGCCAGGGCGCGCATGTCCGACACCAGGTTGCCGTAACCGAACGAGGCGCCGCGCTCGCAGGCCATGACCTGCTCGTTGCCGGCCGCGCGCGCCTTGTCGATCACGTTTTTCATGTCCCACGGCGACAGGAACTGACCCTTCTTGATGTTGACCGGCCTGCCGGCCTGCGCCACGCGGGTGATGAAGTTGGTCTGCCGGCAGAGAAAGGCCGGGGTCTGCAGTACGTCCACCACGGCCGCCACCTGTTCCATGTCGGTGTCCTCGTGCACGTCGGTCAGCACGGGCACACCCACCTGGGATTTCACCTCGGCCAGGATGCGCAGACCCTCGTCCACGCCCAGGCCGCGAAAACTCTGATGCGAGGTGCGGTTGGCCTTGTCGAAGGACGACTTGTAGATGAAGGGAATCTCCAGCGCCGTGGTGATCTCCTTCAAGCGTCCCGCGGTGTCGATCGCCAGCTGTTCGGACTCCACCACGCAGGGCCCTGAGATCAGGAAAAAGGGCCGGTCGAGGCCGACCTCGAAGCCGCAGAGGTTCACAGCGAGGCCACCCCGGCGGGCAATTCGTCCTGCTGGTAGGCCAGGGCCGCCTCGATAAAGCCGGTGAACAGCGGGTGGCCATCCCGCGGCGAAGAGGTGAATTCGGGGTGGAACTGGCAACCGATGAACCAGGGGTGATCGGGCAGCTCGACGATCTCCACCAGGGTTTCGTCCATGGACAGGCCCGACAGCACCATGCCGTGCTGGCGCAGCACGTCGCGATAGTGGTTGTTGAACTCGTATCGGTGCCGATGACGCTCGGTGATGATGTCCTCGCCGTAGAGTGTGTGCACCAAGGATCCGGGCAGCAGGCGGCAACGCTGTCCGCCCAGGCGCATGGTGCCACCCAGGTCGGAGTCCTCGTCGCGCGTTTCCACCTTGCCGGAACGGTCCAGCCACTCGGTGATCATGCCGATCACCGGGTCCGGCGTGTCGCGGTCGATTTCCGTGCTGTTGGCCTGCTCCAGGCCGCAGACGTGGCGCGCAAACTCCACCACCGCGGCCTGCATGCCGAAACAGATCCCCAGGTAGGGGATGCCGTTTTCACGGGCGTGACGAATGGTTTCCACCTTGCCCTCGAATCCACGGGCGCCGAACCCGCCGGGCACCAGGATGGCGTCCACGCCGTCGAGCTCGCCCAGGCCATCGGCCTCCAGGCGTTCCGAATCGACGGCCTTGATGTTGACCCTGATGCGGTGCCGCAGGCCGCCGTGCTGCAACGCCTCGGTCAGCGACTTGTAGGCGTCGGCATGCTCCACGTACTTGCACACCATGGCCACGGTGACCTCGTGACGCGTGTTTTCCATGCGGTCGACGACCTCGCGCCAGTCATCCAGGCTGGCCGGCCCGGTGTCGAGGCCCAGCATTTCCACCAGCAGGTCGTCCAGGCCCTG
>JAUIJU010000021.1 GCA_030431095.1 Gammaproteobacteria bacterium | reverse complement strand
CTGCTGGTGGCGGGGTCTTCCCTGGTGGTCTGGTCCGGGTTTCGCTTCTGCCGCCAGGCGGTAGAGGCGGGCAAACCCCTGTACCTGGTCAATCGCGGCGCCACCCGGGCCGACGGGATCGCCACGCTGAAGGTTCGCGGCGACTGCGCGCCGGTGCTGCAGGGCCTGGCCCGGTCCCTGGCGCCAGGGGCGCGTTCGCTGGACTCGCGGACCGATACTGGGGTGCTGCGGCCTTGACCATCGCCGAAGAACTGCTGGCCTTCAGCCCGGCGGTGCGCGAAGCGCTGGCGGGCGGGCTGCCCGTGGTAGCCCTGGAATCCACCATCATCACCCATGGCATGCCCTACCCGGACAACCTGGAAACGGCGCAGCGTGTCGAGCAGGCGGTGCGCGATGCCGGCGCCACGCCCGCCACCATCGCCGTGATGGACGGCAAGGTGCAGGTGGGCCTGCACGGGCACGAACTCGAGCGCCTGGCCCGCGAGGCCGGCACGGCCAGCAAGTGCAGCCTGCGGGACCTGCCGCTGGTGCTGGTGGCGCGCCAGGACGGCGGCACCACGGTGGCGGCCACCCTGCACATCGCCGCGCGGGCGGGGATTGGCGTGTTCGCCACCGGTGGCATCGGTGGCGTGCACCGGGGCGGCGCGGTCAACCTGGACATTTCCGCCGACCTGCCGGCGCTGGCGGCATCGCCGCTGGCCGTGGTGTGCGCCGGGCCCAAGGCCATTCTCGACCTGGGCTTG
Source organism: Gammaproteobacteria bacterium (assembly GCA_030431095.1). GTDB lineage: Bacteria > Pseudomonadota > Gammaproteobacteria > Xanthomonadales > SZUA-36 > Marinihelvus. The sequence continues at coordinate 50,021 of JAUIJU010000021.1, read as the reverse complement.
ACCCTGGAGTACCTGGAAACCCACGGCGTACCGGTGCTGGGCTACGGCACCGACGAGTTACCGGCCTTCTGGTCGCGCGAAAGCGGATTTGGTGTCGATGCCGAGGCGGATTCGCCGGCGGCGGTGGCGCGGGTGCTGGAGGCGCAGCGCGCCCTGGGCCTGCCGGGCGGGGTGCTGGTCTGCCAGCCGGTGGCGGTCGAACACGCTCTGCCGCGGGAAGCCGTCGAGGCGCACATCGACCAGGCGCTGGCGGCCGCGGAACGTGAAGGCGTCGGCGGCAAGGCACTGACGCCGTTCCTGCTGCAACACGTGCTGGAGGCCAGCGGTGGCGAGAGCCTGGCGGCCAACCGCGCCCTGGTGGAGGCCAACGCGCGCCTGGGCGCGCGGATCGCCGCGGCGCTGGCGACCGCGCCGGTCGAAGGCCTGGTCAGCTGAGGGTTCAGCCGGCGCCGAAGTCCACGCCCAGGTCGCCGGAAGCCACCGCGATGCCGTTGGCGTCCGCGTACAGGTGATAGCCGGGCTGCACGTGGGTGCCGGCAAACCAGACCGGCACGTCCCGCTGACCCTCGCCGCGCTTGTCCGAACGCACCGGGAACGCCGCCAGCGCCCGGATGCCGATCCCGATGTCACGGGTGATTTCCACGTCGCGCACACAACCGTTGATCACCACACCCGCCCAGCCGTTGTCCGCGCCCATCGCCGCGAGCAGGTCGCCCAGCAGGGCGCAGCGCATCGAGCCGCCGCCGTCCACCACCAGCACCCGGCCCTGCCCGGGTTCGGCCAGGCTGGCCTTGACCACGGTGTTGTCCTCGAAGCATTTCACGGTGGCCACCGGGCCTGAAAAGCGCGCGCGGCCGCCAAAATCGCGAAACACGGGTTCCAGCACGTCCAGGTCGTCCGCGTGGTCGTCGCACAGGTCGGGCAGGGAGATGGGCATGGCGGGATTCTCGTCGTTCCAAACGAAATTCACTCCAGCTTGTACTATCAATAGGTAAAAGGGAAATTCACACGAACAAGAATCCCGCCTGGCGCGGGAGGGGCAAACATCATGCGGTTGGTGAGTTGGATCGTCGTGCTCGGCGCACTGGCGTGGTTGCTGGTTGCGCAACTGGGCCTGCGCCTGGTCGAGCGACCCCTGCCTGACATTCCCGAGCGCAGCGTCACCGGCGCCGCCCTGCCCGCGGAGGACGGCGGTCCGGGCGACGCCGTGGCGATGCTGCCGTACGCGCGCATCCACCCCATGCTGCAGGCCACCGAGGTGGTGGCGGGCCTGGACCGCATCGAGTCCGTCGCCATCGTCAAGTCCCGCCAGGGCGTGGCGCCCGAGGACATCGTGCTCAGCCTGGACGACGGTGAGCAAGTCCATCACTTTCCCGTGGGTCAGTACGGCGAAGTGACGTTTCCCCGGCGCGAGGACTGGCGGGATGCGGGCCTGGTGGTGCGCACCAATCAGCCGGCGGGCAGCCTGGACCTGCAGGTCACCTTCATCCTTCGCGCCCTGCCCGGCCCAAAGGTGGAATACGCCTGGCTGTGGGAAAGCGTGTCACAGATGGACCAGGCCCTGGCGGCCATGGATCGCCTCAACGGCGGGCCGCCGCGCAAGGTCGTGGGGGTGTTGTTCGAGTACGCCCCGGGCCAATCCGGCGTGTTGCTGGCCGGCACCGGCGAAAACCGCGCCGAGCTGCGCAGCAACGCCCGCGGCGTGATCCGCCTGGAAATGACCCCCGAATTCCTCGATGAAAACCCCACCCTGGTCTTCAAGCCCATGCCCGAGCGCATGCTGCCCCTGCTGGCGGCGGCGGAAGCCGGCGACGACTGACCCCCTGACTTCTGGGACAGTCGGGCGCTGAGCCGCGCGCGTAGACTGGACCACGGCGAAGTCATCCCTCGAATTGTGAAGTGGAACAGTTAATGCGCGTAGTGAGCTGGACGGTGGTCTTTGGCGCCGTTGCAGCGCTGGTCTATACCGGCTTCAAGCCGTTCTGGAAAGAACTGGCCTGGGCCGACGTGCCCGTGGAGCAGGTCAGCGGCGCCGTGACCGCGACCGGTGATACCCGTTCGAAGCGGGGCGCCGGCCGCGACGCCGCGCGTGCCCGCGGCCTGGCCGATGCCCGCGACGACAGTGGCCGGTCCGCCAACGATCGCTGTGAACCGGTCCCGGCCGGCGCGGTCAAAGACGATTGCCCGCAGCCGAATCCCTGACAGCCGTTTTCAAATCCCTTAATCTGCCCAAGCCATGAAGAAACCCATCGCACCCTTGCTGGTGTCAGCCATCCTGTGCGCGTGGTCCCTGTCGGCCACGGCGGAGCAGGTCGTGGCCACGTACAAGGGCACGTACAGCCGCAGTACCCCGGAGTTCGAAGTCCGGGCGCCGTGGATACTCGACTGGCGGGTGACCACCGAGGGCGCCCACGACTCGGCGGTGGACGTGTCGCTGGAGTCCGCGGGCCTGGGCGTGCACCAGGGCCGTGTGCTGATGACCAAGGACGCCGGCAACGGCGTACGCCTGTTCCGCCGGTCCGGCCGCTTCTACTTTCGCGTGGACTCTTCCTTCGCCAACTGGACCCTCAAGGTGGTGGAGCTGACGGAGGAGGAGGCGGCCGAGTACACGCCGGTCGAATCCGACGACTCACGCCGCTAGGGGACTGGGGGCGCGGTGGCGTCGGCCGGTCCGGCGCCGTCCGGATCCGGCGCGCCGTTCCAGCGTCGAACGTTACTGCAGATCCGCCAGGCGGCGCTCCGCCCACAGGAGACTCCCGCTGAGCAACAGAAGACCCCAGGCCCACCAGGGCGAAACTGGCGTGCGCACGCGGCGCGTGTCGTGATCCGCGGTCGTGGCCCTGGCCTGCGTGGCGGCCTGGCGCACTTCGCGGCGCGCGCTGCGCCATTCATTCCCGTCGAACACGAAACGGGTGCGCTGATCCAGCACCCGACCATTGGCGTCAAGCAGTTCCGCACGGTGCCAGCCGGCCTGCGCCGGCCAGTAGTGCCCGCAGGACAGCGGGGCGCCGGTGGTGTGCGCCACCAGTGAGGCTTGCCAGGCCTGTTCCGGCGCGGCCAGGGGCCTGGCGCGGAGGGACAGGCCAGGCGCCGGGTCGGCGCACAGCGTAAGCCGATCACCCGGCGCGGGTAGCGCGCGCGGGTCCGGTGGCAGCCAGCGCGGTGTGGCGTCTTCCCGGCCGAGCGCACGCAGCGTGCGGGTCCAGTAGCGGGTGAACGTGGTGGTTTCACCACTGGTGGCCCAGCCATGCCGTTCACGCAGCAGGCTGACGCCCAGGCGCCCTTCGCCCAGCGGCCGCCAGGCCTCCAGCAAGCGGCCGTTCTCACTGACGGTGAGTTGGCGCGCCGATCCGGCCTCGATGCGCCAGGGCGCGATCGGCAAGGGACGGTCGGGCGTAGCGCCATCCCACAGTGGCCACTGCGGGTCGGGCGGTGCGATGGCCGCCAGCGCCAGCCCCACCAGGTCGCGGTTCGCCGGCGTCTCCAGCCAGGCGGCCAGTTCCGTGTCGGCCAGCAGCAGCAGGCCCATGCCGGCCTGGACCGCCTCCAGCAACAGGGCGCGCCGGACCTCGGCCATGCCGGCCCAGCGTCGACCGTCGACAATGGCCAGGTCGGTGGCCGCCAGTACGCTGGGCGAAAGTTCCAGCACGGCGTCGGCGGGCAGGTTTACGCCCTGGGCCAGGTCGCGGTCGCGGCTGATGCCGGTCAGGATCAATAGCGGGTGGCCGCGATCGGCCGCCCAGCCGGACAGCTGGCGGGTCTCGAACGAAGGCGCCGACTGCAGCACCAGCAGCCGCGCGCCGCGACTTGCATCGACGTGCACCGCCACCGGGTCGTCGCTCAGCACCGTGTCGCCGCGCGCCACCTGCAAGCGGTAGACCAGGGCGCCCGGTGCGCGCGGCACGCCGGTCAGCGAAAAGGCCTGGCCGGAGCGTGCACTGGTGGTCGCCACCTCCCGCCCGGCCGGGTCGACCAGGCGCAGTTCCGCCACCTGCTCCGCCGCGGGCAAACGCAGTTCGCCGCTCACCACCAGCGCCTCTCCCAGCGCCAGTTGGCGGGGCCATTGCGGCTGCACCGGCCCGCTGATGGGGGGCGGCGTGAAGCGCACGTCCAGGTCGGTCGGCAGTTCGGTCCACAGATCCGGCGCCAGGCCGTGGCCGTGCACGTCCAGGGCGTGCAGGTCGGGCCGCCGCAGGGCCAGCTGGCCGGGTGTCTGCAGCCGCTGCACGCGCGGCGATGCGCCAATCCGGGCATCCGCCGTGGCGAACACCGTGCCGCCGCCGGACGGCTCGTCGGCGCCTTCGGTCAGCAGAGTCACGGCCGCCGAGGCCTCGCGTTCGACCGCCGGCGGCGCCAGCAGGGCGGCGATTGCGGCCAGGGCCACCAGGTTCAGCAACGCCACGCCCCAGCGGCGTGCGGCGCCGGCGGTACCCAGGCGTCGCCAGGCGCGACGAACGGTCAGCGCCACCACCAGAAGCAGGAGGATCAGCACGCCCAACGCCGGCAGCGATGGCGCCCAGTGCAGGCCACCCAGGCCCAGCTCCAGGGACGCGCTCATGGCGAGAACTCCCCGCGCAGCTGGTCCAGCGCGTCCAGGTAGGCCGCGCCCTGGGCGTCCAGGGCCGGGCGGCGACCCTGGTCCGGGCCGGGTCGTGCATCCGGCAACAGGCTCCACGCGGTGCGCTGCAAGGTTTGCAGGCAATCGTCGCAGTCCGGTGTCTGCAGGCGCCCGGCCAGCGCCAGCTGTTCCAGCGTGGCCGCCTGCCGGATCAGCGCCGGGCGTTCCTGGGACAGGGCCGCGAAGTACCCCGCGGCGTCACGCAGCAGTGACTGCGCCTCTTCGTCCAGCGGCTGTCCCGCCGGTGTTTCGGCCAGGAAGGCGACCAGCTTCCGTGCCAGCGCATGGGGGTCGGGGTCGGGCGAGGCGGCCTGGCGCAACCGGCGGCTGGCGATCTCGTCCAGTTCCCCGCTCAGGCGGCGTTCCTCGGTGACCGGCGGGGGCTCGAATCCCAGTCGGCGGGTGTAGATGCGGTCCGCCTGGCGCGCCAGGTTCAGGAATTTCAGCGCTTCGTACTCGTAGGGCAGGGCCAGCTCCGGGGCTGACAGGCGCAGGTGCAGTTCGGCCTGCCACATATTGCTGATGGAGCGCTTCATCAGCCCCACCGGGTTGCGCCGCGTGATCGGGCCGATATCGGCGTGGCCGTGTTCGTGGGTGAAACGCGCCACCAGATCGTCGGCGCTCCCGGAGGTGTCGGGGCCGATGGGGCCGTCGTCGTGTCCGGCGTGGTCGTGTCCGGCATGGTCGTGGCCGGCGTGTTGCACCTCGTGGAACGACGCTTCCTCGTGGTGCTCTGTCCCGTGCGTCTCGTCGTGCGCCCCGTCATCGTCATGGCCGTGCGCTTCGTCGTGGTGATCCTCGTCGTCATCATCGTGATCGTCGTCATGATCGTCGTCATGGTCGTCGTCGACGGCCTCGCTGGGCGGGGTGAAGGGCGAACCGCCCTCGCCGGACTCGTCACCCAGATACTGTCCGTAGCGGTCCTTCAGGTCGGACTGGGCCTGCCCGAGGTCACGGGAAACTTCGTCGAAGCGATCCGGCGCCAGGCCCTCGCGGTCGGCGATCAGCTGCTCGGTCTCGATGATGATCTGGCGCTGGCTCCTGAAATACTCCGGCATGATGTCGATGGCCAGCCCCTCCGCCAGCTCGGGCGGTGGTTCGTCGTCCAGCCAGCGCACCACCACGGTGTCGGAGCGCGCCTCGTTGGGCTCCGGCGCGCGGTTATCGCGCGCAACGGTGAAAAAGTACACCTCGTCGCCCGGTTCCATGCCGAGTTCGGCCAGGCGCCACTCGCGCTCGAACACCGGCACACCGTCCTCTTCGCCGGCGTTGGTGAATGCGAATACTTCGTCGCGAAACTTGACGCCCTCCCCGGAACCCTTGGCCACCGAGGCGCGGATCTCCACCGGCCCCAGGCCGTGGTCATCCTCGATGCGCACCCGGTAGTGGAGCGTGGCGGGCCCGGCCAGGGGAATCTCCACGGCGGTGGCGTCCGGTTCCAGGACGCGCAGGCGTGGCGGGCCGTCCAGGGTCACCGTGAGCGTGTGCACGCCGGGCAGTGGCGTGACGGTATTTCCGCGCACCTGTTCCAGGCGATACAGCGCGGTGCGCCGCACCACGTGGGTGGCGGACAGCGTGTCGTCGCCGTTGGCCGTCAACGGCAGGCGGGTTTCGCCGCCGGCGCCATCGCCCAGCACCAGCTGCAGGTCGCCGTCACCACGCCAGGCCAGCGACCAGGCCACTTCGGCGCCTTCCGGCAGGGTCACGTCGAACGACGCCGTCTCGAAGGCCGGGAGGTCGGTGTAGGCCGGCGGAGTCACGCTGACGCTCAGCAACTCGGGCAGTGCCTGCGCATCAGGCTGTCCGTGCGTGCCGGGAAGCGGCGCACCGGGCAGTCCGTCCTCCAGCACGCGTTGCAGCAAGGGGCGCAGCGTCGGTGCGGCCAGCAACAGCGCCAGGCCCAGGGCGCCCAGCGCCAGGGGCGTGTTCAGGCGGCGCGCGGGCAACCAGCGCGCCGGGTCGTCCGCGACCGATGTCCAGCGCGGCGCCACGCGGGCGCGTTGCAGGCGCTGCGGAGCGCTCAGCCTGTCCGGTGTGGCCAGCAGCAGGCGCGTGCTTTCCTCCAGTTCCGGAAAGCGACGGTCCAGGTGGGTGGCCAGCAGCTCCTCGTCGACGCGCCAGTCGCGCCTGGCCAGGCGCAGGGTGAGCACGGTCGCGATGCCGATCACCAGGCCCCATGCCCAGGGCCGCGCCATGCCAGTCATGGCCACGGCGCCGAACGCCAGCAGCCCCAGTCCGACACCCCAGGCCAGGGCGTGGCGCCACGCCCGCCCGCGCAGGCGGCCCAGCAGGGGGCGCAGATGAATGACCGGGTCGCTCACCTGGCAGCCCCCCGCCGCGGGCGTTCGCTGAGCCAGCGCTCCAGCCCGAACAACAGTGCCATGGCCAGCGCCAGCCAGGGCGCCAGGGGACGATGGGGCAGCGCGCCGGCGGCGCCCGGACGGGCAACGGCGAATGACGGGTCGGCCGCTGCGTGCGCGGTGGCCGCCGACCAGGCCGTTTCGCCCAGCAGCAGACGCAGCAGCGCGTCGGGAAAGCTTGCCTGGCCGGCCAGGCCGTCCGGGTCGACGCCCAGGCGATCCAGGTAGCGGTAACGTCGCTGGTCGCCGTTTGCGTCGCGTACGAGGAGGGCGGCGCCGGCGTCATCGCGCCACGTTACCCGGCCGTTCCCCGGCGCGGCGGGCGCGGCCAGGAACCGGGCGCCGGGATAGTCCGGCAACACGGCCGGGGTTCGACGTGCACCGGGCCGGGGCGAGTCGCCCAGCACGATGTCCATGGCCGCGGCGTCCGGCAGGTCGCCATCGGCCAGCCAGACCAGGGCCCGGATCCGGTGTCCCGGTTCCTGGCCGGTTGACCCGCCGGGGATCGCTTGCCAGCGGTCCTGTGTGGCCGTGCGCACCGCGATGTCCAACGCGCGATGGTGTGCGGCTGCCTGCAGGGCGGCGCCGATCACGGCGGCGTCTCCATGACGTTGGGGCGTGGTCACGAGGGTGACCTCGATGGACGGCAAAGGCGCCGCCGGTCCGGGTTCGGACAGCAGCCAGCGGACCTCGCGCGGCAGCGCCGGCGCGCGGGCGGCGAACGCGGCCGCGTCACCCACCGCCAGGACCGTGACCTGACCCTCGTGCCGCACCGTGGCGAGGCGCTCGGCCAACCCTGTCCAGCTGTCGGTCCCGGCGCTGGCATTGGGCGACAGGGTGGCGTCCGTGAAGGTGGGATAGCCGGGCGCCAGCCAGAAGGCCTGGTCGGCGGCGGCCAGCGACTCCTCGGCCTGCGTCACGAACGCCCCGTCGTCGCCGGCGCGGGCGGCCCAGTCCGGGGTGACGTAGAGCGTGTCGCCGGGGAGCGTTTCCAGGCCCTGGCGGGCCAGTCCGGCCAGCAGCAGCGCGGCCAGGGCCAGCAGGGCCAGGCGCAGCGCCAGCAGCAGCCATTGCACCAGCCGGGGTTCGGTCACGCGCTGGCGTCGCGCCTGGCGGTACAGCGCGATGTTGCCCACCAGCACCCGCCGGCCACGGCTGCGGCTGAACAGGTGGATCAGCAGCGGCACGGCCAGCGCGGCCATCGCCAGCAGGCCCAGGGGCGTGAGCAGCACCAGGAGGTTCATGACGGGCGACGCGCGCCTGGCGTGACGGTGCGGGGCATCAGGCGTCCAGCCGCTTCCGGCGACGCTCCAGGAAGGCGTACATGGCCTGGTCCATGGGCTGGTCGACGTTCACCGTGTCCAGGCGCACGTCGAGCAGGCCCAGCGAGCGGACCAGGCGGTCCTGGTAGGCGGCCTGCGCGGCCAGGTAGCCTTCACGGGCGGCGCGTCCGCTGACCAGCACGGTCTCGCCGGTTTCCAGGTCCTCGAAGCGCGTCGGCCCGTCGTAGGGAAAGGCGAGCTCGTCGTCGCACAGCAGCTGCAGGCCGGCCACCTCGTTGTGGGTGGTGGACACGCGCCGCACGAAGGCGTGGATTTCGTCCGCGGACTGGTGAAAATCGCTGACCAGGATGACCAGGCCCGGCACCTGCAACCGCGCCATGTGGCTTTCGAGCTGGGGGGTATCGGGAAAGCGTCCGCCGGGTTGCACCCGGTGCAACTCCCGCAGCACGCGGTGCCACTGGCGGTCGCCTGTGCCCGGCGGCAGAAAGTGCCGCTCTTCGCTCGACAGCGACAGGAAGCCCACCAGGTCGCCCTGGCCCACGGCCAGGTACGCCAGCGTGGCCAGCAGGTGGCGCGCGTAGTCGAACCGGGACCACGCGCCCTGGTCGCTGCGCTGCGCCATCGAGGCGCTGCAGTCGAACACGAACCAGATGGCGATTTCACTTTCCCGCTCCGCTTCGCGCACGAAGTAGCGGTCGGAACGGGCGTACAGTTTCCAGTCGATGCGCGACGGGTCGTCGCCCGGCTCGTAGGCGCGGTACTGGCTGAACTCGATGCCGACGCCGCGCTGGTGGCTGGGCTGGATACCGTGCATGAACCCGTCCGCCACGGTGCGCGCCACCAGTGGCATGTCACGCACCCGGGCCAGGGTGCGGGGGTCGATGAAGCGTTCCACCGCGGGCTGCCCGGGCGTCTCAGGAAATGGGGCTGGCCGGCTCCGGCACGCCCGCGAACACCTGGTCGACGATGTCGTCGGTGCTCACGCCGTCGGCCTCGGCCTGGAAATTCAGCAGCAGGCGGTGGCGCAGGGCCGAGGGCGCGATGGCGCGCAGATCCTCCAGCGTGACCGCGAAGCGACCGCGCAACACGGCGTGCGCCTTCGCGCACAGCACCAGGGCCTGCCCGGCACGCGGCCCGGCGCCCCAGCGCAGGTAGTCCTGCACGGCCTTGAGGCCGCTTTCCTGTGGCCGCGTGGCGCGGATCACGTCGGTCACGAAGCGCAGCAGCGGCTCGGCGATGTCCACCTCGCGCACCAGGGCCTGCAGGGCGATCATGTCCTCACCGTCCAGCACACGCTGCACCTCGGCCGGCGGCGCGCCGGTGGTCCGCCCGATGATGTCCATCTCCTCGTCCACGCTGGGGTAGCCCACGCGGATGAACAGCAGGAAGCGGTCGAGCTGGGCCTCGGGCAGGGGATAGGTGCCGGCCTGCTCCACGGGGTTCTGCGTGGCCAGCACGAAAAACGGCTCGTCCAGCACGTGGCGCGCGCCGCCGTAGCTCACGGCGTGCTCCTGCATGGCCTCCAGCAGCGCGGCCTGGGTCTTGGGCGGCGTGCGGTTGATCTCGTCGGCCAGCAGCACGTTGGTGAACACCGGGCCCTTCTGAAACTTGAAGAAACGCTTGCCGGTGGCGTGGTCCTCTTCCAGGATCTCGGTGCCGATGATGTCGCTGGGCATCAGGTCCGGGGTGAACTGCACGCGGTGAAAATCCAGGTCGAGGGTTTTCGCCAGGGTGCTGACCATCAGCGTCTTGGCCAGGCCCGGCACCCCTTCCAGGATGCAGTGACCGCCCGCCAGCAGGCTGATCAGCATTTCCTCCATGACCTGTTGCTGCCCGACGATGACCTTGGAGATCTCGGCGGTGGCGGCGGGAAGTTTCTGGAGAAGTTGCTCGATGTCTTTGGTGTTCATGTTGTCCATTGGCTCCTGCCCGTTCCACCGTGCGGCTACCCGGTGCGAGCGTTCCTGTTCACGCCGTCATCGCATACACCACGATATTCACCGCGAACCGCGTGTTGTCATTCACCATGAAGCGCTTGTTGCGGAAGTCGTAATCCCATTCACAGCCGTAGTCCTTGTTGCTGTAGAGCACGGCGATGCGGCCATCGATCTCGATGGCTTTCAGGTATTCGTGCACCAGGTCGTCGCCCCAGCCGTTGAGCTCCTGCGCGGTGCGCGGCGGGCCGTCGAACTCGAAGAACGAGGAGTACAGCGGGTGGTCGTTGGGAATCTTCTGCAGCGCGTCCGCACCGAACAGCTCCGCCATCTGTTCCTCGAAGCTGCGCGCGAACAGGCCGTCGATGTCGTGGTTGCAGTCGTCCACGAACACGAAGCCGCCATTGCGCACGTAGGTTTCGAAATTCTGTTTCTCGCCATGGTTGAAGCGCAGCAGCCGGCGCCCGGCCATGTAGCAGAACGGCGCCGTCAGCATGCCCGGGTCGGCCAGGGCCACGACCCGCTCCTGCAGGTCGACACGAATCGTCGTGTATTCGATCAGCGCGTTGAGGATGTTGGAGGGCGCGCGTTCGTCCACGTCCCAGTCACCGGATTCATAGCTCAGGCGGGTGAAGTAAAAGTCGGCGTCGGCCGCGCGCAGCACACCGGGTGCAAGCGCCGCCGCCGGCAGGGCCGCCAGGACGGATTGGAGCAGGTCGCGGCGCTTCATCATCATCAGGAAACCGGGGGTCAGAATCCGGGGTCGGATCCCGTTCAATACCTTTAACGGGATCCGACCCCAAATCCTGGTGTTGCTTACACGGCGTCCGACAGGCTCGAGAAGGTGAAGTCCCGAATCTTCATCGGCGGAATCATGGAGCCGTTGATGCGCACCGGCTTGCCCAGTTCCTCGATGTTGTTCAGCATCACGATCGGCGACTCGTTGAAGCGGAAGTTCTTGATCGGGTACTTGATCTCGCCGTCCTCGATATAGAACGTGCCGTCGCGGGTCAGGCCCGTGTAGAGCAGGGTCTGGGGATCGAGCTGGCGGATGTACCACAGCCGCGTGACCAGCACGCCACGGCGCGTGTCACGGATCATGTCTTCCAGGCTGGCGTCACCGCCGGCCATGATCATTTGCTGGCCGCCGCCGAACAGACCGCCGCCCGTGTAGGCGGTGGGCACGTAGGGCACGCCGGTTTTCTCCGCCCAGTAGCGCGAGTTGGGCAGGGTCTTGACCACGCCGTTCTCGATCCACATCGTTTTGCCGACAGGGGCCCCGTCACCGGACCAGGGCGCCGTGGGTACCTCCGGGTGCTGCGGGTCGCTCCAGATGGTCACGCGTTCATCGAACAGCTTCTCGCCGACCCGGTTGCGCGGTGCGTCCTCGGGCAGTTCCTCGCCTTCCGGCGCCTTCTTGCTCAGGAAGGAGCGGCCCTCGTCGGCCGCGCGCTGGCCCATGTTGCCGGCCATGTTGCCCAGCAGGGTGACGCTGGCGGCGGGTTCGAGAATCACCGTGTACTTGCCCGGCTCCATCTCCCTGGTGTCCACCGAGTCCTTCGCTTTCTGGATGGCGATGGCCGAGGCGGTGCCGGTATCGAGCTTGTCGATGTCGTTGTAGTCACGCGTGGCCCAGCCGGAACCGCGGCCGTCGCTGGTGCGGATGGTCACCGTGAAGTCCACGTTGGTGCTGCGGTGATAGGCGAACATGCCGGAGCTGTTCATGACCGCGTTGAAGCCCTTGGCGTCGTTCAGGAATCCGGCGGCCACCAGGTCGTTCGCCTTGGACGGCGCGATGCTGGCATCGGCTGCCTCGGCCCGGTCTTCGGGTGTGACGCCGGCGGTGGATTCGCTCCAGGCGTCCACGCTGTCGTACTCGGCCGGTCCCAGGTTGGGCATGAATTCCTCGTTCTCGGGCGCGAGTCTCGCCAGTTCCTCGGAGCGACGCACCACTTTTTCCAGCGAGGCGTCATCGAACTCGTTGATGGTGGCCACGCCGACCCGCTTGCCGAAGCTGGACTGCACCGCCAGGTTCACGTCGCTGACCACGCCCGAGGTGGACACGGTGTTGCGCGCGTAGCGAATGTTGCCGGCGATCGATCCGTCGAGGTTGGCCTCGCATTCGTCGGCCTTGGAAAACGCCAGGACCCGGCTCAGCAGATCCCTGGCTTCGCTTTCAGTGTAAATTGCCATGATTCAGTCTCCTGGGATCCGGATCAGCCGACCTTGCGGGCCGTGTTGATGACGTTGACGTCGTTGAAACGGGTGGTCGGGCAGCCGTGTGACACGGCGCTGACCTGCGAGGGCTGACCCTTGCCGTCGAAGAACGACCCGCCCAGGCGGTAGTCCGATTCACCGGCCATGGCGACGCAGGAATTCCAGAACTCCTGGGTGTTGGACTGGTAGGCCACGTCCTCGATCTGCTCGGTGATCTTGCCGTCCTTGATCTCGTAGAACAGCTGGCCGCCGAACTGAAAGTTGTAGCGCTGCTGGTCGATGGAGAACGAGCCGCGGCCCACGATGTAAATGCCGTTCTCCACGTCCTTGATGATGTCGTCCGCACTGAGGTCCTCGGCATTGGGACGCAGCGACACGTTGGGCATGCGCTGGAACTGCACGTCGGACCAGCTCTGCGCGTAGCAGCAACCGTGTGATTCGTCCTGGTCGATCATGTGCACCTGGTCGCGGATGGCCTGGTAGTTCACCAAGATGCCGTCCTTCACCAGGTCCCACTCCTTCGTCTTGACGCCTTCGTCGTCGTACTCGACGTAGCCCAGCGAGTGCTTCTGGGTCTTGTCGGCAAACAGGTTGACGATGTCGGAGCCGTACTGGAAATTGCCGCTCTTCCACTTGTCCAGGGTGGCGAAACTGGTGCCGGCGTAGTTGGCCTCGTAGCCCAGCACGCGGTCCAGTTCCAGGGGGTGGCCGACCGACTCGTGGATGGTCAGCATCAGGTGGTGCGGGTCGAGCACCAGGTCGTACTTGCCCGGCTCCACGGAGCGTGCTTTCAGCTTGGCCTGCAGTTGCTGGCCGGCCTCTTTCGCGTCGCGGACCATGTCGTAGGCATAGCGGTAGCCCACGTTGGCGCCCTGTACCTGGATCTGCTCGGCCGGGTCCGGCTCGAGGTATTCGAAGCCCATGCCCACCGGGTTGCTCAGGCCGCTGCGCTGCTTGAAGCCGGCGGCGCCGATCGCGGTGGCGAAGAACGGGGCCCACAGGCGATGCACGTCCTGGTCGATGTAGGAACCGTCGGTCGAGGCGAAGAACTTCTGCTCGTTGACCTGGAACAGCACCGAGGTGATGTAGTTTGCGCCGTTGTCCAGCGCGGCGTTGTTCACGGCCAGCAGCAGGTCGACCTTGTCCTGGATGGGCACCTCGAAACAGCTCTTCTCGATGGGCGTGCGCCACTGCACGTCACCAGCGCCGGTCACCGGCGCAAGCTGCACGGGTTCACTCTGGAACTTGGAGTTGGCCCTGGCCACGGCCACCGCCGTGGTGGCGGCTTTCGCAATGGCATCCGGCGTCATCTCGGAGGTGGCGGCGAAGCCCCAGGTGCCATTGGCGATCACGCGGACCCCGACGCCCACCGACTCGGTGTTCACGATGTTGTCCACGCGCTTTTCCTGCGCGGTGATGAACTGGTTCAGGTAGCGGCCGATGCGTGCGTCGGCGTATGTGGCGCCCGCCTTGGTGGCCGCCTCCAGTGCAACATTGGAGAGTGATTTCTTGGTGGCGAAGTCCATGCCGGCTTCCACCAGCTCCGCGGCGGTCACCATGCGGCCGGTGATCGGCAGCATGAGGCCGGCGGCGCCGATGCCGGTCAGTTTGACGAAATCCCGTCTGTCCATTGTGTCTCCCTCGGGGTTGGGATGGGTGTTATGGGGCCGGGACGCAGTCCGGGCCGGGGGCCGACACTGTACTGCAAGACGGTGAAGGCGGGCAAAAGGCTAGGCCTGCGCGGCCCGCGCGCACAGTGGCGAAGGTCACGGGTGGGCGGTGTCGTGCACCACGTCGGCGCCGGCCAGGAAGATAGCCCGCTGGCGCTGGATCTGGGCGGCGTTGCGCGCCAGCAGCTCGTCGTACTCGGGTCGTTCGGACAGTTCGGCGAAGATCGGGTCCAGGTGCAGGGAGAAATCGGAGTCACCGTTGCTGAGCCAGAAATCGGCACGTTCCACGGCCTCGTCCATGCGCCCGTCGAGAATCGTGAACAGCACCACGTAGTTCAGGCTACAGGGGCACAGGTAGCGCGCCTCGAAGCGTTTCTCGATGCCTTCGCGGCAGCTGTCCATCATGGGGTCGGCGCTGTCCGGCTGCCCGACGGTGCGCAGGTCGTGAATCAGGTAGGGCAGGCAGCGTTCCTGCCAGGGGAAACCCTCGTCGGCCATGCGCTGGAGATCCAGCTGTACGTAGCGGTTCAGCTGCTGCACGGATGACTCGCCCCGTTCCACGCTGTACAGCCAGCGGGCCAGGCCGTACCAGTCGTCTTCCACGTCTTCCACGTCTTCGTCGGCGAGCGCCTCCCGCAGCATCTCGTTCGCCGTGTCGAAATCCTCGCGCACCAGGGCCGCGATGAAGCGGGACTGGTCGCTGCCATGTTCCGCGGCCTCGTCGGTCATGCCGAGCAGCAGGTAGAGCCATCCCTCCCAGCGCAGGAAGCCCTCGTTGTCCGGGTTGGTTTCGATGGCTTTCTGCATGGTCAGCATCGCTTCGCCGTAACGCCCATGGTTGGACAGGTTGGCGATCGCGGCCTGGTAGGCGAGCGGGTGGTCCGGGTGCAAATCGAACATGCGCTGGATGATCCGTTCGGCATCCTGCGGGCGCCAGAAATTGCGGTACTCGGCGGCCAGGTCGGCGCTGAGCTGCAGGGACATGGGGTCCAGCGCGTACGCCTTTTCCTTGTCGGCGAGCATGTCCAGGTAGCGGTGGTCCTCGTAGGCGATCTCCGCGCGCCAGGCATAGGCCTCGGCGTAGTTCGGGTTCAGCTCCAGGGCGCGGTCGAAAGCCGCCCCGGCCTCGGGATAGCGGAAACGACGCAGGTGGTGGTAACCCTGCACGGCGATCGCCTCGGGGTTGTCGGGCGCCAGTTCCAGGGCCTTCTCCAGGTGTGGGGTGATGGCCTGGTCGACCTCGTCCCGGTCGATGTCCTTGCGGCCGTACTGCTCCTGTTCCGACAGCAGCCAGGCGTGCGCGAGGGATACCCGCGCCGGCGCGTACTCCGGGTCCAGCTCGATGGCCTTTTCGAACTGGACGCGGGCGGCCTCGAGGTCGTCGCGGGTACGCAGGGCCATGCGCTCCCTGCCGATCAGGTAGGCGCTGTAGGCATCCACGTCGTGGGCCACCTGGGACTGGATGCGCGCCTGCTCCTCTTCCAGCAGGTGCACGCGCAGCGAATCCATGATCGCCGCGGCGATCTCGTCCTGGATCTGGAAAATGTCTTCGTAATCGCGGTCGTAACTTTCCGACCAGAGGTGGTAGCCGTCGTCGACATTGATCAGCTGGGCCGTGATGCGGATCTTCGGACCGGCCTTGCGGATCGAGCCTTCCAGCACCGTGTCCACGTCGAGCTTGCGGCCGATGTCACGGATGTCTTCGCTGCCGCCGGCGAGGGCGAAGGACGAGGTGCGCGCCGCCACGCGCAGGGCGTCGGTCTGGGCCAGCAGGTTAAGGACCTCCTCGGCGATGCCCTTGGAGAAATAGTCCTGGTCCTGGGCCTCGGAATAGTCGTCGAAAGGCAGCACCGCGATGGAACGGGCGCCAGGCGGTTGTTCCGCGTCGTCGGCGGCGGCCACCTGGGCGTCGGGCGTCGCGGTCGGGGATTCCAACGCCGGCGGCGCCACGAACTGCCGGTAGCTCAGCAGCACCACGGCCAGCGCCAGCGTGCCGATGATGACGAGGTTGAGCTTTTTGCCGGTTTCCGGCGTGATCGACTGGCTGCGGTCCACCTCGCGCTCGAGCTTGAGGCCTTCCGGGGTCATTTCGAACACCCAGGCGAACAGGGCGACCGCGGGCAGGCCGAGGGCCGCCAGCAGCACCAGCAACTGCAGAATCCAGTTGGGCGCGTCAATCACGTCGAGGGCGAAATCCACGACCTGGAGCACGATCCAGGCCACCAGCGTGTAGGCGAGACCCACGCGCACCACGTTTCTTCTTCTGAGCTCGGCCCACAGCGACATGAACGAAGTGTATCAGGGTGAGGGAATTTCAGGCAGTTAGCGTGTCGCCGGGATGCCGCCGGCCGTGCCCGTTGGGCGGGCAGGTCTGGTCCGGGACTCGCGCAGGCGGTACATTGAATCCGAAAATCGATCGGGCCGGATATGCCTGATTATTAAAAGATTGCGCTAAACCCTTCAAAACAGTAATCTTTGGGGTGGTGCAGAGACGGCGACGCAGAGGGTCGCCACGGCAAGGAGAGCCCCAGTGCTGACAGAAAAAGAAGCCGAAGTGGAAATCGGTAAGCAAACCAAGCCCAAGTCACAGAACAGCGAAACCCTGGTCGGCCGCCTGGTCGAGGTCAACGGGGAGTCGTTCGTCGCTCGCCTGGCCAGCCGCGGCGGCGAGTTCGTTTCCGAGCGCATGGTCGGCATGCACAAGGTGCGCATCGGCCAGGTCGGTTCCTACCTGAAGGTTTCCCAGCACGGCAACGACGTGATCGTCATGGTGGAAGGCACCTGGCAGGAGCGCGACAACGACGGACGCGTGGAACACATGATCCGTCTCAGCCCCCTGGGCGAAATGGAAATGGGCGGCGATTTCCGCCGCGGCGTGTCCAACTATCCAACTTCCGGCGCCGAACTCCACGCGCTGTCCAGCATGCAGCTCGAACGCATCTTTTCCGACAATGCCGAAGGCGGTTACAAGGTGGGCAAGCTGAGCGCCGCCAAGACCACCGACGTGTTCTTCGACGCCTCCAAGTTCTTCGGCCGCCACGCCGCCATCCTGGGCCAGACCGGCGCGGGTAAATCGTGGACCGTGACCAGTTTCATCCAGTCCGCCCTGCGCACCATGCCCTCGGCGCACATCGTCATCATGGACATGCACGCCGAGTACGGCGACAAGGAGATGGGCGTGGCCGCCCATTCGCCGTTCCCGGAGAACAAGGTGCGGTGCCTGGACGCGCGCGACCTCGAGGTGCCGTACTGGTTGCTGAGCTTTGCCGAGCTGTGCGAGCTGTTCATCGACGAGGACGACCCGAACGCCGCCGTGCAGCAGGCCCTGCTGCGCTCCAGCCTGATCGACCTCAAGCGCGAGACCAATGCCGACGCCGACCTGGGCCAGATCACCGTGGACGCCCCGGTGTATTTCGGCATGGACGACCTGTTCCAGCGCATCAAGGACGCCAACAAGCGCTCCAGCGATTTCGGCAAGACCAAGTCCGCCACCTTCGGCAAGTTCGACCAGCTGCTGGTGCGCATGGAGAGCCTGCTCAACGACAACCGCTACGACTTCCTGTTGCGGCCGGTGCGCCGCACCTCCACCGATTCACTGGCGGGGCTGATGGAGGATTTCGTCGGCCTGGGCGGCGACAAGAAGGCCGCCGTCACGGTGCTGGACCTGAGCGCCGTGCCGATCGACGTGGCGCCCATGGTCACGGCGCAGATCGCGCGCCTGGCTTTCGAATTCAATTTCTGGAACCCGCTGTGCCGCGAGTTTCCGATCGCGCTGGTCTGCGAAGAAGCGCACGAGTACATCCCGCGCGGTGACCACCCGCGCTACAAGCAGGCCAAGCGGATGATGGAGCGCATCGCCAAGGTCGGCCGAAAATACGGCGTCAGCCTGGTGGTGGTCAGCCAACGTCCGCACGACGTGTCGGAAACGGTGCTGGCGCAGTGCGGCACCTACGTGTGCCTGCGCACCACCAACCCCAATGACCAGGAATACGTTCGCGCCATGGTGCCCGACTCGGCCCAGGGCGTGCTCGCCGCCATGACCAGCCTGGCCCCCGGCGAGGTGATCGCCATGGGCGAAGGCGTACCGGTGCCGGTGCGCTTCCAGGTCAATCGCCCCAACCCGCCACCCAACTCCGCCGACATCGACTTCACCAAAAACTGGCGTCACGGCGGCACCGAGATCGACGTCAAGCAGCTCGTCCGCCGGTGGCATAAGCAGACGCGTTAGCCGCGCACGGCGCGCCAGCGCGCCTCAGATCCAAGCCTCGTCCCCGCATTCCGCCCGGTACAGCGCCAGGTCGCGGATCTGTTCGGCGTCCTCCAGGCGCATCCAGTGCAGGGAGACGGAGTGCGAGGCGAGGTGCAGGGTCAGGTGGGCCAGCCCGCGCTTTTCCAGCCAGGGGGTTTGCACCACGTCGACGCGCTGCACCTTGAACAGGGGAAACACGCTGGTGTTGCTGCCGATGAAGCCCTTGCGGACCAGGCCGTGATCGCCGCTGATCGCCCAGCCGGTCTGGCGCCAGCAGCGGGCCGCGATCAGCACGATCACCGCGGCCACGACCAGCCAGGCCAGGGCGAAGCGGGCGTCGACGATCACCGCCAGGGGCATCAGTCCCAGTGCCGGCGGCACCGCGATCCAGGCCGAACTGACGCCGATGAAGCGCCATGGGTCGACCCGCGTGTAGCGGGCAGCCGCCGTGTCGCAACCAGGCAGGAAACGCGCGGTCAGTGACTGCGCCTGCACCGGGAGCAGGGAAGGCACCATGAACGCCTGCGCCAGTCCCGTGCCCGGTTGCTGGCCGGATTCGATTCCGCTGCCGGAGCTGGCCTGGCGCAGCTGAAGGTTGATCCGGCCCAGCAGCAGGGCGATGGCGTTCTGCTTCCAGGTGACGCCCTGGATCTTGTGCTGGCGCACCGACTCGTCGTGCCGACTGAGCAGGCCGCTGGAGCGGCGAAAGCGGTCGCCGTCCACGCTCAGCGTATAGCCGTCGTAGCGCAGCAGCGCGCCGATCACCGAGACCAGCGGCAGCAGCATCAGCGCCAGCAGCGCGGCGGCGGCCACCGCCAGGGCGACCATCAGGTCACCCCCCTGCTCGCGGAGCGAATCGGCCAGCTGGCCCAGGTCCAGGGTCTGCACCAGCCATCCGACCAGGTTCTCAGCAGTATCGCCCGACCCCATCACCGTACCGATGGCCACCGCCGCCCACAGCATGAAGTTGGCGGTCAGCCCCGCGTAGACCACGTCACGCCGTGACAGGCGCAGCAGCACCGTGCCGCCGTGCTCCTCTCCCGGCGCCGGTTCGTCCGCCCCGGTCTCGCCTCCGGGCGCGTCCCCGGCGGCCTGCGCCTCGGCCACCAGGCGGTCACGCAGCGCCCGCGCCTGGGCCAGCGGCAGTCCCGGCAGGCGGATTTCCTTGCCGCTGCTGCCGGCCGTGTCGATGCCCAGCGCCGCCAGCCCGAACGGACGGAAGTAAAACGGCTCGTTGACCGATACATTCTGGATGCGGTCGAACTCCACGTTCAGCGCCTGGCGCAGCAACACGCCCTTGCGCACCACGATGCGCGCCGCCTGTAGCCGATAGCCGAACCGCATCCAGCTGAGCACGGACCAGACCAGCCCCAGCAGCAGCAAGGCCGCCAGTCCGGCCAGCACCCAGGCGACCTCGAAGCGCTCGGAAGACGCGGCGCTGGCGAACGCCACCGCCAGGGCGGGCAATAGCTGGACCAGGCCCTGGCGAATCGCGGTGACCACGAAATCGATCACCGCCAGCGGCGAGATCCGCCGCCAGCTTTCGCCGTTCACAGGGGTCTCCGCCGGCTCAGCGGGCATGCACGCTCCGCGCCAGCACGGATTCACGCAGCGATTCCGCCTGGTCCGAGAGCAGGCCCTCTATCTTCAGGTCCACGCTGGAGCCGCCGGCGGTGAAAAACTTCAGGGTCGACAGGCCGAAACGACGCTGTAACGGCCCCTGGGTGACCTCGGCGTGCTGCACGCGGTCGAAGGGCAGCAGGGTGGTCTTGCGCCAGAACAGGCCGGTGCGGAACGCGATGTCGTGTTCACGCATCGCGTAACCCTTGTACCGGAACCGGATCATGGCCAGCGCCGTGAACAGGGCGCCGAATCCGGCCACCGTAATGGGGATCAACCACAAGACAGCGCGCACGCTGCCCGGGATCTTCGTGATCAGCTGCGGAATGAAGGTCGGGATCAGCACGATCGCCAGGACCATGAGGCTCTGCGCGAGAATCTCCCGCCGATGTTCAGGCGGCAGTCGGTGCAGTTGCAACTCCGCCGCCCGGGGCAGGGCGTCAGCATCGACCTGCTGGTTGGTAAAGGCCATATCGCGTTTCCGGGGTGGGCACGGGGTGAACTATAAGCGACCGGCCGGGGCCTGTTAACGGCTGGACGTCACGCCGGAAAAACCGTGATGGCGACGCCTTCGCGCCAACGTGACCCGACCTTGACACGGCGTTCACGAGCGCTCGCCTATTTTTTTTCCGAACGTGGGACCAGGCGGTGAATGCCCTGCAGATCGGCGATCCCGCCTGCCCTGACTCACCGGGAGTGGCCCTTTGAACCCCTCATTGCACTCCCATGCCCGTTACCCCGGCGCCTCGCCGGGGTTTTTTTGCCCGCACAACGGACCGCGGGCCCAGGAGAGCGCGATGGCGGCGGAAGCGGAATGGGAACGGACCCCGGCAAGCGAACGTGGACAGGGCGCCATCGGGCTGGCCGAAACCGGCTGGGTGCCGGATGGCTTGATCCGGGCTGGCATTCGTCGCCTGTGCCGCCGCCGGCTGCGCGATATCGACGCCGACGACGCGGCCGCGGTCGCCATGGCCAGGGACGTTTTCGTCGCGGCCATGAACCGGGCCGAGGTCGCACCCCTGCCGCAGCGGGCCAACGAACAGCACTACGAGGTGCCTGCCGAATTCTTCGACGTGGTCCTCGGGGCGCACCGCAAGTACAGCTGCGCCTGCTGGGACGAGACCACGCCGGGCCTCGACGAGGCCGAAGCGCGCGCCCTGGCCCTGAGCTGTGAGCGCGCCGGGGTCGCGGACGGCATGTCGGTGCTGGACCTCGGATGTGGCTGGGGTTCCCTCTCACTGTGGATCGCGGGCCGGCATCCGGGCTGCCGGGTCACCGCGGTGAGCAACTCGGCCGCGCAGCGCCGTCACATCGAGGCGCTGGCGGCGCGGCGCGGCCTGGACAACCTTCGCGTCATCACGGCGGACATGAACGACTTCGACATCGAGTCGCGCTTTGATCGCATCGTGTCCGTGGAAATGTTCGAGCACATGCGCAACTACGGCGCCCTGTTCGAACGTATCGGACGCTGGCTGAACCCCGGCGGGCGTTTTTTCATGCACATCTTCTGTCACCGCGATGCGCCGTACGCCTTCGAGGACAACGGGCCCGGCGACTGGATGAGCCGCCACTTCTTTTCCGGCGGCATCATGCCCAGCGCCGACCTGCCCCTGCGTTTTTCCCGTGACCTGGCGGTGGAACGCCAGTGGGCGTGGGACGGGACGCACTATCAGCGCACGGCCGACGCCTGGCTGGCCAGGCTGGACGCCAACCGTGAAGCAGCGCGCCGCCTTCTCACGCCGGTGTACGGCGAAGCGCAGGTGGAGCGCTGGATTCAGCGCTGGCGCATCTTCTTCATGGCCTGCGCGGAACTGTTCGGGCTGGACGGCGGCCGCCAATGGTACGTCTCCCACTATCGCTTCCGCCGCCAGGCGGACGCGGAAACGGGCGGCTGACATGGACTGGGCCGCCTACAGCCTGGCGGGCGCCGGCGTGGCCGTCCTGGTTTTCGCGGCCTGGGCGCTGTCCGTGGTCCGCGCGGACGTGAGCCTGGTGGACAGCCTGTGGTCGTTGATGTTCCTGGCCCTGGCCGGTGGCTACGCGGGGCAGGTCGGCGTCGGCGGCCCCCGCGGCTGGCTGGTGCTGATCCTGGTGGCGGCCTGGGCGCTGCGCCTTTCGATTTACATCACCTGGCGCAATCACGGCGAGGGCGAAGACCGGCGCTACCAGGCCATTCGCGCCAACAACGACCCCGGTTTCTGGTGGAAGAGCGGTTTCATCGTGTTCGGCCTGCAGGCCGTGCTGGCCTGGTTGATCGCCATGCCCCTGGCGGTGGCCGTCGGCAGCCCGGAACCGCTGGGCTGGCTGGACGCGGCCGGCGTGGCGCTGTGGGGCCTGGGCATGGTCTTCGAGGTGATCGGCGACGCGCAGCTCGCGCGCTTCCGGGCCAACCCGGACAACCGGGGTAAGGTGCTCGACACCGGCCTGTGGCGCTTCACCCGCCACCCCAATTACTTCGGGGAGTTCACCCTGTGGTGGGGCTATTTCCTGCTCGCCGCCGCCGGGGGCGGCTGGTGGACCATCGGCGCGCCAGTACTGATGTCCGTGTTGCTGCTGCGTGTTTCCGGCGTGTCCCTGCTGGAGAAAGACATCGGGGAGCGCCGCCCCGCCTATGCCGAGTACATCCGGCGCACCAACGCCTTCTTCCCGGGCCCGCGGCGCAGCGCGGCCTGAACCCACGTGGAACCCGCTGATGACGATTCGACACCGCCGTTCGTTCCTGGCCTGCCTGCTGGCCATTGCCGCGCTGCTGGCCGCGTGTAACGGCATGCAGCCGCTGGAGACCGTCGAGCACGTCGACCTGGAGCGCTTCATGGGCGACTGGTACGTGATCGCCCACATCCCGACCTTCGTCGAGGACGAGGCGTACAACGCCGTGGAGTCGTACGCGCTGGAGGACGACGGCACCGTCGCCACCACCTTCACGTTTCGCGAGGGCGGCTTCGACGGCGAGCTCAAGACCATGACGCCCCGCGGCTTTCCCGATGCGACGGCCAATCACGCGGTCTGGGGCATGCGCTTCGTGTGGCCGATCAAGGCCGACTACCGCATCGCCTGGCTGGACGAGGACTACACGGTGACCATCGTGGGTCGGAACAAGCGTGACTACGTGTGGATCATGGCGCGCACGCCGTCCATCTCCCAGGCGCGCTACGACGAACTGGTCGGGAAGATCCGCGCCATGGGCTACGACACCGGGGACTTGCGCCGCGTGCCGCAGCGCTGGGACGCACCGTGACACGCCCGCTGAACATCGCGGTGGTCGGCACCGGCATCGCCGGCAACGTGGCTGCCTGGAAGCTGGCCCGGGATCACCAGGTGACCGTGTTCGAGGCGGATCGTCGCATCGGTGGGCACGCCAACACGGTGGACGTGGAGCGGCACGGGCGGCGCTGGGCGATCGACACCGGCTTCATCGTGTTCAATGACCGCACGTACCCGAATTTCTCGGCGATGCTGGATGAACTCGGCGTCGCCTCGCAGGCGAGCGACATGAGCTTCAGCGTGCGCCATCCGCGCAGCGGCCTGGAGTACAACGGCACCTCGCTCAATGCCCTGTTCGCCCAGCGCCGCAACCTGTTGCGGCCCGCCTTCCTGGGCATGATCCGCGACATCCTGCGCTTTCACCGCGAGGCGCCGGCCTTGCTCGAGCCCGGGGCGCCGGACCCGGCGCTGGGCGACTGGCTGGCGGGGCAGGGCTACGGCAGGGCCTTCACCGAGCACTACGTGGTGCCGATGGGCTCGGCCATCTGGTCGGCCAGCCAGGATGAGCTGCGCCGCATGCCGGCGCAATTTTTCATCCGGTTTTTCAGCCACCACGGCCTGCTCTCGGTGAACGACCGACCCACCTGGCGCACGATCCGTGGCGGTTCGCGCGAGTACGTGCGCCGGCTGGTGGCCGGGCACTGGGACCGGATTCACCTGGACACCCCGGTGCGGGCCATCCGGCGTTTTCCCGACCACGTGCGGGTCAGCGTGCCGGGGCACGCGCCGATGCCCTTCGATCACGTGTTCCTGGCCTGTCACGCAGACCAGGCGCTGGCGCTGCTGGAAGATCCCGACACGGCGGAACGCGAGGTGCTCGGCGCCTTTGCGTTCCAGGACAACGAGGCCGTGCTGCACACGGACGAGCGCGTCCTGCCGCGCCGCCGGCTGGCCTGGGCCGCCTGGAACTACCACCTGCTGGACCAGCCCGCGCGGCCGGCGGCGGTGACCTACAACATGAACATCCTGCAGGGCCTGGACGCGCCGGAGACCTTTTGCGTCACCCTCAATCACCGCGAAGCGATCGACCCGTCCCGGGTGATCGATACCTTCCACTATCGCCATCCCGTGTTCACGCCGAAGGCCATCGCCGCCCAGGCGCGACAGCGGGAGGTAAACCAGGGGCGCCGCACCAGCTATTGCGGCGCCTGGTGGCGCAACGGCTTTCACGAGGACGGCGTGGTCAGCGCCCTGGCGGCGCTGGACCACTTCGCCGAGGACCGACGGCATGCACAGCGCGCTCTTCAGCGGACAGCTTAGGCATCGCCGGCTGCGGCCGGTGCCCCACACGTTCAGCTATCGGCTGTTCATGCTGTACCTCGACCTGGACGAGCTGGACACGGTGTTTGCCGGCCGCTGGCTGTGGTCCACGCGGCGGCGCGCACTGGCGCGGTTTCGCCGCGACGACCACCTGGGCGAGCCGGACCGGCCGCTGGCCGAATGCGTGCGCGACCGGGTCGCGGGCGAAACCGGGTTCCGGCCCGGTGGTCCGATCCGCCTGCTGACCCATCCGCGTTACTGGGGCTACGGCTTCAACCCGGTGAGCTTTTACTACTGCTGGGACGCTGCGGACGAGCGCGTGGAGGCCATCGTCGCGGAGGTCAACAACACGCCCTGGGGTGAGCGCCATTGCTACGTGCTGCGGGACGGCGGCGGCGCGCCCGGGCGGCAGCAGCGTTTTGCGCCGGCCAAGCGGATGCACGTGTCGCCCTTCATGCCGATGGACATGGACTACGACTGGCGCTTTGGCGCGCCGGGCGAGCGACTGGCCGTGTACATGGCCAACCACCGCGATGGCGAAAAGGTGTTCGACGCCACGCTGGACCTGCAACGCAAAGAGATCAGCGGAGCCAGCCTGGCCCACGCCCTGGCGACCCACCCCTTCATGACCGGCAAGGTGATCGCGGCGATCCACTGGCAGGCCCTGAAATTGTGGCTGAAGGGCGCGCCGGTTTACGATCATCCCGACAAAGCCACCACCGCGGAGCGTTCTTCATGAGAACCGTCAGCCTCGCCTCCGACCGCCACCTGTCCGGCACCCCGAAGCCGCGCATGCTGGATCGCCTTGCCGAGCGCGGGGTGCGTCGCCAGCTGCGGGCACTGGAATCGGGTCGCCTGACGGTGGTCGATGGGGAACGGCGCGATACCTTTGGCGCGGGGGACGGCCCCGAGGTGGTGTTGACGGTGCGCGAGCCGGCGTTCTGGTCCGATGTCGCCTTCGGCGGCTCCATCGGCGCGGGCGAGGCCTACATGCGCGGCGCCTGGGACTGCGATGACGAGGTGGCCCTGGTGCGCCTGCTGCTGCGCAACCGCGACGTGCTCGAGGGCATGGAGGGCGGTGCGGCCCGGCTGACCGCGCCGTTGCAGAAAGGGTTTCACTGGCTCAACCGCAACACGCGGCGCGGCGCCCGGCGCAACATCGCTGCGCACTACGACCTGGGCAACGATTTTTTCGCGCTGTGGCTGGATGAAACCATGATGTATTCCAGCGCCATTTTCGAGCGGCCGGACATGGGCCTTCGCGAGGCCCAGCTGGCCCGGCTCGACACGGTCTGTCGACGCCTCGACCTGCAGCCCGATGACCACCTGCTGGAGATCGGCACGGGCTGGGGCGGGCTGGCCATCCACGCGGCGCAGCACTTCGGCTGCCGGGTTACCACCACCACGATCTCCCGCCGGCAGCACGCCCTGGCCGCCGAGCGGATCGCGGCGGCGGGCCTGGGCAAGCGCATCGAACTGCTGCGCACCGACTACCGGGACCTGTGCGGGCGCTACGACAAGCTGGTCAGCATCGAAATGATCGAGGCCATCGGCTGGCGCCAGTACGACACCTACTTCCGACGGTGCACGGAGCTGCTGAAACCCGGCGGCCGGCTGCTGATCCAGGCCATCACCATCGCCGAGCCGCGCTACGAGGCGGCCAAGCGGTCGGTCGATTTCATCCAGCGTTACATCTTTCCCGGCGGCAACCTGCCCTCCGTGAACGCGATGGTGTCCGCCCTGGCCCGCCAGGGCGACTGCATGGTCACGGGGCTGCACGACATCGGCCGCGACTACGCCATCACCCTGCACCACTGGCGCAGCCGGTTCCTCGGGCGCCTGGACGAGGTGCGCGCGCTGGGCTACTCCGACACCTTCATCCGCATGTGGAGCTGGTACCTGTGCTATTGCGAAGGCGCTTTCCGCGAACGGGCCATCAGCGACGTGCACCTGGTGGCGGAGCGTCCGGTCTGAGGCGGTTTCCCGGCGTTGGCCAGGACCGAACGGCCTGGCCTCAGTCCCCGGGCTGGCGTTGCCGTTCCTTGTTTTCCTGCAGCGCCGCCAGCGCCCGCCGGCGGCCTGCGGCGTGTTCGATCACGGGCCTCGGATAGGTCTCCCCCAGCCGGACACCGGCCTTTCGCAGCACCGCATCCGGCGCCGCCCAGGGGGTGTGGATGTGGCGGTCGGGCAGGTCCGCCAGCTCCGGCACCCAGCGGCGTACGTAGGCGCCGTCCGGATCGAACTTTTCACCCTGCAGCATGGGATTGAAGATGCGGAAATAAGGCGCCGCGTCGGCGCCGCAGCCGGCCGACCACTGCCAGCCCAGGGTGTTGTTGGCCAGGTCGGCGTCCACCAGGGTGTCCCAGAACCAGCGCGCGCCTTCCTGCCAGGGTTGCAGCAGGTGTTTGACCAGCAGGCTGGCGACCACCATGCGCACCCGGTTGTGCATCCAGCCCGTGCGCCACAGCTCGCGCATGCCGGCGTCCACGATGGGGTAGCCGGTGCGGCCGCGCTGCCAGGCCGCCAGCGCCGCCTCGTCCGGCTCCCACGGAAAATGCCGATAGGCGTCGTTCAGTGGCTCGGTGGGGGTTTGCGGAAAGTGCACCAGCAGGTGATGGGCAAACTCCCGCCAGGCCAGTTCCTTGAGAAAGGTGTAGCCGCCCTTGCCGTCGGCGGCCCCGGTGGAATGAGCGGCCGCCCAGACCTGGCGTGGGCCCAGCTGGCCGTGCGCCAGGAAGGGCGACAGGCGTGAGGTGCCGCTGGCGCCCGGGCAGTCGCGCCGCTCGGCGTAGCGCGCCACCGGTCCGTCCAGGAACGCCTCGAGGGCTTCCCCGGCGCCGTCCAGGGTGGGCGTCCAGCGTTGCGGAAAGCCGGCGTCCCAGTCCCGTTCCGGCAGCAACCCCAGCGCGTCCAGCGCCAGGCTGCGTGGCGCCTCGTCCGGGGCTTTCGCCGCGAGCTCCGGCAACACCACCGGCGGGCTGGGCGCCTGGGTGCGCAAATGTTTCCAGAAGGGCGTGAACACGCGAAATGGCCGGCCCTGCTGGTTGCGCACCTGGTGCGGTTCCCAGATCAGCGCCGCGTTGCCGCTCCAGGCGTCCAGGCCGTCTTCCTTCAGTGTCTGCTTGATGGTGGTGTCGCGCGCCACGATGGCCGGCTCGTAACGCCGGTTCCAGAACACGGCGCCGGCGCCGGTTTCCGCCACCAGTTCACGCAGCGCATCCAGCGACGGGCCGCGGCGGATCACCAGCGGCAGGCCGAGTTCGTCCAGGGCCCGCGACAGGCTGGTCAGCGCGTGGTGCAGCCACCAGCGCGCGGCGCCCCCCGGCGCCCAGTCGCCTTCTTCCTCCGGGGCGTAGAGGAACACCGGCAGTACCGGGCCGCCGCGTTCGATCGCCGCCACCAGGGCGGGGTTGTCGTTCACGCGCAGGTCACGGCGAAACCAGACAATGCAGGTCGATTCCGTTGTCGAGGAGTGGGTCATCGTGTCGTCACATCAATCTGTCGGTGGCTTTCCGGTCAGGGGCCTGGCGTCGCTGGGCCGTCGCACGGCCTGTGCGCTGATGGCCGCCATGGCCCTGGGCCTGGCCGGCTGTGACACCACCGCGCCGGAGGGCGTCACGCCGGTCACCGGCTTCGAGCTCGATCGCTATCTCGGCACCTGGTACGAGATCGCGCGCCTCGACCACCGCTTCGAGCGGGGGCTGGAGGCGGTGACGGCACACTACGCGAAGAACGATGATGGCGGCGTGACGGTCACCAACCGTGGCTGGAACACCGAGGCCGGCGAGTGGGACCAGGCGGTCGGCAAAGCCCGCTTCCTGGGCGCGCCGGACACCGCTTCACTGGAGGTGTCCTTTTTCGGGCCATTCTACGGCGGCTACCACGTGCTGGCCCTGGACGCGCAGGCGCCCGACTACGGTTACGCCCTGGTGGCGGGTCCCGATCGCGACTACCTGTGGATTCTGTCGCGCACGCCACGCCTTGCCGAGGACGTCTACCAGGACCTGGTGCGGCAGGCCCGCGCGCTGGATTTTCCGGTCGACGAACTGATCCGGGTGGACCCGTCCCGCCACGAAGCGTCAGAATGAGCTCCGCCAAACCGGCTCACCGCCCGACAACGACGAGGAGATCACCATGCGTACCATCCTGAGCTGCCTGCTGTTGCTGGCCCCCGCCCTCGGCCTGGCCGACTGGGACGCCACCAAGGAAAAGATCGAGGCGGCGATGGCCGCCGATGTCCGCGGCGAGGCGGACACCGACCGGGACCGCAACCGCAGGCCGGTGCAGACCCTGGAATTTTTCGGCCTGCGCGATGACATGACCATCGTCGAATTGCTGCCCGGCGGCGGCTGGTATACGAAGATCCTGGCCCCGGTCATGGCGGAGAATGGCGCCTACTACGCGGCCTACGGCACCGGGCGCATCGAAGGCCTGGCCGAGCAGCCGGGCTTCGGCGAGATGAATCTGACTGCGCCGGAGGCGCGGATCTACCGGCCGGAGGGTTCGCGCCTCTACGCCCTGGAGAACCCGGACCTGGGCGTCGAGGGCGCCGACATGGTGCTGACCTTCCGCAACTACCACAACTTCGGGCCCGAAGGCCGCGCGGCCATGAACCAGGCGGCCCACGCGGCGCTCAAGCCCGGCGGCATCTACGCGGTGGTGGACCACACCCGCCGGCACATGGAATCGGATGGACCCGAAAATGGACGGCGCGTGGACCCGGTGATGGCCATCAGGGAAATCCAGGACGCCGGCTTTCGCCTGGTGGACTACGCCGACCTGCACTACCGCGCCGACGACGAGCTGCGCTACGAGGTGGGCCGGGCCACCGTCACCGGCAACACCGACCGCTTCACGCTGAAGTTCGTCAGGGATTAAGCCGGCGGAACCCCCCGGTCACGCCGCGTGACCGGGGGGGGTCCGGGCCGGCTTCGCAATCACCGGCTTTTGGCCGTATGATTGCGCTGTCATTTTCGGCAGCACGCGCCCATGGAAACCTCCAAGCTGGACCAGCTCCGCATCGAGCGGGAGCCTGAACGCGAAAGCGGCGGTCGCTGGTGGATTCCCGTGGTGGCGCTCCTGCTGCTCGGTGGCATCGCCGCCGGCTGGTGGTTCACCCGCCCCGAGCCCGCCGTGGAAGTGCGCGTGGCCACCGCCCGGGCGGTTTCCGGCGCGGCCGCCGGCACCGTCCTCAACGCCTCCGGCTACGTCACCGCACGCCGCTACGCCACCGTCTCCTCCAAGCTCACCGCGCAGGTGCGCGAGGTGCTGATCGAGGAAGGCATGGCGGTGGAGGAAGGCCAGGTACTGGCCACCCTGGACGACGCCAATGTGCGGCGCAGCCTGGAGCTCGCCGAGGCCCAGCTGACCTCGGCCCGCACCGCGTCCCGTGAAACCGAGGCACTGCTGCGCGAAGCCCGCGCCAACCTCGAGCGCACCCGCAACCTGGTGGAGCGCGAGCTGGCCAGCGCGCAGGAGCTCGACCGCAACCGCGCTGCCGCCGAGTCGCTTGCCGCGCGCCTGGAGCGCGTGTTGGCCGACGTGGACGTGGCCGCCCGGCAGGTCGCCATCTACCAGCAGCAGGTCGACGACACCGTGATCCGCGCGCCCTTCGCCGGTGTGGTGGTGGGCAAGAACGCCCAGCCCGGGGAAATGATCTCCCCCGTCTCCGCCGGCGGCGGCTTCACCCGCACCGGCATCGGCACCATCGTGGACATGCAGTCGCTGGAAATCGAGATCGACGTCAACGAGGCCTACATCAACCGCGTGGCCCCGGGCCAGCGCGTGACCGCGCGCCTGGATGCCTACCCGGACTGGGACGTGCCGGGTCACGTGATCGCCATCATTCCCACCGCCGACCGGCAGCGCGCCACGGTGGAGGTGCGCGTGGGCTTCGACGAACTCGATCCGCGCATCCTGCCCGACATGGGCGTCAAGGTGGCGTTCCAGGACGAGGTGACGCCCCACGACCAGGCCTCGGGCGTGCTGGTGCCCGCGCGCGCCCTGCGCGAGGACGGCGGGCGCACCATTGCCTGGGTGGTCAGCGAGGGCCGCGCCGAACGCCGCGCCGTGGCCACCGGCCGCCGCCAGGATGACGACATCCTGGTCACGGCTGGTCTGAGCAGCGGCGAACAGGTTATCGTCAACGCACCCGGGACCCTGCGCGAAGGCGCCCCCGTGGAGGTAAGCAACCCATGAGTGAAACAGCAATGGCCGAAAACCCCCAGCCGGAGGACGACCTGCTGGTCGACGTGCGCGGCGTGGACAAGGTGTTCAAACGCGGTTCCGAGACCGTGCACGTGCTCGGCGGACTGGACCTGCAGATTCCGCGCGGCGAGTTCCTGGCGCTGATGGGGCCGTCCGGGTCGGGCAAGTCCACCCTGCTGAACCTGGTGGGTGGGCTGGACCGGCCCACCGAGGGTTCGATCACGGTAGGCGGTCAGCGCATCGACAAGCTGTCCGACCGCAAGCTGGCCGGCTGGCGCGCCAACCACGTGGGCCTGGTGTTCCAGTTCTACAACCTGATGCCGGTGCTGTCGGCGCGGCGCAACGTCGAGCTGCCCCTGCTGCTCACGAAGCTGTCGGCGAAGGAGCGGCGCAAACGCGCCGAGCTGGCGCTGGAGATCGTCGGCCTGTCGCACCGCCTGGGCCATTACCCCCGGCAGATGTCGGGCGGTGAACAGCAGCGCACCGGCATCGCGCGCGCCATCGTCACCGACCCCACTTTGCTGTTGTGCGACGAACCCACCGGTGACCTGGACCGCAAGTCCGGTGACGAGATCCTGGACCTGCTGCAGGCGCTGAACCGCGAGCAGGGCAAGACCATCATCATGGTGACCCACGACCAGCTGGCCGCCGACCGCGCCACGCGCACCCTGCACCTGGACAAGGGGCGCCTGGTGACCGGCATGCAGGGCCAGGGGACGGGCTGAGGTCATGAAGTTCCTGTCCCTGATTTTCGGCAACCTGCGACGCAAAAAGCTGCGCACCGCGCTGACGGTGCTGTCCATCATCGTGGCCTTCGTGCTGTTCGGGTACCTCGGCGCGATTCGCGCCGCCTTCCTGGCCGGCATCGACGTGGCCGGCGCCGATCGCCTGATCACCCGCAACAAGGTGTCGCTGATCAACCTGATGCCCATGGCGCACCTGGCCGAGATCGAGCGGGTGGAAGGCGTGGACATGGCCGCGCACAACACCTGGTTCGGCGGCATCTACCAGGAGCCGAGCAACTTTTTCGCGCAGATCGTGGTGGAACCCGAGGCCTTGCTGGAGCTGTTTCCCGAGTACGTGGTCAGCGAGGAGGACCAGCGCCGCTGGCTGGCGACCCGCACCGGCGTGCTGATCGGACGCGGCCTGGCAGAGCGCTTCGAGTGGTCGGTGGGCGACAAGGTGCCCATCATGAACCCCCTGTGGTCACAGCAGGGTGGCGACCCGAACTGGGTGTTCGACGTGGCGGCCATTTACGACGGCGCCGAGCAGGGCGTGGACACCAGCCAGATGTTCATCCGTTTTGATTTCTTCGACGAGGCCCGGTCCGGCGGGCAGGGGCTGGTGGGCTGGTACACGGTGCGAATCGACGACCCCGACCGCGCCGCCGAAGTGGCCGTGGCCATCGACCAGGTGTTCGCCAACTCGCCGGACGAAACCAAGACCGAGCCCGAGGGCGCCTTCATCCAGGGCTTCGCCAACCAGATGGGCAACATCGGCTTCATCATTACTTCCATCGTCGGCGCGGTGTTTTTCACCATCCTGCTGGTGGCCGGCAACACCATGGCCTACTCGGTGCGCGAGCGCATCAACGAGCTGGCGGTGCTCAAGGCGGTGGGCTTCACCGATGGCGGTGTGCTGGGCCTGGTGCTGGGCGAGTCGCTGGTGATCACCGTGATCGGGGGCGGCATCGGCCTGGCGCTGGCCTGGCTGATGGTCTCGGCGGGCGATCCCACCGGGGGCGCCCTGCCGGTGTTCTTCATTCCCCTGCGGGACCTGCTGCTGGGCGTGCTGCTGATCTTCGTGCTGGCGTTCATCGCCGGCATCTTTCCGGCACGCATGGCGCAGCGCCTGCAGGTCGCCGACGCGTTGCGGCGCTAGGGAGCGGGCCCATGTTCAGGAGCATCACGCAAATCTTCCAGGTCACGCGCTTCAGCATCGCCTCGCTGCCGCGTCGACTGGGTTCCTCGCTGTCGGCCATGCTCGGCATTGCCGGCGTGGTGGCGGTGATGGTGGGCGTGCTGTCCATCGCCCAGGGCATCATGAGCACCATGAAGAGCTCGGCCGGCGCGGCCAACGTGATCGTGCTGCGCAGCGGGGCGGACACGGAAATGACCAGCGGCCTGGGCGGTGACGAGGCGCGGCTGATCACCGAGGCGCCCGGCATCGCCCGCGACGGCGACCAGGTGATCGCCTCGCGCGAACTGTTCGTCATGATCAACCTGCCCAAGCGCTCCACGGGCACCGACGCCAACGTGCCGGTGCGTGGCGTCGAGGGCCAGGCCGATCGCGTGCGCGAGGGCTTCAGGCTGGTCGAGGGACGCATGTTCCAGCCCGGGCTCAACGAGGTCATCGTGGGCGTGGGCGCGCGGCGCGAGTTCCAGGGCGCGGCCCTGGGCGACACCCTGGCGGTGGGCTCGGAGCAGTGGCCCGTGGTGGGCGTGTTCGAAACCGGGGGCGGACTGGCCGAGTCGGAGGTGTGGGTGGATGCGCCGGTGCTGCAGGACGCGTTCCGACGCGGCAATTCCTTCCAGTCGGTGCATGCCACGCTGGAACGGCCCGGCGCCTTCACCGAGTTCAAGGACGCGCTGACCAGCGACCCGCGCATGAACGTCAAGGTGCAGACCGAGGCGGAGTATTACGAGGGCCAGTCACGCCTGCTGTACAACCTGATCACCGGGCTGGGCACGCTGATCGCGCTGATCATGGGCCTGGGCGCCGTGTTCGGGGCGCTGAACACCATGTACACGGCGGTGTCCTCGCGCACCCGCGAGATCGCCACGCTGCGCGCCCTGGGTTTCCGCTCCGGGCCGGTGATCGTCTCGGTGCTGTCGGAATCCCTGCTGCTGGCCCTGCTGGGCGGCATCGTGGGGGCGGGACTGGCCTGGATGGCCTTCGATGGCTTCCGGGGCTCCACGCTGAACTTCTCCAGCTTCAGCGCCATGACCTTCGCCTTCGACGTCAACGCCCCGTTGTTGATCCAGGGCATTGTCTTTGCGTTGCTGATTGGGTTTTTTGGGGGGTTGTTTCCTGCCATCAAGGCCTCCCGAACCCCCATCGCCCACGCCCTCCGGGAGTTGTGATTCGTTGCTGGCTGATTGACTGGTTGGCTTCGAATTTGGTGTGGGGTCAGGGCTGCGAGTGGTGCCCGGCCTTTTCAGGACCCACGCGCCACGGCTTCACTCCCTTACTCTTCGCGCTGCGCGCAAAACGTGCGGTCGTTCTCGCCTGCGCTGTAAATACATCCCTGTAGGCTCGCCGTCGAGGTCCCTCTCGCCGACGGTCCCGGAAAGGCCCGTGCCGCCGCAGCGCCCCCACGACCCACCACCCCCAACGATTTGTCCGACAAAAGGACAAACCGAATCGTTCTATTGGCGGAAGGGGCTTGGCGTGGAATGAAATACCGGTAGTATGGAACGTTCCTGTTCGGCAAGGAGCGGCCAAAACGTGCAGTGGCCAGGCAACAACCAGGGGCTTTACCAGCCCGAGAATGCGAAGGACAACTGTGGATTCGGGCTGATCGCCCACATTCACGGCGAGCCTTCGCATCGCCTGGTGAATACCGCCTGCACGGCGCTGGACCGCATGACGCACCGCGGCGCGATTGCCGTGGACGGCAAGACCGGTGACGGCTGCGGCATCCTGATGGCCATGCCGCGGGACTTCTTCCGCGCGGTGGCCAGGGAGGAAGGCATCTGGCTGGGCGAGCGCTTCGCCGTGGGCCTGGTGTTCATGAGCCGCGACCCGGAGGTGGCCGCGCAGACCCGCGAACTGCTGACCCGTCACCTGCAGAACGAGATGCTGGAAGTGGCCGGCTGGCGCGACGTGCCGGTGGACACCTCGGTGATCGGCCAGCTGGCGGAGCGTTCGCGGCCGCTGATCCAGCAGGTGTTCGTCAACGCCCCGCCGGGCTGGGCCGAGCACGACATCGAACGGCGCTGTTTCGTGGCCCGCCGCCTGGCCTCGGCCGAGAGCATGGCGCAGGAACAGCCGGACGAGGCCTACCACGTGGCCACGCTGTCCAACCTGGTGACGGTGTACAAGGGCCTGGTGATGCCGGCCAATCTGCCGGAGTTCTACACCGACCTGAAGGACGAGCGGCTCAAGAGCCACATTTGCGTGTTCCACCAGCGCTTTTCCACCAACACGCTGCCCAACTGGAAGTACGCCCAGCCCTTCCGCTACCTGGCGCACAACGGCGAGATCAACACCATCGCCGGCAACCGCAGCTGGTCGGAGGCGCGCACGCCCAAGTTCCAGACGCCGATCCTGCCCGACCTGCAGCGCATCCGGCCGCTGGTCAACCAGGAGGGCTCGGATTCCTCGTCGCTGGACAACATGCTGGAGCTGTTCCTGGCCGGGGGCATGGACGTGTTCCGCGCCATGCGCATCCTGATTCCGCCGGCCTGGCAGGCCGAGCCGGACATGCCGCCGGACCTGAAGGCCTTTTACGAATTCAATTCCATGCACGTGGAGCCCTGGGACGGACCCGCGGGCATCGTGATGACCAACGGCACCATCGCCGCCTGCAACCTCGACCGCAACGGGCTGCGCCCGGCGCGCTACGTGATCACGGCCGACGACTTCATCACCCTGGCCTCCGAGGTGGGGGTGTGGGACTACGCCCAGGCCGACGTGCGCGAGAAGGGCCGCGTCGGGCCCGGCGAGATGTTCGCCGTGGACACCACGTCCGGCAAGCTGTGGCGCTCGTCGGAGATCGACAACCAGCTCAAGGCGCGCCGTCCCTACCTGGACTGGCTGTCGGAAAACATCATCCGCATCACCAACAACGACGAGCAGGAGGCCGCGGCGGCGGCGCAGTTCCTGGCCGACGCGCCGTCGAACTTTCCCGTGTTCCAGAAGCTGTTCGGGGTCAGCAACGAGGAGCGCGAGCAGGTCATCCGCGTGATGGCCGAGGACCAGGTGGAGGCCACCGGCTCGATGGGCGACGACACGCCCATGGCGGTGATGTCGCGCCTGCCGCGATCGCTCTACGACTATTTCCGCCAGCAGTTCGCGCAGGTGACCAACCCGGCCATCGACCCGCTGCGCGAGGTCTCGGCCATGAGCCTGGAAACCATCTTCGGGCGCGAGCACAACATCTTCCAGGAGACCAACACCCACGCGCACCGCGCGGTGGTGCCCTGGCCGGTGCTCAACATCGTCAAGTACCGCAAGCTGCTGGAGCTGGACCAGCGCCACTACCGCCAGCAACCCTTCAGCCTGAATTTTTCGCGCGAGCTGACCCTGCGCGAGGCCCTGGAGCAACTGTGCGAGGGCGTGTGCCAGGCGGTGCGCGACGGCGTGGTGATCGTGGTGCTCAGCGACCGTGACATCTCGCCGGACACGCTGCCGATGCACGCGGCGCTGGCCACCGGCGCGGTGCACCAGGCGCTGATCCGCGAGGGCCTGCGCTGCGACTGCAACCTCATCGTGGAGACCGGCACGGCGCGCGACGCGCATCAGTTCGCGGTGCTGTTCGGGGTGGGCGCCACCGCCGTGTACCCCTTCCTGGCCTTCCAGATCATCAACGACCTGCACGCCAGGGGCGCGCTCAGCGGCGACCTGCTGCAGCACCGCAAGTACTTCCGCCGCGGGGTGCGCAAGGGCCTGCTCAAGGTGCTCAGCAAGATGGGCATCTCCTGCGTGTCCAGCTACCGTGGCGCGCAGTTGTTCGAAACCGTGGGCCTGGGCCAGGAGGTCACCGACCTGTGCTTCCCGGGCGCCGCCGGCCAGGTGGGCGGCGTCGGCTTTGCCGAGATCGAGGCGGAGCTGCGCGAAGTGGCCAGCGTCGCCTGGCAGCAGGGCGTGCCGCTGGCCCAGGGCGGGCTGCTCAAGTTCGCCTACGACGGCGAGTTCCACGCCTACAACCCGGACGTGGTCATGGACCTGCAAAAGGCCGTGCAGTCGGGCAGCAAGGCCGACTACCAGGTCTACGCCGATCGCGTGAACAAGCGCTCGCCCGCGGCGCTGCGCGACCTGTTGCGCGTGCGCAGTTCCCGGACGCCCATCGACATCGACGCGGTCGAGCCGCTGGAGGACATTTTTCCGCGCTTCGACTCGGCCGGCATGTCCATCGGCGCCCTGTCGCCGGAGGCCCACGAGGCGCTGGCCATCGCCATGAACCGCCTGGGCGGCTCGTCCAATTCCGGCGAGGGCGGCGAAGACCCGGCGCGCTTCGGCACCGAGCGCAACTCGCGCATCAAGCAGGTCGCCTCGGGCCGCTTCGGCGTGACCGCGCACTACCTGGTCAACGCCGACGTGCTGCAGATCAAGATCGCCCAGGGCGCCAAGCCGGGCGAGGGCGGCCAGCTGCCCGGCCACAAGGTCACCGCGCACATCGCGGCGCTGCGCCACGCGGTGCCCGGCAGCACCCTGATCTCGCCGCCGCCGCACCACGACATCTATTCCATCGAGGACCTATCGCAGCTGATCTTCGACCTCAAGCAGGTCAACCCGAAGGCCACCGTGTCGGTCAAGCTGGTGGCCGAGCGTGGCGTGGGCACCATCGCCGCGGGCGTGGCCAAGGCCTACGCCGATTTCATCACCATCGCCGGGCACGACGGCGGCACCGGGGCCAGCCCGCTGACCTCGGTCAAATACGCCGGCTCGCCCTGGGAAACCGGCCTGCCCGAGGCGCACCAGGCGCTGGTGGAGAACGGCCTGCGCGACCGCGTGCGCCTGCAGGTGGACGGCGGGTTCAAGACCGGCCTGGACGTGATCAAGGGCGCCATGCTGGGCGCCGACAGCTTCGGCTTCGGCACCGGGCCCATGGTGGCGCTGGGCTGCAAGTACCTGCGCATCTGCCACCTGAACAACTGCGCCACGGGCGTGGCCACGCAGGACGAGGGCCTGCGCAAGGAGCACTTCATCGGCCTGCCCGAGATGGTCATGGCCTATTTCCGCTTCGTGGCCGAGGAAACCCGCGAGCACCTGGCGGCGCTGGGCTACGACAAGCTCGAGGACATCATCGGGCGCAGCGACCTGCTCGAGCGCATCGAGCCGCTGACCGACAAGCAGCGGGCGCTGAACCTGGACCGGATCCTGGAAGCCGCCGCCGCGGCCGGCGCGCAGGGCGGCGGTTACGCGGGCCTGCGCAACCACCCCTTCGACACCGGAAAGCTCAACCGCGAGATCGTCGACAGCCTGGGCGATGAGCTGGAATCGGGCGCCCCGGCGCGGCGCAGTTACGAGATCCGCAACTACGACCGCTCGGTGGGCGCGGGCCTGGCCGGCGAAATTGCCCGGCGTTTCGGCCGCGAGGGCTTTCCCGGCGAGGGCGGCCTGCAGCTGCGCTTTACCGGCACTGCGGGCCAGAGTTTCGGGGTGTGGAACACCCACGGCGTGCACCTGAAGCTCACCGGGGACGCCAACGACTACGTGGGCAAGGGCATGAGCGGCGGCTCCATCGCCATCAAGCCGCATTCCGACGCGCCCATCGTGGCCAAGCGCAGCGCCATCGTCGGCAACACCTGCCTCTACGGCGCCACCGGCGGCGCGCTGTTCGCCGCCGGCCAGGGGGGCGAACGTTTCGGCGTGCGCAACTCCGGCGCCACCGCGGTGGTGGAGGGCGTGGGCATGCACGGCTGCGAGTACATGACCAGCGGCGAGGTGCTGGTGCTGGGCCGAACCGGCTCCAATTTCGGCGCCGGCATGACCGGCGGGGTGGCCTGGGTGCTGGACATCCACGAGCGCCTGCGCCAGCGCGTGAACCACCAGTCCGTGGCCGTCAGTGACGTGGACACCACTGAGGGCAGTGCCGACCTGGCCGCCATCCGCAGCCTGCTGGAACGCCACGTGCAGTTCACCGGCAGCGCCTGGGGCACCAAGCTGCTGGAAGAGTTCGAGCACTTCATGTTCTTCTTCCGGGTGGTGCGCCCGAAAAAGGACAAGGAGGCCATGAAACAGGGTGGCACGCTGGAAAAAGTGCCGTTGAAGGTGGTGGGCTGACATGGGCAAGAGCAACATCCGCCGCAACTTCGAGTTCACCGACCTGGCGCGGCACGATCCGCACAAGATTCCGCTCCAGGTGCGCCGCACCGAGTTCCGGGAGATCTACGAACCTTTCCAGCTGGACGAGGGCGCGGCCCAGTCCGAGCGCTGCATCGCCTGCGGCAACCCCTACTGCCAGTGGAAGTGCCCGGTGCACAACTTCATTCCCGACTGGCTCAAGCTGGCCTCGGAGGGGCGCATCATCGAGGCCGCCGAGCTGGCCCACCGCACCAACTCCCTGCCGGAGATCTGCGGCCGCATCTGCCCGCAGGACCGCCTGTGCGAGGGCGCCTGCACCCTGAACACGGGCTACGGCGCGGTGACCATCGGCGCGGTGGAGCGCCACATCGTGGACACGGCCTTCGCGCAGGGCTGGAAGCCGGACCTTTCGCACGTGAAGGACACCGGCAAGCGCGTGGCCATCGTCGGCGCCGGACCGGCCGGCCTGGCCTGCGCCGACATCCTGGCGCGCAACGGCGTGGCCCCGGTGGTCTACGACCGGCACCCGGAAATCGGCGGCCTGCTGTCTTTTGGCATCCCCGAGTTCAAGCTGGAGCACCGGATCATCAAGACCCGGCGCGGCATCCTCGAGGGCATGGGCGTGCGTTTCGTGCTGGGTGCGGAGATCGGCAAGGACATTTCCTTCGACGAACTGATGGACAAGCACGACGCCGTGTTTCTGGGCATGGGCACCTACAGCGCGCTGGACGGGCGCCTGGAAGGGCGCGACAAGGCGGGCGTGCACAAGGCGCTGGACTTCCTGATCGGCAACACCCGGGCGCTGCTGCAGATGCCCGCCGGCGACTATCCCTTCATCGACATGCAGGGCAAGCGCGTGGTGGTGCTGGGCGGCGGCGACACGGCCATGGACTGCGTGCGCACCTCCGTGCGCCAGGGCGCGGCCGAGGTGCACTGCCTGTACCGCCGCGACCGCGAGAACATGCCCGGCTCGCAGGCCGAGGTAAACAACGCCATCGAGGAGGGCGTGCAGTTCCACTTCAACGTGCAGCCGCTGGAAATCGCCGGCGAGGACGGTCGCGCCACGGGCGTGCGCATCGTCGACACGCGGCTGGGCCAGCCCGACGAATCCGGCCGGCGCCGCCCCGAGGCGGTGCCCGGCAGCGAGCGGGTGTTCGAGGCCGACGCGGTGGTCATCGCCTTCGGTTTCAACGCCTCCCCGGCGCCGTGGTTCGAGGGTCACGGCATCGAGGTCAACGACTGGGGCCTGGTCACGGCCAGCGAAAACGACCGCTATCCCTTCCAGACCAGCAACCCGAAGGTGTTCGCGGCCGGTGACATGGTGCGCGGCGCCGACCTGGTGGTCACCGCCATCGCCGACGCGCGCAAAGCCGCAAAAGGCATCGTCAGCCTGCTGAGCGACTGAACCCGAACGCCCGGTCACGGTCCCACCCTTCACGGCCCGTTCAAGCGCAAGGGAACCCATCATGAAAAAAGCCGTGGCCCTGGTTGCCGTTATCGCTCTCGCCCTGCTGGCCGCCTGGTACTTCAGCGTGCGCCAGGACCAGGAGGCCCTGGAGCAGGTGGAAGTCACCCCGGCGCAGCCCGACCCCGAACCCATCGAGGTGGTGCAGTACCCGGTGGAGGACATCACCCCGCCGCGCCCGCAGGCCGGCGAGGTGGAGCCGCCACCGGAACTTCCGCCCGAGGAACCCCTGCCCACCCTGGGCGGCAGCGACGAGGAGGTGCGCGAGCGCGCCGCCGAGCTCGGTGGCGAACAGGGCCTGACGGACATGCTGGTGGCGGATTTCCTGCTGGCGCGCCTGGTGGCCACCATCGACAGCCTGGACACCCGGCGCGTGGCCCCGCCGCAGCGGCCGCTGAAGCCGGTGCCGGGGCGCTTCACGGTGCTTGAATCCGGCGACCAGGCCGTGATCAGCCCCGAAAACGCTGAGCGCTACACGCCCTACGTGGAACTGATCGCGGCCATGGACACCGACCAGCTGGTCAGCGCCTACCTGCGCTACTACCCCCTGCTGCAGGAGGCCTACAACGGCATGGGCTACCAGGACGCCTACTTCAACGACCGCGCGGTGGAAATTCTCGACCTGCTGCTGGCCACCCCTGAACCGCGCGGCCTGATCGAAGTGACGCGGAACGAGGCCGTGTGGGAATTCACCGACCCGGAACTCGAATCACTGGCCGTGGGCCAGAAAGCCCTGCTCCGGCTGTCGGAGGAAGACCGCCGCACGGTGAAGGCCAGGCTTCGCGAACTGCGCGGCGCATTGGCGGGGGCGGGGCCGGCCTTGCTAGGGGAGGACTGAACATTCGGCTCGCAACGGGTGCGGTGCGGGCCAAAATTGAGCGGGCGTTGCCGTCAGGTGGTTTGGATGTAGGCGGCCTGGTGCAGGTGGTGTCGACTTGCGTCAAGGAAGTCTTTGTTGAAACCGTTACCTTTCACGCTGGCGTCCCGGAGCTTGAAAGGGGTATGTTTCGCCTCGTTTTCCAGCAACTGCCTGATACCTCGCTCCACGAGTTCATTCAGTGTGATGTCTGTACGCATCGCGAACGCCCGGGCAGCCCGCAGCAGTTCACTTGAAAGTTTGATACTCATTTTCATGGCAGTTCACACAAGCCTGGATGATGAAGTACACACAGTATGAATGAATTCATTCCATCCTCCCAATTCAGCAAGAGAGACCCTGTCTAAACGGTAGCACGCCCAGTACCCTGTCCACCCAGCCCGAGACTGATCGCACCATGCCGAATTCCGCCAATCTCGAAGAACGGGCCAAGGCCGACTCCCTGAAGCCCCTGCGCCTGCTGGGGCCGTTTCTGCGCCCGTACACCGGGCTGATGACGGCCGCGCTGCTGGCGCTGCTGGTGGCCTCCGCCGCCATGCTGGCGTTGCCGGTGGCGCTGCGCTTTCTGATCGACAACGGTTTCGCCGCCGCCGACCTGGCGGCGGTGAACCGCTATTTCGCCGGATTCTTCCTGGCCGCGGTGCTGTTCGGCGGCTTCGCGGCGCTGCGCTTTTACCTGGTGACCCGCCTGGGCGAGCGGGTGGTGGCCGACATCCGCAGCGCGGTGTACGCGCGCGTGGTGCGCATGGACCCGACCTTCTTCGAGGTCACGCGCACGGGCGAGGTGCTCTCGCGCCTGACCACCGACACCACGCTGGTGCAGTCCATCGCCGGGGTGAGCCTGTCGATCGCCCTGCGCTCGACACTGAACCTGCTCGGCGGCCTGATCATGCTGACCATCACCAGCCTGGAGTTGACCGCCTACATCGTGGTGGGCATCCCCATCGTGGTGCTGCCCATGATCTGGGTGGGGCGGCGCATCCGGCGCCTGTCACGCGACGCGCAGGACCGCGTGGCCGACACCAGCGGCGTGGCCGGGGAATCGCTGGAGGCCATTCAGACGGTGCAGGCCTACACCCTGGAATCCATGCAGATCGAGCGCTACGACGAAGCCGTCGAGCACAGCTACGCGGCCGCGCTGCGGCGCATCCGCACCCGTGCCTTCATGACCGCGCTGGCCTTCACGCTGGTGTTCGGCGCCATCACCTTCATTCTGTGGATGGGGTCGCGCGCGGTGATCGCCGGCGACATGAGCGGCGGGCAACTGGCCCAGTTCCTGGCCTATTCGCTGTTCGTGGGGGGCTCGGCCGGGGCGCTGAGCGAATTGTGGGGCGAGATCCAGCGTGGCGCCGGGGCCATGGAGCGCCTGGCCGAGTTGCTGGCCGCGCGCCCGGCCATCGCCGCGCCGCAAGCGCCCGAGTCACTGGGTGAGCGCGCCCACGGCCGGGTAACGTTCGAACAGGTGGATTTCGCCTACCCCTCGCGGCCCGACGACCTGGCCCTGGCCGGCATCGACTTCGAGGTAAAACCCGGGGAGACGGTGGCCATCGTGGGCCCTTCGGGGGCCGGCAAGAGCACCTGCTTCCAGCTGTTACTGCGGTTTTACGACCCGCTCCGTGGCCAGGTGCGGGTGGACGGTCACGCACTGGACCAGCTGGACCCGGTGGCGCTGCGCCGGCAGGTGGCCCTGGTGCCACAGGACACGGTGCTGTTCGGCGAGAGCGCGCGCGAGAACATCCGCTTCGGGCGCCCCGGCGCCAGTGACGCGGAGGTGGAGCAGGCCGCCATCGCCGCGGCGGCGCACGAGTTCATCGTCGACCTGCCCGAGGGCTACGACAGCTTCCTGGGCGAGCGCGGCATCCGCCTGTCCGGCGGCCAACGCCAGCGCATCGCCATCGCCCGCGCGCTCCTCAAGGACCCGCCCATCCTGCTGCTGGACGAGGCCACCAGCGCCCTGGACTCGGAAAGCGAACGCCTGGTGCAGGCGGCCCTGGAAACCCTGATGGAGGAGCGCACCACCATGATCATCGCCCACCGCCTGTCCACCGTGCAGAAGGCCGACCGCATCCTGGTGCTGGACCGCGGCCGGCTGGTGGCCCAGGGGCGGCACGAGGCGCTGATCGAATCCGACCCGCTGTATGCGCGCCTGGCGGCTTTGCAGTTTGGCGGCGAGTTCGGCTGATCCGCGTCTTTTGACGGTGAGTTTGATTTTTTATAATGTTCATTTATCTTTACATTAAATGCAATAACGTATTGTATAGTGAACATTATGACCAAGAAGCATTCAAACTACAGTTTGCCGCTGCCGGTACGTCGTAGCCTGCGAAAGCTGGGGCAGGATGTTCGGGAAGCGCGACTACGTCGCCGCATCCCCGCCGCGGTGGTGGCCGAGCGTGCCTCGATCAGCCGGACGACCCTGTTCAAGCTCGAACAGGGCGAACCGGGGGTTTCCGTTGGCACGGTCGCAACCGTCCTGTTTGTCCTCGGCCTGGACGAACGGCTCGCAGCGCTCGCCGATATCCGGAATGACGAACATGGGCTTGCCCTCATCGAGGAGCAATTGCCGCAGCGAATTCGGCCCAGGAAAAAGCGTGGGGACAGAAAG
The DNA here is from genome assembly GCA_030431095.1 of Gammaproteobacteria bacterium. GTDB lineage: Bacteria > Pseudomonadota > Gammaproteobacteria > Xanthomonadales > SZUA-36 > Marinihelvus. The sequence continues at coordinate 6,421 of JAUIJU010000021.1, read as the reverse complement.
TCATGAGCACGGATGTCTGTGTCCATGTCGATCTGGACGGCGCCACGCAATTCGTGGGGCGCCTGTATACGCGCGTCCGTGGCAAACACGAAACGGCGAGCTTCGAATACGACGCGGACTGGCTCGCCAGCCCGGAACGTTTCGCACTGGAACCTGCCGTGCAACTCGGCCCGGGGCCGTATCATACGGGTTCGGGCCGCGCCCTTTTCGGCGCTATCGGAGATTCCGCGCCCGATCGTTGGGGCAGGGCGCTGATGCGTCGTGCTGAACGCCAACGTGCCGCCGATGCCGGTGAAGCACCCCGCACGCTGTTTGAAGTCGACTTTCTACTGAAGGTATCCGACGAAGCGCGCCTCGGCGCCCTGCGTTTTACCCGGCAAAAGGACGGGCCGTTTCTGGCCGGCGCGGACGCGCCCACGGTGCCGCCACTCGTTGACCTGCCGCGCCTGATGAGCGCCACCGAACGCTATCTCGACGAAGGTGCCGCCGATGAAGATCTGCGCCTGCTCGTGGCCCCGGGATCTTCGCTTGGGGGCGCGCGACCCAAGGCGTCGGTACGTATGATGGATGGCCGGCTCGCCCTTGCAAAGTTCCCTCATAAGGAGGATGACTGGAATACCGTACTCTGGGAGTGTGTCGCGCTAGAACTGGCCGGGCAGGCAGGTATCAACGTCGCAGCCTTTCGCCCCGAGAAAGTCTCCGGCCGGGACGTCATCCTGCTCACACGCTTTGACCGCAACGGCCAGCAACGAATCCCGTTCCTGTCGGCAATGAGCATGATCGGTGGACGCGACAACGAAACGCGAAGTTACCTGGAGATCGCCGATGCCATCCGGCAGCACGGCGCAAACACGCGCGATGATCTCGCCGAGCTCTGGCGGCGCATCGTTTTCACGGTCCTGGTGTCGAATGCGGATGACCACCTGCGCAATCACGGGTTTCTCCATGTCGGCGACCTGGGTTGGGCCTTGTCACCGGCCTATGACATCAATCCGGTGCCCACGGATGTGAAACCCCGAGTCCTCAGTACTTCGATTGACGAGGAGGATACGACCGCATCGCTCGAGCTCGCCCTTGACGTCGCTGAATATTTTGGCCTGACAGGGAGCGATGCGGCGGCAATCGCCGCCGAGGTCGGCCAGTCCGTTTCACGCTGGCGGCAAGTTGCCGAGAGATTCGGAATTTCCGGCCCTGAAATACGGCGGCTGTCGTCCGCCTTCGAACATTCGGACCTCGAAGCGGCGCTGGCTTTGGCGTAGCTCATTGGCCGGGACTGGTTGAGTCGCGCAGATTTCAGGGTATGTCACAAGTAGCATCCGTGAATTACGCCTATGGCGTGTCTGTCATGAGGGAAAAAGGTCAGGTGAATTACACTGTCCCCCATGGCCCGCCTGATCGTCTATTACGCCCACCCCGGACACAAGCACTCGCAGGCCAACCGGGCAATGGCGCGCGAAGCGCGGCGCGTGGAAGGCATCACCTTCGTGGACCTGTACGCCGACTATCCGCGCTTCGATATCGACGTGGATGTCGAGCAACAACGCTTGCTGGATCACGACGTGGTCCTGTTCCAGTTTCCCGTGTTCTGGTACTCGACGCCTTCGCTGCTCAAGGAGTGGCAGGACCTGGTGCTGGAGCACGGTTTCGCCTACGGCGCCGGCGGTGATCGCCTGGCCGGCAAGACCCTGATGCTGGCCGTGACCGGCGCCGGGCCGGAAGAGGCCTACACCGAGCACGGCTACCAACACCATCCGCTGCGCGCGTTCCTGGTGCCCCTGCAGCAGACCGCTTGCCTGTGCGAGATGCGCTTCACCGCTCCGTACGTGCTCTACGCCGCCCTGCGCGCGCCATCGGAGGGGCGAGTGGCGCCGCACGTGACGGGCTACCGACGCTTGCTCGAGGCCATCCGGGACGATCGCTACGACTTTGACGCCGCTGCCGGGCGTGAGGTCATCGAGCACGACGCGTTGCCGTTGCGCGAGGCGAACTGAGCATGGACGGCATCCTGCTGCTGGCGTTTCTGTTCCTGGTGGCAGGCGTGATCGCGGTGCCCATCGCCAGCCGCCTGGGCCTGGGTTCCGTGCTGGGTTACCTGATCGCGGGTATCGCGATCAGCCCCCTGTTGCAGGCTTTGCATGTGGATGTCGTGGCCATTCAGCATTTCGCCGAGTTCGGCGTGGTGATGATGCTGTTCCTGGTCGGCCTTGAGCTTCAGCCACGCATGCTGTGGTCCATGCGTGCCCGGCTGCTGGGCCTGGGCGGCCTGCAGGTATCGCTCACGGCGGCGGCCATCACCGGCATCGCCATGTGGCTGGGCCAGCCCTGGAACGTGGCGCTGGCGGTGGGCCTGGTGCTGTCCCTGTCCTCCACCGCCATCGTACTGCAGTCGTTGAATGAGAAGGGCCTGATGAAGAGCGACGGTGGCCAGGCAGGTTTTTCCGTCCTGTTGTTCCAGGACATCGCGGTGATTCCCATGCTGGCCTTCATTCCGCTGCTGGCCCTGTCCGGCGCGCCCGAATGGGCGGAAGTGGCCGGCGTCCACGCCGGCGACGAGGCGTCCCACGCCAGCCTGAGCCTGGTGGATCACCTGGACGCCTGGCAGGCTGCGCTGGTCACCGCCGGGGCCATCGCCGCGGTGGTGGTGGGCGGCAGTTTTCTCACGCGGCCGGTGTTCCGGTTCATCGCCATGGCGCAGCTGCGCGAACTGTTCACCGCGGCCGCCCTGCTGCTGGTGATCGGCATCGCCCTGCTGATGATCCTGGTCGGTCTGTCGCCGGCGCTGGGCACGTTCCTGGCCGGCGTGGTTCTGGCCAACAGCGAATACCGACACGAGTTGGAAAGCGACATCGACCCGTTCAAGGGACTGCTGCTGGGACTGTTTTTCATCACCGTGGGGGCGGCCATCCGCTTCGACCTGTTGCTGGCCAACCTGGGCAGCGTGCTGGCCATGACCCTGGGACTGATGGTGCTCAAAGCCGGCGTGCTGTACCTGCTGGCCCGCGTGTTTCGCATCACCGGCGCCGACCGCTGGCTGTTTACCCTGGGACTCGCGCAGGCCGGCGAGTTCGGCTTCGTGCTGTTGTCCTTCACCGTGGCGCAGGCGGTGATTCCCGCGGCGCTGGCCGACCAGCTGTTGCTGGTGGTCACCCTGTCAATGCTGCTGACCCCGGGCCTGTTCATCCTGCATGACCGACTGATCGCGCCACGTTTCAGCGTGTCGCAGGACCGCGAGCCGGACGCCATCGACGACACCGGCAGCGTGATCGTGGCGGGGCACGGGCGCTTCGGCGGCATCATCAACCGCATTCTGCTTTCCGCCGGCTTCAAGACCGTGGTGCTGGACTACCAGTCAGAGCAGCTCGAGCGTCTACGGGCCTATGGGGTCAAGGTGTATTTCGGAGACGCCATGCGGCCGGATCTGCTGCACGCCGCCGGCATCGAGCAGGCACGAATCCTGGTGATTGCCATCGACGACCGCGAGAACATCACCGAGCTGGTACGCCATGTCACCGAGCACCACCCGCACGTTTACATCGTGGCCCGGGCCCGGGATCGTCACCATGTCTATGAGCTGTGGGCGGCGGGCGCCCGGGACATCATTCGCGAGACCTTCGACAGTTCCCTGCGCGCCGGGCGTTCCGCGCTGGAAGCCCTGGGCGTGCACCCCTACGACGCCGAGCGGCAGATTCGTGGTTTCGTGATCAATGACCAGGAACAGATGCGCGGCGTGGCGGACGTGTACGACCCCGACATTCCGGCCCACCGGAACCCGGCCTACGTGGCGGCCACCAAGCGCTACCTGGAACGTTACGAACAGGCCATGAAAGGTCAGAGCGCCGCCTTCGGCAATCGCCTGGACCGTGGCTGGGTGCCCCCCTCGGCGGAAGACCTGGCGGCGGAGGAAGCGGCAGTCAACAAGGCGGCGGAAGCAGACGACTGAGCGAATCGCCATTCGCGATCCTCTATCATGACGGCATGAGCCTTTTGAACCTGCAGCCGGTGGTCAAGGACATCGGCGATTTCGAAGTGCGCCGCCTGTTGCCCTCGGCCCGGCAGCGCGCCGTGGGACCCTTCGTGTTCTGGGACCATTTCGGCCCGGTCACCCTGCCGGTGGGCGCCCACATGGACGTGCGGCCGCATCCGCACATCGGCCTGGCCACGCTGACCTGGTTGTTCGATGGCGAGATCACCCACCGAGATTCCCTGGACAACACGCAGGACATTCGGCCCGGCGAGGTGAACTGGATGACGGCAGGACGTGGCATCGTCCATTCGGAACGGACCCCGCAACGCAATCGTGGGCAGGAGAACGCCCTGCACGGCCTGCAGATCTGGCTGGCGCTGCCCGACGGCAGCGAAGACATTGCCCCGGATTTCGAACACTATCCCGCCGAGGCGATACCCCGCCTGCACCTCGGCGAGGTGGCGTTCGACCTGATCGCCGGCAGCGCCCTGGGGGGCGAATCCCCGGTGACGGTGCATTCGCCCCTGCTGTACCTGTCGGCCGAGTTGGCGCCAGGGCAGCAGTTCGAATGGCCGCGTCACTACCCCGAAGAAGCGATTTACGTGGTCCAGGGGGCGGTGGACATTGACGGCCACGCCGTGCCGGCCCATGCCATGACGGTACTTTCGCGCGGAGACCGCCACACCATCGCCAGCCCCGAGGGCGCGCGCATCGCCCTGCTGGGCGGCGAACCCCTGGGGCATCGTTTCCTGGCCTGGAATTTCGTTTCCAGCAGCCGCGAGCGCATCCGCGAGGCGGCGGCGCTCTGGGCGCAAGGAGGCTTTGACCGCGTGCCGGGTGACGAGGAATTCATTCCGCTGCCCGAAGCGTTGCAGCCGTGAAGCGCTTCACGAAGGCGCGATGGCGCCCTGCGGTGGGGGTCCTGTGTCTGCTGCTGGCGTCACTGGCGCCGGCGGAGGACAGCGGCCGGGACGCGGCCGGCGCCGGCTACCAGGACCTGGTGGACCTGTACCGGGACTTTCGTGCCATCGTGCCGCCTGAGGTCATCGACGGGGTGCCGGACTATCGCCCCGCGGCCATGGCCCGGCAGCGCCGCGCCCTGGACGGCCTGTTCGAGCGGATCGCGGCCATCGACGACAGTCACTGGCCGGTGGCGCAAGGCGTCGACTACCTGCTGGTGCTGGCCGAAATGCGCGGCCTGCAGTTTCAGCACGAGGTGTTGCAACCCTGGAGGCGGGATCCGGCGTTCTACAGCGTCACCCTGCTCGGCTTCGGGCCCAAGATGCACGGCGCTTTCTACGTTCCGCCGCTGCCGCTGGATTCCGCCGAGGCGGTAGCGGCGCTGCGAGGGCAATTGCTCGCCGTGCCCCGCATCCTGGCGCAGGCGCGCGAGAACCTGGGCATGGCGCGCGGTGACCTGGCGCGCCTGGCCATGACGCAGAAGCAGATCGAAACCCGGGTGTTCAGCCAGCTCGCCGCGGAAGCCGAAGGGGTCCATCCAGAACTGGTCGCACCCGCCCGCGCGGCGGCCGCCGCCTCGGCCTCATTCCGCGACTGGCTGGCGGGCATCGAATCGGAGCTGCCGGCCCATGGTGGCGTCGGTCGCGACAACTACGCCTGGTACCTGTCCTACGTGCTGCTGTTTCCTTATTCACCGGACGAGATCGCGGCCATCGGGGAACGCGAGTACCAGCGGGTGATCAACCACCTGGCGGTGGAGGAACACCGCAACCGCGACCTGCCGCGACTCGAGGTGGTCACCACGCGCGAAGCGTATGACCGCAACCGGCAGGCCGCGGACGAGGAGTTGCTGCGCTTTTTGCGCGAGGAACGGCTGGTCACCCTGCCGGAGGAACTGCAGTACGACCCGGCGGAAGGCCCGTACATCCTTCCCGCCGACCGCGACCCGGCCAAACCCGGCCTGTTCGAGCCCCCGCTGGACCTGCACTTTTTCTTCCAGGCGGAGTTTCGTGACCCGCGACCCCTGCGCGCGCACAACCTGCCCGGGCACCGATTCGACGCCCTGCAGTGGCGCGGGGATGAGCGGCCCATTCGAGGCCAGCGCCGGCTGTTCTACGTCAACGGCATTCGCAGCGAGGGTTGGGCGCAGTACCTGGAAGAGCTGATCCTGCAGGCCGGTATGCTGGACGAGCGGCCGCGGACCCGGGAGATCACCTGGGTGCTGGCGGCCAAGCGCGCCGCCCGCCTGGAGCCGGAACTGCGCATGCAGGCCAACGAGTGGACCTATGAGCAGGCCCGCCACGCGCTGATCGAGCGCACGCCGCGCTGGATGAGCGAGGGCGACGCCATCGCCGCCTTCGACATCGAGTTGTACCTGCGCCAGCCGGGCTACGGCGTGGGCTACTACATGGGCAAGGTGGAGCTGGAAAAACTGCTGGCGGAGCGCTTCATGGCGCTGGGCGAGGCCTTCGATCTGCAGGCTTTTCACGACCGATT
>JAUIJU010000020.1 GCA_030431095.1 Gammaproteobacteria bacterium | reverse complement strand
CGACTCGAACACCACCTGCCAGGCGGGCACGTACGAACCCTCGTTGTTTTTCGGCATCCAGGGCAGCAAGAACGTCCAGCTGGGGGACAAGAACATTCGCTTTCGCCCCTTCACCTACCTGTTCGCCACGGTGCATCTGCCGGTCTTGGTCAACCACATCGACGCCACGCCCGAGAATCCCTACATGGGCCTCAAGCTGACCGTGCAGCCCGAAGACCTTACCCAGTTGCTGATGGAAACCACCGACCGTGCGGACGGCGCCCAGGTCGAGGGACACAACCGCGACGACGCCTGCGGGCTGAGCCACGCGGTCATGGGTGAGGACATGCAACTGGCGCTGGAGCGCCTGCTCGGCCTGCTGGAGAAACCGGACGACATTCCGGTGCTGGGGCCCATGGCGCGGCGAGAAATCCTCTATCGCGCACTGGTCGGCGAACTGGGCTCGCACATCCGTAAATTCGCCACCGTCGATCCCCAGGCGCAGCGCATCTCCCGGGTCATCGGCATCCTGCAGGAGCGGTTCACGGAACCCATGCGCGTCGGCGAACTGGCCGAGCAGGTCAACATGAGCGAGTCCACCCTGTACCACACCTTCAAGAAGATCACGCGCATGTCACCGTTGCAGTACCAGAAAATGCTGCGCCTGAACGAGGCGCGCCGCCTGATGCTGACCGAGGGCCTGGAAGCGGCATCCGCCAGTTACCAGGTCGGCTACGAGAGTCCCTCCCAGTTCAGCCGGGAGTTCCGGCGCCAGTTCGGGGCGCCGCCACGGAGCGAGGTCGACCGCCTGCGGGCGCTGGGCAACACGTCGATCCAGGGACCCTAGCCCGGCCTGACAGACCATCATCCCGGCAGCCGCCGCCGAATCGTCCCGACAAACCACTTCCACCGCCCAGCCCTTGCTGCGTGCGGACGCTATACTCCCGAAATCGCGGACGACCGGGACCACCAGGGCATGCGCTACGAGGCGTTCATCAGCTATAGCCACCGGGACAAGACCGCGGCGCGCCGGCTACAGAACGCGCTGGAGAACTACCGTTTACCGCGCGCCCTGCGTCTCACCCCCGACCGGCCAGGCAGGCGCCTCCGCCCGGTGTTCAGGGATGACACCGAACTTGCTTCTTCGGACGACCTGACCGCCTCCATCATCCAGGCCATGAAAGAAAGCGCCGCCTTGATCGTGGTGTGTTCTCCCAGGGCGACTGCTTCGCGCTGGACCAACGAGGAGATCCGGGTTTTTCGCCGCGTGGCGCCCGGGCGTCCCATCCTGCCGCTGATCATCGACGGCAGCCCGGAGCGAGCGGCGCCCGATTGCGCCTTTCCCGAAGCCCTGCTGTGCGATGAACACGGCGCGGAATTGCCGGAGCCGCTGGCCGCCGACCTGAGACCCGAGGCGGACGGCAGGCGTGGCGCCCTGCTCAAGCTGGTCGCCGGTCTCCTGGGCGTTGGCGTCGACGCCCTGCGTCAGCGCGACCAGCAACGGCGCCTGCGCGCCATGGGTGCAATCACGGCCGGCGCGCTGGTCATCAGCCTGGTGACCCTGACCCTGGCGGTGATCGCCGAGCGCGCGCGCGACGAGGCGGATTTGCGCCGGGGGCAGGCCGAGAGCCTGATCGATTTTATGCTGGTCGATTTGCGCGCTCGGCTGGAGCCCATCGGCCGCCTCGACCTGCTGGACGACGTCGGTGAACAGGCCGGAGAATACTTCCAGGCGCTCGGCACCCTGGGCTCCGACGAAGAACTGCTCGCGCGCGCGCTGTCCCTGCGCCAGCTCGGCGAGGTGCAGTTCGCGCGCCGGGATCTGCCTGCCGCCCTCGAGGCGTTCGAGGATTCCCGCGAACTCACGGCCGCGCTGCTGGACCGCCACCCGAGCCAGGCCGAGTACCGCTTTGAACAAAGCCAGGCCGAGTTCTGGGTCGGCTACGTGGCCTGGGAAAGTGACGACCTGGCGGGCGCGGAACGCTCCTTCACCGCCTATCACGACCACAGTCGGAACCTGCTCGAGGCCGAGCCGGACAACGCCGACTACCAGTTGGAAATGGTATACGCGCTGAACAACCTGGGCGCCCTGGCGCGAGCCCGTGGCCAACCGAACGTGGCGCTGACCCACATCCAGCAGGCGAACGCCCTGAACGAGCGGCTGCTGCTCGCCGATCAGGCCGACGACACGCTGCGCTACGAACTGGCCCAGGGCTACTCCTGGGAAGGATCGGCCCTGCTGGACCGCGGCGAGCTGGCGGCGGCCGACCGGGTGTTCTCCCGGGGCGCGGAATTGATGAAGGCGCTGTGGGAAAACGGCGAAGACATGCGTCGGGGCGAAGAGTACGCTTATCTACTGGGCATTCATGCCAACCTCAAATGGCACCGCGGGGAGGTCAACGCCGCAGACGACCTGCTGGGGGTCTGCGAAATGACGTTCCGCCGACTGATCGAACACGACCCGAGCAACGACAGCTGGATACGCGGCCATCACCGTTGCACGTTGTGGCTGGCCGAAACCGGCCTGCACCTGGGTCGATACGACGACAGCCGCCGCCAGGTCAACGACACGCTGGTCGCGTTGGAAACGGCGACGTCCGGCGCCGGGGACGACCTGGAACTGGCCGCCATCCAGGCCCTGGGGCTCTGCATGAGCGCCCGGTTGCACCTGGTCGCTGGCCAGGCAGAAAAGGCGCGCGACGATGCCCGCGAGTGTGAGCGCTTGCGCTCCGACACCGTGGGCCGCGGTGGCGCGGGCGTGCAACTGGCGCTGGCGCGCGACCTGGCGGGCGAGGCGGAATTCGCCCTGGGCCACCCGGACCGGGCCAGGGCCCGCTGGCAGGCGGCCACATTGGCCCTGGATCGGCAGCAGGAGCGGACGCCGAAGGCCCGTGCCCTGCGGCTGAAACTCCAGTGGCGACTGGGTGAAGCCGACGACCCGGGCGCCCACCGGCAGGCGCTGCATGACATGGGATTCGCGGACCCCCGTTATCTGCCAACCTCCGGCGCCCTCGCCGGTACTGGTTCATGAACCCGGCCACCGGGCCGAATTGCAAACCAACAGGAAAGGAGAACGAACATGGGAACACTCACAGGCGTCACGCTCGACATTCGCAGCTCCAACTGCGGCACCCCGATGTACCCGACGACAGCGACCCTCGAGAACGGGACGAACAATCCACAGGGACTCAGCTACAGCTATTCCTACGGCGGTGGCTCGGATGGCGCCGGCGACCAGGACGTGACGTTCGGCAGCGGCGAGCAGGAGTTCGAGATCACGCTCGTCGGCGACCGCCGATACCACCTGGTGGACGTGGCGTTCGGCAGCAGCGACACCCAACTGAGCAAAAAGGACCAGGATACCTACAAGGTCAAGATCAAGGACTCCGACACGGCCACCGAGGACGACTACTACCAGTTGCTGGTCAAGGATACGAGCAACGGCGATTGCGCGTTCTGGTGCGACCCCCGGGTATCCAACAAGGTGCCCGACTGAAGGCGGGCTGCGAGGCACGGGCGCGAAGCATGCATCAGCGTGACACCGTGCGACGCCTGGCCATCACGTGCCTGGCGCTGCTCATGGCCGCCTGCAGCGAGTCGTCCCGTGAAGACCTGGCGAACCGTTTCAAGGACTCCTACGACGCCAGTTTTCGCCAGTCCTTTCGGGACTCGTTCGTCGCAACCTGTTCCGAACGGGATGCATCGGCGAGCCATGTCGCCTTGTGCAACTGCATGGCCGACGACCTGCTGGAGACCTTCACGCCCGATGAACTGCAGGACATCGACACCATGAGAAGCCACGTGCAAAGCCAGGGGTTGCCAAAGTGCCGGGCCCAGGCCCTGGAGGGTGAAGAAAACCAGCAATCCGCTGAATGATTCAGCGCCGCCAGCCCGCGAACCACAGGGTGTGGCGCGGGCCTTTCTTGCCGTGGGCGTGTACCCGCACCTCTTCCACCGCGGCGCCCAGACGCTTCAGACGCCGGGTGAACCCGGGGTCCGGCACCGCCGACCAGAACCCCGCGCGGCCCCCGGAACGTAGCGAGCGCTGGACCGCGGCGAGTCCCGCATTGGAGTACAGCCAGCTGTTGGCATCCTGGGTGAGCCCCTCCGGCCCGTTGTCCACGTCCAGTGCGATGGCGTCCCAGGCCGCCTGTTCCGGCCGCAGGAGATCGGCAACGTCCCCCGGGTAGACACGCGTGCGCGGGTCGTCCAGGGGGCGTCCGGCCGCGTCTCCGAGTGGGCCGTGATTCCACTCGATGACGCCGGGCACGAGTTCGGCCACGGTCACCTCGGCGTTGGCGCCGAGCGCAGCCAGGGCCGCCGCCAGCGTAAAACCCATGCCCAGTCCACCGACCAGAACACGCGGCGCCGAATGATCGGTCAGCGGCCGGCAGAGCCGTTCGCCCAGGGCGTCTTCGGATCCGTGCTTGCGCGTGCTCATCAGCTCGGCGCCGCTGGAAGTGCGGATGAAAAAATCATCCTTGCCGCGGAACAGTTCCAGGTGCCCGGGCGCACCCGGGATCGACGCTTCGCCGAGTTTTTCCCAGTGTTTCATGGTCGACAGAAGTCCCCGGTGGGCCAGGCGGAAAGAAGGCAGTGTCAGCCACCCGGCGACGCACCGCAAGGATCGCTGGCACGACGCCGTCCGGGGGGACAGCCTCCACCGCATCGCGTACACTGCCCACCCCTTGCACCGGGCCGTCCACCGCCGACCGGGGCACGAAGCGGCCCGGATACCGAAACATGCTGTTCGAACTGTTCGAAAAGAAAAACGGCAACTGGAAGGACGACACCCTCTCCGGCCTGACCGTTTCCCTGGCCCTCGTGCCGGAAGCCATCGCGTTTTCCTTCATCGCCGGGGTCGACCCGGTGGTCGGGCTGTGGTCCGCCGTGTTCCTGGGCCTGGTCACCTCGTCCTTCGGCGGTCGGCCGGGAATGATTTCCGGGGCCACCGGCGCCATCGCCGTGGTCGTGGCCAAGGTGGTGGAAATCGGCAACACGCGCGGCGCCGAACTGGGTATCGACGACCTGGGCATGCAGTACCTGTTCGCCACGGTCATGCTGGCCGGCGTGATCCAGGGCCTGGTGGGGGTGCTCAAGCTGGGACGCTTCATTCGCCTGGTGCCGCACCCGGTGATGATGGGCTTCGTCAACGGCCTGGCCATCCTGATCCTGCTGGCGCAGTTCGAAGTCTTCCAGACCGCGGTCGGGGACTGGCTGCCCGGACCGACCCTGGCGAAGATGGCGGGCCTGGCGCTGCTCACCATGGCCATCATCGAGTTCTTCCCGAAACTGACCCGCGCCGTGCCGTCCATCCTGGTCGCCATCCTGGCCGTGGGACTCATGAGCTACACGGGCCTGGTCGACACCCGGACGGTGTCCGACGTGCTGCTGCAGGGCACCGGCAAGGCGGAGCTCGGCGCCACCCTGCCCTTCCTGGCCTGGCCGTCGGACATTCCCTGGACGCCCGACACCATCGCCCTGGTCGGCGGCACGGCCGCCACGGTCGCCCTGGTCGGCCTGATCGAATCCCTGATGACCCTGCAATTGATCGACGACATGACCGAGACCCGTGGCCAGGGCAACCGTGAGTGCTTCGCGCAGGGCGGCGCCAATTTCCTGTCCGGCCTGTTCGGCGGCATGGGAGGCTGCGCGATGATCGGCCAGAGCCTGATCAACATCAAATCAGGGGGGCGTGGCCGCACTTCCGGCATCGTTGCCGCACTCGCCCTGACCGCTTTTATCCTGGTCGGCGGGCCGGTGATCGGCGAAATCCCCATGGCCGCGCTGGCCGGCGTGATGTTCATGGTGGTGATCGGCACCTTCGAGTGGGCCACCTTCCAGACCCTGGGCAAGGTGCCGGGCGTGGACTTCGTGGTGATCATCGTGGTCACCGGGGTCACGGTGCTGATGCACAACCTGGCGCTGGCGGTGCTGGCCGGCGTGGTGGTCTCGGCACTGGCGTTTGCCTGGGAAAGCGCCCAGCACGTGCGCCTCAATCCGCACGACCTCGAGGACGGCAGCCGCGTGTACCGCCTGCAGGGCGTGCTGTACTTCGGCTCCGTGCGCGAATTCTCCGAGCGCCTGTCCCCGGCCACCGACCCCGACCAGGTCATCATCGACTTCAAGGACGCCCGCGTGGCGGACTATTCCAGCCTGGAAGCGCTCAACGCGATCACCGAGCGCTACCGCAAGGCCGGCAAGACACTGCGCCTGCGGCACCTGAGCCCCGAGTGCCGGAAAATGATCCACACGGCCGGCAACCTGGTGGTGGTCGAGGTGGCCGAGGACGACCCCCACTATCACGTGGTGGACATGTGACGGACCGGCGCGCCAGCCAGGAGCCGGTTCAGGGTGGCGGTCTTCGCGGGGACTTCGGCAAGACCGGCAAGTGGATCTACGCCTTTTTCGCCGTGCACATGCTGGCCTTCGGGCTGTCGGGTTTCTTCATGGCCTACGCCGACGACCGCCCTGATCTGACGTTTCTCTACCTGCACGGCGGCTTCGCCTGCCTGGTTTACCTGGTCTTTTACCTGGCCCTGTTCGGCGTGGACGAAGTCCAGTGGATGTTCATCAACGCCGGCCTGGGCCTGTTCGGCATCTACGCACAGATCGACCTGATCCTGGGCGCCTTCGGCAAGCGGGCGTCGGATTTTCCACCCTCGGTGCACGTCATCCCGTTTCTCTATTACGTGCTCTACACCTTCCTGCTGCACCAGGCGTTCCTGGACTTCAGCGGCGCCCGCGACAAGCCACACCGCAGGCGCATCGTCGATGCCGTGTATGTAATCGGCTCGCTGCTGGTCTACGGCGTGATCTGGCTGAAGACGCGTTGACGGGCACGCACATTCAGAGACTGAACAGGTAGGTCAGCTTGGCGATGACTTCACTGCCTGTGGTCCCCGGCAGGGCGCCCGGGACATCGGATTCGTCCCGGTTGTAGACCAGGTAGAAATACGACAGGGGCTGGTATTCCCAGGCAAACCTGGCGTTCCAGCTGGCCGCCTCGCTGACACTGTTGCGCTGGTAGAACGTCGAAAACCGGACCTGGGGATTCAAAGCCAGACGTGCGCCCACGCTGTAGAGCCGCGTGTCTTCATCGACGCCGGCAACCCCCAGTTGGCGCAACTGGTTGTATTCGTAGTCCGCCGTCAATTCCACCTGCGGCACCGGCGCGTAGCGGGCCGAAATCGAGTAAGTCGTCAATTCGCCGTCGAAATAGTCACCCCACTCGACGCCAACCGAACCGCCGAGGGTTGCTGACTGGTCAGAAGTGAAATCCAGGCGGTACCGCGTGTAGTCATAGCGGCCTGGCGCTATTTCGATTCCGACCGGGAAAAACGGCGTGTCCAACTGCTGGCGGTTCGGTTCGATCACGGCACCCAGGCTGCCACCATTCTCGAAAACAAGGCGCAGGGGGCGGATCGGCATGTAGGCGAACAGCAGGTCCCCATCGTCGGAACTTTCGAAGTAGTACGCGGTGATTCCGGGTTCAAAACTTCGGATACCTGACGGAAGCCAGTCACCGCGCAGGTCGAAATAGACGGCCGGGCTGTGCATGACATAGTTGGTGTCGAGTATCTCCAGCCCGATCGCGGGGTTGTAGTCCTTGTTGAAGTACTCCAGCAGGCCGATATAGATCCAGTTGTTTTCGAAAAATCCCCAAAGCTGGGCGCCAAGGCCGTCTCCGGCCAGGTCATCCTGCGAGGCGGACACCATGGCCTGCACACCGAACTCCTGGTTGGGCCGCCACAGACCGTCCACGGTGTAGGTCAGGTTGCGGTTTCCCGGAATCGTTTGGTCCCCCAACGTCAGGGCTTCGTTCTCACGCCAGGTGAACATGCCACCCAGGCGGCTCTGCCCTGCGATGTTGTGCGAATAGCGCGCCACGCCGAACCAGCTTTCAGGACTGAAGCCGAGGGCCTGCTGGCGCATGGCCAGCACGCCCAATTCGTGACGCGGCGAACGGTTGGTCAGACGCACGCCGCCGTCGATGGGTATGGGTCGACCGACATCGTCGAGACCGATCCGTCGACTGAAGAATGGCCGGATCCAGTTGGTGACCTGCGGGCTGAAAATATTGGCGTTTTCGAGAAAAAACTGGCGCCGTTCCGGAAAAAATACGCTGAACCGATTCAGGTTGATGGACTGTCGGTCGACCTCGGCCTGCGCAAAATCGGTGTTCACTGTGATATCGAGCACCGTATTGGGCGTGAGTGCCCATTTGATTTCGCCACCGACCTCGAAATCGCTGGTGCTGCCATTCAGGTCGCTGTCCTGGAACGTGCTGACCAGGTAGGGGTTGACCTGCAGATTGCGTGACGGCCTGGGAGGATCCAGGTGGACCAGTTCAGCACCGTAGGCCATGCGATAGACGGTAAGACTACGTGGCACCGGGGGCCACGAGACCAGTTCGTTCAGTCCGCGAATATTCCGGGCGAAGATAATGCCCAGCCGATCCGTATCGTCCGGGTAGCGCAGTATGCTCCAGGGAATGGCGAACTCCGCCACCCATTGATCGTCCTCGATACGCGTCGCGACCCGCCAGCGGGCATTCCAGTCCGGGTTGAATCCGGTGCCGTCCAGGACTTCCAGGTCCCGTTGGTTGCCGTACGGCGTTACCTGGAAGCCCACCGCGTTGCGCTGGTCGAGAAAACCGTCAATGGCGAGCCCGAACAGGTCGTTGTCATCGAAGGAAAAGTCGCGCTCGAGATTCTGCACCCGGATTTCGGACCGCGGTTGACGGCACACGGCCAGGACGTAAAGCGCCGACTCGTCAAAGACCAGTCGGACCTCCGTGCCGTAGGTCCCCGGCGCACCCTGACGGGGATCCAGCTGTACGAATTCCCGGATCGGTTCGGCATCCGCCCAGAACGCCTCGTCCGCCCGTGCATCGACCTCCACCGTCCCGGTAATCCTGATGGCCTGGATGACCGGCGCCTGTGCCGGAGGTTCAAACAGGTCCTGTGCGTGAGCCGTCCTGTCCGCGACGGGTGCGAGCGCGAGCAGCATCGCCGCCAGCCTGGCGGCAGGCGCCGCGACCGAGAGCCCGCGGCGCACGTCCGGCCCACCGGCCGCGCGAGCCGGTGGGCGGTTGCACCTCATTCGACCGGACTCGAAGCCAGGAGCCTGCGATGCGCGGCGACCCCGATCACGAGACTGAGCAACAGCAGGAACAGCGAAGGGCCGACCGCCGAAACGGCAATCTGGCGGGCGGTCGCATCCTTGAAGACAAACGGTTCAAGCCGGTCGAACTCGGCCACGGACAACCGGTTTCTCGACACCACCGCCGG
The DNA here is from genome assembly GCA_030431095.1 of Gammaproteobacteria bacterium. Classification (GTDB taxonomy): domain Bacteria; phylum Pseudomonadota; class Gammaproteobacteria; order Xanthomonadales; family SZUA-36; genus Marinihelvus. The sequence goes on along the minus strand of JAUIJU010000020.1, from coordinate 41,997 downwards.
ACCGACAGAATCGGCCAGCCCGGCCAGGGCGGCGGCCACCTGCGACTGGTAGTTCAGTTGCCGCCGAAGGTCCGCCCCGGCCGTCTGCATCAGCAGGCGCTGGGCAATGATCGAGGGTGAAAGATACTGCGCCCAGCGGATGGTCTGTTCGCGGCCGGCGCGCGCCGCTGCAAAATCTTCGACGACACCACGCGTCGCCGCCCGACCGGCCTCGTTGGACAGAAACGCGGCGCGAACGTACGCGGGCACACTGTCATCGCCCACCGTCAGATCGGGATGATCCAACAGGAACCCCTCGGTCAGCGCATCCAGCTGCCGGTGCGTCTCGCCCTGCGCCTCGCGGATCTCCGACAGCAGCGCCAGTCGTGAAGGGGTCGGATAGGCAGCCTCCGACAGGGTAGCAAGCGTGGCGGGAACCGCCAGGGTGAACAACAGCCACAGACCCACGAGCGACGCGGCCGTGGTCATGCCTGTTCGACAGCGGGCGATACAGAAGGCGATGATCGAAAACCAGACCAGGCCATAGATCAGGCTGACACCCATCCAGATGGAGAATCGCGCGAAGCGATCCCCCCCCGTCGTTGAGTATTGCCAACAGAAGCATCGTGATGACGGCGACCCCCCAGAGCAGACCGTTGCGCAGGGCGAGCCGGGTCCAGACCAGGCGCGTCAAGGGAACGGACGAAGCGAGGATCGGGCCCAGGGAGCCCCGCGTACGATCGGCGGCGACCAGGTCGAACGACACCGCGATCATCAGTATGGGCATCAGGACGATGACGACCAGGGCCACGTCGAATGCACTGGTCGCCAGCATCGTGGGATTGTCGAACTGGTAGCGGCCAAACACGCTGGACAGGTTTCGCCAGGGTGAAATCTCGGCGCTCGCGGGATGCAGATCCGCGTGCCCGATGGCGAAATCCGCCAGCGACGCCGGCGGAAGCACAGCCGGAAAATTGATGCTCATCGGGTTGGCTGCCCAGGTTGTCGGCTCGGACTCGCCCGTTTCGATGGCAACCAGGCTGGAGCGCCAGTTGGTCAGGCGGTCCAGCCTTTCCGCCTCGAACCCGGCCAGGCCGGATGACCGGGTGTCCCGCCAATGGTCGCCGCTCCAGCCGGCGTAAGCGAGCGCGAGGATGATCAGCACACACACCGCCAGGGCGGGCCCCCGGGAGAAAAAGTTGCGACGTTCGAGGTAAAAGAATGCGCTCATCATGCTGCCGAACCCTCCCCGCGCACGGCGCGGCGAACCAGGAGATAGGCCGCCCATGCGGCGGCCGTCAGCCAGGCGACCAGCAACAGCGCGTCCCATGCATAGGCGGAGGCCACCCGGCCCAAAGAGGGCGGTCGATACGCCAGGTTCTCGAACTCGGCCCACAGTTCCGCGTCGGCCGTGTAGGCGGCCCCCGCCGTGCCGGCATTGTTCATGTAGTCTTCGTTCAGCAGCTTGATCATGGCCCGCCGGTGCGCCTCGGCGGCCCCGGCGAACGCGCGTTGATGGATGCGGTCAGTACCGCTCAGGCCGGCGGACAGCCTGGCCGTGGCCAGGGTCGGTGAGAGCAATGACAGGCTGCGCGCCACTGACTCCTGCGCAGCATGACGTGCATCGAGATCGGCATAGAACCGGTCGAATTCCGGCTCGGAGAGTTCCTCGCTCACCTGCAGAACGTAGGCGTTGTAATTGAACGGCAGGTCGTCGACATCATTGACCCCGTGACGCTCTAGAAGATCGCTCCTGATGCGATCACGGCGTTCTGCGTCCGCGTAATAGACGCCGGATGCCTTGCCGAGTTTCGTTGACGCCTCGCGTGCGTCCAGCTGGGGATAAACCCGGGTGGCGAGGTCGGTGGCAAACCGCGGCAACAGAACCGTCGACAGGACCCAGATACAGACCAGCGCGATGAAGGCGGTCTGCCGGGTGCGAAACAAGGCGGAAACGCCCAGTCCGATCAATACAAAAATGGCGAGATAGGCCGCAAAGTTGAGGTACAGCATCACCGACCTGAGCAAGGCGTCGAATCCGGCCGACGCTGGAGACATGAACAGCGAGAGTGCCGCAAGCGGAACGAAAACCAGGGTATATATCCCCAGCGTGACGCGCAGCGCGGCGACCAGCTTGGCCAGGAAAAAGCTGCGGGCATCGACCCCGGTCGCCAGCAACTGGCGCAGGGTTCCATCCTCGCGTTCGCCGGAAACGCTGCCGAACAGCAACAGGAAAACGAGCAGCGGCGCGACCGTCACCACAAGAAACGCAGGTGTCAGCTGCGCGTATCGGCTCAGCTCTCCGCTGTCTTCCGCACGGCGAAACACCGCCGGATCCTGGTAATGGGCCTCCATCCAGATGGCCAGGCCGGAAAAGTCCGTGGTGCCCGGGTCGAGCAAGGCCAGAGCCGCATCCGGCCTGAATGCATACCGCGAAAAGTGAGCGGCGGAATGCGGGTTTCTTTCGCCCTGATTCATCCAGACCGAGCGGTCGATGGCCTGGGCGGAAGTGCGCTCCTTGTCGAATACCTGCGCCCGCTGAATCCCGGTCAGCACGCCGGCAACCACCAGTAAGACAAGCACCAGCAGCAAGCCGCGAACGAACGGTTCGCGCCGCAGCAACGTGGCCTCCTTGAACAACAGGGCGCCGTTCATGCCGCGCGCTCCGGGGATCCCTGCTCCGCCACACGCATGTGCTCCAGGTAGATCGCCTCGATTTCGCTTGCGTCCAGGGCCGCCGCGTCGAGCAGGTTCACGAGTCGCCCGCCCATCATGATTCCGATTCGGGTGCCAATCTCCTTGGCGCGAAAAATGTCGTGGCTGGCCATAAGGACGGCGCTCCCGGCGTCACGGAGTTCGCCGATCGATCGACACAGACTGCCCGCAGCCGACGGGTCGAGTCCCGACAGGGGTTCGTCGAGCAGCAGGCAACGGGCGCCTCGCGCCATGGCGATCGCGATACCCACCTTCTGTCGCATGCCTTTCGAGTAGGTCGACGTCCGTCGATGAACGACGTTGGTGGGCAACCCTGAACGGTCGAGCAATTCTGTCAGCTCGGTAACGGAATGGCCGCCACCGGAGAGCCGGTCGAAGAACTCCAGGTTCTCCAGGCCGGTCAGCCGGGGATAAAGGGCCACGGATTCGGGTAAATAGGCGACCTGGCGACGCGCGTGCAGCGGGTCTTCCGCCACGTTGACGCCGTGAACCCGGGCTTCGCCTCCGTCCGGCTGGAGGAATCCCAGGAACAGGTTGATGGTGGTGGTCTTGCCCGCCCCGTTGGCGCCGAGGAGGCAAACCACCTCTCCGGCGGCCACGCCCAGGTCCAGGGCATCGAGTGCAGTTGTATCGCCGAACCGCTTGGTCAGTCCGCGAGCTTCGAGCGCGAATCGCTCAGCCATGGGATTTCCTCCCTTGATTCAATACGAGTGGCCTGCGACCGGAAAGGCCGCGAGGGAATCACTTCACGACGAATGACGTGCGTATTGGATGCTAGGGAGAGGCCCGGGAACGGAAATGGGGGTTGGCCGCCGTCATTGGAGCGACGACGACCTGGGGCGGTGAGTCGACCATTGGAGCAGGCAATACGGCCTGTGCTCCGGAATCAGCCACGACAAGATCATTTGCCCGATCGGCATGGAGGCACAGCGCGCACTGGCCATGATCATCGAGGGCATCGTGCCCGACCTGGTGGCCCGCCAGCACCAGTTGCGAGAACATCAACAGACCCACCACCAGCCAGGCGATTGCCGTGATTCGTGGCGAGAATGGGCCTTTCAATCTGTACATTGTGCGCCTTGGATCGGCGGGTAGCCGACGTTCACGCCTATGTTTAGCACACGTCCTCGGTGAGCGACAAGCGTACCCCGCCTGGTTCACTTTGCCTTGTATCGCCACCAGGCCAGCAAGGGCAGCGGCAGGTAGAGCAGGAAAAACGCCCCGGCGATCCAGGTGAGACCGGTGTTGCCGACGACGTCCATGCCCACACCCGAAACCAGTGGGCCCGCGATGGTGCCGGCACCCCAGCCTGCGGTGAACGCGGTGGTGGCGGTGGCCAGCGCGGCGCCCCGAAAACGTTCGCCCACCAGGGTCACGCCGAGGGCGTAGATCATGCCCTCCACACCGCCGAAACAGAACGCGAAGACCATGCCTATCCCGGGCCCGGCCTGGATGAACCAGGGCATCAGGAAAAACCCCGACGCGGTGATTGCCACGCAGGCCGCCAGCATCCCCATGCGATTGACGTGGTCAGCCACCCAGCCCAGCGGCAGGATCAGCACCATGCCGCCCACGGAGATCACCGTCATCAGCCACAGGGCGTGGGCCTCGCCCAGTCCCAGGGCCACCCCGTACAACGGGAAAAAAGTGATGATGGATTCCACCGCGGCGGCATAGACCACGTTGGCCAGCATGATCACCGGCGCCACCCAGAACACCTTCCAGAGACCGCCAGTGGGTGTCCCGGCGCCCTTCTGCGGCCCGCCGGCGACCAGCAACAGGGGTAATGCGGACAAAAAGATCATGCCGGCGGTGGCGAGGAAGGGTCGCATCCCCGTCGAGCCGGTCAGAATCAGCAACAGCGGCCCCAGCGCGAAGCCCGCCGCGCCCACCGAGGAGTAGATACCCACCACCCGGCCTCGCCAGCGCTCCGGGGCCAGCTCGTTGATCAGCGATTCACTCGCGATCCACAACAGCGCCGTCAGGGCGCCGATCACGAAGCGCAGCGGAAACCAGAACCACAGGTTGCGCTGCCAGCCGGCCAGCAGGAACAGCAGCGCCAGCAGCAACGCGCTCAACTGCATGACGCGGGCGGCGCCCAGGCGCCGGATCCATTGCGGCGCCACGGGCGCCACCGCGAAAATCGCCACGGCCTGGGTCACCGTGTTCAGCCCGATCAGGGTGCGGGACGTTCCCTGCTGGTCGAGCACCAGCGCCAGCAGGGGAAAGGAAATGCCGTAGACCAGGTTGACCACCGCCATGCTGGCGATGACACCCACCAGGCTGCGCAGAACCACCGGCGATGTTAGGCCGGCGCCCGGCCCGGACGCGCCCAGAGGCTCAGATGTCACAACCCGGCGCCCGGTCGAACTGCCCGTAGGCCTCCGACAAGGCGCCCTGGCCCCGCACCGCCCGCTCGATGACTGCCGGCTCCGTCGTGGTGTCGACCGCCTGGTAATGAAACGCCACGCCGAACCGGCGGTCGTTGCGGAAAGCGGCCACCAGGTCGTTCACGTTGTCCTCGTCATCGTCGAACAGGACGACCGCATCGTAGTGTTCCGCCGCGCCCAGGCGTTGCAGCAGGTCGATGAGGGCCGCGCCCTTGTCCTGGCCGGCCAGCATGGCGATGCCGTTCTGAAAGCTGGCCGGCCGGGGGTTCCCGATCCGCCCGGAGGGCGCCGGCCGGTAGCTGCCGGGAAAACCGCGGCTGCCCCGCGGGGTCGAGACGGAAAAGTCGAAGCCGTTGCGCGCCAGCTCGCGCTCGGTGGGGTAGCGAAATTCCGGGCCGCGCGCGGTCAGGGCGATCACGTCCCGGCCCTGGGCCTGCAGGCGCCTGACGAAGTCGGCGGATGCCCCGCCTTCCGTCGCCTGCATGCGGCCCATCAGGTAGGCCGCGCCCTGCATGTCCAGCAGGCAGTCGAGTTTCCGCGCATCGCCGTCCGGCAGCGCACGTTGCCAGCCGTACCACTGCGAGGAACCCAGGAACTGGCCGGGGGGGTTCTCCAGGAGCGTGTTGTCGACGTCAAACACGAACAGGACACGGCGATCTTCCATCGACGACAGCAGGGTCTGCACCGGCGCGTCCGCGAAGGATTCCACCGGTATCGGCGCGTCGATGGCCAGGCCCGACACCGGCGGAGGCACGCTGGCGCAGGCGCCGAGCAGGCCTGCCAGCGCGAAGCACAGGAGATTGACCCTTCCTCGTTCGATGTTCATGTCGTCCTGATCCTGTCCTGAAATGCCTTCTCCGCAACCCGCCAACGGGTATCCTCAGTAGGGACGGTGCGGCGCCGCGAGCCAGGTGAACCCGGCCAGGCCCAGCACACCCAGCGCCGACCACATCACCGTGCGCCAGGGGTTGAAGGGCCGCTCAAGGATATCGAATCGTTCCACGTAGAGGGTCTCGCAGGCGCCGTCCCCAGTGTCGGTTCGCGTGGTGCTGGTGCCACGCTGGCGCTCGGGATCCGCGCCATAGCTGGCCAGCCAGCCCTCGACGCGCACCTGGTCGCCGATGCGCAGATCGCCGATCCGCCCGCGGATCATGGGGTCATCACTGAGCAGGTGATTGTTCGATGCCGCCACCGGGTCGAACCGTGCCCAGGCCTCGGAACTTTTCGTACGAAACTCGCAGGTAAATATCCCGTTCCAGAACGTGAATTCGTGCAGCAGACCCGGGTCGACATTGCCGCCCCAGACCACGCACATATCCATCATGTTCAGGTGGTCCCGGGAAAACCGGTGCATGAAGCTGTTGCCGTCGTGGTGCCGGTACGACACCACCAGGCCGTGCAACACATAACGAAACTGCGGGTCGACGGTGTAATCGATGCCATTGAAGCGGGCGAGGAACGGCGGCAGGTCCTCGGCTACCTGCTCAGGCGCCTGCAGCACCTGTGGCAGCGGCGCCACCGATCCGGGTATGTCATTCCGGTTCCAGAACGCCACCAGGAATACCACCAGGCTCAAAACGATGAGAAGGCTGCTGATGCGCATGGTGAGCACATCATCCGCGCACGATGCCGGCGTTACAAGGCCTCGACGATGGTCACGTTGGCGATGCCGCCGCCCTCGCACATGGCCTGCAGGCCATAGCGTTCGCCGCGGGCGCGCAGGGCGTGCACCAGGGTGGCCATCAGCTTGGCGCCGGTCGCGCCCAGGGGGTGACCCAGGGCGATGGCGCCGCCGTTCACGTTCAGTCGATCGGGATCGGCGTCCAGGGCCTTGCGCCAGGCCAGCGCCACGGAGGAGAAGGCCTCGTTGACTTCGAACAGGTCGATGTCCGCCATTGACAGCCCGGCTCGCTCCAGCGCCTTGCGGGTGGCGGGAATGGGTTCTTCGAGCATGATCACCGGGTCACCAGCCGTCACGGTCATCTGGTGTACCCGCGCCAGCGGTTCCAGGCCGTGCGCCTTGAGCCCACGCTCGTTGACCACCAGCAGGGCCGAGGCGCCATCGCAGATCTGGCTCGCGTTGGCGGCCGTCAACACGCCGCCTTCGGCCAGCACCTTGACCTGGGAAATGGCCTCCAGCGTGGCATCCTTGCGAATGCCCTCGTCTTCGAGCGCCGGGCCATCGGGGCCCGCGACCGGCACGATTTCCCGTTCGAAGGCGCCCGCCTCGGTGGCGGCCGCGGCGCGGCGGTGGCTGTCCAGCGCAAACTGGTCGAGTTCACCACGGGAGAAGCCATACTTGGCCGCCATGGCCTCGGCCCCGGCGAACTGGCTGAACTCCTTCACGCCGTACCTGCCCGTGATCGATTCCGGCCAGGGTCCACCCAGCCCGGCGTCGACCGCCAGATTCGTGGGAGAAAACATGGGAACGCGCGTCATGCTTTCCACGCCACCGGCGATCACGACGTCCTGCGCGCCGCTCATGACCGCCTGCGCGGCGAAGTGCAGCGCCTGTTGCGAGGAACCGCATTGCCGGTCGATCGACACCGCCGGCACGCTGTCGGGCAACCCGGATGCCAGCACCGCGTTGCGGCCGATGTGAAAGCTCTGCTCGCCGACCTGGCTGACGCAACCGCAGATGAAGTCCTCGACGGCCGCGGGATCAATACCGGTTCGCCCCACGAGGGCATCGAGCACCTGGGCGGAGAGGTCCGCCGGATGCCAGCCGGACAGTTGTCCCTTGCGGCGGCCACCGGCCGTTCTCAGTGCTTCGACGATATAGGCCTGGCTCATGCTCACTCCGACAATTGACGGGCGATCAGCATGCGCTGAACGTCCGAGGTTCCTTCGTAGATCTGGCAAACGCGGACATCGCGGTAAATTTTTTCCACCGGAAAGTCCTTGACGTAACCGTACCCGCCGAACACCTGCACCGCCGCCGAACAGATGGTCTCCGCCGCTTCGGAGGCGAACAGTTTCGCCATGCACGCCTCGCGCAGGCAGGGACGGCCGGCTTCCTTGAGTGCAGCGGCCGACAGCACCAGTTCGCGCGCCGCCTCGAGTCGTGTGGCCATGTCCGCCAGGCGGAAGGCCACCGCCTGGTGTTGTGCGATGGGCTTGCCGAACGAGGTGCGCTCGCTGGCGTAGGCCACGGCATGCTCGAGCGCGGCCTGGGCCATGCCCACGCTTTGCGCGGCGATGCCGATGCGCCCGGTTTCGAGGTTGGACAGCGCAATGCGGTAGCCCTCGCCTTCCTCGCCGATACGCAGATCCTCCGGCACGAACACGTCGACAAAGTTCAGCTGCGCTGTGTCCGAGGCGCTCTGCCCCATCTTCTCTTCGATGCGCCCGACCGAAAACCCGTCGCTGTCGCGTGGCACCAGGAAGGCCGAGATGCCCTGCTTGCCACGCTCGGGGTCGGTCACGGCGAAAGCGATGGTGACGCCGGCCACGGCCCCCGAGGTGATGAACTGCTTCACGCCGTTGAGCACGTAACCGCCTTCGGCCTGCCGCGCGCGCATCTGCAGGTTGGCGGCGTCCGTGCCGGCCTGCGGTTCGCTCAAGGCGAATGCACCGATCATTTCGCCGCCCGCCAGCGGCGCCAGGAAGCGTTGTTTCTGCAGGGGGCTGCCGTGGCGGCTCAGAATGGCGCAGACCGGCGCGTTGTTCACGCTCATCAGGGTGGACAGCGCACCGTCGCCCGCGGCGATTTCCATCAGCGCCACGGCGTAGGATACATAGTCCATGCCGGCGCCGCCGTCAGCTTCCGCGACCACCATGCCCATGAAGCCGAGTGCGCCCAGCTCGTCCAGCACGTCCGCCGGAATCGCGCCCGCGCTTTCCCACGCCCGGCTGTGTGGCGCCAGCCGTCGCCGGGCGAAGTCACGCGCGGTTTCGCGGACCAGTTCCTGTTCTTCGGTCAGGATCATCAGGCGGCCAGCATGTTCCCCAGCCGTTCGGCGATGATGGACTCGGCGTCGGCCATGATCTGCGTCACCAGTGATGCGCAGGTCGGAATATCGTGAATCAGCCCCTGCACCTGGCCGGCCCAGATCAGGCCGGCGTCCAGGTCGCCCGTTTCCAGCGCTTCGCGCCCTTTCAGGCCCTTGACCAGTTCCGCCACGTCGCTGAAGGTCGAATCCGGTTTCGCGAGCCGCTCGACGACCTCCGTCGACACGCTGTTGGTGGCCACGCGGGCGGTGTTGTGCAGGTTGCGGAAAATCAACTGCGTGCTGCGCTCGTCGTTGTCGCACAGGAACTGCTTGACGGCCTCGTGAATTGGCGCCTCGACGGTGGCGCAGAAACGCGTACCCATGTTGATGCCATCCGCACCCAGGGCCAGCGCAGCGGCCAGCCCACGGCCATCGGCGAACCCACCGCTGGCGATCATCGGAATGCTGACCCTGTCGGCGGCCGCGGGGATCAGCACCAGCCCGGGAATGTCGTCCTCTCCCGGGTGCCCGGCGCATTCGAAGCCGTCGATCGAAATGCAGTCCACGCCCAGTCGCTCGGCCGACAACGCGTGCCGCACCGAGGTGCACTTGTGGATGATCTTCACGCCGTGGGCCTTCAGGTCCTCGACGTGCTCCTGCGGCCGCGCACCGGCCGTTTCCACGATGGTCACCCCGGCATCGATGATGGCCTTTCGGTACTCCGCGTAGGGCGGCGGAGAGGTGGTGGGGAGAATCGTCAGGTTGACCGCGAACGGCCGGGAGGTCAGCGCCTGGCAACGCCGGATCTCGTCGTAAAGGGCCTCTGGCGTCGGCTGTGTAAGCGCGGTAAGAATCCCCAGTGCGCCGGCCTCGGACACCGCCGCCACCAGTTCGGCACGCCCGACCCACATCATGCCGCCCTGGACGATGGGGTGTTCGATGCCGAAGACCTCGGTGAATCGAGTCTTTATGCTCATGCGCTCATGCTCGTAGGATTGGGGGCATGATCGCACATTGAATTAAACTGTCAACAGTTTACCATTCTCACTGGCTCACGGAGAACGCACGCCCATGAATGACCGGACACCCCTCGCCTTCGACGTGGAAGACAGCGTCGCCATCCTGACCCTGAACCGGCCGGAGGAAGGCAATTCGCTCAATCCCGCGCTGATGGACGCCCTGGAATCCGCCTGGTCGCGCGTCGAAAATGATCCTGACATTCGCGTGGCCATTCTCACCGGCGCGGGTGAACGGCATTTCTGCACCGGCGCCTCGGTGGGTATGCTCAAGTTCGGCACCGGCCCGCTGCAGAACAAGCGTCATGCCGACGTGAACCGCTTCACCTCCCGCATGTGCCACGTGTCCAAGCCGGTGATCTGTGCGGTGAACGGCCTGGTCAACGCCGGCGGTCTGCATTTCGTGGGTGACAGCGACATCGTGATCGCCAGCGCCACCGCCCAGTTCATGGACTCGCACGTCAGCGTCGGCCTGGTGTCCGGACTGGAATCCATGTCCATCGCGCGCCGGGCCGGCATGGGCGCCGCGCTGCTGATGGGCCTGAGCGGCAAGACATTCCGCATGGACGCCGAACGCGCCTTCCAGCTCGGCATGGTGGACCTGCTCGAAGACGACCCGGAGTCGACCATGAAGCGGGCGCGTGAGCTGGCCGCGACCCTGTCCCGGAATTCACCGCAGGCCATGGCGCTGACCAAACGCGCCATCTGGGCCTCGACCGAACTGCACGAACCCATGGGCTCGGAAATGGCCTGGGAACTGATCAAGTCGCAATGGGTGCACCCCGATTTCCAGGAAGGGCCCCGCGCGTTTTTCGAAAAACGCGATCCGCGCTGGAACCCCGATCCCAGCGCGCGCGTGACCGACGAGGACGACTGACGTCGCGCGATCCGGCCTCCCGCTTCAGCGTGGCGGCCGCGGCAGGCCCAGCACGCGCTCACCGATGATGTTGCGCTGAATCTCCGCAGTGCCACCGGCGATGGTCTCCGAAAAGGCATGCAGGTACTCGTAGCCCCAGCCTCGCTCCCCCAGGGTCTGGGCCGCGTCGATACCGTACAGTTCGACCGCGGCCGCTGACACTTTCTGCGCGAACTCGGCGAAGGCCAGGCGAATCATCGAGCCTGACGCGTCCGGCACCGCGTTTTCCGATTCCAGCGCGAAACGGTAATTCATGGCCAGCACCGAGCGCCCCTCCGCACGCAGACCGGCGAGGCGGGCGCGCAGCATGGGAAGGCGGGGCGAACAGTCCGCCAGCAAGGTATCCACCTGGTGGACGCATTCGATCAGCAGGGCCAGCGCGGCGGTGCCGCGTTCGAAACCCAGGGTGGACATGGCGGTGGCCCAGCCGTTGTTGAGGCCGCCGACCACGTTGTCCAGCGACACGCGCACGTCGTCGTAGAACACCTCGCTGAAGGTCGCGGGTCCGGCCATGGTCTCGATCGGTCGCACCGTGATGCCCGGGGCGTCCATCGGCATGATCACCCAGGACAAGGCCTTCGAGGTGCGGGCCTCGGGATCGCTCCGCACCAGCAATTCCTGCCAGTCACCGATATCGGCCCAGCTTGACCAGGTCTTCTGCCCTTCCACCACGAGTTCGTCGCCATCCACCGTGGCGCGGCAGCGCAGGCTGCCCAGGTCCGAACCGGAACCCGGTTCCGAGAAGCCCTGGCACCACAGCACTTCGCCGCGGAGGATCTCGGGCAGGTGACGCGCCTTCTGCTCGGGACTGCCACAGGCGATCAACGTCGGCCCGGCGTGGTTCAGCCCGACGAACGAGGGACTCAGCACGGAAGGCGCCCCGGCGCGGACGTATTCCTCGAACCACACGATCTGTTCGAGCACCGAGAGGCCGCGCCCCCCCACGTCCTCCGGCCAGGCAATGCCCGCCCAGCCGCCCTCGGCCTGTTTCGCCTGCCAGCGCAGCGTGAACGCCCGGGCCTCGGGACCGTCCCTGGGCGCTGTCTCCGCGGGCACGTTGGCTTCCAGCCAGGCGCGGGCCGTGGCGCGAAAACGATCGATGGAATCGTTCATGCCGCGGCCTCCGGCCAGGTCGCCAGCGCCGCCTGGCGCGCCTGCGCGGCCGCGCCGCCCAGTTCGCCTGACAGGGCCCGTAAGCGATAGGTCCACAGGTGCAGCGAAAACTCCAGGGTCAGGCCCATGGCGCCGGAAAACTGGTGCAGGTCGAACGCGAACTGCGGAATGCGCTTCTGCGCGAATGCGGCGGCCAGGGCGGCGTCGGCCTCGGAATCGCTCCAGGCGGCGCGAAACGCCAGCCACTTGCAGGACTCCACCGTTTCCGCCGCCATCGCTAGGCGGTGCTGGATGGCCTGGAACGCGCCCAGCGGCCGCCCAAACGCGCGGCGATCCTTGACGTGTTCCACCACCAGGGCCAGCGCCCCGGCCATGCAACCGGCAGCCTCCGCGGCCAGCGCCGTCCGCCAGCGCCGGCGGAGGGTCGCCACGTCAGCGACGTCTTTTGTCTCGAGACCGTCCAGCGTTTCCAGCCTGCCGTAGGGATAGGCGAACAGGCTGTCCACCGGGACTACCCGATCCGGGTCGACGGTCACCTGCAGCACACGATCTCCGAGGTCCGCCAGCAACACGCCGGCGCGCGGCAGGAAACGGGCGGGCTTGAGCGGATCGTGTTCCACCAGCGCCACCGGGCGCAATCCGACGGGCAGTCCCAGTGCGGGTCCGACGAGGGCGGACGCGGCCGCCTCGACGATCTGCGGCGCGCGGGCCAGGCATTCGACGACCAGCGCCGCGTCCAGCGGACCGAACCCGTCCTCACGGGCGATGTCGAGAAAGCCCGACTGGGCGAGTTCCTGGTCCAGCGCTTCGCAATAGGGTGCGAATTCGGGCTCGGTATGGCCGTCCGGCGCGGTGCCGGCGATCAGTCGTTCGAGTTCCGACAAGACCGCCTGCTGGTCTTCCGTCAATCCGTAGTTCATGTGCGGGTACGCTCCGAGGGCAGTTCCAGCCAGCGCCTGGCGATCAGGTTCAGTTGAATCTCCGCGGCGCCCGAGGCCACGCCCGCGGCAATGGCGCGCTGGTGATGCGCCTGTTGCACCGGATCCTCGCCCAGCAAACCCTCCGGCAGGTTCTCGGTGAGAAAATCGTTGACCCCGTTGTCCGCCAGCACGATGGCCCAGCGCGCCACGTTGGCGTAGGCGTCCGGCGGCAGGTCGCGCGCCTTGCCATCGACGATCCGGTACACCAGCATGCGTGCCGCCTCGCACAGCATCAGGGCCTGGCCGGCCTTCTCCTGCACGGACGGGTCGTCCCAGCGCCCGGATTCCTTGAGCTTGCCGACCGCGCGGTCGAGTATGCGCCGGGAAAACTCGTAACGGGCCACACCCACGCGCTCGTGCTGCAGCGCGTACATGATGATCTCCCAGGCCTGGCCTTCCTCGCCCAGGCGGTCAGCCTCGGGGACGAACACCTCGTCGAAAAAGACTTCGTGAATATCGCCTTCACCGATGAGGGCGGGAATCGATTTCACCTGGATGCCTTCGGACTTCATATCGGCCAGCAGGATCACGATACCCGACTTGTCCTGCGCGCCGCCGTGGGACGCCGGCACGCGGGCCAGCAGAAAACAGGTGTCGGCGTGGCCGGCGTAGGACGTCCAGATCTTGGAACCGGAAACGCGATAGCCACCATCTACCGGGACGGCCTGCGTGCGCAAGGCCGCCAGGTCGGAACCGGCGGAGGGTTCGGAAAAGCCCTGGCACCAGACCGCCTGGCCTTCGCGAATCGGCGGCAGGTACTTTTCCAGCTGCTCCGGGGTACCGTATTTCATCAGCGCCGGGCCGACCCAGTTGATGTTCATGTACTGTGGGCCACGCGGTTCGCCCACCGCCCACATTTCCTCGCCGAGGATGAACTGCTGCCAGACCTCGGCGTCTTCCCCGCCGTGCGCACGGGGCCAGTTGGGCACCAGGAGGTTTCTCGATGCCAGTTCCGCACAGAAGTCCTTCGAAAAGGCTGTTTGCTCGTCGCTGCCTGGCCCGTGCAGGGACATCTGCTCCCAGTCAGGCGGCAGCAGGTCGTCCAGCAATTCGCGGATGCGTTCGCGATGCATCTGCTCGACTGCAGTCCATCCGAATTCCATAAGGGTTCTCTCTGATAGTAAACTGTTGACAGTTGCTTGAGCCGCGGAGCGTAGCATACCAGAGAGACGCCCCGCCGTACCCGTCGAAGGAAGCCGATCATGAACCCGCCACACCGCTATCTCCCGGACACCGACCAGCTCTCCCTGGTCAGCACTTTCAGTGATGCGCTCGAGCAGCTGTTGCCGATGTCGCGACTGCACGAGTCGTTCACCGAGCACGAATCCACCTGGTCGGAATTCGAGTCCCTTGGCCTGTTTTCCATCGGCGCCAGCGAAGCGCAGGGCGGCAGCGGTCTGGGCGCCGTCGAAGAGGCATTGATCGCGGCCGAACTGGGCCAGCGGCTGGTCTCGCCTTCCATCCTGGCAACCATCGCTTCGACGCATGCCCTTGCCGACGACGTCCCGGGAGCGCCACCACGCACGGCTGCGGGGTATGTCCGCGAAGACCATATCGTGCTGATCGAAGAACCCGCAGCCGACCGCGTGCTCGTACGCAAGGGGGCGGATACCGCGTTGTACGCCATCACGGGCAGGCAAACGCCGCTCGACCCGGGGCTGTGGCACACCCCGCTGACGGTGTTGCACCCGGACCAGCCGCCCCTGGCCGGTTTCGACGAGGCCGGCCTGCAACGCCTGCGTCTGATCGACGCCGCCGCATTGAGCGGTATCGCGCAATCGGCCGTGGACATGGCCGTGGCGTACGCCGAGGTTCGCAAGCAGTTTGGCCGGGCCATCGGCAGCTTCCAGGCGATCAAGCACCATTGTGCCAACATGGCCATCGCGGCGCGCAAGGCGCGCGACCAGCTGGCATTCGCCGCCGTGGCCGTCGACGACGGTCGCAAGGACGCGGATCTGCAGGTCGACTGCGCGCTGCTGACGGCCGCGAAAGGCGCGCTGGACAACGCCGGCCTCAATATCCAGGTGCACGGCGGAATGGGATTCAGCGCCGAGGCTGACCCGCACCTGCTGGTCAAGCGCAGCCAGGTGCTGATCGCGCTTGCCGGCGGCATGGAATCCATTCGGGAACGGGTCGCGCAGGCCCCGACCCCCGGATGAGGGTCACCGTGCCAGCCGATCGGCGCTCCTGTGGTGTAATCTGTTGACAGTTTGCAATTGCTGCGTCATCGTAAGTGGCCGTCGACCCGACAAATGGCTCCGCTGGGACAACGTCACCTGACACCGGCGACATCGGGAATCGACGCACCGGCGCTCAACACGGAACAACCGGCCACACGCATCGGTCCGGCACCAGGCCGGACAGACCAACTGATACCGAATAAACCGCAGGAGAATCCAACATGTCAGTGAAGCTTTATGAACGCGTTCTCGACCTGATGCAGGCTGAGGGAATCGACACCATTTTCGGTATCCCCGACCCCAGCTTCCTGCACCTGTTTACGGAAGCGGAGCGTCGCGGCATGCGGGTCATCACGCCCCACCACGAAGAAGCCGGCGCGTTCATGGCCGAGGCCATGTACAAGGTCACCGGCAAGCCGGTGGTCTGCGTCGGCAACCAGGGACCAGGCGTGGCCAACCTGCTGCCCGCCGCGGTCAATGCCCGCAAGGAATACACCCCGATCATCTTCATCGGCGGCCAGCGCAGCAACATCGCCGACCAGCGTGTTCGCCGCGGCCGCATCCAGTACATCAACCAGCCGCAGCACTTCAAATCTTCGATGAAATACGTCGGCGTGATCGAGTACGAAGACCAGGTCGACGAAATTTTCCACGAGGCCTTTCGCCAGGCCCTGAGCGGTGAACCCGGTCCCGTGTTCATCGAGTACCCCATGGGTATGATCATGCGCGAACTGGACCTGCCGCCGCCGCCGGCGCCGGAAACGTATCGGCTGGTCGAACCGTCCGCCGGATCGAAGGAAGTGGAAAGGGCTCTGGAATTGATCAAGGCATCGGAAAACCCGATCATCCTGGTCGGGCACGGCGTCTTCGTCTCGCGTGGACACGAGGTCGTCGGCGAACTCTCCCGCGCCCTCGAGTGCCCGATCATCCAGACCTCCGGCGGTTGTTCCTACATCCGGGGCCTGGAAGAGCGCATGTTCCCCTACGGTTTTTCTCCCGCCGGCAACGAGGCCGTACACAAGTCCGACCTGGTCATCGCCATCGGCACCGAAATCGGCGAACCGGTTCACCATGGCAAGCTGGGCCACTGGAACAAGGGCAATGTCGACCGCAAGTGGATCTACGTCGAGCGTGACGCGGTCGCCATGGGCGTGAACCGGCCGATCGACGTGCCACTGGTCGGCGATCTGCGCGCCGTGGTGCCCCAGCTGGTCGAGGGGCTGGCCGGTGCGCAGCGCGAGCGCACGCCCGAATTCGACGCGCTGCTGGAAAAACACGCCCAGCACCGCAAGGAGCGGGACGCGCAATTGCCCCCACCTTCCGTCCCGGTTCACCCCTCCGTTTTCGCCTACGAGGTGACCAAGGCGTTTCCGAAAGACGCGGTGTTCGTTCGTGATGGCGGCGCGCTGACCATTTTCGCCTGGGAATACAATCAACAGAAACCCACCGACCTGGTGTGGAACCAGAACTTCGGTCATCTCGGCACCGGTCTGCCCTACGCCATCGGCGCACAGCTCGCCGTGGGCGACAGCCAGCGGGTGATGCTGTACTCCAGCGATTCGGCCTTCCTGTTCCATATTTCCGAAATCGAAACCGCCGTTCGCCTGAAGTTGCCCATCATCTGCGTGGTCGGTTGCGACTATGCCTGGGGTCTCGAGGTACGCGCCTACCGGACCATCGTGGGCCCCGAATCCGCCGAGACCGGATCGCACTGGGGCAAGGTGCGCCTCGACAAGATTGCCGAAGGCTTTGGCGCCCATGGCGAATACGTGGAAAACGCCGAGGACATCGGCCCGGCCATCGAGCGCGCCCTGGCCAGCGGCAAGCCGGCCGTGGTGCAGATCCCCATCGACGGCAAGGAAAACGCCGGCCAGCCGCCGAACTACGACGAGTACAAGACCTGGTACACCGACTTTTCGTACTGATACCAGAGTGGGCGTCACATGAAGATCTACACGAGCCCCAACTCGCCATTCGGCAGCCGGTTGACGATCGGGGCACGCGCCAAGGGGCTCGAGATCACGCCCGAGCCTCTGCCGCGTGCAGGCCTGAAGTCGGCGGAGTACCTGGCGATCAACCCGATCGCAAAGATCCCCGTGCTGGTCACCGACGCCGGCACGGTGATCCCGGAGTCGGAGGTCATACTCGACTACCTGGAGGACCGCTATCCGACACCGTCACTGCGACCCGACGACCCCGAACATCGCGCGCAGGTGAACCTGCTGATCCGAATCGTGGACAACTATGTCATGGCCCCGGTCATCCGGTGCTTCACACAGCTCGACCCGGACGCGCGCGACGACGCGGTGGTGGCCGGTGAGCTGAGGCACTGGAAGGCGGGGCTGGCCGCCCTCGCCCACTTTTTCGACCCACCCCTGCCGCAGGCGGAGGCAGGTCTTACGCTGGCGGACTGCGCCCTGCCACCCGCCCTTCACCTGAGTGAGCGCATCGCCAGGCTGCTGGGCATCGGGGAGGACCTGCTGCAGCCGCACGCGGCGTTGCGCGAATACTACGCGCAGATCAGCTCACACCCTGTCGTCGGCCCCGTACTCGACGACCTGACACGAGCCCAGGCGGCCTACGATGAAGCCCGCGGAAGGCACTGAGCGACCCGTGGAGCGGCGGGTCATCGATGGCCACTCCATCCGCTGGGATGCCGCACGGGCAGAACAGGCCTACGCGGATGGGTGGTGGGTCCGCGCCACCCTGGCGGACAGTCTTCGACAGGCCGCCCGCGACACCCCTGAGCGGATACTGGTCGAAGACGGCCCGCATGAACTCGACTGCAGGACCCTGCTGAACCAGGCGGAATCCCTGGCCCGTCACCTGGCGGCCGAAATGCCGGCCGGTAGCGTGGTTTCATTCATGCTGCCGAACTGGCACGAAGCGGCGGTGGTCTACCTGGGTTCGACCCTGGCGGGGATGGTGGCGCACCCGGTGCTGCCTTCGCTGCGCGAGCGGGAGCTGTCGTTCATGCTCGAGGACGCGTCTTCGCGTTTCATCTTCATTCCGGCAGCGTTTCGCCGGCACGACTACGTCGCCATGATGGAGCGCGTGGTGACGCAGCTGGACGCCCCGCCCACCGTCGTGGTGCTGCGCGGCGACCAGGGACCGTTCGAGTCGTACGCACGGCTCCTGGAAGGGAGCGCCGGGCAGCGGCTGCCCGAACCCGACCCGGACGCCGTGCGCATGGTGATGTACACCTCCGGCACCACCGGCACGTCGAAAGGCGTGCTGCACACCCATAACAGCATTCATGCCCTGTTGCGCCAGATCGGCCAGCACTGGATGGCTGAACCGGGCGACTGCTTCCTGGTGCCTTCGCCCATCAGCCACATCGGCGGCTCGATCTACGCCTTCGAAGCCCCCCTGTTGCTGGGCGTCAAGGCCGTGCTGATGGATCACTGGGACCCCGAAGCCGCGCTCGACCTCGCGGCGGACAGGCCCTGCACGCACATCGCGGGCGCCACCCCGTTCCTGGCGCAATTGCTGGACGTCGCCAGGTCGCGGAAAGAAACCTTGCCCGCGCTGAAACTGTTCGTGTGCGGCGGCGCCTCCGTGCCGCCCTCGCTGATTCGCAGCGCGGCGGCGCATTTCGACCGGGCCGTGGTCACCCGCGTCTATGGTTCGACCGAGGTGCCGGTGACCACGATCGGTTCGCTCGACCCCGCTGACCTCGACCACGCGGCGGAGACCGACGGCCGCCCGGGAATCGCCGAGGTGCGAATCGTCGAGGACGCGACGTCGCGCCCCGGTGAAGGCGAGATCCGCGTTCGCGGACCACAAATGCTGGCCGGCTACCGTTGCGCGGATAGCGAGAGCGACGTTTTCGACGAGCTGGGGTTCTACCGCACCGGCGACCTGGGCCACTGGGTGGACGAGAACTATCTGCTGGTGTCGGGCCGTTCGAAAGACGTCATTATCCGGCAGGGCGAAAACATTTCGCCGAAGGAAATCGAAGACCTCCTGGTCGACCACCCGGACATCGCGGAGGTGGCCATCGTCGGCATTCCGGACCCGAAAACGGGCGAGCGCGCCTGCGCCGTCATTGTCGCCAATGGCCTCCCGGGGCCGGATGTGGCCGCGCTGGCGCACTTCCTGGATGCGCAGGGCGTGGCCAGGTTCAAGTTTCCCGAAGCCGTGGTGCTGCGTGACGCCTTGCCCAGGAACGATGCCGGCAAGGTGCTGAAACACAAGATCCAGGCCGAACTTGCCCAATGCCAGGCCACGGCCTGAGCCGAACTGCGGGAGAATGACCCATCACCTCAATGAGAACACGGAGCGATCAATGGCGAGTCAGGTAGCGATCATCACGGGCGCGGGAAGCGGTATTGGACTGGGCTGCGCCCGCAAACTCGCGGAGGCGGGCATGTCCATCGTCGGCGTCGGCCGCACGCCGGAGAAGCTTGAAAACCTCGACGCCGTCGTCGACGACCCGGATCGCCTGGCCACGCTGGCGGTGGACATCACCGACCACGACGCGCCCCGGCGGATCGTCGAACGGGCCGTGGACCGGTTCGGGCAGATCGACTTCCTGGTCAACAATGCCGGCGTCGGCAGCCCCAAACCCCTGCACGAAGCCGACGACGCCAATTTCGACCACTACATCGAGGTCATGTTGCGGGCGCCGTTTCGCCTGTCGCGCGAGGCGTTGCCACACATGCCGAAAGGGTCCGCCATCATCAACATCACCTCGACCTTCGCGGTGATCGGAGGGCTGCGGGGTGGCGCCTACTCGGCCGCCAAGGCGGGCCTGACCGGCCTGACCCGGCATATCGCCTGCCAGTACGGCGCGACCGGTATAAGATCGAACGCCGTGGCGCCGGGCGTCATCCACACGGCAATGGTGGAAGAGCGTCTCAAAGACGAATCATTCCGCCGGATGAACGTGGACATGACGCCTTACCCCCGGCTGGGCAAGGTCGAGGACGTGGCCAGCACGGTCGCATTCCTGTGCTCCCCGGGTGGCAGCTTCATCAATGGACAGGAGATCGTGGTGGATGGCGGCTGGACCTCCACCAAGTACCTTTCCGAATTCGGTCGTAACGCCGAATGGACGCCACGGGAGCCGCAGAACTAGGATACGCACATGACAAGTTCACTGACCCGAAAGGTAGAGGCCAAGTCCCTGGTGGACGTCGTGACCGAACGGCTCGAAACCGCGATCTTCAAGGGGGACCTCGAACCGGGCAGCCGATTGAGCGAGCAGGGCCTGGCCAAGGCGCTGGGCGTCAGCCGGGGGCCGCTTCGCGAAGCGATTCGCCGACTGGAAGGGCGCCGCCTGGTCCAGCGCAAGCCCAACGTCGGCGTCCACGTCGTCGACCTGACCCTGGAAGACTTCCGGGAAATCCTTCAGGTGCAGGAGGTTCTGCAGGGCCTGGCCTGCGCGCTGGCCGCCCGCAACATGGAAGACGAAGAGATCAAACAGCTGCGCGAACTCGCCCGCAACCACAGCAGCCGGGAGAAAACCGACAAGCGCAAACCCGGTTACCGGGAATCGGACGACGTGGAGTTTCACACCTCCATCATGAACGGCAGCCGCAACGAGCGCCTGGCGCAGATGCTCAGTGAAGACCTCTATTTCCTGGTGCGTGCGAACCGGTACAAGTTCACCGCCACGTCCGAGCGGATCCAGGCCGTGTGCGACGAACACGAAGCCATCGTGGACGCCATCGAAAAACGCGACCCCGAGCTGGCCGAACGCAAAATGCGCGAGCACATCGCCAGCGCCTGGCAGGCGCTGGAGGCGCAGGTCGCAGCCGAAGCGAAGGCCTCGGGCGAAGGGGAGACGGGTCCCACCGAATGACCCAACCGCTCGTAGATCGTGTCGCTATCCAGGAAACGATGGCTGGCTACTGTCACTGCTTTGACGCCGCGGATTTCACCAACTGGCTCGGGCTGTTCACCGACGACGGTGTGTTTGATCGGGGTGAACGCGGCGTGCATCGCGGCAAGGCCCAACTCCGCGAGTTCCTGGAGCTGATTCCGGTGCCCGACGGCACCACCCGGATGATGCATTTCGTGTCCAATGAAATCATCCGGGTCGACGGCGACCAGGCCCACGCCATGAGCTACGTACTGGTGGTGCGGCCCGACGGCCCGCGCCCGCTGGCCAGCTGGCTGGCAGGGCGCTACGAGGACCACCTGGTCCGACAGGACGGGCAATGGCGCTTCCGCCACCGCAAGGTGCTTTTCGATTACGTAGGAGAGATGAGTCAATGAGCCAGTTTCCGATCCTGGGCAAGGAAGATCTGGACGAAACTCAGCGTGCGCTCTGGGATGACCTGACGCTGGGTCCCCGCGGGTTCTACACCGGCGGCCCCGAGGCTGAGCGACTGCCGGACCTGTACAACGCCTGGCTGCAGTTTCCGGAGTTCGGGCGCCTGATGCTGCAGATTGCCGATGCCATCCGGGCGCGGTCGGAATTGCCCGGCAAGCTCCGGGAGCTGGTGGTGCTGACCACCTCCATACGGCTGGGCACCGTGGTCGAATACGAGTTCCACACGCCTTTTGCACGGAATGAAGGACTGAGCGACGCCGTCATCGAGGCCATCGGGGCGGATGAAACCCCGCCCTTCGACGACCCGACCGAACGCGCCGTCTACGACGCCAACCTGCAACTGCTCGAGACCGCGACCCTCGCCGCTGACACGCGAGAACGCGTGGTCAGGGCCCTGGGGCAGCGCGGCCTGATGCAACTCGTCGCGGTGATCGGGCTCTATGTTGTGGTCAGCCACACATCCAACCTGGCGAACGCCCAGGTTCTCGACGACTTTTCGGCAGACCCCGACCAGCTCAAGGATTTTTATGCCGGCAAAAGACCCGGCGCCAACGACTGATGCAAGGAGTTTTCCATGCGTAAACACCTGAAGTTCTACATTGACGGATCCTGGGTCGAACCCACGGGTTCGAACACGTTCGAGGTCATCAACCCCGCCTCCGAGTCCCCGGCGGGCACCATCGCCATGGGTGACGCGGCCGACGTGGACCGTGCCGTTGCCGCCGCACGCCGTGCGTTTCCGGCCTTTGCGGCCACCTCCCGCGAGGACCGGCTCGCCCTGTTGCAACGCATCGCCGAGGGCTACGAGGCGCGCAAGGAAGACCTGGCCGAGGCGCTCACCGAGGAAATGGGCTGCCCGGAGTGGCTGGCCCGCGAGGCGCACGTACCGCTGCCGGCCGCGCACATCGGCGTGGCCATCGACGTGCTGAAGAATTTCGAGTTCGAAAAGCTCAGCGGCAGCACGCTGGTGCGCAAACAGCCCATCGGCGTGTGCGGCTTCATCACACCCTGGAACTGGCCGATCCCGCTGGTCATCACCAAGGTGATCCCGGCCATGGCCGTGGGCTGCACCATGGTGCTCAAGCCTTCCGAGTTTGCGCCCTTCACCGCGCAGATCCTGGCCGAGATCTTCGATGACGCCGAGGTGCCGCCCGGGGTGTTCAACATGGTCTTCGGCGACGGACCCACCGTCGGTGCGGCATTGAGCGCACACCCCGACGTGGACGCGATCTCGATCACGGGTTCCACCCGTGCCGGCATCGAGGTCGCCCGCAACGCGGCGCCGACGGTCAAGCGCGTGCACCAGGAACTGGGCGGCAAGAGCCCCAACGTTCTGCTGGAAGGCGCGGACTTCCAGAAGGCCGTGGATTCCGGCGTGCGCTACATGTTCATCAATGCCGGACAGACTTGCTCGGTGCCCTCGCGGATGATCGTGCCGCGGGAGCGGCAGGACGAAGTGATCGACATCGCCCGGAACACCGCGGAGTCGCTGCAGGTGGGGGCGCCGGACAGCGGCGCTTTCGTCGGCCCGCTGGTCAACGCCTCGCAGTGGGACAAGGTCCAGGGGCTGATCGAATCGGGGATCGAAGAAGGCGCCACCCTGGTGGTCGGTGGCCCGGGTAAGCCCGAAGGCCTGGACACCGGCTACTACGTCAAACCGACCATCTTCGCCGACGTCAGCAACGACATGACCATCGCCCGCGAGGAAATCTTCGGCCCGGTGCTGGTCATTGAGCCCTACGACGACGTGGAGGAGGCCATTCGCATCGCCAACGACACGCCGTATGGGCTCGCCGCCTACGTCCATGCCGGCACCATCGAACAGGCGCGCGACGTCGGCGCACGCATCCACGCCGGGCAGGTCAACCTGAACGGCGACCTGGAACTGCTTGATCCCTACTCGCCCTTTGGCGGCTGCAAGATGTCCGGCAATGGCAGGGAATGGGGGGCATTCGGATTTGACGCGCTGCTCGAGGAGGTCTCTTACGTGGGCTACCAGCCCGCGGATGCCGCCTGAGCCGTCGGGCGTGAGCTATTTCAGGGAACTGCGGGTCAACTGGCGCTGCATCGTCGCTTCCGGACTGGGCCAGGCGGCCGGATACTCGGTCGTCAACTACGTGAACAACCTGTTCACGCCGCACCTGATCGAGGACTTCGGCTGGACCCGGGGCGACATCGCCAACGTGGGCGTTCTGCTGTTCCTGGGAATTCTCGCGCAACCCATCGCCGGGCGGCTGACCGACGCCTTCGGTGTGCGCCGCGTCGCGCTGGTGGGGGTGATCTGCGCCCCGGTGGTCTGGCTGGCGCTGGGCGGAATGACGGGCGGGCTATGGCAACTGGCCGTGCTGGTCACGATCCAGGTGGTGCTGATTGGCGGCACCACCAGCGCCACCATTTACAGTCGCCTGATCGCGCAGGACCTGGACCAGGCGCGTGGCATCGCCCTGGCCATCGCGGCGGTGACGCCGCCGGCCGTGGCCGCGGCCTCCATCCCCCTCCTGTCGTCCATTATCGAGAATCACGGCTGGCGCGCCGGCTATATGGCCCTGGCGGCGGGCACGGCCGTGGCCGGCCTGATCGCGATCAGCATGATTCCGCGCCAGGCACCGGCGAGCGACAGCGTCGCCGATTCGTCGTTGGCAAAACGCCCGCTCAGCCACTACGTGGACATCGTCAAGCGACCGGCATTTCAACTGATCATGGCCGGCATGCTGCTGTGCAACCTGTCCTTCACGCTACAGACGGCGCAACTGAAAGTGGTCCTGCTCGACCACGGCGTGGATGCCGCCACCGGCACCTTCGCCGTGTCGCTGTTCGCCTTCAGCGTGATCGCCGGCCGTTTGCTGTGCGGCATCGCGCTGGACCGTTTTCCCGCCTGGCTGGTCAGCGGTATCGCGATGGGCCTGCCCGGCATTGGGCTGGGCGTGCTCGCCACCGGCACGGCGGATCCGATGCTGGTCATGCCGGCCATCCTGATGCTCGGCTTCGCGCTGGGGGCGGAAGGCGACGTGCTGGCCTACCTGGTGATGCGTTACTTTCCGCTGGCCATTTTCAGCACCGCCCTGGGCACCCTGCTGGGTGGACTGGCCATGGCGATCGCCCTCGGTTCCGCCCTGCTCAGCCTCACCCTGGAGCTCAGCGGCGGGTTCACCCTGTTCCTGGTAATCAGTTCGGCGGCCGCATTCCTCGGCGCGACCCTGTTCTTCTTTTTGCGCCGCATCCGCACCGAAGACTGACCACCCGACCCCGTGCCTGGCGTCTGGCCCTGCCCGGGGTCATTGGTTATGCTATGGCCTGATTCATACATATAGACAAATAGTCCCTATTCCTGAACCGGAACGCTGCGCCCCGTGGCGATGGCCCCGGCCCACAGCGAGGCTCGACAACGAAATGAACACGCCCGATTCCCAGCAAGACCCGATTCGACCGGTCCGACTCGCTCATCCGGACCGCTTCTACATCGGCGGTGAGTGGGTAACGCCCTCATCCGGCGACAGCATCGACGTGATCCGTTGCAGCGACGAGACCGTGGTCGCCTCGATCGCCGAAGCCCGGGACGCGGACATCGACCGCGCCGTGAGTGCCGCACGCAGGGCCTTCGACGAGGGGCCCTGGCCCCGCATGAGCCATGCCGAGCGCGCGACCTACCTGCGCGCCATCGCAGCCGCCTTCCAGGAACGTTCGGACGACTTCGCCCAGGTCTGGACCGAGGAGTCGGGCATTCTCTACAAGCTGTCACAGGCGCGAATCGGCGGCTGGATGAACGTGGCGTTCAATACGTACGCCGACATGGCCGAGACCTTCCCTTTCCGGGAGTCACACCGATCCGCCACCGGCCTGCAGGGCTACATCTACCGGGAACCGGTCGGCGTCGTGGCGGCCATCATTCCCTGGAACGGGCCTGCACCGATGATCGCCTACAAGTGTGCGCCGGCTTTGCTGGCCGGTTGCCCGGTGATCGTAAAACCCTCGCCCGAGGCGCCACGCACCGCCTACCTGATGGCCGAGTTATGCGAGGAAGTCGGCCTGCCGCCTGGCGTGTTCAATATGGCCACGGCGGACCGCGAGGTTTCCGAGGGCCTGGTGCGCCACGCGGGCGTCGACAAGGTGACCTTCACCGGTTCGACCGCCGCCGGCAGCAGGATTGCATCCATCTGCGGTGAACGCATGGCCCGATGCACGATGGAACTCGGCGGAAAATCTCCCGCCGTCATTCTCGACGACTACGAGCTGGAATCGGCGGCCGAGGCAATCGGATCCGGTGTGGGCTACCTCACCGGACAGGTGTGCCACAGCCTGACCCGTGTCATCGTGCCCCGGACCCGCCACGACGACATGGTCGACGCGCTGTGCGCCAAGTTCGCCTCCCTGACCGTGGGTGACCCCTTCGACCCGGCAACGGACGTGGGACCGCTGGCCACCGCCCAGCAGCGCGCCCGTGTGGAAGGCTACGTGGAAAAGGGCACAGCCGAGGGCGCGCGGCTGGCGTGCGGCGGACAACGCCCGGCGAACCTGGACCGGGGTTATTACTTCGAGCCGACCGTGTTCGCCGACGTCGACAACGCCTCGACCATCGCGCAGGAGGAAATCTTCGGACCGGTGCTCAGCGTGATTCGCGCCGATGACGAGGAGCATGCCATCACCCTGGCCAACGACACGGTCTACGGCCTGAACGCCTCGGTATTCACCAACGACACCGACCGCTTCGAAGCCGTGGCCCGGCGGCTGCGTTCAGGCACGGTGGGGCAGAACGCTTCACGCACCGATTTCACCATTTCCTTTGGTGGCGTGAAACAGTCCGGGTTCGGACGCGAGGGCGGTACCGATGGCCTGGTGCCGTTCCTGGAACCCAAGACCGTGGTGGTCGATCGGCCCTTCGGTGAATGAAACGATGAACCCGTTCACCGCGATGGCAAGCGGCGTTCCAGGCGAGGGGCCCTTGGCCGGCGTTCGCGTGCTGGATCTCACGGCCACGCTGATGGGGCCGTACTGCACCCAGATCATGGCGGACATGGGCGCCGACGTGATCAAGATCGAAAGCCCCCAGGGCGACACCACCCGCTATATCTCCGACGGTCACAAACCGGGCATGTCCGGCATGTTCGTCAATCTCAACCGCGGCAAGCGCAGCGTGGTCATCGATCTCAAGTCACCCGGCGGCACGGACATCCTGGCGCGTCTCGTACGCCAGAACGACGTTTTCGTGCATTCCATGCGCGCCGAGGCGATCGGCCGGCTGGGTTTCGATTTCGAGTCCGTCCGTCGCCTTCGCCCGGACATCGTGTACGCCAACCTCTACGGCTACGGCCGTGACGGCTGCTACGCCGAATTACCGGCCTACGACGACACCATCCAGGGCATCTCCGGGCTGGCCATGCTGGGGGCGGAGATTTCCGGGGCGCCGCGCTACGCACCCACCGTGGTGGCGGACAAGGTGGCCGGTCTGACCGCCACCTACGCCATCGCCATGGCCCTTTTCCACCGCGAACGGACGGGCCAGGGCCAGGAAATCGAAGTCGGCATGTTCGAGACGATGGTCTCCTTCCTGATGGCCGAACACATCGGGGGCGCCCTGTTCGACCCACCGACCTCGGACCCGGTGTACCGACGCGCCGTCTCACCAAACCGGCGCCCGTATGAAACGGCCGACGGCTACGTGTCGGTGCTGATCTACAACGACCGGCAGTGGAACCATTTCCTGGAGATCGCCGACAGGCCCGAACCCCTGCTGGACCCACGCTTCGCTTCGCTGGCGTCCCGCTCACGGCATATCGATGACGTCTACGCCGCGATTCGGACCGTGATGAAGTCGCGCCGCACCCGCGAATGGCTGAAGGACCTGCAGGCGGCCGGCATTCCGGCGGTGCCACTCAAAACGCTGAAGGAACTGCTCCACGATCCCCACCTGGAGCAGGCCGATTTTTTTGTTGAAAGGGACACCAAGGAGGGACGCCTGAAATTTCCCGGCATTCCCACGCGATTCTCCCGAACCCCGGGGGCGATACGCGAAGCCGGCCCCGCACTGGGCGAACACACGGTCAGGGTCCTGCAGGAATGCGGCTACGGTGAAGACGAGATCAAGGCCTGGCTGGAGGCCGGCACCGTGCGCTGTGGCGCCGACGCGCCCGCGACGGCGGCGCAGGGCGCCGGCGCGCCCGCCTAGGTTAAGTCCGACCTGCGGGATCGTTCACGGACAGCCGGGCCGCGTCGAGCGCGAAACCGGCCTGCCCCAGCGCGGCCAGCATTGTCCGGGCGATCTCGGGCACCTTCTCGCGCATGCGGCTGGTCGGTCCGCCGACCACGACCGCCAGCGGCCGGTCCGCCAGGCGCAGCGGCACGGCCACGCCCGTCAGGTCGGCATCGTGGCCTTCGATGTTCTCGTGCCAACCACGCCGTGCGCCGAGCGCGACCTGCTTCTCGACCTGCTCGGCGCTCATCAGGCTGCACTCGGCATACTGCTCGTATTTCACCTTGTTCAGCAGGGTTGCACGCTCGCGTGCCGAATACTGCTCGAGAATCGCCCGCCCGCTGGCCGTGGCGTGCAACGGCACCTGGTCACCGACCCGGGCCGCAAAGCGGATCGAGGACGGTGATTCCACCACGTCCAGGAACACGGCATTGAGCCGCGCGGGCGCCGCGACCGCCACGGTTTCGCCGGTGACCTCCACCAGCTCGGCCAGCACACCGTCCAGGGCGTCTGGCAGCATGTCCGCTTCCGCCAGGCGGTTGACCAGGGTGATCCACTGCGTTGAGGGATAGTATCCGGCGCGGGGACGCGGTTCGTATAAAAAGCCCAACTCGGCCAGCGTGGTCAGCAGGTTGTAGGTGCTCGATCGTGGCCAGCCCATGGCCTCCGACACGTCCGGCAGGGTCGCGGGTTTGCGCGTCTCGGCGAAAAACTGCAACAGCTCCAGGACATTGGCCGCTTGCCTGACGATCATGGACGGTTCACCGGTTTTTCCACTGCGGCTTCCGCTTTTCGGTGAAGGCCCGCGGCCCCTCCTGCGCGTCTTCGCTGCGATACACGCGGTCGAACACATGGGTGGCCGCTTTCAGGGCCGCCGAACGCCCCATGTCGGTCGTGACCGCGATCAGTTCCTTGGCCGCTGCCACGGTCAGCGGCGCATTGCCGGCGATCTCGGTCGCCAGTTCCAGGGCGCCATCCAGCGCGCCACCGGCATCCGTCAGGCGATTGACGAAACCAATCTCGTGGGCGCGTTGCGCACTGATGGGTCGTCCGGTCATCAGGATCTCGGCCATGATGCGCTGCGGAATCATGTGGATCAGCGGCGCCGCCCAGGGGAATCCGCGTCCGACTTTCGCCTCCGTGATGCCGAAACGCGCCGTCCTGTCCGCCACGCAGAGGTCGCACATCTGCGCGAACATCCAGCCTCCCGCGAAGGCATCGCCGTTGACCGCCGCGATCACCGGCACCGCCAGGTTGACGTTGTCCCCCAGCACCGGGAAAAACCCCGGGGGCAAGGTGGTCAGGCCCATTTCCGACATTTCCCTGAGATCGGCCCCGGCGCAAAACGCCTTGTCCCCGGCGCCAGTAAGAATGGCCACCCGGATTTCCGGATCCCCGGCGATGCGGTCGAAGGCATCGAACAGGCCTTCGCGTACCGCGCTGTTGATCGCATTGCGCTTTTCGGGACGGTTGATGGTGATAATCGCTATGGCGCCACGTCGCTCAAAGATGACGGCTTCGGTCACGGTTTCGTTCTCCTTCACGCCCTAATACCCCCTGCGAAACAGTTCGTGTGCGTCGCGCTCGAGTTCCTCGCGAAAGTCCGGATGCGCGATGGCAATCAATCGTCGCGCGCGCTCCCGGAATGGCTGACCACGCAATTCGGCCGCCCCGTACTCGGTGACGATCACGTCGACATCGCTGCGCGCGGTGGTGACCGGCCCGCCGAGCGCGGGACGAATCCGGCTGATCGTACCGCCGCGCGCGGTGGAGGCGAACGCGATCAGCGAGTGCCCGCCCGTCGAGCGGTGGCCTGCACGCACGAAGTCCACCTGGCCCCCGGTCGCACCGATGTAGTTGGGACCGGCCACCTCGGCATTGACCTGGCCGGTCAGGTCCACCTCCACCGCGGAGTTGATCGACACCAGACGGTCCAGGCGTCCCAGCGTTTCTTCCCCGTGGGTGTAGCTCGATTCCTGCATCAGCATCGCGTCGTTCTCGCGGGCGAAGTCATAGAGTTTCCTGGAACCGATCAGGGCGCCGGTCACGGAAACACCGCGGTCGAACGGTTTGCCGGCATTGGTCACGCTACCCGCTTCCACCAGGTCCACGAACGCATCGCCCACCATACCCGAATGCAGTCCCAGGTCCCTCCGATCGCCGATGGACTGCAGGATGGCGTCGGGAATGCTTCCAATACCCACTTGCAGCACGGCCCCATCGTCGATGTACCGGCCGGCGTACCCGGCGACGGCACGCTCGAGCTCGCCCACGGTGGCGCCGCCAACTTCCAGCGGGGGTCGGGAAGCATGCACCAGGACATCGATGTCGTCGTCGCCCAGTGAACAGGCGCCCCGGGTCCAGGGCACCTGGTCGTTGACCTCGGCGACGACGGTGCGCGCCGTGCGCACGGCGGTCGGCGTGTAGTCGTGGATCAGGCCGAAACTGTAACGGCCATCCGGACCGGGCGGGCTGAGTTGCACAAACGCCACGTCACAACCGATCTGGCCGTCCTCCAGGTAGCGTCCCACCTGGCCGATATGGCAGGGAACGATGTCCAGCACGCCGGCTTTTGCCAGCCTGGCAGGCGAACCGATGGCCCCGAACGAACGAAGGGCGAGGTGGTCCGCGTGTTCCGGCCGCAGGGTCTCGGAAAAACAGGTGGCGATGAATACGTTGACCGGGCCAATCGCGGCTCTTTGGCGCACCAGTGCCTCGGTCAGGGTTTGCGGCTCGCCGCAGGCCTGTCCCCAGACCACGTGGTCATCGGGGCGCACGATGCCCGCGAGGTCCAGGTCGTCCGCATCGATAACGCGGGGCATCAGCCGCTCCGTTCAGCGGCCCGCAACACCGCCTGCGAGGCCTTGACCAGGGGGCCGTCCACCATGCGGCCTTCGAAATCAATGGTGGCCTGACCGCGCGCCTCCGCTGCCTCGTAGGCGGCCAGCAGGCGACGTGCGTAGTCGACCTCGCCGGCGGTCGGCGCAAAAGCCTCGTTCGCCAGGTCCACCTGCCGCGGATGAATGCACATCTTACCGTCGTAGCCCAGGCCGCGACCGGTCCGGGCGCAGTTCAGGAATCGCGCGTCGTCACGAAAATCGAGCACAACCTGGTCCAGTGCCAGCACCCTGGCGGCGCGGGCCGCCAGCACGACGCGCGAACGCGCGTACAGCACTTCCATGCCCTCATCGGTGCGACGCGCCCCCATCTCGACCGCGAAATCCTCGGCGCCGAAATAGACCGCGGAGACCCCCCCCGCCGCGGCAATCCCGCCGGCATTGACCACGCCGGCCACGGACTCGATGCCCGCGATCACGGGCAGATCGGTCCGCAGTCGCTCGACGTCGCCGGCCTGCTCCACCTTGGCCACCACCAGGCCGTCCGGCGTGGCGTCCCTGGCCGCGGCGACGTCCGCCTCGAAATCAGGCGTATCGGCCGGATTGACCCGAACAAAGAGGCGTCCCGCGTGGTCGCCACGCGCGGCCGCCACGCTTTCGGCGAGCGCTTCCCGGGCCGCGGGCCGCGCCGCCGCCGGCGTGCCATCCTCAAGGTCCAGGACGAAAATGTCCGCGTCGAGTGACGGGAACTTGCCAAACAGGTCCGGGCGATTCGCCGGGGCGTAAAGAAGGCTTCTTGCAATCATGAAAAGGGGCTCGTCAGTAGGATTTCGGCAGATCCAGCGCTTTTTCGCTGATGAAGTTGAGGATCATCTGGTTGCTGATGGGCGCAATGCGGGGAATCAACGATTCACGCAACAGGCGCTCGACATGATACTCCTGGGCATATCCCATGCCACCGAGCGTCAACACCGCCCGTTCACAGGCCGTGAAGGCCGCCTCGCTGGCCAGGTACTTGGCCGCGTTGGCCTGCAGTCCACAGGATTCGCCCGCGTCATACAGCCTGGCCGCCTCGAAGGTCATGAGATGGGCGGCCTCCAGTTGCGCCCAGGACTGCGCCAGGGGATGCGCCACGGCCTGGTTCTGGCCGATGGGCCGGCCGAACACTTCGCGCTCCCCCGCGTAGCGGGCCGCGCGTTGAACTGCCGCGCGGCCGATGCCCACGGCCTCGGCCGCCAGCAGGATACGCTCGGGGTTCAGGCCGTGCAGCAGGTACTTGAAACCCTGCCCTTCCTCGCCGATTCGGTCCTGTTCGGGAACCTCCAGGCCATCGATGAACAGCATGTTGGAATCGACGCCGTGTCGACCGGTTTTGTGAATCAGGCGTACTTCCACCTTGTCACGATCGAGGTCGGTGTAAAACAGCGACAGACCATCCAGCTTCCGCTTTACCGCTTCGATGGGCGTCGTTCGCGCCAGGATCATGATCTTGTTGGCCACCTGGGCCGTCGAAATCCAGATTTTTTCGCCGGACAGGGAGTATCCGCCGTCCGCCTGGCGCGTCGCGCGCGTGGAGATGTTCGCGGTGTTGTGGCCGGCATTGGGCTCGGTGACGGCGAAACAGGCCTTGTCCTGACCTTCGATCATGGGCGGAATCATGCGCTGCTTCTGCTCGTCGGTGCCGAACACAGCGACCGGGTTCAGTCCAAAAATATTGATGTGAATGGCCGACGCCCCGGTCATGCCCGCCCCGGACTCGGCCACCGCCTGCATGATCAGCGCCGCCTCGGTGATGCCCAGCGCCGCGCCGCCATATGCTTCCGGAAGGGCGATGCCCAACCAGCCCGCCTCGGCCATGGTGCGGTAGAACGACTCGGGAAACAGCGCCTTCTGGTCGCATTCCAGCCAGTACTCCTCGCCAAACTCCCGGCACTGCCTGAGCATGGCATCACGGAGTTCCTGTTGATCTGGGTTGAGCACGTCGACTCCCGGAAGCGAGTGGGCTCCGAATCATACCATTCACAAATAGGGCAGTCTTGTCCACATTCGTGAACAAGCGAGCCCGATTACACGGGCCCTGCCGACCCGGCCTGTCCGCCGACGGGCGATGATACAATTTGGTTGTCAGCAGGCAACGAGAAGGGCGGGCCATGCCGGACCAGAAATCCTCCACCCGCAAGAAAACCGGGCCACGCATCCGCCCGGTGCCCGCGGTTTCCCGGGCCATCGCCATTCTGCGCCTGCTCGGCCGCACGCCGGAACCGCTCGGCGTCAAGGCCATCGCCACCGAACTGTCGCTGGTGCCCAGTACTTGCCTTCACATCCTGAGGGTTCTCGTTGCCGAAAGCCTGATCCAGGTGGACAGCAACAAGCGCTACTCCCTGGCCACCGGCATGCTCAGCCTGGCGCGCAGCGTCATCCAGCGAAACAGTTTTGCAACCCACGTGCAACCGGTGCTGGACCGACTGGCCCGTGACTGGAGCGTGACCACGATAGGGGTCCAGATCCTGGACCGGGAACACATGATCGCCGTGGCAATTTCGCGCTCCCCCATACCGTTCGGCATTCGTGTCGAGGTAGGCAGCCGATTTCCCTCCCTGCTGAGCGCCACCGGCCGTCTGTACGCCGCTTTCGGCGGCCTGGAAGAAGCCGAACTCGACGCCGGGTTCAAATCGCTGGAATGGGACCGCCCCATGTCCTATTCGAGTTGGAAGCAGGAAGTCGCGCGGGCCCGCGCCTCCGGTTACGCGGTCGATCGCGACCGTTACATCAACGGCATCACCGTGGTCGCCGTTCCCCTGCTCAACTCCGCGGGTCAAATGACCAACAGCGTGGTTGGCGCCGGGTTGTCCGAGCAACTCAGCCCCGAACGACTCGACGGCATGGCCGAGGACATGATGCACGAGGCCGGAAGGCTGTCACAGGAAAGCCTCTCCTGACGGCGCTGCTTCGCGAACTCCGCGCCACCCTGGGTCCCGCGATTCCTCGAACTGCTTGATAATTTTGTATCAGTACAAATTTACGCCTCATTTGACAATTTATTGCGGGCTGCCGCATGATGGCCCGCGCCTCGGCCAGGCTCGACCGGGGACCCGGGGTCGTCACGAAAAAACCGCCGCCACTGCGGGACCCCTCTCATTCGCGGCGGCGCAAACGGCTCAGAGATCCCTGAATGGCTGCCAATCCGGAATCCATCGACTCATCGTCCCCATCTTCACTCAGTTACCTGGGTGAATTTTCGAAGTACCGACGGTACCTCGCGGCGGCCACGCTGGGCGCGGCCGCCGGCTACAGCCTGGTCAACTACGTTGGCAACATATTCATGCCCCACGTGCTGGAGGACCTGGGCTGGACCCGGTCGCAGCTGGCGCTGGTGCAATCCATCAACTTCGTCAATATTCTCGTCCTGCCGATTATCGGCCGGCTGACCGACGCGTACGGCGTCAAGCGGGTGGCCCTGGTCGGTGTCGCTCTCGCCCCTTTGGTATGGCTGGGCTTCGCCGCCATGACCGGTGCACTGTGGGTGTTTTTCCTGTTGACGTTCATGCAGCTGATCGTGGTCGGAGGAACCACCAACCCCATGGTCTATGGCCGCCTGCTCGCCACCACATTCCGACGAGCGCGCGGCGTGGCGCTGGCCATCGCCGCCAGCGCGGCGCCCGTGGCCGGCGCGGTCTGCGTTCCGTTCCTGTCGAATTACATCGACGACAACGGCTGGCGCGCCGGTTACGTGGTGGTCGCCATTGCCACCGCCATCGTCGGCTTTACCGCCATCGCGCTGATTCCACGCAACGAAGTGCGTGGCGTGCAACTGGGCTCCACCGGACCGTCAGCCGGCAAGCCCTACCGGATGATCGCGAAGCTGCCGGCTTTCCGCCTGATCCTGGCCGGCGTCATCCTCTGCAACCTGCCGTTCAACCTGCTCACCGCCCACCTGAAGATCCTGATGCTGGACAACGGCATGGCCTCGGGTACTGCTTCCCTGGCGATTTCCCTGTTCGCCGCCAGTGTCATGGTCGGTCGACTGCTGACCGGTATCGCACTGGACCGATTTCCGACCTGGCTGGTGACCGCGGTCGCCATGGGGATTCCGGGCGTGGGGCTGGCGTTGCTGGCCACCGGGGCGTCGACCCTGGCGGCCATCGCGCCTGCCGTGGTGTTGCTGGGCTTCTCGCTGGGCGCCGAGGGTGACATTTTTGCCTACCTGGTCAGAAAGTACTTCGACATCAGGATTTTCAGCACCGTGCTGGGCCTTGTCCT
Source organism: Gammaproteobacteria bacterium (assembly GCA_030431095.1). Taxonomy (GTDB): domain Bacteria; phylum Pseudomonadota; class Gammaproteobacteria; order Xanthomonadales; family SZUA-36; genus Marinihelvus. Next base: position 7,212 of record JAUIJU010000020.1, on the reverse strand, counting down.
GAGCGGCATGGCACTGGCGATCACGTCCGGCTCCCTCCTGCTCAGCCTGGTTCTGAAGGTGGCCGAAAGTTACACCCCGTTCCTGGTTTTCGGTGCTTTCTGCGCCATCGCCGGCGCCGTGATGTTCGGCCTTCTCAAACGGGTTCCGCAGGCCGAAGGGGCATGAACCCACGGATGCCGGACGTCACGATTGGCATGGAATTGACATTGTTCCGAAGGCGGGACTATAGTCATTGAATTCACGGTTCTGACATGTTTGTCCATATATATGAACCTATCGGCTCCCTCTCACGCTCCAACAGCGCGCACCAACACGAGGTAAATCATGTCCGCTGAAGAACAGAAACAAGTCGTGCTCGACTTCATCCAGGTCATGAAGGACGAAGACTACGACGGCCTGGCCGACCTGCTCGGTGAAGATTTCCAGTGGGTGATTCCGGTACGTTCACCCACGCTGAAGATGCTGACCGAGCCGCGCAACAAGGAGTACAGCGTCGGTCGCATGAAAGCCAACCGGGACCTGATGATCAAACCGCTGACCTTCGACGTGATCGGCTGGACCATCGATGGTGAACGGGTCGCCGTGGAATGCGAGGGCAAGGTGGTGTGGGCCAACGGCATGGAATACAACAACCTCTACCACCTGCTGTTCGTGATTCGCGACGGCAAGATCCGCAAACTGGTGGAGTACACGGATTTCCTGTACGCCTGGGAAACCAACCCCCTGCTGCCCAATCCCGACAGCGACACGAAGGACTGAACCATGAGCGCCGAAGCGAACAGCGACACCTTCCGCGAGGAACTCTGGATGTGGGGCCAGGATGACGACAAGCCCCGATTCCTGCACACCATGATCCGGGTCAAGGATTTCGACGCGGCCCTGGATTTTTACATCGACGGCCTGGGCATGAAGCTCATGTGCAAACCTTTCGACGTCCCGGCCCGCCGGGTGACAGCCACCTTCGTCGGCTTCGACAGCCTCGAAGCAGGGGGATGCGTTGAAATCGTCCACCTCTGGGACCACGAAGGCGATTTCACCCACGGGGACGGTTACGGGCACTTTTCGGTTGGCACGCCAGACATCGAGGGCACGCTCGCGCGCATGGTGGCGAAAGGCGCGGAGGTGGTTGTCGAACCCACCGTGCTGATCGAAGGCGGCCCGGCCGTCGCGTTCTTCAAGGACCTCGACGGCTACCAGGTGGAACTGATTCAAACCAAGCGGACCCAGTAGCACCGCACACCCGGAGAACCACGAACATGGACCTGGAAATCAAGGGCCGGACAGCGCTCGTCGCCGGCGCCAGTGACGGCATCGGCAAGGGCATCGCACTGCGCTTCGCCAAAGAGGGCGTCAATCTCGCCCTATGCGCTCGTTCCGAAGACCTGCTCGAAGCGGTTGCCGAAGAGGCGCGGTCACATGGTGTCAAGGTGGTGGCCAGGGCCGTGGACGCGTTCGACGGCAAGGCCGTAGCCGAGGCCGTGAACTCCGCCGGGGAAGAACTCGGCGCCATCGACATCCTGGTCAACACCATCGGCGGCAGCACCAAGGTAGGACCGCTGGTGGACATCGAGGACGATGACTGGCTCGCCAGCATGAACCTGAATCTGCTCAGCTGCGCCCGCTTCGCCCGCGCGGTGATCCCCGGCATGCAGGAGCGCCAGTGGGGCCGGGTGGTGTTTTTTTCCACCATCGGCGCCCAGCAGGTCACCCCCGCGCCGGCCAACCTGTTCGTGGAATACGGCACCAGCAAGTCGGCCGTGATCGCCATGACCAAGTACGCCTCAGAGCACGTGGCGAAGGACAACGTTCTGGTGAATTGCATTTGCCCCGGCGCGGTGATCACGCCCCGTTCCTGGGGTGGCGCGGTGCCGCAGGACTTCGTCGAGGCACGCATCGAAATGACGCCGATGGGGCGCCTGGGCTCGGTCGACGAAATCGCCGATCTGGCGCTGTTCCTGTCGTCCGAGCGCTGTACCTACATCACCGGTACGGCAATCCCTATCGATGGCGGTAATTCCCGGGCCATTCCCTGACCGCCCGGCTGACCCGGACAACGCGCTGCGCCCGCTCCCGATCTCAAACCCTGGTGGCGAAGGGTGGCCGGCCCAGGCTGGCCAGTACCACGGCGCTACCGGTCATCAGCACCATGGTCACCACCAGGAACGCCGAATAACTGCCGAAACGATCGAAGGTCGCGCCGGCTGCCAGTGGCCCGAACGCCGACCCCAGGTTGAGTGCGGCCACCAGGCCGCCAAACAGCGCACCGAAATTTCTCAGTCCGAAATGCCGCGTGGCCAGGTATGCGATCACGTCGATTTCCGCACCGAGGGTCAGGCCGAAAATGGCCGCGGCGACCGCCTGGCTCAATGTCGCGTCAGCCTGGAACAACAGCAGCAGGCAGGCGACGTTGGCCAGCAGGAAGATTCCGGCGCCCACGAAATGGCCGGGAAATCGGTCCAGCAGGAATCCCGTGCCGAGCCGGCCGATGATCGAGAAAATACCGATCAGGGACGCGGTGCCTGCCGCCGCGAGCGGCGATGTGCCGCTGTCGGTCAAAATGGGCACGAAGTGAACCAGGATGCCGATCACCGTGAAGGCGAACAGGCTGCCGGCGAGCAGGAGTTTGAAGAACGCGGCCGATCGAAACCCTTCGGTGAGACTCAATCCAGTGAGGTCCGGCATAGGCGTAGCCACCGTGCTTCGGTGCTCTCGCGATCGATCCCGTCTGCCGCGGAACCCGAAGAACAGGAAAGGAAGCACCAGCGCCACCCAGATTCCACCCGTGGCGGAAAAGGCGGTCCGCCATCCCTGGGTTTCGATCAGGTAGGTCGCCAGGACCGGAAACAGCGTCGCGCCCAGCGGCGCGCCCGCCAGGGTCACAGCGAAGGCCACGCCACGCGAAATTTCGAACCGGCTGGCCACCGCGCTGGTCCAGACCAGCGACTGGGTCCACGGTGCAGCCAGTGCAATCAGCGCCCACAGGAAAATCCAGTTGCTCACCTGGCCGGTGGCGGTGCCGAGCAGCGCGTATGCGCCGCCCATGAGCACCACCCCCGCCAGTCCGATCACACGAGGACCGAAGCGGTCCACCAGCAGACCGATGGGGATGCACAGCACCGCGATGCCCGCATTGGAAATCATCAGGCCCATCGACACCTCGGCGCGGGTCCAGTCGAATTCGGACTGGAGGGGTGCGATGAACGGTCCCAGGGAGTACACATGAAGCACGGAAACCGAATAGCCCAGCGCGGCAACCAGTGGCAGCGACCAGTAGGCTCTCCATTCGGCGCCAACACCTTGCCTGACTGCACTCATGTTGTCTCCTTGCAACTCTTCGCTGCAGTCTACAACCACGAAACGCCCCCGGCGAGCGGCCAGCGCGAAGGGGTCGCGGTACAGGGAGGCAGGCCATGAAATACCGGGCACTGGGCCACAGCGGAATGGTGGTTTCCGAAATGGCGCTCGGTGGCGTCACGTTCGGGGGCAGCGAGGGGTTCTGGCAGAACGTCGGGCAACTGGGTGAATCGGAGGTCGAGTCGCTGGTGGGCACGGCGCTCGATGCGGGTGTCAACCTGCTGGACACGGCAGACGCGTATTCGCAGGGCGAATCGGAAATTCTGCTGGGCAAGGCCCTGAACAACCTGGCGCGGCCACGCGACCAGGTCGTGGTCACCACCAAGGTCTGGGCCCGCATGGGGCCCGGACCCAACCAGGCCGGCCTGTCCCGCCTGCACATCATGCACGCGGTGGAGGAAAGCCTGCGCCGACTGGACCTGTCGCACATCGACCTGTACGTCCTGCATGGCTGGGATCCCCTGACGCCCTGGGAAGAAACCCTGTCCGCCCTTGACGATTTGGTGCAGTCCGGCAAGGTCCGCTACCTGGGTTTTTCCAACCTGCCTGCCTGGATGGCGATGAAGGCGCTGGCCCTGCAAGCCGATAACGGCTGGCACCGGTTTATCAACGGCCAGGTCTATTACTCGCTGCCAGGGCGTTACATCGAACGCGAACTCGTTCCCTTCGCCATTGACCAGGGCGTTGGCATCACCGCCTGGGGCCCGCTGGCCGCCGGACTGCTCAGCGGAAAATACGACCTCGACGGCGAGTCGCAACCGGAGAATGCGCGGCGCACACATGTCGACTTCCCCCCGGTGAACAGGGCGCGCGCCCGGGCCTGCCTCGACGCCATGTCCGACATCGCCGCGCGCCATGACGCCAGCCTGGCCCAGGTGGCCATCGCCTGGTTGCTGCACAAGGACCACGTGGCCAGCGTCATCGTCGGCGTCCGCACGATCGAACAGTTGCGCGACAACCTGGCGGCCACCGAGGTGTCGTTGACGGAAGACGACATGGCCGCGCTCGACCAGGCCAGCGAACTGCCCGGCGAGTATCCCGGCTGGATGCTCGAGTACCAGGGCCAGGCCCCGAGAATGTAGTTAATTTGTACCTATACAATCGAGCAATTTATTTGACAATAACCACCCCTTTGCGGCACCATTCACGGCCTAATAAGGAACGCTCAGTGAATGGCGACGCTCACCGATTACACGTCCTACGAGGACGCTCAGGCTCATTTTTCGAAGGAAAAGCTCTGGGAGCTGTTTGACGGCGACCGGGAGACCTTCAACATTGCCCACGAGTGTGTCGACCGGCACGCCGATTCGGGCCGAGATGCGCTGATTATCGTCAACGCCGATGGGCCGGACGAAACCATCACCTACGCCGAGCTGGCCCGGGCGTCCTCGCAATTCGCCCATTTCCTGGAGTCGCGGGGCTGCAAGCCGGGCGACCGGGTGGCGATCATGCTGGAGCCGTCACGACCCTTCTACGTGGCGATGTTCGGCTCGATCAAGGCGGGCATGGTGGCCGTCCCCCTGTTCACCCTGTTTGGTCCCGAGGGCGTGCGCCTGCGGGTCGATGACTGCACACCGTCCCTGCTGATCACCACGGCTTCGATCGCGGCCACGCTGGGGGAAGTCGAAGGACCGGAGGTCATCGCCTTTGACGAAACCTTCGCCAAAGCGCTGAACGAACATTCCAGCGACTACCCGGTCAACACCCGGGCCGACGCCACCGCCGCCTTCCAGTACACCTCCGGCACCACGCGTGAACTTCCCGAGGCGGTGGCGCACAGTCACAAGACCCTGGTCACCCTCCTGGTGGCCGGCCTGTACGGCACCGGGCTGCGCCCGGGTGACCGTTTCATCTGCCCTTCGTCGCCCGCCTGGGGGCATGGTCTCTGGCATGGCACCCTGGCTCCGATGGCGCTGGGCCTGACCATCGGCACGTACGCCGGCAGGTTCGACGCAGAGGTGTTGCTGCGGGCCCTGCAGGAGCACCGTTTCACCAATATGTCAGCGGCGGCCACCCACTACCGCATGATGCGCAACTCCGGCGTCGCCGGTAACTACGACTACTGCCTGGAGAAGGTCTCTTTTACCGGCGAGCCGATCGACAGCGAAACGGCGGACTTCGCGCGCGAAACTTTTGGGCATGAAGTCTGCAGCATGTACGGCACCACCGAAATCGGCGTGGTGCTGGTCAACTATCCCGGCGCGGAGGATTTCGAGGTCAAACCCGGTTCCCTCGGCAAACCACCGCCCGGGCAACGCGTCGAGGTCCAGGAAGAAGACGGCACGCCCACACCCGTGGGTGAGACCGGCTTCCTGATGGTCCACCGCCGTGGCCAGTGGATCCCCACCCGCGACCTCGCCCAGGTCGACGAGGGCGGCTATTTCTATCATTGCGGCCGGGCCGACGACGTCATCATCTCCGCCGGCTGGACCATGAGCGCGGTGGAAATCGAAAACGCCATGCTGATGCACCCGGACGTTCGCGAAGCCGCGGCGATCGGTGTGCCGGATGAACTCCGCGGCCAGGTGGTCAAGGCCTTCGTGGTGAGCGAGCGGGATGGCAGTGATGCGTTTACCGAGGAAGTGCAGGACCTGGTGCGCAGCCGCCTGAGCGCTCACGAATACCCCCGCCTGCTCGCCTTCGTATCCGGCCTGCCGAAGACGCCGGCCGGAAAGATCAACCGAAAAGTGCTTCGTGACCGCGAGTCCGAGGCGCTGTAAACCCACTGAAAGAGACAACAAGACATGCAAGCAGCAACGGCTCCCCGGGAGTTTCCCAAGATCACCGACGCCGCGCTCGACGACCTGCGCGCGCGCATCGGGGTGAAGATCGGCCAGACCGCCGAACCATGGTGTTACGAAGCGACCCGGGACAACATCCGGCACTACGCGCACGGCATCGGTGACGACAACCCGCTGTGGTGTGATCCGGACTACGCGGCCGGCACCGCGCTGGGCGGCATCGTCGCCCTGCCCTCCTTCCTGTTCACGACCAGCCGGATCATTTCCGGCTACGTGGGCGGACTGCCCGGCGTCCACGCCATGTGGTCGGGTTCGGACTGGACGTGGCACAAGCACGTGCGCCGCAACGACGAAATTTCAACCGAGGCCCACCTGAAAGACCTGGTCGAGCACCAGACCGGTTTCGCCGGACGCGCCATCCGGCAGATCTACCACGTCGATTTCTACAACCAGGAAGGCGACAAGGTGGCCGAGGCCGACAGCTGGTGCTTCCGCACCGAGCGCGACCAGGCCCGTGAACGCGGCACCAAGTACACGCATGTACGCGAGAGAGCGCCGCGCCGCTACTCCGAGGAAGAGCTCGAGCAGTTTTACGAGCACTACCGCAAGGAGGAAGTCCGGGGTTCGACACCGCGCTACTGGGAGGACGTGAACGAGGGAGACGCCCTGCCGGTCATGCTCAAGGGCCCGATGACGGTCACCGGCTTCGTCGGCTTCGCCCAGGGCTGGGGCGGGCTCTACATCCGCGCCAACAAGCTGGCCTGGCAACTGATCGACGCCCACCCGGGGCTGGGCATCAAGAACCGCTTCGGCATCCCCGACGTGCCCGAGCGGGTACACTGGGAAGAAGACTTCGCACTCGAAGTCGGCGCGCCAGGGGCATACGACTACGGACCCGAGCGGGCGTCCTGGCTGACGCACCACCTGACCAACTGGATGGGCGACGACGCCTTTCTGCGCAAGGCGGGCTGCAAACTGCGCCGCCACAACCCCGAGGGAGACGTGATCTTCATCAAGGGCAACATCAAGCGCAAGTACACCGAAGGCGACCGGCACCTGGTGGACATCGAACAGAGCGCCGTCAACCAGGACGATGAACTCTCGGTGGTCGGCGAG
>JAUIJU010000177.1 GCA_030431095.1 Gammaproteobacteria bacterium | reverse complement strand
GCGGTTGAAGTGGGGGTGAATCTTTCCGGTCAGCTCGATCAGCTCGTGTACCCGGATCCATCGCGGCAGCACCGCCACGTCGGCGATGAAACACACGTCCTCCATCAGCGCGGCGCGCTGCCGGGAGGGGTCGCGTCCCAGCACCTTGAGTTCGCCCTCGAAGCTGGCCAGGCCGAGCATGGCCTTCAGGGCCGAGGTCTTGCCGGCGCCGTTGGGGCCGATCAGGCCCACGATGCGCCCGGGTGGAATGGTCAGGTCGATGTTGTCCACGGCCTTCGCCTTGCCGTAGCGCTTGGTCAGCCCGCGGGCCTCGATCACGTTGCGTGTCCCGTCATTCATCGGGATCGTTCTCCTTCATTCACGAGTCGTTGTCGTTGTGCCGGGGGAGCGCTTCCAGTTCCAGTCCCAGTTGCGCGATGCGCTCCAGGGTGGCGGGCCACTCCTCGTCGATGAACTTGCGGCGTTCGCTATCCATCAGCTGACGCCTGGCGCCCTCGCAGACGAACATGCCGAGGCCGCGGCGTTTCTCCACCAGGCCTTCGTCCACCAGCGCCTGGTAGGACTTGGACACGGTAATGGGATTGAGCTGAAATTCGGACGCAACGCTGCGCACCGAGGGCAGGGCATCGCCTTCTGCCAGGGTGCCATCCAGTATCATGGCGATGGTGCGTTCTTTCAGCTGCCAGTAGATGGGCTGGCTGTCATTCCACTGTGTGACCATTGGGCCTTCAGCCGTGGCGAAACAGCAGCACGCGCACGTTCAGGCCGTGCGGTGTCGGTTCGGCGTCGTCGGACGTCGGGTCCGCCGTACCGGTCGCCGCCGGCATTGCGGTGGCGGGGGCGTCCCCCGGGCCCATGAAGCGATCGGCCAGGACCCCGCCGGCCGCGGTCAGGGTCAGCAAGAGTGCCGCCGTCATGGCGAGGTGGTCTGAGATGCGTACGGAGCGCTTGCGTCTGAGGTTCAGCATCGTTCGTTCCTGGTGTCCTGATTGGCCGTGTTCGTGATGATGTCATTAGGTGTTGTAGTGAAGTATAACACTATTTCGATACGACGCAAGTCCGCAGAATGCGGCTTGCGACGCCCGGGCCGGTCACGGACAATGCGCCCCTTGCATTCATCAAGGAGTCACACACTCATGAAATCATGGGTCACGAGCGGCCTGGCGGCCTGCGCGCTGTCGTTCACCGCCACGGTCGGAGCGGTCGAACTGGAAACGGACGAGCAGAAGCTGGGCTACATCATCGGCATGGACGTCGGGCAGTCGCTACGCGCACAGGGCGCGGAAGTCGACCTGGACACGTTGTTTTCCGCCATTCGTACGCTGTATGAGGGTGGCGAACCCGCGCTGAGCCACGAAGAGGCCCAGGCCATCCGCCAGGCTTATATCGCCCAGCGTCAGGAAGCGCAGGCGGTGGAGCAGGCCGCGGTGGCGACGGAAAACAAGGCAAAGGCCGACCAGTTCCTGGCCGAGAACGCCAACAGGGACGGCGTGATCACCACGGAATCGGGGCTGCAGTACCTGGTGAAGGAACAGGGTGACGGGCCGCGCCCCGGTCCGACGGACACGGTGACGGTTCACTATCGCGGCACCCTGCT
>JAUIJU010000176.1 GCA_030431095.1 Gammaproteobacteria bacterium | reverse complement strand
CCGCGGCCACCGCGCCCAGGGCGAACAAAAGCCCGGCGCAGAACACGGCGGCCCGACTCAGGGCCGGGGCCAGGGTCTGGACAAAGGGGCGGCTCAGACCGCCGCGGCGGCCGTCAGGCGACGGTACTTTTCCCACAATTGATCCTCGGATTCTTCGTTGTCGGGGTCTTTTGGAATGCATTCGACGGGGCACACTTCCACGCACTGCGGCTCGTCATGGTGCCCCACGCACTCGGTGCACAGGTTCGGGTCGATCTCGTAGATTTCCACGCCCTGGTAGATGGCCTCGTTGGGGCACACGGGTTCGCACACATCGCAGTTGATGCATTCCTCGGTGATCGTCAGGGACATGGCTCAGGTACCGAATTCGGCGTTCAGCGCATCCATCACGGTATCACTGACGAAGCTGGACACGTCCCCGCCCAGGCGCGCGATTTCCTTGACCAGTGACGAGGAAATGAAGCTGTAGTTCTCGTCCGGGGTCAGGAACAGGGTTTCGATTTCCGGGTGCAGGTGACGGTTCATGCTGGCCAGCTGGAACTCGTACTCGAAGTCCGACACGGCGCGCAGGCCGCGGATCAGAACATTGGCGCCCATTTCCTTCGCGAACTCGATCAGCAGGGTGTCGAAACCCACCACCTCGACGTTGTCCCTGTCCGCCAGCACGCCCTCGGTCATCTGGATACGCCGTTCCAGGCTGAACAACGGTTTTTTGTGCGGGCTCTCGGCGATCGCCACCACCACCCGGTCGAACACGCGCGCGGCGCGCGCCACCAGGTCCGTGTGACCGTGGGTGACGGGGTCGAAAGTGCCGGGATAGATGGCGGTGGTCTGCGTGGGCACGGGATGGGGGGGCTTCGTCGCTGGGTTTGGAGGCGTATTTTAACGCACGGAGCGGGGCTCGGGTGGGTGGAAGCCCAGCGCCCGCCTTGCGCCTACCCTTCTCCGCGAACGAACACCCGCATCCGCACCTCCCCCACCACTTTTTCCTTCCACAGCGTGAAGGGCGCCTGCATCACCAGCTCAGGGAGCTGCGCGGCGGTCTCGACATATACGAACCCCCCGGGGGCGACACACGCCACCTGCTGCAGCTTGCCCAGGGCCTGGATGGCCAGGCCGCTGTCGAAGGGAGGGTCGAGAAGCACCAGGTCAAGACTGTCGGGAGACTGCTGGCCAATCCAGTCCACGGCGTTGGCCCGGTGTACCTTGACCTGTTCCGCGCCCAGCGCCTCGCAGGATTCGACCAGCGCGCCGACCGCCAGGGGCGCGATTTCCACCAGGTCGACGTGCGCCGCGCCGCGGCTGGCGGCTTCGAATCCCAGCGCGCCGCTGCCGGCGAACAGGTCGGCGCAGCGCGCGCCCGGCAGATGGGGCGCCAGCCAGTTGAACAGGATTTCTCGGCCACGGTCGCCGGACGGGCGCAAACCGGGCACGTCGGGTACCGGCAGTTTCCTGCCGCGCCATTCACCGGCAATGATGCGGACCTGGCCGGGACGCTCACCACGTTTAGCGGGTTTCGGAGTCATGGGAAAAGAATAGTCGTTGCAAGCGTGAAACCGAACCCCCACGTGGGGATAATGTCACTCCACGCCCTCCAGCATCCCTGAACCGCCATGTTCCGCATT